>JAEWMX010000003.1 GCA_023393065.1 Bacillota bacterium | reverse complement strand
TGTTAATATAAAACACAATCTAAAAGATTGAAAGGAATAGGAGGACAAAAATATGACTTTTCCTAAAAAGACAGCTTTGCTATTAGCCGCTCTTGTGTTAGTCGTTCCTCTTTCGTCATGTGACGGTAATGGTCCCGAAAAATTGTTGGTTACGGGTCCCTATTTTACCGGTTACGAAGCTAAAGATGTGTACAACGCATATTTGGGCTCTAGCATAAGCACCCTCAACAGCGCCAAGAGCCAAAGCGCTACTGATGTTCGCCACTTAGCGAACTTTGTTGATGGCCTAGTCATGAACAACGAATTCGGTATTCTCGAACGTCAACTCGCTTCGTCGGCAAGCGTCAACAGCGAATACACGGAATTCAATTTCACGATCAAGCAAAACATCCCGTGGTTCACGTATGACGGCGCTCAGTATGTCGCCAAAAACAGCTTAGGACAAGATGTTCCACAAGTTGTTAAGGCAGACGACTTTGTCAACACCGCCGAAATCATTCTCAATTACGCCAACGAATCAGAAATCGCCTACATGGTGACAATGTTTATCGACGGTGGTTGGGAATATTACTGCTACACTGAAATGCTCAAGTTAATCAAGGATCGCAACAGCAGCTATGCCGGCGTTAACTGGATGACATTAAAAAGTGGCACGAATGATGCTAAAGCCGAAGCTCTCATGACCCTCATCGCTTACGAATCGGGCATGGATCTCGTCGACGTCCCACTCATCTTAGGTGAAGACTTAGAAGATATTGCTAATTTCTCGCGCGTCGGCGTCATCGCCACCAGCGAATACGGCCTTCAATACCGTTTGAATCAACCGGCTCGCTTCTTCCCAACGCTTCTTACCTACGCTCCGTTCTATCCGATTAACCGCGCTTTCTTTACGCAGCATAAGTTCGCCGGATTTGGAACGAGCAAAGAAAAATTGCTTTATAACGGACCTTATCTCTGCTCCGAATGGAGTGACACCAAAGTCCAATATACGCGCAATGAAAACTACTACAATGTCGAAGATGTTCACATCAAGACAGTCAACTACATGGTTGCTCCCGACACAATTTCTTACGCCGAAATGCGCGAAGACTTTGAAAACGGCGTCATCGACGGTTTTACCGTCGCTAAAGAAGACTCCGTCGGCTGGGCGCAATACATCACCGGTGGAACTCCTGAAGCTCCGGGAACCGGCACGGTCCAAAATCCGTATAGCCCGCTCGTCAACAGCCGCGAACTCAATTTGATCGACTACACCTGGCACTTCACTCTCAACGTTGAAAGAGAAACCGACGTCAGCCTCCAGCCGAATACCATTTTCGGCGGTGAATCCCCTGACTATCCAGCCAGCGAAATCGTCAACACCAACAAGGCGATGAAAATTAAGGAAGTTCGCCGACTGATTCTCGATGGCATCGATTTTGAAAAGTACAACATGACCAATACCAACACCGAAGATATTCATCAATATCAACTCAATACTCTGACGCCTCCTGGATACGTTTTCGATGAAAACGACAAGGATTACCTCGAGTATTACTATGAAGAATACGCCGAGCATCACGGACTTGCCGACGCGGCTGCCGCCAAGGCTTTAATTGGTCCGCAGACGATCGAAGGCGTCAACTTCTCAGATGCTGAAGTGTTAGAAATGCGCGCTGATGCCGAAAACGCCATCGCCAAATACAACGCTTTGAATCCGACCGATCCGATCACCACGCCAATCATCGTTGAAAACGCTGGTCTCGCTGGCTATGCCGGCACAAGCTACATCACCGCTGAAGCTCGCTGGATTAACTCCTTCAATGATAGAGTTAACGCCGGTCTTGCCGAAGGCAGTGAGTTCTTGACTCTCGTTAACAACCTCAAGGCGACGACTTCGGATAAGGCTTCAACGAACGCCTATGCCGCTTACTATACACTCAACTCCTGGGGTTGGATTGGCGACTACGCTGACCCATTAACCTATCTTCACACCTATGTCACCAATGGTGATATGTCGCTCTTTACCGGAACAAAAGCCGCTCGTGATAACTATTATGTCAATGATAGCGACACGCTCGTCTATCAACCTAACGGATTACTCGAAGAGTATGATGAACTAGTTGATGACGCCAAAGCCATCACTAGCAGCAACAACCTCCGCTACGACGCCTTTGCCAAAGCTGAGTACGAATTAATTAATGATGTCTATATCATTAAACCGCACTCCATGAACAGCCAAGGCTGGGCCGTCTCCGTCTCCCGCGCCATCGGATATGAAAATCCGACCGCCTCTTACGGATTAGCTGATTATCGCTTGACTGGCATGTGGGTTTTAATCAACCCACCGACTGGTGCCGAACGGCAAGTGGCTCGCGAATTGCAAGAAGCAAACAAAGCCGCTGCTCTCGAAGCTACCGGTATTTATAACTACATCGGTTCCGACGAAGAATAGTTAGTTAAGTTTAACGCAAATCAGGATCGATGAAAATTGGTCCTGATTTGTTGTTGTTATAGCATGCGTGGAAGGATATCAAACAAGCAATGGAAATATATCTAATAGGCTATACGCTAATTGCGCTGGCATTCGCCTTCGTGGTGTTTGTTCAGCTCGTCAGCCATCGCCTTATTTATAAAAATAACATACGAATTCAACAAATCTTTGCCCACCCCTTGCTAACATACTCAATTCGTAGAATTGGTAGTGCGCTCATCTCCATCTTACTGGCGATAACCGCGACCTTTTTCTTAATTCGCATCAAAAGCGAAGGATTCATGATATGCAAGCAAGCGATCGGCACATGGGATAAGCTCGGAGAAAGCCTCCGGGAAATGCAGTGTGTCGCCCTCAAGGCTCGTCTTGGCATCACCGAGAACTGGTTTGTTGATTTATTCACGTATTACTACAAGATTTTGCCGTTTCCGAAGACCGTTTGTCAGGTAACCGATGTCGGCACCATCGTCGGCACGGACACCATCTATACGATTTCCAATCAAAACTGCCGCAACTTCATCCTCGACCTCGGCACCGTCTTTTTCTTAGGCGGAGGAAATAATGGCAAATTTGTCCTCGATCTCATCTCAGAAAAAATGATTATCTCCTTTAGAATTGGCATTATCGCCGTCATCGTCGAATTGCTCCTTGGTTATCCGATGGGCATTATGATGGCTAAAAATAAAGATGGCGTCTTTGATAAGATTGGCAAAACTTATATCATCACCATCGACGCAATTCCCGGCGTCGCCTACTATTACATCTGGATGGCCCTCTTTGCAGCGATTAGCTTACCGACCATCTATGAATCTGGTAACTTCTTAACATATTTAGCACCATCGTTAACGATGGGCTTCACAGGCATGGCCGGCATCGCCCTTTGGGTCCGGCGCTTCATGCTCGATGAATTCAACTCTGATTATGTCAAATTCGCCCGGGCAAAAGGCTTAAGCGAAAATCGCATCATGTACACGCACATTTTGCGCAACGCCATCGTTCCGCTCGTCCGTTCGATTCCTGCCGCCATCCTCGGCGCTTTACTCGGTACATTCTATATCGAAAAAATATATGGTATCGATGGTATCGGCGGTCTCCTCGTCACATCCAATTCCACGAATGACTACTTCGTCTTACAAGGTATCATCGTCATCTCGGCCTTGATATCGATCGTTTCATATCTAGCTGGTGACATCGTCACCGCGGTCGTCGATCCGCGCGTCAGCTTTTCAAAAGAGTAAAGGGGGAAGAAAAAAATGGCAAACAACTCTGTTAAAAACATTGATTCTGTAATTTACCATAATGTCGAAGACCTCTTTACCGTCATCGGCGCGAGCGAAGAGAGCATCGAAAAACTCACATCCGCTCCCTATTCTTATTGGCGTGAGACTTTTAAACAACTAATCAAAAAGCCCCTCGCCATTATCAGCATGATCGTCATCGTTTTGATCGTCTTTTTAACCATCTTTGGACCGATGATGAAATCATATCGCGTCGTCAGCAATGCTGACGGAATAGCTGACCTTTTCACTCCCAACCAAAGCTGGAGTGCCGATCACTGGTTTGGCACCGGCGGCAATAAGATGAACTTTTACAAAGGTCTAGACCTTTGGACTGTCGTATGGGTCGGTTCGCGCCTTTCACTCATCCTCGGCACGGTCGTCGCCCTAATCGACACTTTTGTCGGCATCCTGATTGGTTCGCTTTGGGGTTACTTCCGTCGCCTCGATCCAATCATGATCGAGATTCGTAACTTTGTTAACAACGTCCCATCCCTCCTTCTTTACTTCTTGCTGATGGCTTTCTTGACGCCAGACTTCTGGACTATCGTCTTTCTTTTGACGATGTTCGGTTGGATAGGTCTCGCCGGCTTTATCCGCAATCAGATCATCATCATTCGCAACCGCGACTACAATATCGCTTCCGTCACATTGGGTTCCTCGCCGAGAGCGATGATTACTCATAACCTCTTGCCTTATCTCATCTCGGTTATCGTCACCGTCGTCTCGACGGCGATACCAGCCGCGGTCAGCAGCGAAGTCGGCCTCGCTTTCTTCGGTCTCTCCTTTAGTGCCGCCGCGGGCGATATTACCCTCGGGCAAGTGCTTACTGATGCGACGCGCGACGAATGGATGACTTATCCATATTTGCTCATCGCTCCGATGATCGTCCTCGTCCCTTTAACCGTTACCTTCTTCTATATCGGCTTAGCTTTAGCTGATGCCACCGACCCGAAAAACCACAGGTAGAAAGGATAAATTATGGCAACTAACGAAAAAGAAAAAGTGCTTGAAGTTCGCGATTTATCCGTCGGCTTTGTGTCACACGGCAAAAAAGTGAATGTCATCCGCAATGTCAACATGGATCTCTACCAAGGCGAAACACTCGCCATCGTCGGCGAATCCGGCTCTGGCAAATCAGTCTTTACCAAGACCTTTACCGGCATGCTCGATGCTAACGGCTATATTTCTAGTGGCACGATTATGTTCCACGGCGAAGATTTGGTCAAAAAGACGAAGCACGAACAATGGAAAGGCATTCGCGGCAAGCGCATCGCGACCATTTTCCAAGATCCGATGACTTCTCTTAACCCCCTCTTAACGATCGGCTATCAAATCGCCGAAGTATTGATGCTCCATCATGGCATGGGCATGAAAGAAGCCAAAGAGGAAGCTGTTAAGCTCCTCGAAAAAGTGCGCATTCCCGATCCTAAAGGTCGTCTAAACGACTACCCATTCCAATATTCCGGCGGCATGAGGCAACGCGTCGTCATCGCTATCGCTTTAGCGTGCCGTCCCGAAATCTTAATTTGCGATGAGCCGACAACCGCTCTCGACGTCACCGTCCAATCGCAAATACTAGAACTCATTAAAGAACTGCAAAGAGAATATAAGTGGACGACGATTTTCATCACCCACGACCTCGGTGTCGTCGCCAATGTCGCCGACCGCATCGCCGTCATGTACGGCGGGCAAATCGTCGAATACGGAACAGCCGAGGATATTTTCTACACACCGCAGCACCCATACACTTGGGCCCTTCTTTCGTCTCTTCCGCAGCTGGGGACAAAGAACGAACCGCTTACCTATATCAAGGGCAATCCCCCGTCATTTGTCAACGAGATTATCGGTGACGCATTCGCCATCCGCAATGACTATGCGATGCGCATCGATCACGTTCAAGATCCTCCGATGTTTAAGATTTCCGACACGCATTACGCCAAGACTTGGCTTCTTGATCCGCGGGCTCCGAAAGTGGAGAAACCCAAGATCATTCAAAACCTCCGCGAGCGGATGAAACAAGCGGCTGTTGAACTAAAAAGGGAAGTGGGTGAATAAATATGAAAAATATATTTGAATCCATGAAAAAAGCCTTAATCGGCAAAGATTCCCACGAAAAAGCCGGGATTTTGGATGTAAAACCAGCCGTTGTTAACGGCTATGATCCGATCGTTTCTTTTAAAGATGTGCAAATTGGTTACAAGCGCGGAAATGTCGAAAGGATTATTATCGAAGGTTTAAATCTCGATATCATGCGCGGCGAGATTTTTGGTCTCGTCGGCGAGTCGGGTTCGGGCAAGACGACAGTCGGCCGTTCCCTTATTCGCGTCACGAATGTCAGCAAGGGCGAAATTCTTTATAACGGCATCCGCATCTCCGGAAAAATCGGCCGCGCATTGTCGCGCGAAGTTAAGAAAAAAATTCAGATGATTTTCCAAGATCCGAGCGCTTCGCTAAACGATCGGGCGAATGTCGATTATATCGTCTCGGAAGGTTTAAGAGCTTTCCACCTTTATGAAGACGAGACCGATCGCTTGGAAAAAGTTGAGGACATGATGCGCCGCGTCGGCCTTCGTCCCGAACACCTTAAACGTTACCCGCATGAGTTCAGCGGTGGTCAACGTCAAAGAATTGGCATCGCTCGTTCGATGATCATCAAACCGGAACTCATCGTCGCCGATGAACCGATTTCGGCTCTCGATGTCTCGATTCGCGCTCAAGTTTTAAACCTGATTAAAGAATTCCAAAAGGAATCTGGTTTAACAGTTCTATTTATCGCTCACGACTTATCAGTCGTCAAATACATTTCGGATCGCATCGGCGTCATCTACAACGGTAAAATCGTTGAACTCGCCAGCGCCGAAAGATTATTTGAAGTTCCACTTCATCCATACACCAAGTCGCTTCTTTCGGCGGTGCCGATTCCTGATCCGCGCGTCGAAAAGTATAAAAAAGTCGTCGTCTATCACCCGCAGATGCATCAGTATACACATGATGATGAGCCCCAACTCTATGAAGTAGAACCCGGTCATTTTGTAAGAGCCAACAGCGCTGAGCTCGCCACCTATAAAGAAATCGTCAGACAAGGAGGAAATAAATAATGGATGGACCAGAATTTGCCGTCGTCCCCGTCGAAGTAAAAACTAAATCAAAACGACGCAAGATTATTACGATTATTTCCGTCTGTCTCGGCATTCTCGTCTTACTCGGAGGAGCCTACTCGTCATTAATCTACTTTGTTTTGCTCGATTATGTGACGATGCCTTACATCACTTTCTCATATCGCTCCGACTTGGCTGATGAAAGCCAAATCACGGTGACGATTGACCGCGTCTATTCCGACAGCGACTATCCGGCCCGTTTCCGCGTGCCGCGCAAGTTGATGGGCTATCCGGTGACTGCCATCGGACCTTCAGCCTTTGCTGGACTCGAACGCCTCGAAGAAGTCATCTTCCCTGAAACAATCGTTTCGATAGGCGAAAACGCCTTTAATAACTGCGTCAACCTCACAAAGTTTAATGTGCCGAGTGCCTTAGACTATATTGGAACAGATGCTTTTAACAACACGGCCTACATCGCCAACTATCCGGATGATGCAGTCATCATCGGTTCAATTCTTTATACCTATAAAGGTATTTTTGAAACCGATACAGCCATCGTCAAAAGCGAGGATTCGCCAGCTATCAGCGCTCATGATCACTATTTCAATCTCGGAAACTTTGATCAGATCGGCGCCGGTGTTTTCGCGAATCAACCCGGCATCACCTATGCCGAATTTCCTGACAATCTCGAGACGATTTCCGATAAGTTACTCTATAACTGCGTCAATTTAAACGAAGTCCACCTCGGCGACAACATCAAATATATCGGTGATGAAGCCTTCTACGGCGCATCTTCGCTCATCAACATGGAGTGGTCAGATCAGATTGAATCGATCGGCGACTACGCTTTTAAAGAGACAAATTTCACCGGCGAAGTCGTCTTGGGTGCTAATCTCAAATATATCGGTGTCGGCGCCTTTCAAAACTCTCACGCCATGACAAGCATCACGATTCCATCGGGACTCAGCGTTTTAAACAACTATGTCTTTGATGGTTGCACCAGCCTTAGCGAGGTTGTCTTGGCGAGTGATGAGTACACGCCGAATAGCAAAATTTTCGATATTGGCATCGCGGCTTTCCGCGGCACCGCCATCAGCGAATTTAGAATTCCTTATAGTGTCCGGACGATAAAAGACAGCACGTTTGAAGACACACCTAACCTCGTTAGTGTCTATGCCTACAACAACACGACTGGGACGACGAGAACCGAATATACCCTCGATGAAGAAACCGGTCAATTAGTGGAGAACCAAGTTTCGCAAGGATTACAAAAGATTACGATCAAAGCTTTTAATAATTCAGTAAGTTTTAAAGAACTTTTATTGGTCGATAAAGACAATGTCGTCGAAAGCCCGTCTAATCGCGTGACGCTCCCATCTACTCTTCAACAACTTGGCGAAGCCAATACCGATTCGTTTATTTTTTCTAATACCGCGATTGAAGTTCTCGATTTGACAAGCGCAATCCGCTTCATCGCTCCTTCTCTAGCCAAAAATGCTAGCCAACTTCGTGAAGTCATCATCGACGAGGAAGCTCGATCTATTCTCATCAGCACCATCTATCGCGAAGCGTTTATGAACTGCGTCGCCTTAGAACAATTCGTGGTTCCCAACACGGTCAGGGCCATCAATTCAGCGGTGTTTGAAGGCTGCATCTCGCTAACAGCGGTAACCCTTCCGACGAACACCAACTACATCGTTTTAGACGCTAATCTCTTTAGAGGTTGTGTCTCACTTGCCGCTATTGTCATTCCTAATACGATTCAAGCCATCAAGGACCGTGCTTTTGAAAATTGCATCGCCTTAACAGCAATTACTATTCCGTCGACCGTCGTCGCCATGGGTCCGAATGTCTTTAACGGTTGCGACAGCGACTTACATATCACCGTCATGACCCACAACAACAACACCGCGAATTGGAATGCAAACTGGCTCGGCACATCGGGATTAACAATCGAAGATAACGTCACTTATATTCCTGAATAAACATCATCTAAATAACAAAAACCGCTTAAAATGCGGTTTTTTTGTGCAAATATTGACTATTTTTTACGGACGAACGAGCTGACAAGATCTTCTTTTAAAAGCAAGAGACCGACGAGATAGATAACGCCAGAGATGGCGACGGCACTGATGAGTTCGGCCAAATATGCACTCGTATAATTGTTATTGAATTGGACTAAGAAGACATCGAAGAGCATCGGCCCGATGAATGCGCAAACGAGAGCGACCGCGACTCCGAGAGCGAAGATTTTTAAGTTGTTGTGATTAAAGACGGCATGTCCCGTCCATTTCCAAGTTTTTATGAGCAAGAAGACAATGATAAACGCGTCGGTGACGGCGGTGGCGAGGGCCACTCCGATCGCCGGATGGGTTTTGAAAACGTATAATCCCAAGATGATAGATAAAATAATATCGAGAGCCGCGCCGATGAGAATCGTGTAGAGATAAATCTTTTCTTTTTTCATCGGTATTAGCACTTGAGTGTAAATAATATCGCCGATTGAATAGGTCACCATCAAAGAAGCGAGAATGGTCAAGATCGTCCACGACTCTTGAAAGTCGCCGCCGACGCCGAGATAGTTTCCGGAAATAAGGCGGGTGATCGGCTCGCTTAAAGTCGCCATCGATGCAATCGCGGGAATGGCGATGAAGAGGGTGATGTTGATTGAATACTTCGTGAGTTTATGAAAGAAGGATTTGTCTTCGAGCTGATAGTAATAACTAGCCCGAGGCATGAAAACAACGCTTAACGACGTGGTGATGGCAATTATGACATCAACACCTTTCAGACCGACGGAGTAACTTCCGACTTCGGCTTTATCGGCATTTAGAAAGCCGAGGATGAAGGTGTCGCTCTGATTGTATAAAGATAAGACGACAGAGATGCTAAAAAGGACGAGGAGAGGTTTGATATATGATCTAAAATCATATGATCCTTCCTTTTTAAACGAGATGAAATTCGGTAAGTAAAAGATATTGCTGAGGACGGTCAAAACCGTTACTCCTACCGTAAAGAAAGCGTAGAGATAGATATCTTCGGGATATTTAACAAAGATAAAGATGCAGATGGCGCTGATTGTCAATATTACAATTGAGCGCATGGCCATATAGAAATGCTTTTCTAAAGCGATATAGATCCATTCAAAAGAGAAAACTCCGGTTAAGAAATTGATGCTGAGAATAAAGATGATTTCGTGGTTAGTGAATAGCTCCGGAACCGAGAAGACAAAAATGAGCATCAGAGCAAACGAGAGGAGCGTCGTAATTGATTGCAAAATAAAAAACTCCTGGGCTTTTTTGCTCAAGGCCTTTTTGTCATCGCGAACTCTTACGCATTCGCGTATCGCGAAGTTAGGAATCGAAATGCGAGCTAAAATCAGAAAATAATAGACGAAGGTGTTGGCCCATGTGTAGAGACCGATCGTCTCGTCGCCCAAGACGCGACAGACAAACGGAAAAGTGATGAACGAAAGAATTGTTAAAACGATTGTTCTCGTCAGATTTACGATGACATTCGTTCTCGTCGTCTCGTGCATAATCAAATTGATTATAGGGGATAAATGCGAAAAATTCATTGCCTTTTTCAATTTTTCTAAAGGCCGAGCGCAAAATATGCGATACTATGCTATAGTAAAAAAACGAAATATGAAAATCCTCGTCGTCTGCCAATTTTATTACCCCGAACGCTTTACGGTATCCGATATTTGCGCTGAACTCGTGGCGTTGGGCCATGATGTCAGCGTCGTCACCGGCAAGCCCAACTATTGCTACAACGAAATTCTTCCTGAATACCGCAAAGTCAAATACGAAGTGATCGACGGCGTCAAGGTTCACCGCGTTAATCTCTACCCTCGCAAGCAAAGTCGTCTTTCGATAATTCGCAATTACCTTTCTTTTCATCGTAACGCCAAAGCTTTTATCCGCGGCTTTGATGAGCAATTCGATATCGTCATGTCGGTGTCGCTTTCGCCCGTAATTTCGATTGCGCCCGCCATTTTGTATGCTAAAAAACACGGCGTTAAGCATGTCCTCCACTGCCTCGATCTGTGGCCCGAATCGACGGTCGTGACCGGTGCCGTCAAGAAAAACTCGTTAACATACAAGCTGCTATTTCGCTGGAGCCGTAAACTATATCTAGGCTGTGATAAAATCATGGTTTCTTCGCCGTCTTTTGTGGATTACTTCAAAGAAGTGCTGAAAATTAGCAATAAGCCATTCGCCTATGTGCCACAACCTTCTCTAGGGGTTCACGAAAAACTGGCGCCTGCCCAATTTAAGAAAAAATACAATTTCGTCTATGTCGGAAATATCGGAACCCTTCAACTTATTACTGAAATTGCCGAGGCCGGTAAAATTATCGGTTCGCGCGGCGATGTCGAGATTCATCTCGCCGGCATGGGTTTGCAATCCGAAAACTTAAAGCGTTATATTACCAATAACAATTTGGAAAACATCGTCACATATTATGGACCTCTACCGCTTGAAAAAGCCGTTACTCTCTATGCGAATGCCGATGCGTTAATCGTTCCGCTCAAAGAAGGTGGGACAGTAGGCAAAACAATTCCTAATAAACTAGTCCAATATCTTAAATACGGCCGCCCGATTATCGGTTCATTAAGCGGTGATGGTCGCGATGTGTTGCTCGTGGCAAAAGGCGCGGTTTTGGCAGAGCAAGATGCCGCCAGTATCGCCAAAGCGATGGAAGAAATCATCAACCTTTCTTCCGAACGAAAAGAAGAGATGGGTAAGCGAAATAAAAAGTACTACGAAGAGCACTTTGAATTACATAAAGTCGCTCAGTCAATCGAGCGTGAGCTGTTAGAGAGTATAAATTCGTAAATTAATTTGCCTTGGTTTTCGAGACCATATTTAGCGAGTGCCTTCTCTTTGGCGAGGAGGGCTTTTTGCTTCATGTCGCCATTTTGAATATGCAAAAACAAGTCCATCGCTTTGCGAAGCTCGTCGATCGAACCATCTTTTACCCAGATGGCTTCGCCGCAGAATTCATCGCGAAGACTCGTGTGCCAAGTCGAGAGCAAAGGCGCGCCGCTCGATAGGTATTCCAAGACTTTGCTCGGCACCGAATACTTATCGAGATTGGTGTCATATAGACGCGGATTAATATTTAACTCAGCGTGCTGTTCATACTGGTGAATCTTTTCACGAGACAATAATCCGAGATAACGAATTCGAGAATCTTCCATGGTCGTCTCTTTGATTTTGTCAATCAACGGTCCGTGACCGGCAATTAACAGTTCACGATCTGTCTTCAATTGTTTAAAGGCTTCAATCATATTTAATATCCCATAGCGTTCATAAAGCGCACCACAGAAAAAGAAGTAAGGTTTTTCTTGTGGCTTTGGTGTTTTAACGAAGTCATCGGCAAAGCCGCTAAAGACGTACGATGGCTTATTTTGCTTATTGGCAAGTTTGTTTAAATCAGAAGATAAAGCGATAAAACCATCATATTTCTTGTATAGTGAAAAAACGGCTCGCGAATATAGCCGCGATTCGTTGGATAGAAGTTTGGGATTGTCGGTGACGATCGCTATGGCCTTCACACTGTTTTCCTTCGCTGCTTTCAGTGCGGCTTTTGCTAATGCAAACTTCATTGAATCGACGATGACAACAACGTCATTTCCAAGACCCTTAATAGTATGGGATATCGCCCTTTTCAAAGCGTGATTTCTGGTAAATAGCTTGTATAAGCGATTCGACTTATCTGGTAAATAATCAAATGAGATGTTGCCATCATTTCCCTTATCGAATTTGAGCTCATCAAAATCAAATAGACCTTTGGCAAAAGGCCGGAGAGTCAAAGCTCGTATTTTCTCTTGTGTGGACAAGGCTTTTAAAAAGCGGTAGTGGAAGTTCTGATTGCTTGGATTAATGTGGTACTTCGCGTTTTTAACATAATTGTTAAAATCGCTATCCTTCATCGCTCCCGAGACATATAGAATTTTCATTTGTGGCACATCCAATTGTAAAAAGCGTCGATATGAGTTTTTGCCATCAATTCGATAGTGTTTTGCCGAGCGGTATCGAGAGCGGCTGTTGCCATATTTCGATTATCGAGCGTTTTGCTTATTGCCTCATCGATCTCATCGCCGTTATCAAAATCGATGACAAAGCCATTTTCTCCGTCTCTTATCAAGTGCTGAGCGGAGTTGACATTGTGGTTAGAAATGACTGGTAAAGCTTGAGATAGGGCTTCGTTCACGACATGGCCGTAAATGTCTTCTTTGCTTGGAAAGAGATAGACATCAGCAGCCTTAAAATAGTTAAAGACGACATGGCGAGATTGGAAATTGAGAATTCGAATGTTCGTAAGTCCGAGCCCTTTAATTAACTTCCGATATTTCTTCTCTTCAGGCCCGCCGCCGATTAAGATGAGGAGATGATTTTTGGGTCGTTTTTTCCAATAGGAGATGAGGCGCATGAAGTTTTTGCGAGGAATGAATTGCCCGCAGGAGACAAACACTTTCGCGGCATCGAGATTAAGACTCTTCCGAATCTCCGCCTTTTCTTGTGGTGAGACAGGCTCTCTGAGAATCTCGCGCTCATAGATTGTCGAGTATGGGTAATTGACTATTTTATCTGGCTCCGCGCCATAGTGGATTAAATACTTATTGGAGTTTTCATCCGGCGAAAAATAAAGATCTGCTCCACTGATATAGCGGGTCTTAATCTTTTTAAGAAGGTTAGTTTCTTTCTTGCGAATAATGCCGCCATTTATGTAAAAAACATATGGTTTGCCGTGTTTTTTTAAGTAATTGATGGCGGCCATCTCGCTAAAAGTGTGCCAACCATTCATGATGACCATGTCATATTCATTGTTCTTCAGATGCTTGACGACACCCCGTGACAAATGGTTATCGTGACCGAGATTTAGACCTTTGATATAGACGGTTTTAAAGTCGATGTTTTCGCCACCATAAAACCGCGGATCGCGGTCGCTATCCTTGAGGCGTTCAAACAACGCCGTGACTTCCACTTCTTTGCTGAGTTCGTTAAACAGCCTTACTTTGTAAGGAGCCTGGTGATTAAAAACGAAGAGTACTTTCATGGCCAATCCTACTTGTTAATTATACATTGTATCAATATGCTAATATAATAAAATATCGGGAAAGAAATAAGACATGAGCTGGGATATATTCTTTAAAGAAGTCGCACAAAAAGACTATGCTAAACGCCTTAAATCTTTTCTTGACGAAGAATACGCTAAACATGTTGTTTATCCTCCTCGCCACCTCGTTTTTAATGCTTTCAATTTAACCGCTCCGGAGACAATCAAAGTCGTCATCATCGGTCAAGATCCTTATCACGAACCTAATCAAGCGATGGGGCTCTCTTTTTCGGTTCCTTCTTCGGTTCGACTTCCGCCTAGCCTAATCAACATCTATAAAGAAATCGAAAGCGACCTTGGCGTCAAGATGAAAAATGATGGTGACTTGACCTATCTTGCTAAGCAAGGAGTCCTCCTTCTTAACGCGTATTTGACCGTTCGTCAGAGCGAGGCTCTCTCTCATCGCCTTCCCGAATATGAACAATTCATGGATGATGTCTTGGATTACATCAACAAGCTACCACAGCCCATCGTCTTTCTCTTGTGGGGCGGCTTTGCCAAAAAATATCTTAAAAAGATAACAAACCCTAGTCACCATGTCTTAACATGCGTTCATCCATCGCCTCTGAGCGCGAATCGCGGTGGGTGGTTTGGCAATCGCCATTTCTCCCAAACTAACGCTTTTCTAAAAGAACACAACATATCTCCGATTGTCTGGGAGAACTAAAAAGACTATACTTTATCTAAGGGAGCTCACGCGTGGGCTGAGAATACCTTGCGAACGAAGGAGACCTGACCTGATCTAGGTAATGCTAGCGGAGGAATGAATTTATTCTTTTGTTCCTCGCTAATCGAGGAATTTTTTATGGACAAAATATCAAAACTCATGCACTATGCCGCCGCTGGTCTCGGCTTCTTGGCGACCCTATTTTTTATTCTTCCTCTCTATACGGCAAACGGAAGCGTTTTTATCGGCGCCCAAATTATATTTGGTTTTAAGGAAGCTAACTTAGATATATTTAGTTTTCTCGCCTTTTTGCTTCCGTCTGCGGCTTCGATGGTTTTACTGATTAAAACTAAACACTCGGAATCGGTGTCCATGCTCCTTTTTCTTTTGTCGGGACTAGTCCTTATCGCCGTCCCTGAATTCACCGATTTCTTTAATAAATCTCTCGGCCTTACGATAATTGTTACCACGTATGTCATCCCCATCGTCTTTTCTTTCGTGGCCTCTTTGTTCTGCCTGACTCTAGCGATTAGGAAAAACGAGTTTTCCACTTATCAAATCGTCGAAATGGCCATGCTGGTTGGCATCGCTATCGTCTTAGATTTGCCGGGGCTAAAAATCAAGCTCCCTTCGGGGTCAATCGGCTTTACGATGGTCCCCTTATTCATCTTGGTCCTCCTCCAAGGTCCGATCAAAGGATTTATCGGGGCCGGCCTCGTCTATGGATTCGTAACTTGTGTTCTCGATGGCTGGGGCTTAGCCACTTTCCCCCTCGATTATATGCTCGGTTATGGCTCCCTTGCCTTATTAGGCATCTTCAAATCGTATATCCTCAACGATAACACCGCAAAATTTAATTTAAGGGGCGTTCTCTATTTGTCGATAGGTGTCATCATCTCGATTGCCGGACGCCTTTTAGCCTCGACGATTTCCGGTGTCATATATTACGAAGTTGCCTTCTGGCCTTCGATGGCAATCAATGCCGTGCCAATTCTCTCGAGCGGAGGCATTGTTCTCGTTATGCTCATCGGCTTATACGACCCCTTAATTCGCGTCAGCCGCCTGCTTAAAAATCGCCTATCCTAATTGCCAGCGATACTTTCTTTTCTTAATTAAGAGCGATTATGCTATATTGTATTCGCTGCAAACTTTATGTTTGAATATGCCGGAGAAGCTTATGAACGAAGAAAGCAAAGAAATAATCGAAGTCGAAAAACCAGAAGAACCAAAACCCATCGAAGAACCAAAGATCGAGGAAGTTCCCCTTCCTGAACCGGAAATTATCGAATACGACACCGATAATCTAAAGAATATCGAAGCCGCTCGCGAAATCTTTCTAAAGCAGTATAAAGTTCAAAACATCGTCAAGTGGATCGTGTCTGTCGCGGCTTTAGCTTTAATAATCGTCGGCTGGCTCGTCTTTCTTGATATTAGCGTCTACTTAACGATCGGAACCATCGGCGCCTCGCTCCTCCTCATTCTTCTTTATAACTTTTTCATCAAGCGTTATCTCAACGACAAGATGAAAATATATTTTGATGCTTTCTATAAGAACACGACCGATTTCATCTTTGAAGGTGCGGATTATGCGGATGTCGAATTCAAAGTCGAAAGCAAGATTGAACCCGTGCAGTTTACCGAAAACGAAATCTATAAAGATGTCGTCCAAGTCGGAAGCCGCAATTTGACGACTTATAAGTATAAAGGCATGCCGATTTCCGTGTGCGATGCCGCCGGTCAGACCAAGGGGGCCAAGCAACTCGTCCCCGTCTTTGTCGGCAAGTACTTTATGGCGGAAAACAGCTATGATCAAGACGAACCGATCATCGTCTACCTCAAAGGCAATGAGAAGTCGCTTCCTCCGACCAATGTCGAGCACCTCAAGGTCATCAGCGACGACAAACAAGTCGCCGTCTATTCAAATAATGCCGACGCGTTAAAGTATCTAAATAAAAAAGTTATGGCCGCTTTAAAAAAGATCTCCACCGACGATGTTTTAATCGATGTGGCAATCGCTATTCGCAAAGGCAAAACCTTTGTCTGCGCTGGTTACGATGATGTCCTAATGGTTTTACCATTAGAAAAGCCTTTTAATCCCAAAGCCACACGCAGTTACAAAGACGATTTAGTAACTATCTCCGAATTTATCTACACAATCAAATAATTGAGAGATTTATCTGCACAACAAGCCTCTTAACGGAGGCTTTTTTAACACTCTTATAACTTTGATGTTATAATAAAAAAAGATATCGAAACCGGGGGTTTTGATTCCTGATTAGGAACATAACAATGAATTACGAAGGACGTTGGCTTAGAATCCAAGCTTATAAACATAATGGGGAACTGCATCGCGCCTGGAGCCATGGTTTTGTCTTGGAAGATAATGAAAACCACATCGTCTTGATTTCCGTTCGGGCCAGCGTCATCGAACACGACGGAAGAAAATGGCACACTCGGGAACCGGCTGTCTTCATCTTCTTTAAAAAAGAATGGATGAATGTCATCGCCATGCTCAAAGACGAAGGCCAGGATATTTCTTACTATGTAAATATCGCTTCGCCGGCCGTCATTCACGAAAACTGTATCAAATACATCGACTATGATTTAGACATCAAACTCTTTCCCGGCGGATCGACTAAATTATTGGACCAAAACGAATACGAACGGCACGCTTATTCGCTCGATTATAGCGATGATATCAAAAAGACATTAACACTCTCAGTCAATAAAGTTTATGAGATGATAAAAAGGCGCGATTTCCCGTTTATCGACGAGGAGATCTACGCCCTATATGGCGAATTCGTCGAACACTTTACCAAAGTCAAGGTTTAAGTATTATCTCTAAGATAGAATCGGCGTCCTTTAAGCCATCGCCGATTCTTTTTATTTTGCCTGGCACGCCGATCGCGTCACCAGCCACATAGATGCGATTTAAGACGCAGCGGCGCTCGTCACAGATGATGCCGGTATTTTGTTTCGGGACATTGAAAGAGACAGGACTTGGAATACTGCCGAAATTGACGAGGATGTAATCGACATATAAATCGATGGTTTCGTTATCTTCGGCATGAGCAATCGTGATGCCGACAAGCTTATCGTCTTTTATGATTAACTGACGAGGGATGTAAGGGGTGCGTATTTTGATTTCTTTGATATCTTTTATCGTGTTGAAATTGCCGCGGAATTCGCGACGGCGGTGGACGAGATATAAATCATTAGCAATCTTTGATATTTCTTTGGCCCAGTCAAGAGCTGAATCGCCGCCTCCGAAGATAGCGACATTCTTGCCTTTTAGAAAGTCAAAACTCGCCATTGCATAAATAATATTGGGAAATTCATTTTCGCGTTCGACGCCAAGCGGTTTGGGTCTGTATGAACCGAGTCCGGTGGCGATGATGGCATATTCGGCTTCGTAGGTTTTGTCTTTGCTCATGACTTGAACACTGTTTTCAGAACTCCTGATATCGACAACTTCACTTTTGAACGCAAAATTATTGAGATTGACATCTTTGGCAAGAAGGGCGATATAATCCTTCGCGAGAATGTTTGGAATGCCGGCGATATCGACGATTTCCTTTTCGGGATATAAAGCCATCAGCTGACCACCGACGGCATCTCCGGCTTCTAAGACGAGATGCGAAACATGTGCCTTGTGAAGGCATCCGGCGAGGTAGAGGCCGACAGGGCCTGCTCCGATGACGATGACTTTCAGCATAAATCTACGAAGTATTATACTACACTTGTCGTTATTTGCTATAATGGCTAGCGAAAGTTGGATACGAACTTGAAATACATATTTATTTCAAAATCGAGCGAAGAGACACAGAAGGTCGCCGTGCGGCTGGCTGGGTTTTTGTTTCCCGGCGCTGTCGTCACTCTCGAAGGGCCGCTTGGAAGCGGCAAGACGACTTTTGTCGGCGGTGTCGCCAAAGGGCTAGATATCGCCGAAAGAGTCATTTCACCGACCTTTAATATTTTAAAATGCTATTTTGAGGCGCGGCTTCCGATGTTTCACATCGATGCCTATCGCCTTGAAAATCGCGATAGCGAATTAGGGCTCGAAGAGTTTATCGAAGGTGAGGGCGTGACCCTCATCGAGTGGCCGGATTATATCAAACCCCTCATTCCACAAAATCATCTGCGCATCGCCATCGAGACGATCGACGACACTTCGCGGCGCCTCATTATTGAAAACATCGGTTCTGCATATGAAAGAATTGTCAAATTGCTGAAGGAGAGCGAAAATGTATAGCCTTCTCCTCGACAGCGCGAACCGCGATTTAAATGTCGGCTTAGTCCAAGATGGCGTCATCATGGACCGCATCTCCTATCAAGCTTGGCAGAGGCAAAGCGAGTTGATGGTCAAGGAAGTCGATAACATTTTAAGACGAAACAATCTTGTCGCAAAAGATATCAGCGAAGTGGTGGTGACGATCGGTCCCGGTTCC
The DNA here is from genome assembly GCA_023393065.1 of Bacillota bacterium. GTDB lineage: Bacteria > Bacillota_I > Bacilli_A > RFN20 > CAG-826 > UBA1424. The sequence goes on along the minus strand of JAEWMX010000003.1, from coordinate 29,373 downwards.
TACACCGGCATTCGCATCGCTCTTACGATTGCTAAGACATTGGCCTTTGCGCTAAATATTAAAATCTATGCAATTTCTTCACTATTATCACAGAAAATGCCACAAAAACGGACAATTTCGGTTATCAACGCCCGAAGCAACCGCAGTTATGTTGCCATCTACGATAAAGACGAAAAGACGCTGGTAGAAGAAAAAGTTTGGCCGAACGATGAGTTGCGTTCGTGGATTAAAAATAACGATGATTTTGTCGTGGCCGGAGACGCGCAATATTTGGGGTTGAAAACTTCTCAGAGCGATGTGCTTGAAGGGATGTTAGAAGCGAGAAAACATGCCTCGCCAGTCGAAAATATCCTAACTCTTAAGCCCGTGTATTTGAAGGATTTGTTATGAACACAGAGACTAATATCCGCTTCATGGAAAGCGCGGATTTAGACCGCGTCATAGAAATTGAAAACGAATCTTTTGTCGCGCCTTGGAGAAGGCAGGATTGGCTCTATGAACTAAATGAAAATCCCATCAATGTCATCTATGTTTTGGAAGTAGTCGAAAACGGAGTCAAAGAGATTGCTGGTTTTATTGACTTCATGGTCACTTTCACCTCGAGCACCATCTCGCAGATTGCGGTCGCCAAGAAGCATCGGAAAAAGCATTTAGGTTCGCTTTTGCTAAATAAGATGATTGAACATTTAAAGAGCATATATTCTGAGGAAGTCGAAACAATTACTTTGGAAGTGAGAACCCACAACCACGTGGCGATTGCCTTTTACGAAAAACATGAATTCAAAGCGGTCATGATCAAGCCGCACTATTATGATAACGGCGATGACGCTTTGTATATGATTAGGAGATTAATCTGATATGGCTTTAATTCTTGCCATCGAATCAAGCTGCGACGAAACGGCGGTGGCCATCACTCGCGATGGTGCCTTGTTAAGCAATGTCGTCGCGACGCAGATTGAGATGCATAAAAAATATGGTGGCGTCATGCCGGAGATGGCCGCTCGGCTCCATGCCGAAAACATTACCATCGTCCTCAAGGAAGCTCTCGAAAAAGCGAACATCCGACTCGAAGATGTCGATGCTTTTGCTTTTACGCGAGGTCCCGGACTTATCGGCGCCTTACACGTCGGCATGCAGATGGCCAAGACATTGGCTTTGGTTTATCAAAAGTTACTAATTCCTGTCCATCACTTAGCGGCCCATATCTACGCGAATGAATACATCAAACCTTTTCAATTTCCGATGTTGTGTACAGTCGTGTCCGGTGGCAACACCGAACTCGTCTATATGCCGAATCATCTGGAATTTGAAATCGTCGGTGAGACCAAAGACGATGCTGTTGGCGAATGCTTCGACAAAGTCGCCCGCGTTCTAGGTCTTCCTTATCCCGGTGGCTTGCCAATTGATAGGAATGCTAAGTTAGGACATCCGACTTATAAACTTCCCACGCCTTTACGAAACGGTGGTTTTGACTTCTCCTACTCTGGTCTTAAGACCGCGGTAGTAAATCTCGTCAACTCCCTCAATCAAAAAGGCGAAGAGATTAATGTTCCAGATATGTGCCGTTCATTCCAAGACATCGCCATCGGCATGGTCGTCGACAAGACGGTAGCGGCCGCAAAACATTACCAAGTAAGACAGGTTGTTTTGGCGGGAGGCGTCTCGGCAAACTCTTATTTAAGAGAACAAATAAGCAAACATTTCGCTAACAGCAATGTCGACGTCATCATTCCGCCCCTATGGGCGACGACGGATAATGCCGCTATGATCGCCAAAATCGCCGGCCATCTCTATGAACGGAAATTATTTGCTGAACTGGATATCGGCGTCGACCCCAACTGGCGGATTTCCGACTACGACAAATTTTGATTTCTGAGTGATATATATAGCGTTAATTGTTATAATTAAAAAACGGTAGCGGAGCATATATATGGAACCTTTGAGCATTACGGTCTATGACCTCTATGTCATCACTTATGGCGATGACCAAGAATTTAAAGAAAAACTAAATCAAGGTGTATATCTTGAGGGTTGGGTCAAATCAAACCGCGACAACAAAGCGGTTGGATTCATCGATTTTAACGATGGCACAAACTTTAAAGGCATCCAATTAGTCTACTCCCGAGACAATCTCGCAAACTACGACATGGTATCCAAAATCAAAACCGGTTCCTCGATTCGCGTGATGGGCGACTTCGTCTTGACGCCCGAAGCCAAGCAACCCTTTGAGATTCATGTTAAAGAACTTGAATTGGTTGGCGAATGCGCGGAAGACTATCCGCTGCAAAAGAAATATCACTCCGTCGAATTCTTAAGAGACATCGCTCATCTTCGCCCACGGACGAACACCTTTAGCGCCGTCTATCGCGTTCGCAATGTCTTGACGATGGCGATTCACACCTTTTTCCAAGAGCAGAATTTCATGTATGTCCATACACCGATTATCACCGGGAGCGACGCCGAAGGCGCGGGAGCAACTTTTTCCGTCGTCACCGGCGAAAAGAAAAGCAATGAATTCTTTGGCAAAGATGCCGCATTAACCGTCAGCGGTCAGCTTCACGTCGAAGCCTTCGCGATGGCTTTTAGAGATGTCTACACTTTCGGTCCGACTTTCCGTGCCGAGAACTCCAACACTCCTCGCCACGCGAGTGAATTCTGGATGATTGAACCCGAGATTGCTTTCGCTGATTTAGGCGATGATATGGAACTGATCGAGGCCTGTATCAAATACTGCATCGAATACGTCCTTGATCGCTGCCCATTGGAGATGGAATTCTTCAATAACATCCTCGACCAATCACACACTTTACTCGATCGCCTAAACGCTCTGTTGGAGTCTGATTTTAAAAAGATGACATACACCGAAGCTATCGATCTATTGCTCAAAGCTGTCAAAGACGGAGTCAAGTTTGACAACGACCAAATCGTTTGGGGAATGGACCTTCAAAGCGAACATGAACGCTACATCACCGAAAAGGTTGTTAACGGCCCAGTCTTTTTAATTGACTATCCCAAAGATCTCAAAGCCTTCTATATGTATCAAAATGATGATGGTAAAACGGTCGCGGCTTGTGACTTACTCGTCCCCTATGTCGGTGAATTAGTGGGTGGTTCGCAACGCGAAGACCGCTATGACATCCTTAAGAATAAGATGGAAGCCTTGCATCTATTACCTGATTTGCAGTGGTATCTCGATCTTCGCAAATACGGCGGTTGTCCCCATGCCGGTTTCGGCATCGGCTTTGACCGCTTGCTAATGTATATCACGGGAATAACTAATATTCGCGATGTTCAACCTTACCCAAGGTCGGCAAATGCCTTAAAATATTAATATGGTCGATATCCAAGAAAAAACCCAAGAAGAACTCGCCGAAATAAAAAAGCGCCAAAAGGCTTTGTCCAGTCGCCGCTTTTTTATCCTTTTCATAATCATCGATATTTTGTTAGTCGGTGTCGTCTTATACGAGATGATATCGATTGCTATGCAAGCTTTTAATTCGTAATTACTTTTTTATATAAAACTATTGAAGAGGTGGCAAAGGATTGTCGATGGGATTTTTCGTCGCGTCATAGTTATCTAGGCTCTTTTCAAAAGTCTTTTTCGACATGACGAGGATTCGCCAGGTGCGAGCGATGAAAGCTTGGACGCATACCAAATACCAAATAGCCCCGGTTAAAAAGATTGGCACGAAGACGTATGAAGGCCAGGCTTTCGCCGAGAGATAAGGCGAGGAGAGAATCGGCGGCCAATCGGAGACGATGTCGACGCCGAAGAAAGTCGATTTCGGTGCATTGGGGAAATCAAAGATAAAGAAGAGAGTCGTAAAGCCTTCGCCATCCGTGCCATCTGTGCCGTAATAGTCAAAGACATTTAAATCCCAGTGATTAGCGAGTGCCATATAAGTTATTAAGAAAGCCGTCGCGACAAGCAAAATCAAAAAAGGAATCCAGCTTTGTTGAAACAATAAGCGGTGGTTCTTTTTGTGTCCAACGCGGCGGAAATGACGGGGATTCTTAACGGCTTTGGTATATACCAAATCGTACATAAAAGTATCCGCGCGCTTGGCTTGCGAGGTCATGATGCGCTTGACGGCGATACCTAAAAGGCCAATCAAGACAAAAACGAGGATGACGACGGCCAAAAGAACGAGGAGTAACCTCTTTTCGTTTTCGCTTATCGTGATGAGGAAGGGAATCATTGTTCGTCCTTCTTGGGTTCTTCTTCGACGTCAATCGGTTTGGCGTCGATTTCCTTGACCTCTGCTTGATTGATGAATTGACCCGGTTGTGGGGGATAGGGATAACCCGGATATCCGTAAGGCGGATAGGGATAAGGAAGAGGCTGCGGCTGGGGTTGAGGAGCTTCTTTAGCTTGCTTGTCGAGCCTCAATTTCTCGAGCATTTGCTTGGCTTCGATGTCTTCGGGAAGATCGTTAAATAATCCCTTGCCGGCAAAGAAGAGGACAATCATCTTGAGAAACATGAAAATCATGACTAATGCCGTATAGACGACATATAAGGCGAGGATGACGAGAAAAAATGGTGAAAGGACGACATAAAGAATGCCTTGGCCAAAGATTTGTAAAAATTTAATCATTCTTTATCTCTTCCTTTCCTGTGCTTATTATTTTATCTTTTGCTCTTTTGTTAAACAATGAATTGTTCAGCAGAGAAATGAGAGCAACTAAGGCCGGAAGAATCCCGACGAGAAGGAGACCAAAAGGCGCGGGAGCAAGCGGATATAAGAAGGCGAAAAGAAACAGAAAAGCGAGGAGCGAGGCTCCGAAAGCGATGAGGACGCGACGATTTTTGGCGATGATAAAAGCTCCGACAATAAAGAACATGAAATAGAGGCTGACGGATAAGAGGAGATAAGCTCCGCTTGGCAAAAGAAAAATAAAAGGCGTGATAGCGGCGGTGATTCCTAGAAGAATCAGCGAATGCGCGGTCGTATTTAGCGGAGCGTCGTTGATCTCATATCCAAACTTATTTATCTCAGAGTGGATGACGATATAAGAAAAAACCATCTGGGTTAAAGCTAGATAGAATAAAAAGCTCGGGACGATGATATCGGTGTTTGTCGAATTCGTTAATTGCAGCAAACCCTTGAAGGTATCAATGACATTGACATCAAAGATGAGGTTGATTAAGGGCAGGGTCAAAGCTGTAAATAATCCTTGAGCGATACTCGTAATTAAGATAATCCAAATAGCGTGGAGTTTGTACTTGATAAATAAACCAAAGAGATAGCCGGTGAGAATCGAGGGAACGACGTAAAAGATGGTAAAGGACATATCAAAAATCGTGATGACTAAGCAGATGATAATTGTCGCAACCGCATAGATGGGGTAGTAGCGGTGCTTACAGAACAAGAAGACGATTGCGGAACTAAGCGGCAAAACAATCATTAGAAATAGTGAGAGGGCCGGGACTAAAGCCGCCAGCAAAGAAAAGATGGCGTTAATCGCCGCCATGATGGCCATATAAGTGATGTTTTGCACTAGCGTTTCACGCTTAGTCAAGAGACCCATATCGTTATTTTAGCATACGGCGACTTGATAATTATCGACGTTTAATTGCCCATCTATTGCAAATAGCTCCCGACATTTGGCTTGTTTGAGTGTTTGACAAGACGAAATTTCCACTAACTCAAAAATATTTTGAATTCGTGTAAGAAAGATTCCACAAAAACAAAATAATGTGCTAAAGTAAAGGCGGGAGTAATTTATGCTTATCAAAAGAGAATTGTATCTTTCACGCATTAGAGAATATTATGATGTTGACTTGATTAAAGTATTAACTGGCATACGTCGCGCCGGGAAATCCAAGATTCTCGAACAGATAATGGACGAACTAAAAGCGCGAGGCGTCGATGACGACAATATTGTTTTCATCAATTTTGAGGATTTGGATTTTCAGTATTTGGATACAGCCAATAAACTGAATGACTATGTCAAATCGAAAATAATTAATGATCGTAAATATTATTTCTTCTTTGACGAAATTCAACATGTGAAGGATTTTGAAAAGGCCGTCGCGTCATTAAAAGCGACGCGCAACTGCTCGATTTTTGTCACAGGGAGCAATTCAAAACTGCTATCTGGCGAACTCGCTACGTTGCTTGTCGGGCGGACTGTCGAGTTCAAAATCTTCCCCTTCACATTTAAAGAAGCTGTCGATTATCTGACATTGCTTGGCAAAGAAGTTAAAGACGATTTCTTTTTTGACTATCTAAAATGGGGCGGTTTTCCCCAGAGGTTTAACTTCGATAGCGAAAGCGCCGTCAAGCAATATCTGGATAGTATTTACAATGGTATTATTTCAAAAGACATTCTGATGCGAAGCTCAGAAATCATCGAGCATAAGTTCAAATCAGTATGCGCTTACGTCCTCGCCAATGCGGGCAAAGAATTCTCGGCAAATAATGTTGCCAATTATATGAATGCTGTTGACGACCGCAACAGAATCGGAATAGATAAAAAGACAGTCTATACCTATTTGGATAAGATGGAAAAGGCCTATTTCATCTCGCGCGTAAAACGCTTCAATATAAACGGCAAAGAAATATTAAAAACAATTGAGAAACAATATGCGGTCGATTTAGGGCTGAGGACCATAAACACCAATTTAATCAGCTATGGAGACGCGTTCTTTCTTGAGAATGTCGTCTATAATGAACTAATTGTCAGGGGATACGATGTATATACGGGCAAGACATATAAGGGCGAAGTTGATTTCGTGGCTGTAAAAGATGGCAAAAAGTGTTTTATTCAAGTCTCCTATTACTTGCTTAATAAAGAAACAATTGAACGAGAATTCGAAGCCTTTTCGCCAATCAAAGATGCATCTCCGAAAATCGTTCTCTCCCTTGATCAGATTAATCTTTCCCAAGAAGGTATCATCCATCTCAACATCATCGATTTTCTGCTAGGTAATGTCACGCTTCCAATAGCGTAACTTCCACAAACTCGGAAAAATTATGAATTTGTGGAAATAAATCACCTTATCTATTTCACTTAATTAATCTTATTTGCATCGTCTTTGCTTATAATCGCATTCGTTTCCGCTTTAAGCCATATCAAAGCTTGCCAATTAACTAGTGATTATCAAAAAAGGCGAATACTGTGTTTTGGCAAAGCAAAGGCTATTTTTCTTCGTCGTCTCTCTTTGGCAACGAAAAAACAATTCATGTTAACGTCTATCGTAATCGTGAATTTTTGAGATCTGCAAGAACATCGATGATTGTATAATGTGACTTCCTCTTATATATAAGTGAAATACACATGAAAGATTTCTTTATGCAAAAAGAGGACGCAACTTAATGTCAAGATACATTAGCATGGCACTAAGCCTAATCCCATCGCTCCTCCTTTATGGTGATTCGGTGCTTTATGTCGATTATTGTCCTTACGATATTCATCATAGTTTTGAATATAGCGATATCGCCGATAGAATAATAAGGTGGGAAGGCGTTTTCGATATTGACGAAGACAACTATTTTATATACTTGTATTCACCCTATTGCGGGCACTGCCAGGAAATCAAAAAACAAGTTCTCCTTTACGCTTTTTGCGGAGAGGTGGATATGTATTTTATTGAAATAAGCGAAGAAGTGACATTCGGAAGCGACATCGAGCTTACGATCGGCGCAACCTCAACCGAGCAATTATGGATATTGGGCTATCCGAGTTTATTAGAAATAAAAAACGCCAATCTCATAGCCAATATCGCCGGAGCAAAAGGCATCAAAGAAAAACTCAGATTAGGAGAATAAAGGCCATAGACTATAAAAAATAATATCGGCAATTAAGTATCAGCCACATAAAACAATCTTCATTCACCCTTTTTAAAACTGATTTTTCTATGTCTTAAGCTTACGAATATCTTGGGACGATGTTTTTTTAGCCTTTATCAATGCGCTCATCGTTTGGCTTTTTGCCGACAACGTTATTTGTAGAGTCTTTTTATTATTTTGGAGTGAAATGAAAAGTGGATTGTCGGTTAATAATAAGTGTCTTCGTCGTCATTTTCGGTATCGCGATACTGTTCCATCTGCTCATCTGCAATCATCGATATCAATCTTTCTTTTAAATCCTCAATTGGCATCGAATCAACATATTCTTTGACTTCTTGGCGTATTTTTTCATATGCCTTGTCATAATTTGCCATTCTTTCTTCTTCTCTTTTTTTCGCTTCTTGAAGGCTCTTTTCGGCTTTCTTTGCCTCTTTGGGAAAAACCGCGAAATACAGTGCGACTTTATGCTTGCAGACAATTCTTTTGCCAGAAGCGTGCGGACAATCGCATGTCGAATTTCGAACGTGATCGAGATCAATCACCACATGATAGTCGCTGCCTCCGGAAACGGTACCGGCATATACGCGATCAGCGACCTTCGCAAATTGTTTGACCGCGTGATTCCGATAATAGTAAAAGCCTCTCCAAAAGGAAGCGGAACTAGCTGACTCGAGAATTCCCATATCTATATTTTGGACACGCGATTGATAATAAACAATCACTTCTTTATTCATGTAAGTTTTGCGTTGCCAGCTCATTCAACGCGACTATTTTGTTTATGAGGATTATTGTCTAAAAGCAGTAGCGCTTACTGCTACATGGAAAAAAATCTGCATCAAATAATTATAAATAATGCAGTAAATACTACTTTGTGTTTGAAATACTGCATCAAATAAGCTAAAATAAGTGCAGTAAAAGGAGTTTATATGAGAAAATTCGATTACACCTTTCTTAAAAACATCAGCATTGATGGCCAAATAATGACGTCGGCAAGTTATATACAAGCGATGAAGACCGATGTGATTAACAAGAAGCGACAATATTCAAAAATTTTTGAAAATTCGATTTCAGCGACGAAAATTCGCTCGATTAAGTCTAGCAATGAGATTGAAGGCATTGTTTCCACCGACAAGAGAATTACCGCGATTGTCAACGAAAACAGCGAACCTATCAGCCATGATGAACAAGAGATTGCCGGCTATCGAGATGCTTTAAAAATTGTCCATGAAAACCATGATCACATATCTTTTGCGGAAAGAGACATCCTCTCTCTTCATAGCGTCCTTCTTTCTTATGCTAAGTCGCCGCATCGCGGCAAATACAAACAAATCGACAATTTAATTATAGCGGTGAGCAAAGACGGCGTTAGAAGCATAAGGTTCAGACCTCTTAGCGCCTTCGAGACAAAAGCCGGCATGGAACAACTAGTCTTGGCCTATCTAGACGCTAGAGACAATGCTTCCATCAACCCGCTTTTGCTGATTCCGTGCGTCATTCTCGATTTTTTATGTATTCATCCTTTCACAGACGGTAACGGTCGAATATCACGGCTTTTATCGCTTCTCCTTCTCTATCAAGAGGGATATGACATCGGAAAATATGTTTCGTTTGAAGGAATGATAAATGATCATAAAGACGAATATTATGAAGGTCTTCAAAAATCATCTTTGGATTGGGAAAACAATCAGAATAACTATCTACCTTTCATTCGCAATTTTTTAAACATGTTGGCATTGTGCTATCAAGAATTAGAAAAGAGATTTGTCGGCATTAATAAAGGCATTGTGTCAAAAGAAAAACGAATCATCGATATCGTGCTTAACAGCTTATTGCCCCTATCAAAAAAAGAAATTCGCGATTTGTTACCGGACATCAGCGTTTCAACCATCGAACGAGTTTTGGCTTCCTTGCTTAAGCAAAACAAAATAATCAAGCACGGAACATTTAAAGACGCGCGTTATCAGAAAAAATAGATATTGTTTACACAGCACTACCAATATTCATTTATCCATTTTATAGTTTGTTTTTAAGTGAAAATTTCACTTAATTAGATACCTTTTTACATTGAGAGCATCATGGCGATGTGATAAGATATTACCATAGGTAAATAGAGTTTTTCTTATGAGTGAATATCGCGATCTTCTCAACGAAAGGCAATACGAAGCCGTGTCTTCTTCATCGCAGTTCGTCCGCATCGTGGCCGGCGCGGGAAGCGGCAAGACACGCGTTTTGACATATCGCATCGCTTATTTGATCGGCGAGTTAGGCATCTATCCGGAAAACATCCTCGCCTTTGCTTTCACTAATAAAGCCGCGGGAGAAATGAAGGAGAGGGCGATTAAACTCGTGCCTCATGCCCAAGCTCATCTGCGCCTTTCGACTTTCCATAGTTTTTGTGCGCGCTTTCTAAGAAGCGAAATCGGCGTTTTGGGCTTTCCAAGCAGCTTTACCATCTTTGATGAAGATGACCAAGAGAAGCTATTAAAGAATGTCGCGGTGGAGCTCAATTATCAAAAGAAAGATCCCATTGTCAAAAAAGCATATTCCTTTATCGGCGGGCACAAGACCGATGGCCGTTATCCCGAAGATGTCGTTCTGCCCGACAACGCTTATCCCGAGCAAAAAGAACTTCTAAAAATTTTCCATCTCTACGAGAAGAGAAAGACTCAGCAGATGGCCTTGGACTTTGATGACTTGCTGCTTCGTACGATTGAAATCATGGAGAGATTTCCTAAAGTCCAAGAGAAATGGTCGAAGCGCTTTTTGCATATCTTAATCGATGAATTCCAAGACACGAATGATGTCCAATATAAATTCGTAAAATTGTTCATGAGACCTGAGACATCATTATATGTAGTCGGTGACCCTGACCAGACAATCTATACATGGCGAGGCGCGAATCAAAATATTATTTTAAACTTTAATAAAGACTTCCCACTTGCCGAGACGATCATCCTTGATCGCAACTACCGTTCGACACAAGTCATCCTCGATACCGCGAACCGCTTGATCAGCCACAACAAGAAGAGAGTTCCCAAGGACTTATATACAAAGAACAATCTCGGCGAGAAGGTCGAGACGGAAATGTCTTTTTCAAAAGACACCGAAGCTTCCTGGGTCGTTCGCGAAATCGAAAAGCTCAAGAAGACGAAAATAGATTTCAATTATGGCCAGGTCGCCATATTATATCGCTCGAGTTACATCACTCTTCCCTTTGAAAAGGAACTAGAAAAAAACAAGATACCTTTTCAAATTTTCGGCGGCACGAAGTTTTTTCAAAGGATGGAAGTCAAAGATGTAATTGCCTATTTCCGCCTTCTTTACAATTCTTATGATGACATCAGTTTTGAACGCATCATCAATGTGCCTCGTAGAGGCATCGGCGATACTTCGCTGACCACTTTGAAACTCGAAGCTAGAAAATATAATCTATCTCTCTATTCCTATGTTCGCGACATCGAACAATATGAATCCGAACTAAAAACCAAAGCCATCGTCTCGCTGTCTTCGGTGGTTCGACTTCTCGAAGCGACGAGAAAAAAGCTCGACGAAAAACTCGAAGCTTATCCGAGCATACTCAATCAATTAGTTATCGACCTCGGATACTACGAATATCTCTCGAAAGATGACGACGGCGACGACCGCCTTGATAACATCAAGATGTTGTTTGATGATATCTTTAACTTCGCCAAGAAAAACCCCGATGCCCCGTTCGAAGAATATTTGGAGTATGCCACCCTTGCTACATCACAAGACGACATTAATGAAGGCAATTATGTCTCGATGATGACAATCCACGTCGCGAAGGGCCTTGAATTCGATTATGTGTTCGTCATCGGCTTAAACGAAGGCGTCTTTCCGAGCAACCGTTCGCTTGAGGAAGATGGTTTTAGGGCTCTCGAAGAGGAAAGACGACTATGCTATGTGGCGTTTACAAGAGCCAAGAAAAAGCTTTTTGCTTCGTGTAATCGCTCGTACTCCTTTGTCCTTAGTTCAGATCCTATTCCTTCGCGCTTTTATAAAGAAGCGGGTCTTGAACTTCCAAGAGACCGAGGCTACAACCGTTACCGCGACCGCGAAGTATATGACATCAATAATGTGTATGAAGACGTCATCGAGACCATTAATGATTCGGCATTTGAAAGTAGCCAACCCGTCGACAACTTTGTTGACCACTGGGTGGTCGGCGATATCGCCGTCCATCAGAAGTTCGGGGAAGGCGTCGTGACGAAAGTGTTAGATGACACGATTGTCGAAATAAACTTTTATGAACATGGCAAGAAATCGATTTTGGCCAAGCATTTTATGCTTTCCAAAAAAGGAGGCGTGGCTAAAGCATGAGCGACAAAGAGAGAGTCCTGGAACTCACCAAACTGCTAGAACAATACAATCACGAATATTATGTTCTCGATAACCCGAGTGTCAGCGACGCCGAATACGATCGTCTAATTACTGAGTTAATTCTTCTCGAAGAGAAAAATCCCGAACTCAAGTCGCCGTTTTCACCGACGCAAAGAGTTGGTGGCAAAGTCTTGTCGGAATTCGAAAAGATCACCCACAAGCGGAGCATGCTGTCTTTAGCCAATGCTTTTAACGAACAGGATATTCGCGACTTTGACCGCAAAGTTAAAGAAGCGCTAGGAATATCTTCTGTCAATTACGTATGCGAGATGAAAATCGACGGTTTGGCCATCTCGCTTGACTATGTTGATGGGAAACTTAATTATGCCGTCACAAGAGGCGATGGAACCGTCGGCGAGAATGTCACCCATAATCTAGTGACGATCAAATCGATACCGATGCAAATCAAAGAAGCCGGTAATTTAGAAATACGCGGTGAAGTCTTTATGCCGAAGGCCTCGCTGATCGAGCTCAATAGGGTTCGTAAGGAAAAAGGGGAACCGTTGCTCGCTAATGCCCGCAATGCCGCAGCCGGTTCGATTCGCCAACTCGATTCCAAAATCGCCGCATCCCGTAAACTAGATGCCTACTGGTATTACTTTGTTAACGCTACCGATTTTGGCATCAAAAAGCATAGCGAAGCCCTCTCATATCTAGAAAAATTAGGTTTTAAAACAAATAAAGAACGCCGTCTTTGCAAGGATATTGATGAAGTTATCGCCTATGTTGATGAGTATCATAACAAGCGCAATTCACTTCCTTACGACATTGATGGCATCGTCATCAAGGTCGATAATTTAAACTACTATAATGAACTTGGATATACTGCTAAAACACCGCGCTGGGCGATTGCTTATAAGTTTCCACCGGAAGAAGTGACAACCCGTTTAATCGACATTGTTTTTACGGTTGGAAGAACGGGCAAGATCACTCCTAACGCCGTTTTGGAACCGGTCCGCGTCGCCGGTTCGCTCGTTCAGAGAGCGACGCTTCATAATGAAGACTTCATATATGATAAAAAGCTTAAAATCGGCGATTTCGTCACTTTGCGAAAAGCCGGAGATGTTATCCCCGAAGTCGTCCGCCCATTAATGGAAAGACGTGATGATCAAGTCCGCGACTTTAAGATGATTGATAACTGCCCAGTATGCGATTCGAAACTCGAAAAAGTCGAGGCCATGCATTTTTGCCGCAATCCCCATTGTCCCGCCAAGCAGATTGAAGGCATCATTCACTATGCCTCCCGCGACGCGATGGATATCGACGGGATGGGCGAAAAAGTGGTGGAGCAATTCTTTAATCAAAAGTTTATTACTTCGATTGCTGATATCTATCGCTTGGAGAATCATCGTAGTGAGATTGTCGAAATCGATGGTTGGAGCGATAAATCGATTGATAATCTGCTTTCTGCAATTGAAAAGTCCAAATCCCACTCGCTTGAAAAGCTCCTGTTTGGTTTAGGCATCAAAGAGGTTGGCGAAAAGATGGCTAAAGTCTTGGCGAGGCGCTTTCATTCTCTTGATAGTTTTAAGGAGTTGAGCATCGAAGACTTGTTGCTCGTCGATGATGTCGGACCGGTCGTTGCCAAATCAATTTATGATTATTTCCATAGCGAGCAAAGTTTATCCTTGATTGATGATTTAAGACAAAACGGCTTAAATATGGAATATCTTGGGCAAGATGTCATGAGTAAGTCTTCGCCCTTTTATGGTAAAACCATAGTCTTGACGGGGACGATGATTAAATACGGAAGAAAAGAAGCGACGACGATATTAGAAAACCTAGGGGCAAAGGTTGCTGGTTCCGTCTCCAAATTGACTGACATCGTCATCTACGGAAGCGAAGCGGGTTCTAAATTAGACAAAGCCCAAGCATTGGGCGTTCAAATTATGGACGAAGAGGAATTTTTGCGCCTTCTTCAAAATGAAGAATGAAAGTGTTATGATACATTGAGTTTATAAAAGACACTAATTATGAAAGAAATAACCAAGGAAGTATTAAAAGACGCGGCGAAAAGACTTCTTTTCGATATGTCGGAAGAAGAATACGACACCCTTTTAAAAGAATTTGATGTCGTTATTAAGCAGATGCAACTAATCGGCCAGATCGAAGGCGTCGACGATTATGAACCGATGGTCTTTCCTTTTGAATGCACGACCTCTTATCTAAGAGACGACATTCCGAGCAAACCTTTAACAAAAGACGAGGCTCTTCGCAATGCGAAAAATAAATCTGCGGGGCAGATAAAAGTTCCAAAGGTGGTCGGCTAGATGGAATTCCTCGATTTAACGATTCGCGAACTCCATAACGAGCTCGTCAAGAAAACGGTTACCCCTTTAGATTTGGTCAAAGAGGCGCTTTTAAGAGCTAAAGCTGATAGCAATAATGCCTTTGAATACATCATGGAAAAAGAAGCCCTTGATATGGCGATCAAACTCAAGGAGCCAGAAGCCGATAATCTCTTTTGGGGTATTCCCTTTGTTATCAAAGATAATTTTTCGACGAAGGATGTTCCGACGACTGCGAGCAGCAATATATTAAAAGACTATGTTCCTGTTTTTGACGCGACCGTCGTTAAGAAATTACTCGATGCAAAAGCCATTCCGATTGGCAAAACAACCCTCGATGAATTAGCGATGGGCGGTTCGGGCACGACCGGTCATCTAGGCACGACTTACAATCCTTACGATAAACAAAAGGAACATTTAATCGGCGGTTCTTCATGCGGTTCGGCCGCCGCCGTTGCGGCTTCAATCGTGCCTTTTGCTTTAGGCTCTGATACCGGCGATTCAATTCGCAAACCCGCGAGCTACGCCGGACTCGTTGGCTTGAAACCAACATGGGGCCGCGTATCGCGTTTAGGCCTCTTTCCGTTTGCGACTTCGCTTGATCATGTCGGCTATTTTACGCGTAGCGTTTATGATGCCGCGCATGTTTTAAATCTTCTAGCTGGAAGAGACATTCAAGACGCGACATCGAGCGACATTCCGGTCGACGATTATACAAAATTATTAACCACCGATATTAAGGGCGTTCGAATCGCCGTCATTAAAGAGATCGTCGATTCGATATATGACAAAAGCATCAATGCCGCTTTTCAAAAGACGATCGCTTCTTTAAAAATCAGAGGAGCCAAGGTCGAATATGTATCGATTGATCGGAAATTATTAGAAGCTCTTTTTCCGACTTATGTCGTCATCTCCTGCGCGGAAGCCACGAGCAACAACGCCAATCTTGATGGCATCAAGTTTGGTCCGTATTTTAATGGCAAGACATATGATGAATCGATGTCAAAGGCCCGCACCAAAGGTTTCTCGGAATTAATTAAGCGGCGTTTCGTCATCGGAAGTTTTTGCCTCATGCGCGAAAACCAGGAAGTCCTGTTTTTAAGAGCTCAAAAGGTGCGGAGAATGATCGTTGATCGCGTCAACGAAATCTTTAAAGAATACGACGCCATTTTCCTTCCGGCATCGCCGACACCGGCGCCCAAAATCGGCGAAGCCTCAGATCGCCTATCTGACGAGTATTTAATTGCTGATAATCACATGGTTATCGGTAACTTTGGTGGCTTCCCATCAATTACTATTCCCATCGGCTTTAAGGGTAACCTTCCGTTTGGAGGTAATTTGACGGCGAAACCATTTAATGAGACTAAACTCTTGCAAATTGCGAATGTTATCGAAGATATTACCGGCTTTTATAACTTGAGTATCAGGACAGCGAGATTATGAATTTCGAAGCGGTCATCGGATTAGAAATCCATGTCGAGATGAAAACGAGGAGCAAGATGTTTTCTAATGCTCCCGTCGAATTTGGCATGGAACCAAATACCCTAGTGTCACCAAACGACATCGCCTTGCCGGGAACGATGCCGACCGTCAACAAGCAAGCCGTCATCAATGCGATTAGAATCGCCAATGCTTTGCATATGAGCATTGATAACTTGCTTGTTTTTGATCGTAAGAACTACTTCTATAGCGATCTTCCTAAAGGCTATCAAATAACTCAAAACAAGCGTCCTCTTGGGAGCGAGGGCTATTTGGACATTAAGACCGATGCCATTCGAAGAATTGCCATCGAGAGATTGCATCTTGAAGAAGATACATGCAAACAGCTTCACTTTAGTGAATACACTCTTCTTGATTACAATCGCTCCGGTGTGCCTCTAATCGAAATTGTCTCCAAACCCGATATCCGTTCCGGCGAGGAGGCGATGAAGTATGTCGAAGCCATTCGCTCGATTGTCATCTATGCTGATGTCAGCGACGGCAAGATGGAAGAAGGATCACTTCGCTGCGACGTGAATATTTCGATTCGGCCGATCGGCAGCGAAAAGTTAGGCACGAAAGTTGAAATCAAGAATTTAAACAGTATTGCTAATATCCAAAAGGCGATTGATTTCGAAATCAAACGCCAAGAAGGATTGCTTTTGACTGGCACGCCCATCATTCAAGAGACGCGGCGCTTTGACGAAACCTTAAAAGAAACGGTGACGATGCGCGTCAAAACCGATGCCGTTGATTATAAGTATTTTGTTGAGCCAAACATCGTTCCAATAAGTTTAAGTGCTGATTTCATCAATAGTGCAATTTCGACTTGTCCCGAACTCGCCCAAGTAAAAGAAAAAAGATATTTAGAAGTACAAGGAATAAATGATCGCGAAGCAGGTATTATTTTACAAAGTAAAGACCTCTCAAAATATTATGATGATGCGGCGACATTCACCACCTATTATCAGCCGTTAGCGAACTGGGTCACCGGCGAGGTTCTGGCTTATTTAAATAAGCGCAACATTCCTATTGAAAATTTCTTTATATCCCCTTCGCAATTAGCGACCCTCGTCAACATGATTGAAGCCAAAGAGATATCAAATAAACAGGGAAGAGATATTTTTCAAGAAATGTTAACAAACTCGTCATCAGTTAAGGAAGCTAAGGAAAAGCTTGGAATCAGCACGCAAATTAATGATGATGATGTTATTCTTACTTATGTAAAAGACGTGTTAGAAGCATTCCCAGATTCAATCAAGGACTACAAAGAAGGCAAAGATCGCGCTTTAGGTTTCTTAGTCGGCCAAGTCATGAAAAGATCACAAGGAAAAGTCAATCCGGGGTTAACTAGCAAACTTCTTTTAGAAGAGTTAAAGAAAAGGTAGAAGAGAGATGAAAACGATTTTAGTAACAGGCGGAACGGGTTTTATCGGTTCGCACACCAGTGTTGAACTCATCAATGCCGGCTATGAAGTTATCATTGTCGATAGCTTGGTGAATTCAAAACTTTTGGTGTTGGACCGCATCGAAAGAATAACGGGTGTGAGACCTATTTTTTACCTCGCAGACTTACGAGATGAAGAAAAAGTTAAAGCCATTTTTCAAAGCCATAAGATTGATGCCGTTATCCACTTCGCTGGTTTGAAAGCGGTGGGGGAGTCGGTCGAAAAGCCCGAACTGTATTACGACAACAACATTGGTTCTTCAAAAGTATTGCTAAAGGTCATGAGAGAATTCAGAGTTAAGAATATCGTCTTCTCGTCATCAGCGACCGTCTATGGCGTTTCGGACCGCGTTCCGCTTTATGAAAGCGACCCAATCAAGAAGGCCACGAATCCCTACGGCCAAACCAAGATTGAAATCGAAAAGTTGCTGCAAGCCGAATATAAAAAAGATAAAGACATGAATATTGTGATTCTTCGTTACTTTAATCCTATTGGAGCGCATCCCAGTGGCTTATTGGGCGAGGATCCAAACGATATTCCTAACAACCTAATGCCTTTTATCACTCAGGTAGCGATTGGCAAAAGAAAACAGCTCAATGTCTTTGGAGATGACTATAAGACACCGGATGGCACAGGAGTTCGTGATTATATCCATGTTGTCGATTTGGCCAAAGGGCACCTTGCATCATTAAAAGTTATTAAAGACAAGTTGGGCTTAAAGATTTATAATCTTGGCACCGGCAAAGGCACGTCGGTATTAGAATTAGTCAAAGCTTTTGAAAAAGTAACTGGCATTAAAATACCTTATGTTATCGGGCCGAGAAGAGATGGTGACATCGACGAGAACTATGCAAACTGCGAAAAGGCGCTTAATGAAATAAGTTGGAAAGCAAATCTATCGATAGAAGATTGTTGCCAAGACGCCTGGAATTGGCAGAAGAATAACCCCAATGGTTATGAATAGATTGTATTGATGACTTATAATGGATAAAGAGGAAAAGATATGGCAAGAGACAAAGTTAAACTAACACTAAAAAATGGAGAAGAGCTTTTTGGGCATTCATGGACGATTGAAAAACCAATCGCGAATGTCGTAATTCTCACCGGCATGGAAGAGCATTCGCTTCGCTACGACCATTTTGCGAACTTTCTAAATGAGAATGGTTATAATGTGTACTGCGTCGATCATTATGGCCAAGGCGAAAACGCGAATGAACCCGAGGAACTTGGTGTTTGGCCGGTTTCTGGATTTTCCAAAACAGTTAAAAACACCGACGAACTAGTTGAGAAACTTAGAGTCTCAGTTCTACCGACTTACTTGTTTGGTCACTCAATGGGCAGCTTTATCGTTCAAGACTATATTCAAAGATATACCGAACACGTTAATAAAGTTATCTTAAGCGGTACCAACGGACCAAATCGTCTGATGATTAGCATTGGATACTTTTTGTCGCGCCTAATCGTCAATAAGAAAAATCGCAAGCAACCATCAAAGTTTTTACGGAATCTAATGCTTGGTCCATATACCGCTTCTGTCAAGAATCGTAAAACGAAAACCGACTGGCTGAGTGTCAACGAAGAAAATGTCCGTCGTTATAACGAAGATCCAAAGTGCGGGTTCCTCTTCGAGTCAAAGAAGAGCTTCTACCGTGAGTTCTTGAAAGGTCTCAACCGTCTACATAAACCCAAATTTATGAGGAAGATACGGCAGGATATGTCTATTCTCATCATTGCTGGAGCGGAGGACCCAGTTGGCAATAAATCAAAAGGACCGATTAAGCTTGCAAGATTATATAAAAGGCTTGGCATCCATGATGTTGAAACCATCATCTACCCAAACATGAGACACGAGGTTTTGAATGAAACTGATAACAAGCAAGTATATCAAGATGTTTTGAAGTTCTTGAAAGCAGAGCATGCTAAAGCGGAATCGATGATAAAGTAGAGGAGAAAACTATGAAAAGGGTAATTACGTATGGTACTTTCGATTTGTTGCATTATGGTCATATAAATCTTCTTCAAAGAGCAAAGCAATTAGGAGATTATTTAATTGTGGCCTTATCCACAAATGAATTTAACGAGAAAAAAGGTAAAAAATGCTATTTTTCTTATGAAATAAGAAAAAAACTGCTTGAATCCATTCGTTATGTAGATTTAGTTATCCCCGAAAATGATTGGCAGCAAAAAATAAAAGATGTGCGATTATATGGTGTTGATATTTTTGTAATGGGCAACGATTGGACTGGTAAATTTGACTTCCTTAAGGACTATTGCGAAGTTGTATATTTGGCAAGAACACCCGAAATATCAACTACCAAAATCAAAAATGACATTCACGCAGATGATAAAAAATAAAGATGGACAAACAAGAATTTCGAGCGTTTCAATTAGCGCAAATGCCACTATTAATTGAATTTCGTCGTATTTGTGAGTTGTATCACATTAATTACTATTTGGCTGCTGGAACCATGCTGGGCGCAGTTCGGCATGGCGGCTTTATCCCGTGGGATCCAGACATTGACATCATTATGCCAAGAGATGACTATGAAAAATTTATGGAAGTGTGTAAAAAAGACCTAGATAATAAATATTTTTTAGCAAATTATAAAATCGAAAGGCATCACTATAATCCACACGCCAAGATTTACATAAACAACACTGAGATTATCTATGCTGATTCAAAAGTAAGAGAAAGAATGAAGGATCATCCAGGAATCTATATTGACATTGCCCCTTTGGATAAAGCTCCCAATGAAGTGCGAAAGCAAAAAAAACAGGCAAATAGAATTCTGTTTTACCGCAAGCTTCGTTATTATAAACAAGGAAGAGTATTTACTGAAGGTTTTTTGAAATATAAGAGAATTATTAAGACGCTTATTCGATGGGCTCTTTTTTTCATACCTTTGAGATACATCAATAAGAGAGAAGATCTATGCATGCAAAAATATAATAGTACCGATTCCGATCTTGTCTGTGATATGCCTAGCAAATATCCATATTCACGTATGGTTACAAAAAAAACAATTTACGGCACACCAACCCCGATATTTTTTGAGGGCGAAAAATTTACCGGTCCAGAAAATATAGATGAATATTTAAAGTTGTATTATGGAGATTATATGAAAGTGCCACCACCGCAAGAGAAAGAATCGTTTTATCGACATTATAAAGAAATCAAGGTTTTGAGTAATCACTAGTGCAACCAGTATTTTCGTAAGCAAAAATGACCAGAACCAAAAAAGCATTTCTTAACTCGTTAACGGCCGCTATTTATAGCGTAATACAAATCACTGTTGGGATTATTTTGCCGAGACTGATAATCGGACAATACGGATCAGAAATTAATGGGCTTACGGTCTCCATTCAACAATTTGTTGGCTATCTAGGGTATCTCGAACTAGGTCTCTCATCTATTTTTATTTACTCTCTCTATAAACCGTTAGCTGTTAATGATGAGTCAGCAATTAATGGGCTTGTTTCCTCTGCAAAAAAGTCATATAACCGCACTAGTCTTTTTTATTTAGTTGGCATTGTTATTCTCGCCTCAATCTATCCCTTTATTGCGAATACTGGTGAAATAAATATTTGGATTGTAATCGCCCTCGTTTTTATTATCGGCGCTTCCGGTCTGTTAGAAATGTATTCGGTATCTAAATATCGAGTTTTGTTAACTGCAGATCAAAAAGTATATGTTTTGAATCTATCATTTGCTGTTAGTGTAATAGTAAGTTTTGTAATTGCGCTAATATTGATTTCACTTAATCAACATATAATCTTTGTAAAAGTCTCTGCCGTCATTGCAATTCTATTTAGAACGCTGTTTTTGCATTTTTATACAAAGCGAAAGTACCCTTATCTTAAATTCGGCAAAGATACAGATACCACTGTATCGCAAACATCTGTAAAAAGATTTGATGCAGTACTTATGCAATTAAGTAAAACTGTCGCCTATTCTCTTCCTATTCTCGCACTATCGATTCTATCATCGATGAAGGTCGTGAGCATTTTTTCTGTCTACTACCTCGTTTTTCATGGATTACAAACAATTTTGAGCACTATCACGTCGGGATCAACTGCAACTTTTGGAGAAACGTTATCGAAGGACGAGTTCGAGAGAACCAAGAATGCATATAGTCAATTTGAACTAATTTTGCAAAATGCTCAAACGGTATTATATTCTTGCTCAATCATATTGATCATTCCTTTTGTTCGTATCTATGTTGGAGGCATTTCGGACGCAAATGATTACATAAATTTGGGTTTTGGATTATTATTTGTTCTTTGGGCTTTTATTGATAATTTCAGGCTTCCTGCTCAAACCATTATTCAAGCTGCTGGTAAATTTAGAGAATCAAGGCTATCTAATATTATTTATATGATTATCGAATTGATATTACTTGCAGCATTAACTCCCTTTTATGGAATTATAGGCGCATTAATTGCGATGATTTTAGCTTCAGCAATAAAAGGCATATGGTTTACCGTTATTGTGAATAAGTACATTTTTAAGAAATTGTATATTAAGACATTTATACGATTTTTTCTTGGATTGTTAACTATAATTGCATCCTTCATTTTGTTTGAGTATATCGTTCGTTTACAAGTGCTTACTATTGGATCTTTTATTCTTTGCGGATGTATTTTAGTTTGTGTTTTATCATTAGTAGTTTTCTTAATGAATTTTGTTTTTGACAAAAAGCAGACTATCCAAATCTTAAGACGGTTTATTAAAACTAAAACCAATAAACCATAGTTTATTCGCTTCACTCAAACAAGTTACCCAATCTTTGTTTGCGCTTGATGCGATTGCTGCACCATCAATTCTTGTTCCATCTATTTATTATCAATTTGCTTTAAAAATCCATCGACTTTTTAAGCATTTAAATTGAGCGCGTACCCAAAAATATGCGCACTAATAAAAGACGGCAAAACATTCGTTAAATATTTGCTTATTTTACCCCTTTTCCATAAAATGTTTAGTTAGACGGGAGCGACATGAAAAGATTAAATTTTGGAAAAATTAAGTTAGATCCATTATTAGTGGTTTTTTTGGCTGGTTCAATCGCATGCGGATGGATTTCCTCGAATACTATTGACTATCAATTAGACAACTTTTCCTATATGTTGAATGACTATAATTTGCATAATTATTATAGTGACTTTTCACCACCAGTAATGTCGATTAAGCGTGACGACAGCAGCGCTTACAAAAACCTTTTTGATGAGTTTTACTATTCGGATTTTGTCCAATCCTGCCGAGTCAGAATTGACAATGTTTACGAAGTATTTATAGACAGTGGCGAACAAAATTCGGAATTGCGATTTTTTACGCAACCGACCTTTTCAATTAAAGAAGAATCACACAGCGACGGAGGCTATTTGCTTGACTATGGGCAAAACTCAGTAGTCTTTAATCCGTCGACCTTGCAACCAATAATTGGAAACAGCTTATCACGCCGGTATGGAGCAGATGCGTTTGTTTTTATTTCCGATACATACGCAAACAAATTGATTGACCATTATGGCATCGGTTCAAACCTCGAGATTAGCAACGAAGACAAGTATCTTGAACTAATGACTAATGAACAATATTGCATGATAAAAGTAGTGTTTGAAAATGATTTGGAAATTTCTTTGTGCATAAACAATATTGTCATATCGACCTCAATCGATTCCCCAAGATATTTAAGCTTATATGGAGATTTTGGCCTAGTTTACTATTCTTATAATTTCCGAAATCACGTAAATACCACTTTCGAAATGGATTTGAAAGTGAATCCATTTGGGAACAAATCAGTATTCTCAAGCGTTAAGAAACTCGGATTTGACGAAGAGAATTCGACAATTGAATTCATGAAGTATGATTATTCTAATGGAAAGTATTTTGGAGACGAGATTAATGACACGCTGAACGCAAAATATCGAGATATTTGGATCTCTCAAAATGACTATTTGTGGCAGACATTATTTTTTGTGATGCTCATTGCAATAGTCGCTGCTTTTATATTAATCCTATTATTTAGAAGAAACTTATATTTCAATTCAGCCACCCTGTTTTATGCAACCTGTATCCTTTTTATTCTTTACTCAATAGTCGCTAGTTTTGTGTATGTTTACCCATTCTTCTCAATTTGTCCTTTACTTCTCTTGATCATATGCTTCATCTATGGCAGAAAGGAGATAAATAGAGATTGTGTCGGTATTTTTGAAAAAATTCTTAGAAAAAACAAGAACCTTAATTGCAAGTTTCACTCTATCGAAATCTAAATTTCAAATCATCCTTGAAATTGCTATATATCTTTTTTTTGCGCTGTCGTTTTTTAGCATTCCTCTTTTTTCTTCAAAAGGTTATCTTTTTCTTATTACTTGGGTTCTTACCATTTTGTTATTGCTATCAGTATATGTCTGTTTGTTTTTTTTCTATGAACTGAAGATTGATTCTATTTTAATTGCACTGTTGCTGTTCTGCGTTTTTGCAGTGATTTCCACACTTTTGAATGGTTTTTTTGATTTTAATTTAACACCGATTTTTTTGACAATTGTTGCCCTTACAATATATTCTTTTTGCAAGTCAAACACGGAATCAAGAAAAATCATGTTATCTCTTTCTTATGCTTCAACAATCATATTTTCTTTTATATATCTGATTATTTATCGATATGATATTGTATCTCTCGATTTCTCAAGATTGGGCTCTTTTTTTGGCGATATCAATGATATAGCAATATTCTTCGGATTTGGTTTTACGGTATCTTTTTATTTAATAACCCACCGAAGAAAAGTATTAATTATTGTATTTTCATTTGCGTGTCTATTCTTATTTGGCCTTTGCGGTCTGTCTACCGGTTCAAAAATATTTCTATTAATTGCGATTGTATCTATGCTAGCTTGTATAATTCACAGATTTGGAGTGCGAAGGTGGTATATATCCTTATTTACAATAATTGCAGTTACAATTATTGCAATCCTAATCCTGAATTTATCAGTTTTTTCCACTATAAAACATAGAATATTGTCGATGCTATCAACACTTCTTGGCCAAGAAATCGGTGGTGTGAGCAACACTGACTATAGTTCACTAGCTAGGTTTTATATGTTTCTAGATGGAATTGAAATGTTTTTAAGAAAACCATTTTTTGGTTTTGGCATACGTGGTTTTTACATTTTTTCTTCCTTTGGATATGGATGGTCCCACAACCATATTTCTGAGTCTCTCTCTTCCTTTGGACTAATAGGAACCATCTTGTTTCATCAAGGGTTTTACCTTTCAATAATTGGATTTTTTAGAAAAAAGGACGATTATTCATTCATCTTCTTTTTGATTTTGCTATTTTTTATTACTAGTATGATATCTCTTGCGCTTTTTAACCAAAAAATATTTGCTTTTTGTATAGGAATAATCTATGCTTCTTTATCCGAGACAAAAATATATATGAAAATCCGGCTTCGAGCCCTTCTAAAAGTTAAGACCGCAATCCCGTAGCTATCAAAAAGAGAATATAAATGTTGAAAGTTGTAGAAGTAATATTAGATTTAAGCAAAAGAGCTGGCGCAGAAGTGTTTTTTGCCTCTCTTTGTGAACAGTTAAATTCGCGAGGCGATATCGAGTTGTCAATAATCTCACTGTATGATAACGTCGATTCTTCATTCGGTAGTTTAAGTAATTTGCAAAATTGCAAATTTTATACCGTTCATAAGCATCCAGGAATCGATTTTAAAGCAGCTAGGAAACTCAGAAAAATCATAAAAATGATTAATCCTGATATTATCCATACTCATAGGTCGATTCTGAGTACATATTTTCTCGCTTTTGGGACAAAAAGACACAAATGGTTTAATGTTCATACTGTTCATTCTCTTGCAGAAAAAGAATGTAATAGAATAACTTATTTTTTACGCAAACCATTTCTTTATAAGAAAACCCTTATTTTGGTAGGAATCGCTCCAGCAATAACTAGTTCAATTCTTAAATTGTACCCAAAGGCTACGGTTCCAACAATACTAAATGGAATTAGTTTCAAGCACCAAATCACAGATAATGTGGAAAAAGCATATGACTTCATATGTGTAGCGAGTTTTAGATCAGTAAAAAATCACAAAATGCTTTTTGATGTCTTCGAAAATGTCTATGAGCAGAACAGCAGCAGCAAATTAATTTGCCTTGGCGAAGGTCCCTTATTTGAGACAAGCAAGGAATACATTGATGGTTTAAAATCGAAGCCTAATATTTATTTGGCTGGATCCGTTCAAGATGTTGATTCTTACTTAGAAAAATCACGAACTTTCGTTCTATCTTCTTTGTACGAAGGGAATCCGATATCAATATTGGAAGCAATGAAACACGGGCTTCCCATCATTGCTCCTCGCGTCGGTGGAATACCAGACATAGTTAAAGACAAAATAAATGGTCTTCTTTACCCAGCTGGTCATAACAGTAAAATGTATGACTGCATGATTGAATTATTAAGCAATACAGCAAAGTATAATGAGATAGTAGTTAATAATATTCGCGATAGCCAGAACTTTTCAATAGAAATATGTGCTAGCAAATATGTAGAGTTGTTTATTTCGCTAATCAAAACACGCAAAGAAAGGAGCCAACTATTATGAAAATTGCTGTTTTTGGATTGGGATATGTTGGACTAAGCTTATCTATTCTATTATCTCAAAAAAATGATGTTTTTGCGGTCGATATCGTCGAAGAAAAAGTCAACATGATAAAAAGCAGAATATCGCCAATCGTCGATAAGGAGATCCAGGACTATTTGACTACAAAAGCTTTGAATCTCGATGTTTCGACGAACCCACAACACGCTTTGCGCGAAGCGGAAATTGTAGTTATTTCAACCCCCACGAATTACGATTATGGAAAAAACTACTTTGACACTTCTTCCGTTGAATCTGTAATTAAAGAATCTATTAGGTTTAACAAAAATATTATTATTTTTATAAAATCGACAGTACCTGTTGGATTTACAGATTTGATGAGGAAAAAATACCGATATGACCTTATATTTTTCTCCCCTGAATTTTTAAGAGAAGGCAAGGCTCTTTATGACAATCTTTACCCCTCAAGAATAATTGTTGGTTCACCATCGAAAGCAGAAAAGCATCTTACTATTGCTAAAAAATTCATCGATTTATTAAAAGACTCAGCGATCAAAAAAAACATTGAGTCATATGTGGTTGGTTCTTCCGAGGCTGAAGCGATAAAGCTTTTTTCTAATACCTATCTTGCGATGCGGATTGCATATTTTAATGAACTTGACTCCTATGCTTCAGTTAAGAAAATGAATACACGCGAAATTATTGAAGGAGTCTGCTCTGACTCACGAATTGGCAATTTCTATAATAATCCATCTTTCGGTTATGGAGGATATTGTTTGCCAAAAGACACAAAACAGTTGAGGGCTAATTTCGCCGATGTCCCAAATGAGTTAGTCAATGCAATTGTTGAGTCAAATAAAACCCGTAAACAATTTATTGCAGATCAAATATTAGCTGTGTTGAGAGATAAGAAACCAAATATCGATATGCCTGTAGTGGGGATATATCGGCTGGCCATGAAATCAGGATCTGATAATTTTAGGCATTCGTCGATTCAAGGAGTTATGCGTCGTTTGATAGAAAATGGTGTTTCTCTGATTGTCTATGAACCTAATTTGTCTGAAAACGAAATCTTTGGATGTCAAGTTATTAAGTCCTTCGAAGACTTTCGAAAGTTGTCGGACATTATTGTTGCTAATAGGCGTGATGAACGCATCACCAATCTAACAAATTTGGTTTATACTCGCGATATTTTTGGTAGAGATTGAGTATGGGGAAGAGGCATTATAAAATCGGCATATATGGATACTTTGCTTTTGATATCGCAGACTTTGGAGGACAGCCAGTCAAAACACGCGCAATGTTCGCGAGCCTGCTAAATTTTTATAGGAAAAGCGATATTCTAATACTGGATTCCATAGGGTGGAAAAAGACAAAGATCAAACATTTTTTTCGATTGCTAAATCTAATTTTTCGGTGTAAGAACATTATCCTATTACCAGCAAGAAACGGAGTGAATATTGTAACAAAAATAGTATATATTGTTTCTCGGCTTTTTTGCTTAAAAAGAATCATACACTATGTTGTGATTGGCGGTTGGCTGAATGAGGCCCAAAAAGATAATCATTCATTGGCAAAAATATTAAAAAAAATTGACTATATTTATGTAGAAACAGAAACGATGAAACAGAATTTGCTTGTTTCAGGATTTTCAAATGTTGTTCTAATGAGAAATTTTAAGAATGCTCAGCCCTTACTCAAAGAATATAATAATGAAGCATTTGATTTTTGCTTTTTCTCTCGGGTAATCGAACAAAAAGGCATTATTGACGCGGTTGATGCTATATCAAGAGTCAATGCAAAAAGCAGAAACCACCTTTGCACGCTCGACATTTACGGTCCCGCAAGCGAAACATTTATTAATGAAATTCTTAATAGACATAAAGCTGATTACATAAAATACAAGGGCTTGATTAACACTCAAGATTCTACTAGCGTTCTTAATAATTATTATATGCAAATTTTTCCAACAAAATTTTATACAGAAGGAGTGCCCGGATCACTTGTCGATAGTTTTTTTGCCGGACTTCCCATTATTGCCTCGAGATGGGAAAGCAGCGGTGATGTTGTCAAAGATGGCTATAATGGGATATTGTTTTCTTTCAATCGTGTTGACGATTTGGTAGATAAAATAGAATATTCGATAACCCATCGCAATTTAATTAATGCAATGAGAATCAATTGTGTGGAGACAAGTCAACTATATGATTCAAAAAAAGCAATCCAACCACTACTGGAAAGGATTCTTTAAATGGCCATATCTATTTTCAATTTAAAAAAATGGGTAAAAATGTTATTTGGAAAAAGCATTTTGCATGTCAATCAAACTGTTGGCAAATATTATTCCGATACTGAAATTAGCGGATACTATAATGACTTAAGAGAAAAAGTTATTAAGGATAAAAAAACCAAATTTGGCGAAGTGCCAATGGTCACACTCGATAGTGGAGAAACAGTGGAATTTCCAACCGCCATATTCCAATATGGATTAGGGGCATATGATTTGTTTTTAGAAACCAAAGAAGAAAAATATCGCGAGATTTGCATCATTATGGCTGAATGGGCAATGAAAAACCAAAGCAAAGATGGTGGATGGTCAAATTTCTATTTTATTTATCCCAACTCACCATATTCTTGTATGTCACAGGGTGAAGGGAGTTCACTTCTGCTTCGTGCCTACAATTTTACGAAAGATGCTTCTTTTTTGACTGCCGCAAAAAAGGCCATTGATTTCATGCTAAGAGACATTTCTAATGGCGGCACTACGATTAATATCAGCGAAGGCACCGCACTATGCGAATACACCAACAAAAAAATTGTTCTGAATGGATGGATTTTTGGATTGTTTGGATTATTTGATTATATGCTATTTAGCAAAGATATCTATTATGAGCAAAAGTTCTTTGACTTGATATCTACCCTCAAAAAAAGTTTGTACAAATTTGATGTGGGGTACTGGTCAAATTACAACATCGATGGAAGCATTATTGCAAGCAGGTTTTACCATAAACTCCACATTGCTTTGCTATCTGTATTAGGAGTTTTATCTAAAGATTCGTTTTTTATTAGTGTTTCAGAAAAATGGAAACAATACGATGCAAACATCTTTTACCGGTCTAAATCTTTTTTTATTAAGGCGAAACAAAAAATTATAGAATAATTCTCCAATATTTGCCGATGCAAACTTGCTATTTTTTTACCTGACATTCGAGTGAAAATCACGAGTAATGTTAGGTGACTAATTCATCGCAAGAAAACTTTCTTTTTCGATTAAATCTATTCTTTTTATAATCTTGTTGCGTTGAACCTGTCAAAGTTTGACAATAATCGTCATTTTGTTTCATAATCTAGACAT
>JAEWMX010000007.1 GCA_023393065.1 Bacillota bacterium | reverse complement strand
TTATAACAAAGTTTTTCAAAAAATTACTACACTTTTCGAAGGGCGATTTGACAACACAAGAAAAAATACCCATAGGGTACCTCTCAAAGTCCAAACCAAAATTATTTACAAAGTGTCAAAGACCCGAATTCTAGTACTAAGCTTTTACTTTTAGGCGCCCTTACCGGCGCCTTTTATTTACTTGTTGTTTCTATAAATACTCATTACAATAAAAATAGTTTAATAACGCTTAGCGTTAAACTAAGATAATGTCAAAAAAGAAAAACGAGAAAAGCGAAATCGTCTCCGCCTATGATGAAGACGGTAATCCGAAGAAGGAATCAGGACTGCCAAAGATGACAAGAGGATACAAAGTCTTCTATTTCCTGATGTACGGCGTTGGATTAGCTCTTTCTTTGGGTGTCATCTTTCTATTAGAAAGGTGTTCGACCTAATTATCGAATTCTATTTATAAAACAAGTTTAAGATAAGAGTATAGATATGGATAAGATTATGAAACCAATAAAACTTACAACCCTGTTACCTATCATCTTGTTTTCTTTTGCTGTCGCTTCCTGCAATGGAGATTCGAGCGATTCGTTAGAATCAAATTCGAACACATCGGTCGACTTAAATTCGACATACACAGTGACATTTAATTTGAACTACGAAGGTGCGCAGGGCGCTCCTATGTCGCAAACTATTTCTTATTTAGGCTTTGTGACCGAGCCAACCGAACCGGTGCGCATCGGCTACGATTTTGAGCATTGGGCGACTACCATAAATGGCACCATTGCTTGGAATTTTGCTAGCGATACAGTCACTTCAGACTTAACCTTATTCGCGATTTGGATAGAAACCGAAGTGCAAGATCGAGTATTTTATGTAGATATTCCCGAGTATTGGAAGATCGATGGCGGAACCGTTGCCGCTTATGCTTGGGAAGGCGAAAGCCACAATTTTGAGTGGCCGGGTATCAAAATGAATAATGTCGCGGGCGATGTTTATGCCTATACTCTTCCCGAGCAATATACGAACTTCATTTTCGTCCGCGTCTCGCCAAATGAGCCGATTGTCGACTGGAACGCCCAGACCGCCGACTTAAATATCATGCAAGCCGGAAACAATAATTTGTACATCATCGGCGAAGAAATCGTGTGGCACGACGATAACCCGGCAAACGTGTGCTCAGGAACTTGGTCTATCTACTTAGCATCTTGATGCTTAATTTTCATAAAAGGAGTGCATATGTCGAAAATTCAAAAGATTAGCGCCTTACTTCTCTCGTTATTCATGATCGTCGGCTGTGACGGAGGTTCAAGCGGCGACAGCAATTCGACCGACATATCCGATACCTCGAATACTTCTATCGAAGAAATCGATGATTATGATGATTGGCTCAATACTTGGTCAGAGAGCAATCATCTCTATCTTCACTATTTAAGGCCGAGCGCTCCTTTTGCAGAATACGATGCCTATGCCTTGTGGATCTGGCAAAATGCTCCTCAAGATCTCGAAGGCTCCCTTTATTGCGCGACGAATCAAAATGTCAAAGATGCTTTTTATGAGATGCCAGGCGACTGGATGACCAACATCGGTGGCAGCGGTCACGATATCTTGCAATCCGGCCGGATTGTCGATATCGACTTAGACGCCACGAACATCATCGGCGGCAAAACCGGCGAAAATACCGGCTTTGTCGGCGCGACGCGCATCGGCTTCTTACTCATTGTCGAACAGTACATGGGGGGCGGCAGCCATTGGGTAAGCGATGGCGGGGCGAATACCTATATCGATGATATCGATAGCCACAAGCGCTTGAATGGCTCGATTCACATCTTCTGCGTCCAAGGAAGTGTCGGCGACTATTCTTTTTCCTACGATCCAAACTATATCGAAAATCCTGTCGTCGATGATACGAGTGGTGAATATCGCTCCGAATCCGACGTCGAAAGCTCAACTGATAGTTACTCACAGACCGCGACGTCTGCGACTTTCAAATCCTCGATGGGCATCGGCTATCAAATCTTCGTCGCCAGCTTTGCCGATTCTAACGGCGATGGGATGGGCGATATTCGCGGTATCATCAACAGCTTGGAATATCTTGAAGAATTGAATGTCAATTGCTTATGGCTGACGCCGATTCAACAATCGGAGAGTTATCATGGATACGATGTTACTGATTTCAGCAAGGTCGATTCCAAATTCGGAACGATGGATGACTATCGCGAATTAGTGGACGAAGTCCATGAAAGAGGCATGACCATCTTGATGGATTTTGTCATCAACCACACTTCGAAAAATAATGTGTGGTTTAAAAAATCGCAAAGAGCCGAAGCAGGAACTCATCCGGTCACACAAGCTGAGTTCAGCTACCGCGATATGTATCACTGGAAATACAAAGGTGACTTGGTCCGCAAGTGGAACGAAGGATCCGTACCCGCTCCGACTGACCCGGGTTATGGAACGACAACCGCAACCTATACTGAGATACCCGTCGAAACACATCCGGACTGGTACCGCGATGGCGAATCAAACTATTACTATTATGGCAAATTCGGTTCCGGAATGGCCGAGTTAAACTACGATGCCCAAATCACTCGCGATCTAGTTATTGAAATGGCCAAAGAATGGCTTGAATTCGGAGTCGATGGTTTCCGCCTCGACGCGGTCAAACATATTTATATGTTAGATGAAGCTTACAAAAGCGGCGACCTCGTCGTCAGCGATACGGGAACGAGAACTTATTACGACGAAGAAAAAATGGAAACCGTCACTGTTAAATTTGACTATTCGTCGAATATGTCGAAAAACCTCGCTTTCTGGAAAGAGTTCTCTTATAAGCTTAAAGCCGATTACCCTAATGCCTTCTTAGTTGGAGAGAACTTCGATGGCTGGGACGACCGCATGACGCCATATTTAAAGGCCATGGATTCGCAATTCGATTTTGGTCTTTATTATCATAACCTTGAGTATAACTATCTCAAGCTGAACGGTAGCGCTGAGATCAATGCTCAAGAAGGCAATGGCACTGAAAACGTCAGCCGTTCACACAGAAGTGATTATATCGGTGGGGCATTCACGTCAAATCACGACGTTTTACGGGCCATTAACCACATCAACGTCGCAAGCGGCGGAAGCAGCCTTGCCAACAACCCGACTATCGGCGGAGCCAATCTTGCTACGCAGATTAAAAAAGCTCAAACGCACGCCGCCATCACTTTAATGCAACCTGGCTTAAGTTGGATTTACTACGGCGATGAACTCGGCATGTCGGGCAACACATCGCAAGACAATGCCACCAATGCTAATAATATGGACCGGTGGTATCGCCAGCCTTTTAAGTGGGGAAGTAGCGATTCCAGAACGACCGGCTATCGTTTTAATATGTATTCTGTTGAACACGACAACTATAACAAAAATACTCTTAAGAGTGCGTCCGAGCAAGATACAGACACTAATAGCATGCTTGCTCTATATCGCGAACTCGCAGCCGTGAAAAACCTTCCTGACTTCCCAATTAATGGCGATTATACCGGATGGGATTTTGGCACAAATGCCGATGTTCATCACTTCCAAATTTCTGGTGGCGGTGTTACCTATAAGATATATGTAAACTGTGGCTCAACAACCGTTAATATTAGTCCCGGAACCGTTGTTCTTGATTGGAATGCGACTTCCACGCAACTGCAAGCATACGGAATCGTGATTTCGAAAGTGTAATAGCAGCCTTGTTTGTTAAATAGGCTCGGTAAAAAATCGAGCCTATTTTATTTTATCAAATAAAAGCCGATATCTTTTCGCGGCTTAAGAACAAGAATAAAAAGAGAACGCCAACGAAGGCGTCCAATTTTTATGATTAATTATTGATTAGGCTCTTTTCTTTTTGAGGATGTAGAGACCCGCGATACTTGTTAAGCCAATAAGGGCGGTGCAAATAATTAAATAAATTGATGATTTGCTGTCAAATAAGACAACACCTGCGGAAGGTATGTTTTCATCATACATATACTTCATCATATTAACCTTTTGAGTAAGCGTAATGTCTAATTTAGCGCGATTTCCTTCAACATAATCTGCTTCAGAACTGTAATCATATTCCAAAACAATTGAATCTTGTGTCAAATCCCTCCCCCCGGTCAAATTGAAATTTTCATCGAGAGTGGGGAAGGCGGGGTAGCCGTTATGGGTATTTGGAGAGCAACTCAAATAGCCATATAGTATTCCTGCAAGAGTCCCATTCGAAATATATCTTGATTCAGCCGATGAACCATCTGGCCGAAAAATACCTTGTTCATCACCATAAGATCTCCAAACTTTATGAAGCATGCCATCGTTAAATGTTTCAATTAGATTTATGCGATTCCACACAATGCTGTGATCACTAGGATTAACTCGAGCTAAATCGAATTTTTTGCCGCTTATTGTGGAATAAGGTAAATCAAAGAACAATACATTACTTGTATCGTATTCGCTAAAGCCCCCTTCGCCAATATTATAGTAGGTATCAGTAGAAGAACTTTCGACACCAATATAGGTGATATCTGCAACGGTATTATTGGTTAAGGAAGATTCTTTATCCGAATCAACAATCCTAATAAAAACTTCGTTGCCGATTGTATCTCCTTCCCCTGAATCATAATCATCCCACCAAGATAAACCCACAAAAGGAATTCTAATATCATTATTTGTGAAGTTTGTAGCATCCACTCCAACCGCGTCTTTTGGCGAGTTCGCAAACAGACTGACGCTAGTCGCGACACCCAAAACAACAACACCTAAAAATAGACTTATTCTTTTTAATCGTTTTTTCATGAGTTATCCTCCCTAGAAAATTAAAAAGTAAATATAATCTAAAACTAATATTGATTTTACTAACATACTTTACACTTGTCAACCGAACGAAAAGGCCGCATCGTGGGCTCTTTACATATTAAAAATATGAGTATTAAGATTATCGAGCAACGATTTGCGAAGAGAAAGAAGACCAGTGTTCATTCGTTTTATAAGTATTGAGAACACTTTCGAAAACTTTATATCTTAATGCGGCGTTTGTGTTTTCAAAAGAGTTTGCGAAGCGAAGCGGCGGAGTCAAGTTATCGAGATAGACATCGCGAAGGTTCGCGCAGTCGGCAAAGGCGCGAGAATTGATTGAAGTCACGCGATTGCCTAATGTGACTGACTGCATTGCCGTTCCTTCAAAGGCACTATTAGCGACGACTTCAAGCCGTTCGGGCATCGAGACGGTCTGCAAACCGCTGCAATCAGCGAAAGCATCTGTAGCGATGATGGTGACGTTATCGGGAATGACGATCGACGATAGTTGAACGGCATTTTTAAAAGCCGCCATATTAATTTTAATGAGCATGCTCGGCATCGTCACGGATAATATCGCTCCGTTATTGGCAAATAAGTACTCGCCGATTTCAAGGACCGGCTTGCTATTAAAATAACTAGGGATGATGACATTGGTGGCGTTTGCGCCATAAGAAGTGACAATATAGCCAGTGCCGTCAAGGGTCGAGGAAAAAGTGAAGTCCGATGGATTACCTTCCGTCCACATCGCGTGCAAAGTCACATCCTCGAGGACGCGGTAGGGAAAACTGACAATATTTATATAGTCTTCTTCCAAAAACCATCCGGCGAGCATCAAGGCGCCATTATTGACGATTGGCATCGTCTCAACTCGCGCTGTAAAAACAGATTCTAAGGGTGTGTCGCAATGGGTGTTAAAATGGACCCAATGCGGATCATTGGACACTTCGCTATAGGTAGACGAGGAATCACCGTTTGAAGAAGAAGTATCGCCTGATGAACTATCCGATCCACAAGCGACCAAAAAGAAAAGAAGTGGAAGACAGATTAGATTATGGAGTTTCAATTTGAACATTTTTTGATACCGTTATGCTTAAAATTATAACAAGTAAACGCATAATCACAAATAAGTTTTTTGTCATGTGTCTTAAATAATTATTTAATTTATGAATTTTCTTGTATAATGAGACCTATATCTTTTTATTAGGAATCGCACTATGAAAATTATCTCGCAAATTGCCGTAATTCTGACAACCGTTTTCGGAGTGATATCGCCGATAGAAAGCGGCGATTCCCAAGCAACCGCTCTCAGCACCGGCATCATCGTTCACTACCGCGGCGATTACGCGAATCCTTACATTCACTATTGGGATGCGGTGCCTAACACCGTGACCAGCACGACATGGCCCGGTGAGAAATTAGTCAAAGATGCCGAAAGCGATTGGCATACCAAGAGCTTTGCCGGACTCACTTCCATTAAGCTGATTTTTAACAATAACGGCAGCCCGCAGACCGGCGATATGCAACGAGCGACCGGCGAGTGGTGGTTTGAAGGCAAGGGAACCGGGGGCAAGTGGTACAGCCAAGATCCCGATACGATCGAAGAGCCAGAATTTGAAAACACCGGTCTCATCAACATTCACGTTAAAACCAATGGTTCAGTTCCTAAGATACGCTATTACGGAAGCGAGCCGACCGGCGTTGTCACCAACTCGCCGATCAATATGCTTTCCGAAACAAATGGTTGGTATCGCTATAATTTCAACAAAGTAAATAGCATCAAAGCCAAATTTACTATTAATGGTGTGGAGACCGCCGAATATGCTTTCACGAATGGTGAATGGTATCTAAAAGATGGGCTCTTAACCGATTTTCGCCCCAAAGAAGGGGCGAGTCCCGGAAACGACTTTCGCGAAGAGACGATCTACTTCGTGATGACGACCCGCTTCTATGACGGCGATCCAGCAAACAATGTTCATTGCTGGGATGATGGCCAAGCGCAAAACCCCGCCAGCGATCCGGCCTGGCGCGGTGATTTCAAAGGTTTGATCGAAAAGCTCGATTATATTAAAGCTCTAGGTTTCTCGGCGATTTGGATAACGCCGGTTGTCGAAAACGCCTCCGGATATGACTATCACGGCTATCACGCTATCGATATGTCGCAAGTCGATCCGCGCCTTGAAGTCCCGGGTGCGACCTATCAAGATCTAATTAATGCCGCTCACGCTAAAGGCATGAAGATTATTCAAGATGTTGTCTTTAATCACACGGGAAATTTCGGAGAAGAAAATCTCTTTCCCCTCTTTAAAAAGGATTACACCAAGCCCGATACTGTTAATAATCTCGTGATGACCGACCCATATAACCTTCTACCCGATGATTACCAATCGCTAAGCGGCGGGCGTCAATACGATTCGCGAATCAACGCGATGAAGGAAGATATGAACGACTTTCGCCACATCTATCACCATGAGAAGAGCATGGGCTATGAACAATATATCGAACAGACCGGACAGATCGCCGGCGACTGTGTCGACTTGAACACCGAAAATCCCTATGTCACCAATTACTTAGTCGATGCCTATAATCGCTACATCGATATGGGTGTCGACGGTTTTCGCATCGATACCGCCAAGCACATCTCGCGCCTCGTCTTCGATAAAGTTTTCAATCCTTCTTTTCAAGCTCGCGGCGGCGACAACTTCTTTATGTTTGCCGAAGTTTGCACGCGGGTTAGAGAAGTGTGGAATCACGGCCAAGCTGCCGATTCCGCGCCTTTCTACACATGGAAAGAGCAAAAAGATTATCCGTGGGCGACGATGGAGCAAAGAGCCGCATCCGCGGAAGCCAACTGGTATGATAATCTCTCGACTTGGGATCAGCCGACCAGCAATAACCACTACCTAAACGGCAATAGTTACCGCGCCGTCGATTACAGCAAGAAGAGCGACCTCAATGTCATTGATTTTCCGATGCATTGGAACTTTAAAAATGCCTGGGATGCCTTTAATATCGCCAAGTATAATGATCATGTCTACGCTGATGCGACATGGAATGTCACCTATGTCGATTCCCACGATTACGCCCCTGATGGCGCCCCAGAAAAAGAAAGATTCAACCAACCTCAAGACGTCTGGGCCGAAAATCTAGCTTTGATGTTCACTTTTCGCGGCATTCCCGCTATTTATTACGGAAGCGAAATCGAATTTCAAAAAGGAGCAGTTATCGATGTTGGCCCGAATCGGCCATTAAGCCAAACCGGGAGAGCCTACTTTGGCGATCACATTTCTGGGAGCGTAACGGCTACTGATTTTGGCAAATACGCAAACGCTAGTGGCGCTGTAGCTACCACCCTCAATCACCCATTAGCCAAACATATCCGTTCTCTAAACCTTATTCGCCATGCTGTCCCGGCTTTGCAAAAAGGCCAATATTCCACGGATAATATCAGCGGTGGAATGGCTTATAAGCGCCGCTTTACCGATAGCACGACCGATAGCTTTGCTCTCGTAGCCGTCTCGGGAGGTGCGACCTTTAATAGCATTCCTAACGGCACATATGTCGATGCCGTCACCGGCGATACTAAGACTGTCTCAAACGGCAGTTTATCCGTCTCGATGTCGGGTAAAGGCAACGTCCGCGTCTACGTCTTAAGCACGAGCCTCACACCGGCCCCGGGCAAAGTCGCCGACTTGGGAACTTACATCCGTTAAATCTAGAGTATAAGGTCTAAATAGCATTCGCAACTTTGTTTTCATTAGTATTGAAATACACTAATAAACAAGATAATATATTGAAGTTGTTTAGACCCTTCGGGGCTGTAGCTCATCTGGGAGAGCGCCTCCATGGCATGGAGGAGGTAGCGAGTTCGATCCTCGTCAGCTCCACCAATCGCATGAAATTACCCCTGTTTGTCAGGCCGAATTCGGTTTGACAAAAGGGATTTTTCTTTAGCCCTGAGCTTTGTTATCATTATCCTATGAGTCTTGTTCGTCCTTATCGATATGTAAAAAAACGAGACGTTGCCCTTGACATGCTCAAGCTTGTTTCGATGCTTTTTATCGCCATCTCGCATTGTCTGCAGCGGTGGGGCTCGGCGACTTATGTAAATGGCTTGGGTTTCTCTATTTTTTACTCGGTGTCACTAGCCATGTTCTTTTTTGCCGGAGGGATGCTGATTAAAAAATGCAGCAATGTAAAAGACCTTGGTACTTACGTAGTAAAAACGCTGATTACCTATTTGGTCCCAGCTTACCTCTTCACTTGTTTGTCGATCTGGACGCTGCCGAGATTCACACTGTCGGAAAAACCGTTTGATTATTGGATGAACGAACTTTATCTACGCACCGATACCTTCTATTGGTTTTTCCTTGTGGCGGCCTTTATCAACATCTTCATCGCCATCATCTATTACGTGACGACTTTAGTAAAAATCAAGACATTGTGGATGGATATCCTCAAAGCCGTATTTATGATTGGCGCCTCCATCGGATACCTAATGGTATTTTTATTCATTTATAATCAGCCAGATCTAGGACCGGGCTCCTTATCGGCGAACATGGTTTTATATTATATGCCGATTGCTTTATTGGCCTTTTTATTCACGATATTCAAAAGCTATTTTGCCAAACTTCGCCACATCAAAATATATGCTTTCTTGCTCTTCTTGGGCTTTTTGAGCGCCTATATCACCTTATTGCTCAGATATGCCGATTGGCTACCCGGCTTGCGCGGCGATTTTTGGGAGATAATCGGTCACGCCGTCTGCTCTTTGTGCGGTGTGGTCTCCTATTTATATGTTTTTAAACTCCTTGAGAAATATCGCTTTTTTGACCATATATCAAATCTAGGTAGTTATTCCGGCCCGTATTACTTAGTCCACGTTTATATCGTCAGATTATTCGCGACCTATATCACTCGTGGAGATATTAACGATTCGGCCTATGGCGCTTTCGTGGCTTTCCTCACGATATGCTTTGTCCTCGGATCTCTAATCGTCACGATGTTTTTGTGCATCATTCCATACACCGACTTATTATTGTTTGCCAATCTGCGCAGAATTAAGGATATCATTCATCCCAAAAAATGGGTCCTTCGCGAAATTCATCATTTTACCAGCGGAAAAGCAAATGATGCATAATCCTCGATAAGTGGGAGGCAGCCTCCTTACAAGGAGGTTTGGCTATAGATAGCTTTTTAGGGTGCAAACGTGCAAAATCATAATGAGAATGCACGCTAAAAACGATTCGCTGTGTCTTGATGAAAAATAGATATTTATGACAGAATTCGAATTCATGGTTTATGAAGCGACGAAAAAAATACCTTTTGGCATGGTCGCGACCTATCAAGACATCGCCACCATGATTGGAAAGCCCAAAGCCGTACGCGCGGTGGGCAATGCCCTCCACCATAATCCGATGATGATTGTCATTCCGTGTCACCGCGTCGTTAACTCTAAGGGCGGATTGGCCCTGAATTTTGGTTTTGACGGCCCCGAGGAGCAAAGAAGGCTGCTTGAAAGCGAAGGTATCGTCGTTGATAATTATCATGTCGATTTAAATATCTATCGTGCCTTTACAAAGTAAAAATTGTCTTTTATCCAGCCGTTTTTTGGCTATACGGGCAAAAAGATGATAAAATAATACTAATGGAAAAATTAAGAATTAGATCAGAAGTTACCCCTTTAAAGATGGTTCTCGTCCATCGTCCAGGGCAGGAATTATCCAATTTGACGCCGAAGTATTTGCAAGATCAATTATTTGATGACATTCCTTGGCTATTAGAAGCTCAAAAAGAACACGATTCTTTTGTGTCCACGCTTCGCGATCATGGTGTGCAAGTCGTGTATCTAGTCGACTTGGTCTCGGAAGCGATTACGAGCCAGAAAATTCGAAAGTTGTTTATTGAACAATTCATTAAAGAAGCTTATGTAAATAATCCCGCGACCATACACAAGATTCGCAATTATCTATCGACGATGGAGGCCAAAGAATTAATCAAAGTGACGATGGCCGGCATTCGCAAATCGCAACTCCCGGGATATAAAAAAGAATCGCTTCGCTCCTATATCGAAGACTATCCGTTCGTCACCGATCCGATGCCAAATTTATATTTCACCCGCGATTGTGCCTGTATTATCGGTGATGGTGTTTCAATTAACCGCATGAATAACGAAGTGCGTCGTCGCGAAGCGATATATATCGATTTCATCTTTTCTTATCACCCTGATTATCAGACGGCGAAGCACTATTATAAGCGTGAAGAAACATCCTCGCTTGAAGGTGGCGATATTATGGTCCTCGACGCGCACACGATTGCCATCGGTGTCAGTGAGAGAACCGAGCCGGACGCCATCGAGGTTCTCGCAAAACGTTTGTTTCGTGAAGGAGAATGGCAAAATATCATCGCCGTAAATCTTCCAAAGCAAAGGACGTTCATGCATCTTGATACCGTGCTGACGCAAGTTGATATCGACAAATTTGTCGTCCATCACGAATTTATCGATAATGTCGACCACTTTGTCATAAGACCAGGCCTCAAACCAAATGCTCTCCGCATCATTCCTTATAAAGAGAAATTATCGAAAACTTTCTCGAAGTTGTTAAATCAACCTATTTTATTCATTCCTTGCGGGGGAAACGACTCAGTGGCCAGCGACCGCGAACAATGGAATGACGGCGCCAATACTTTAGCCTTAAAACCCGGCAAGGTTATCGTCTATGCTCGCAACACTATTACCAATGATTTATTGAAGTCACACGGCATTGAGGTCATATCCATTCGCAGCAGCGAACTCGCACGCGGAAGAGGTGGTCCACACTGCATGAGCATGCCACTGCATCGCGAATGAATGGTGTGATGCGCTTACATTTCGTGCGCGTGTGAAAATAATAGAAAAAAAGCAGCCATTCAGTTAGAATAGATAAGGATAAATTTCCAAAGGAGAAATATATATGTCAAAAATCAAATCTGTCTTCGCTCGTGAAGTTATCGACTCACGCGGCAATCCAACAATTGAAGTTGAAGTTCAAACTTATTGCGGCGCGTTTGGTCGCGCCATCGTCCCCAGCGGCGCTTCGACCGGCGAACGCGAAGCCCTCGAACTTCGCGACGGCGATAAGAAACGCTTCGGCGGCAAAGGCGTTTTAAAAGCCGTTGAAAACGTCAATAAGATTCTCGCTCCCGCCATGGTCGGCATGGATGTCAGAGAACAAAAGGTCATCGATGCCAAACTGCTCGCCTTAGACGGAACCAAATTTAAGTCGAATCTCGGCGCCAATGCCTTGTTAGGCGTATCACTAGCCGTCGTTAAATGCGCGGCTGATTTCAATCATGTGCCGCTTTATGAGCAAATCGCTTTAAACGCCGGCGAAGTCGGCGTCACTCTCCCTGTTCCGATGATGAATGTCATCAACGGTGGCTCGCATGCTGATTCCTCAGTCGATTTCCAAGAATTCATGATCATGCCTGTCGGCGCTCCCAATGTTCGCGAAGCGATTCGCTGGGGCGCGGAAACCTTCCATGAGCTGAAGAAAGTATTAAAGAAGATGGGACATGTCACCGCCGTCGGCGATGAAGGTGGCTTCGCTCCTAACCTTTCATCAAACGAAGAGCCGCTTGAAGTCATCGTCCAAGCCATTAAGAATGCCGGATACGTCCCTGGCAAAGATATCGTTTTAGCGATGGACGTCGCCGCCAGCGAATTCTACGATGAAAAAACCGGCACTTATAACCTCAAGAAGAGCGGACAAGGTGTCAAGACTTCTGACGAGATGATCGCCTGGTATGGCAAGATGATCGAGAAGTTTCCCATCGTTTCCATCGAAGATGGCCTAGGCGAAAAGGACTGGACCGGCTGGAAGAAGTTAACCGATGCTCTCGGCAGCAAGATTCAACTCGTCGGCGACGACTTATTTGTCACCAATCCCTCAATTCTCAAAGAAGGTATTGAAAAAGGTATCTGCAACTCTATTTTAATCAAATTGAATCAAATCGGTACCTTGACCGAAACCCTTGATGCCATCAAAATGGCAAAAAACGCTCGCTATACAAATGTCATCTCTCACCGTTCAGGCGAGACCGAAGACACGACGATCGCCGATTTAGCTGTCGCCGTCAACGCCGGTCAGATTAAAACAGGGTCGATGTCGAGAACCGATCGCATCGCCAAATACAATCGCTTGATGAGAATTGAAGAAAAGCTCGGCGATAAAGCCAAATTTCTCGGTCTAAAAGCTATTAACTGCGCAAAAAAATAACTAAATTATGTTCCTACCCTTGACCCAAGCGGATTGGATAATCCTCATCATTGGTTTATCTATGCCTTTCGTCGGCACCACCCTCGGTGCCTCGATGGTCATTTTCGCCAAAAACGGCATCAAGCCTTGGCTTCAAAAAGTCTTGCTTGGTTTTGCCTCTGGAGTCATGATTGCCGCCTCGATTTGGTCACTTATTATTCCGGCCCTTGAAGCCGAGGTCAACGGTGGAATTCTCCCCGCTGTCATCGGCTTTGTCGCCGGCATGGGCTTTCTCCTCTTGCTCGATACGATTACCCCCCATCTCCATATCAACAGCAAAAAGCCAGAGGGCGTCAAAGCAAAAATCAGCCGCACCTCGATGATGGTATTTGCCGTCGCCCTCCACAATGTCCCCGAAGGAATTGCCGTCGGCGTAACTTTTGCTGGAGCCTTAACTGGTAATGCCGGCATTACCTTTATGGGAGCTTTAGCGCTGGCGATTGGTATCGCTATTCAGAATTTTCCGGAAGGAGCGATCGTCTCTTTGCCGCTCAGGCTGGAAGGCCATTCACGGACTAAGTCTTTCTTAATAGGAGGTTTTACCGGAATTATCGAACCGGTCGCGGCAATATTGACGATTTTGCTGACGGAGTTGATGGTACCGATCCTTCCTTATCTACTAGCTTTTGCTGCCGGGGCGATGGTGTATGTCGTCATCGAGGAATTAATTCCTCAGGCACAAGAAGGCGACCACTCGAATCTTGCGACAGTCGGTTTCATGGTCGGCTTTGTCGTCATGCTGATGCTCAGCGTCTTAATCGGCTGAGAACAAAGATTTTTTGTAAAAATTATCACTCTTCGGAGTGATTTTTTCGTTATACTTAGATTATGAACAAGAAAGAAATAATTCCTGATGAAATAAAAAATTTAGCCTTGAGCACAAAGTTAAAACTCCTCTATGGCGATGGCTTTTGGAAAGTGCGCGGCATCGAAGAGTTGGGACTAAAGCCATTCTTGGTCGCCGACGGACCCCACGGCCTTCGCAAGCAAGTCGAAAAAGGTGATCAACTTGGTATCATGAACGCCATTCCCGCCACCTGTTTTCCGACCGCTTCCCTCGTCGCCTGCTCTTTTGATGAGGAATTAGTATACAAGATGGGTCAAGCCATCGCTAAGGAAGCGTTGAATCAGCATGTCGCCGTCGTTTTAGGACCTGGTGTCAATATCAAGCGCAATCCTCTATGTGGCCGTAATTTTGAATACTATTCAGAAGATCCACTCCTTTCCGGAAAGATAGGGGCAGCTTTTATTAACGGTGTGCAAAGCCTCGGCGT
The DNA here is from genome assembly GCA_023393065.1 of Bacillota bacterium. Taxonomy (GTDB): domain Bacteria; phylum Bacillota_I; class Bacilli_A; order RFN20; family CAG-826; genus UBA1424. The sequence goes on along the minus strand of JAEWMX010000007.1, from coordinate 65,295 downwards.
CGGCACCTCGTTAAAGCACTATGCCGCGAATAATCAGGAGACTAATCGCCTGACGATTAATGCCGTCATCGATGCCCGCGCCCTCCATGAGATTTACCTCAAACCTTTTGAAATAGCGGTGAAGGAAGCCAAACCGTATACGATTATGTGTTCCTATAACCGGATCAATGGCATCTATTCCAGCGATAATAGCTGGCTCCTTAACAATATCTTGAGAAGGCAGTGGGGCTACGATGGTTTGGTCGTCACTGACTGGGGAGCGATTAATGACGATTTTCTCGCCCGCAAAAGCGGCACTGACCTCGAGATGCCAGGCATCGGCCGGCGCGACAAGAACTTAATGCGCGGAATCAAAAAAGGATTGCTAAACGAAGACGATGTCAACGTCTGTGTCAACAATGTTTATAATTTGCATAAAAAGGTTGAGAATCTCAATTATCTACAAGATTGCGATTACGATAAACATTTCGATTTAGCGCGCCTAATCGCCGCAGAAAGTAGTGTTCTACTCAAAAATAAAGGAGTTTTGCCATTAAAAAGCTTTGAAAATGTAGCAGTTCTGGGGGCTTTTGCCTCATTTCCCCGCTATCAGGGAACAGGGAGTTCAAAAGTTAATCCACATAAACTAGTCTCATTTATCCAAGCTCTTGAAGAAGAAGGCATCAAAGCTGATTATGCTTTAGGATTTAAAGCAAACGATGATGAACGCGATGAAAAGCTCGAGCAAGAGGCTTTGACTTTAGCCAAGCAGAAAGATTTGGTTATCATCTTTGCTGGGCTTCCAGATGCTTATGAGAGCGAAGGATTTGATCGCTCGAAAATGAGCTTGCCGGCTTCACATTTATCGCTGATTAAAAAAGTTCTAGAATTAAACAAAAAAGTCGTTGTTGTTTTATCGGGTGGATCAGTTATGGAACTTCCGTTTGCGGATGAAGTCGACGGCATTTTGCTTACATATCTAGCCGGCGAAGCGAGCGGACCGGCTGTCCTCGATGTCTTGCTCGGTCGCGTCAATCCCTCAGGTAAGCTTCCTGAGACATGGCCCCTTAACTATCAAGACACGCCCTCGCAATCTAATTTTCCGGGTGACGGCACGAACGTTTTATATAAAGAGAGCATCTATGTCGGATATCGATATTTCGATAGTTTGAATTTGAAAGTTCGATATCCGTTTGGCTTTGGCCTTTCCTATACGGCGTATACCTACGATAATCTCGATTTAAAATATGAATTCGTCGATGGTCAAATCATTTACGACATCTCTTTTGATGTGACCAATACCGGAGAAGTTGCGGGCGCCGAAATCGCCCAATTATACATCGCAAGCAAAGCCCCAGGCGTTTATAAACCAACCCGCGAACTCCGCGGATTTACTAAAGTAAAATTAGAACCTCATGAAACAAAAAGGGCGACTATCAGGCTTAGGCAAAACGACTTGAAAGTCTATGATATTTCAACTCACGAAACGCTGCTTGAAAAAGGTCAGTACATCTTTGAAATCGGTGCTTCTTCACGAGATATTCGCTTGCGCAAAGAAGTGATGGTCGAGGGTGAGGACGCTAGCTATTTGATCGATAGTGATTTGGCGGATTATTATCGTCCGAGCCATCCTTTTATTGCCAGCGATGAGCAATTCGAAAAGATCTTGCAAGATAAGATTCCCGAAAGCCGAAATCGTAAACAGAGGCCATATACTAAGAATTCCACCTTAGAAGATATCGAGCATACTTTCGTCGGCAAATTCATCACTAAAACGCTTTATAATATGGCGAACAAGATGAAAGGTGATGATGTCGAGGCGACGCGCAAGATGTTCATCGAAAGCGCCTTGACGATGCCGCTACGCGGTTACACGATGTCTGGCATGTTGGGCAATAACACCATCGAGGGAATCGTCCACCTCGCCAATCGCCATCTCATTCGCGGCCTGTACTATCTCGTTTTCAAAGGTCGATGACATGTCTTTTCTCCGTTATGCTCGTATGGCAGTTCGAAAGGCGAGGCGCGATTATTTTAATGAACCTCGCGTCAAAGGTTTTATCGGCGAGCGCTATGTCGCCAACGAATTGAAGAATGAGCCTTTCCTTCTTTATAATTTGAAATTTAAGTCCGAAAGCGACGCTCAAATCGATCATCTTCTCGTCTCGGATCGCGGCATCATTGTCATCGAGACGAAAAACTATGGTGGCGTGATTGTCGGCGATCACTTTAGTGATGTCTGGACACAGTATATTAATCACCACAAGCACAACTTTTACAATCCGATTCGGCAAAACGCTGTTCATGTAAAAATGGTCCGCTGTTTATTGACGGATTATGCAAGCGCTGTTCATTCAATCGTCGTTTTCACTCCTAGGGCAGAATTGCGAATAAATAATGCTGAGAACGTGGTATATTTAGCAAATCTTCGAAAATACATTTCGGAAATGAATGTCGTGTTACCCGATGAAGAAGTTCGCAAATCTATTTATGAGCTGCTCAAAGAGGCGTGTTCAAGTAGTTAAGTAATTATACGATGGTGTATGATAATCATTAGGAGAAAATATGCCGGATTTATACCGCGGGTTAATTATTGCCGGAATCGCGATTATCTTATTGATAATTATCCTTTCAATCATCGTCGGAATCCTTATGCGTCTCGCCCTCAATCATCGCGGTGATGGTTCACCGGCCTTTCGCTATTTTCAAGCCGAAGATTTCCCTGGGTTGTTGGCTGAACCGATCAAATTCCTTGGCAATCACAAGCAGACATTGCGCGGTTATTTGTACTCAAACCAACAATACAAAACATTTAAAGAATTAATTATATTTGCTCATGGCATCGGAGCCGGGCACACGGCGTATACGACCGAAATCAACCGTCTCGCCAAAGAAGGATTTCTCATCTTGGCCTTTGACTACACCGGCTGTGCCCTCAGCTCCGGGACATCAATGATCAGCCTGATTCAGCCCCTCGTCGATCTCGATTACGCCCTTCGCTACATCGAATCGCGAAGCGACATCAAAGATTTGAAGCGCTATGTCGTCGGCCACTCCTGGGGCGGTTATGTGGCGATGAGCAGCCTTCTACTCAAAAAGCATCGCATCGATAAAGTCGTCGCTTTATCCGGATTTCTTTCTCCGACTTTGGTGACGGTCGCCAACCGTCCCTTTCTCTATCCTCTCTATCCCTTTATTTATATGCACGGCTATTGGCGCTACAGACGCTATGCCACTTATAATAGCAAAAAGGCTCTTAAAAAAGCTCGAGTCCCCGTTTTTGTCATCCACGGCAAAGAAGACCGCGTCATAAAGCCTAAAGACGCTATCGACCGCTTAGCCATCATCGCCAAAAAGAAGGACAACATCGAACTGATGTATGTCGAAGACCGCGGCCATCTGCCCTATCTTACTAAGCGTGCGGAAGACTATCTCTATCAAGTGCAAAAAGATAAAGCCATCTACGATCGCAAAAAGCCGGTTCTCGATTATGAAATCGACTATGCCCTCATCACCGAAGAAGATGAAGAAGTCATGAAAAAAATCGTCGCGTTTCTAAAGAAATAGAGTTGCACATTCAAGTCTATCATTTATACTAATTGATGCACGGTGATGGCGGAAATGGTAGACGCGTTAGATTCAGGTTCTAATGGTTAACACCTTGTGGGTTCGAGTCCCATTCACCGTACCATTTAAAAAAATCGAGACCTTTGGGTCTTTTTTTATGGGCAAACGATAAATAGGAAGCAGTCCGCGCTATAGTCTCTATTCACACTTCTTTGAGAAGAGACCTGTTTATTAGTGGGAGATAAAAACGGTTTCATTATCGCAAATAACATTGTTTAGGAACCAATGCTTTTGTATACTTATATATATAAAATTTCATGATAAACGTATTTAGAAGTTTTGCTCCAATTCGATTGAAAGATCAAAAATCGCAGGCTGCAGAAGCCGACGTTTTAACAATGGACGAGAATAAGATTGCCTCAATATTTATTCCTGTTGTGAGTCCTAACGGCGCGGGAATCGACTTCTTTGTCAAAGAAGGAGATTGCGTATCGGTCGGAACATTAATTGGTCGAAGGAAAGATCTATATGTACCAATTTTCTCTTCGATATCAGGTGTCGTTAAAGGCCGAGTGAGCAAATATAATCCGCTTGTGGGAAGAGCCACCGAGCATTTAGAAATCGTTAACGATTTTAAAAAAACAAGAGACGAACCCCTTAAAACCCTTTCTTTTGATAGCGATTCCAAGGATATTATCGCAGCCATTAAAGAAGCCGGAATCGTCGGTTTGGGCGGAGCGGGATTTCCCGCGTATTTTAAATATGAAAATAGCAATGATATCGATACCGTCATTATTAACGGAGTGGAATGCGAACCATATTTATCCACCGACTACAAACTGCTCCAACATCACGCTCTTGATGTTATTAAAGGCAGCGAATTACTGCGATTAGCCGCTAAAGCGGATACCGCCATCATCGTCCTTAAAAAGAATAAAACGGCTCTTGTTGAAGTTCTTAAAAAACACTTAGACGATTTTCCGCACGTGATTATCAAATTGGTCCAAGACATATATCCCATGGGCTGGGAAAGGGCGTTGGTCAAACGAATTCTTCATCGAACATATGACGAATTTCCCAAAGAAGCCCACGTCATCGTCAACAATGTCGCGACGGCGATGGCGACAGCGCGGGCCTTAATCAAAGGTGAACCGCTCACTCATCGCACGATTACGGTATCCGGAAACGCCGTTAAACAAGCTATTAATGTTCAAGCTCCGATTGGCACTCCAATTTCTCAAATCGTCGAAGAAGTTGGCGGATATACCACTGATGAAGTCGTGGCTTTTACCGGCGGACCGATGACTTCGCGATCCGTAAGCGACGATTCATATGTCCTTCAGGCGTCAATGAATGGATATACGGCGATTAGACCCGTCGCTTATCATCAGGTGCCGTGTTTAAGATGCGGTGCTTGCACCGCGGCGTGTCCGGCCGGAATTCATCCGATTGAAATCAAACTGGCTCTTGATAGTAACAATACCGATCGTTTAATAAAATTAAATGTGAATCGCTGTGTCGAATGCGGAATCTGTTCCTATGTGTGCCCGTCATTTATCGAAGTGGCAGACACTGTCATTCGCGCCAAAATGAGAGTGCGCTTGCAAAACGCTAAGCGCGAAATCGCTAAAAGAGGAGAGGCCAAATGAAATTTATTATTCAAACGCCGCCTTTTACCCGTCGCAAGCGATCAACGACCGGCATCATGTATGAACTGAGCGCTTTGCTCGGTTTGTTGTGGATGGCCGCAATCGTCTATAATTTTGCGATTGCCCCCAGTTATGGGTTAAAATCCATCTTGATGGTTGTTGTGGCGATCGTGACAACGCTGATTTGCGATGTTTTAGTGGGCGCGATTACTTATCGCGATAAGGAACAGCCATTCGGTCCTTATTTATTTAAAAAGGTTAAGGAAAATTACAGTCTTGTAACGTCTTTGATATTTGCCTTATCATTACCGATTGGGACGCCCTATTATGTGATTATCATCGGCAGCATATTTGCCACTTTAATCGTCAAATATGCGTTTGGCGGTTTTGGTGCCAACATCTTTAATCCGGCCGTCTTTGGGCGCATCTTTGTCACTTTTGCTTTTGGCTCGCAGTTAAAGGCCTTTATTGGCGCTGTTCCGGGAAACGTCTCTTCACTGACGGATGTCGGAGTGACGGTCACAACCTCTTTTTCAAGCCTCGGAGTCAAGTGGGTCAGCGACTCGCTAGCGTCCCTCAACGTCACCATGGGGCAGTTATGGTTAGGCAATTATTCGGGAGCGATTGGCGAGACGTTTACGGGCCTTATCCTCCTCCTTGGTCTTTATATGATTGTGCGGAAAATCTGCAACTGGCGACCAATGGTCGCCTACTTACTGACAGTTACTTTGACGGCCCTCGTTGTCGCTTTAATTACGGGCCTTAATCCCGGGACATATATCTTGCTCCATCTAGCTTTGGGAGGATTGATGTACGGCGCGGTTTTCATGATTACCGATCCGGTCACTTCCCCGACATCGATGTTCGGAAAAGTTTTAATCGGTGTCATTGCCGGATTTATGACGGTTTTAATAAGAATTCAGGGAGGATATCCCGAAGGCGTTACTTTCGCCATCGCCATCGCTAATTTGCTATCGCCGTTAATCGACCGATTCGCCACGGGGATGACGAATAATGGCAACTTTAAAAAATGGTCGGTTATCTTATCGGTTTTACTTTTGTCATTAGCCTTAAACGGAGGTCTGGCATACTACAATTCGCAAGATCATAATCCTGAACCTGAAGAATCTCAGTTGGTCCTAAGTCTACCTTATGAAGCGCCAGCAGAAGAGCCGCAAATGTATTATGTTGTCGAGGCAATTAAATGACTAAATTTGTCAAATTACCAATTTTCTTAGCGACGGTTGCCCTGATTGCCGGAGCGACTTTGGCGACCGTAAATTATTTTACTTTGCCGATTATTACAAGACGCGAACAAATGGCGCTTGATGCCGGATATCTCAATCTTCTTGAGATTGATGAGAGCAAATTCTTGACCCTTAATCGCGTTCCTCAATCAGGTACGATTGTCGCTGAAGCGGCATTAAGCGAAAAAGGCATCATCGATTATGTCATGTACGAAAATAAAAGCGATGATTCGCTCTTTGGCATCGTCTATAACGGCTCGGTTTTCGGTCATAACAGAAATCCGAGTAACCCTATCGTTTTCCAAGTCGGCTTCAGAGACGGGATTTTTGCCGGCTATAATAATGTGTCCAATCAAGAGACGTCCACTTATGGCGGTGTGTATTTAGATGATTTAGATGATGTGATCACCGGTATAGCGGCTGACGATGAAACAGCCTTTTTAACCGCGCTTAACCAATATAAAGCCGACAATTCGCTAAGCGTGACGAATACCGAACGAAATCTCGTTCCGGCGCTATGGGCGGCGGCCAGTCATTACATGTCTTTGCTGGAGGATGCTTCTTAATGAAACATAAACTCAATATTTTCATTAGCAGCGCCTTTAGCAATAACTCGACCTTTGTCTTGCTCTTAGGGTTATGCTCAATCCTCGCCACTTCGAGCACCCTTTCTTCAGCTGTGGGGATGGGACTGGCGGTGATGATCGTCCTGATGATGACCAATCTCATCATTTCCCTTCTAAGAAAAATCATTCCTCCGGAGATTCGCATTCCGGTTTACATTATCATCATCGCTTCGACGGTGACCATCGTGGAAATGCTCATGAAAGCTTTCACCCCACAGCTGACGATCACATTAGGCGTCTATTTACAGCTTATCGTCGTTAATTGCATCATCATGGCCCGGGCCGAAGTGTTTGCTAGCAAAAATAAACCCCTCGACTCTCTCATTGATGGAGTGGGGACGGGCTTTGGCTATCTAATTTCAATCATTGTGCTATCCCTGCTAAGAGAAATTCTCGGAACGGGATCGCTGACTTTCGTCAATCCTTTTACTAATGCGACCGTCTTCAGCTGGACGATTTTTGACGCTCGTTATGCGATATCGCTCATGGTTAGCAATACCGGTGCATTTTTAATCCTCGGATTATTGCTGGCGGCTATCAACGGCTTAGGCATGGTTATTTCTTCCCGCAAAAAACGCCGGAAAGAAGCCTTAATCGCGAAAGGCGAGCAAGGATAGAAATTATGGGCATTGTTACATTAATCATCTCGGCAATGTTGGTATCTAATGTCGTCTTAGTCCGTTTTTTAGGTACTTGTCCCTTTTTGGGTGTATCAAAGAAAATTAGCAATGCCATCGGATTAGGGTTAGCCACGATGTTTGTCGTCTTTTTCTCTTCCTTATTATCGTATGGTTTATACCATCTGGTGTTAAAACCGCTCGGCTTAGAATTTTTATCGCTCGTGAGCTTTATTTTAATCATTGCCTCGTTTGTGCAGTTCGTCGAAATGTTTTTAAAAAAAGTGATCCCCTCTCTATACCGGTCGTTAGGTATTTATTTACCGTTAATCACGACAAACTGTATCGTTTTAGCCATCGCTCTTGAAAATGTCGCCAACAATTATTCATTGCTTCAGACAATCGTCTATTCCTTGTCGGTATCGGCTGGCTTTCTTCTTGTCTTAATCCTCTTTTCCGTCATACGCGAAAGGGTTGATTCCCTTAACCGCGTCCCTCAAGCTTTTAAAGGAGTCGCCATCGCTTTGATCATAACCGCCCTTATGACCATGGCTTTCTTCGGCTTTCAAGGATTAGTGTAAATGCCAGAACTGTTAATCAAAACATTATTAGCGATTGCGGTGCTAGCTATGCTAGTCGGTCTTTTTATTCTTGGTTATTTGCTGAATAAAAAGGTTCCTCGACCCGAGGGATGCGATTTGGAAAAAACCGAACAGTGTTCACAATGCGCCATCAGCACATGCCGCCTTAATCAAAATCACGATCAGGATAAGGGGGATTAGCGATTATGGAGTGGACCGATATTTTAATCGCCGCCGGCATTATGATCTGCCTAGGTGGCTTATTGGGCTTAGCCCTCGCTTTTGCCGATAAAAAATTAGCGGTGAAAACCGATGAGCGACTTGCGGCCGTGACCAAAATGTTACCGGGTCTCAATTGCGGGCTGTGCGGTCATCCGGGATGCGAGGCGATGGCCGCTGCTCTCCTTGATGGACGCCAGAAGAAGGTTTCCTCCTGCCGCCCGTCGAAGAAGGAAACGCAGCAGAAAATTGCCGACTACATTAATTCCACGCCTGGTCCTGATGGGAAGGTTAGTAAAATAGAAGTATAATTAAGGACCTGATAGCAAGGTTCTTTTTATAAAAAGATGTATGAATAAATTACTGCTAAAAAAGACACGATTTGATATATATGTTTTTAGCTTTTTGATGATTTTTGCTTCCCTGTTGTTAGTCGTGACGAATGTTTTCAATCGCATCGCGGACGACTTGGTCGTTAATGTTTACTACGAATTTAATCTTATTGATACGCATGAAATATACGCAAATCAATCAATTGTCTACAAAAAAGATGATTATCCGCGTTTATTAGATGATATAACGCTTGAAATAACGAACGGAAAAGTCCGCATTGCCGAAGAGACATCGCCGCATAATTATTGTTCGATACAAGGATGGGTTGACGATTCGGGAATGCCGATTATTTGCGCTCCTAACTACTTTATGGTCATCATTGAGGAGAGATTGTGATTAACGCGTCAATTCAAAAAATCACCCATCTAGCCTTTTTGCTAGCGATTGGGGTTGTCATCAGCTATGGCGAGGCGGTTTTGCTTCCCTTAGCCTTTATTGCCCCGGGAGTTAAATTAGGATTAGCTAACACCATCGGACTCATCGTCTTATATTATTTTGGTCTTAAAGATTACGTTAGCATCGGATTTCTAAGAGTCATTTTAACAGCGTTATTCACCGGCTTTGGTCTAAATTTTTATATCGCATTGGCAGGCTGGGCCCTGGCGACAATCGTCGTCATTGTCTTTTATTGTTGGAGGCGTCTGTCGATTTTTGGTCTATCGATGGCATCCGCCGTCATGCACGGAGTCGGGCAAATCATCATGGTCGCCATTTTGTATCAAACAATCTACATAATAAATTATTTACCGATTCTCTTTTTCACCGGGATTGCGAGCGGACTTTTAATCGCCTTTATCGCCCGTGAAGTAGTGACCCGCGTGCGCTTGACGACAGCGCTTAACGAATATGAAAAATAAACTATCAAGCTTGAAAGCTTTTCTCTTGAAATTGCTTGATCCGCGCGAGTGGACAATTCTTCTTTCAACGCTGCTTATAAGCGGTTTGCTCGTATCATCGATCTTTTTGTTTAAACCCGACAGCCATGAATTTGATCCCGATGACATTCCCTTTGAGCGAATCGGCTACGACGTGTTTGCCAAAACGAGCGGTGGCGATATTCGCAACCTCTTCAACACATCATACGAAATTCGCTATCAAAAAGTGTATCCCGAATCGTTTGCCGAGATGGCGCGCGATATTTACGTGGACAATGTGCCATTCATTCATAAAGTCGCCGACTGCCATTACATGTATCGCCTTGACGAGAACGATGTCTCTTCGCCCATCATTAATAATCTTTTCGTCGTTAACGATTCATATGGTTCTGAGGAGTGGTTACAAATACCAAGCCATTTGTACTTTCTTTTAGAAAGAGGTATTGAATTAATGATAGCCACTGATTTTAAGTTCAATATTTTTGTCGGCGAAATCGTCAGGTTCTGGGAAGACATTCTAGAAAATAGTTCTGATTATTTAAACCGCGATCCCTACTATAATCCTGATCAGGCTGATTTGCTCGAGCGCTTAACGAGTTACATACCCATGAATCAGCAGGAATTAGATGATGCTTTGGAATTGAAAATGGTCGGCGACGATCACTATGTTCGTTTCAATAGTTTTAAGGGCGCTCCGCATGGGGATTTGTCGATTACTCTAGCGGGCATCGCCAAAGGATACGCCAATGACGTATTGGCTCCTTTATTAAACGAAAATGAACTGGAACACGGATTTATCTATGGCGGGTCGAGCTCGATTTCGACGCTCGGAAGTAAATATAGCGGCAATCCCTGGCACTGGCAACTAGAAGGGCCAACCGAGGATGTGCCTTACGCCTTTTACATCAATCGCACCGGTCAATACTCCTTTTCGACATCGGGAGGCTATCTGGGAGTGAATATACCTATCGATGATGGCTATGCTCTTCGCCATCATATCGTCGATCCCGAGACGGGCTATCCCGCGGAGAAGCAACTGCAAATTAATCTCATCTCAGCGGATTTACCATCCGATATGCTTGATGCATATTCAACAGCTTTAATGAATATGACAACCGAAGAAGGAATGGAATTGAAAGCATCCATTAACAATCAAGGCAAGGAATTAGAAATTGCCTGGATAAATATTATCGATAACGATCAAGTTGAGGTCAATTATACATCTGGATATCAGCAATACATCACCGAACTTGATAATTTGCTTTATCACATCGTTTAAGACATTAGTTAAAATACTTTAAAAGCTTATAGTCTTTTAACGCCTTCATTTAGAAATAGATGAGCGACCGACTATATTGAGGTACTTGGTTATGTATCTTTTGGTAATTCGATGTAACAGCCCCGTTCGCCGAATAACGACTGCTTCGTAGCGCACATAACATTACCGGCATTAGCACGATAATGTTATTTTGTTCAATTTTTGCTGGCAAATTTCAAAGGCGATCATTTACTCGACTATTCGCTATTCAATTGGCGAAAGTTCCGGTAATAAGTTAAAATTAAGTGGGCAACAAAATATCGGGGGACTTTCTGCTTGCAGATCAGTTCCTTTTTTACATATGTAAAGCATTACATTTGCAAAGAGGGCTTATCAGTAAGACAATCATGACTCGATATGAAAATCACTAAGCGCTTTAAAACCTTAATCCTCGTATATGCCAATCTAGCGACCACCATGATCGGGATTGGGGCCTTTACCTATACGACACTTGCCTGGTTTGCCAGAAACAACGCTCGTCAAGTCCAAATGGACTCCGTTCGCGTGACGATTCTCGGCTTTGCCGTGACAGGCTTTGACTGCTATGAAGTAACGACTTTAACTAAAGGCGAGACGACTTCCATCACCTTTGCCAACGAGCTTGTCACATCTCTTGACACCTACGATCCGCAATGGCAAGAATACAGTACTTTTTTGCCAGCCATCGTCGTCCATGTTCAGTTTTCCTATGAGGCGGAAGAATCCGTTACTTTCTCGGCCACGACAGAGAACACATCCTTTTCAACGGGGACGACCGGTTCAGGGGATACCGATGACAATTTCACGAGTAATGCTTTCCAAATAACTTTAAGTTCTGGCCCTTCTTCGCCGTTGGGCGAAAGTTGGACCTCATCATCTTTATCTTATGCCAATAACGATTCAAATTCATTTGTGACCATATCGCAAACACCGAGCAAAGAGGCTTCCATCGCCATCGATACTATATATCCTGGAGATAGTGAAATTTGGTTTGTCCTCGAATATGATCAAACGATAATGGAATATCTTAGCAACGCGCGAATTGGCAACGACCGCGATGTCGTTTTTTCAGACGATATCACCTACTTGGTGTCATAGGGAAATAAAGGATGAAAAAGCGCAAGAGCATCATTCTCATCGGGGCTTTATCGGGCGGTCTTTTTCTATCTATAGTCGCCACTTCCGTCGCCTGGTTTTCGACGATGACCGACTTTCAGACGGCGATTATCGGCAGTTCAACAAGCAATTATTACGCCGGCGGTGACGGCACGGTGAACAATCCATTCATCATTAAGAATTCCAAGCATCTATACAATTTGACGTGGCTGCAAAACAGCGGATACTATCCATATAGTCAAAAAACTTATTTTAAACTAAACAATGACATTGATATGGCCGGTGAATTATCTGGCTATGATTCGACGACGACCGGCGCGATTCCTCCGATTGGCACCGATGCCTATCCTTTCTACGGAGAATTCGACGGCAATGGTAAAACCATTGTAAATTTATGGGTTTCTTCTGATCCCAATGATTGGAAAATTAGGCCGCTTAACATTTCGAGTATCAATGTCGGAGCCTCTATCGGTTTTTTTGGCAATATCGGTAATTATTCGATTAATCCGAGCACGGCGGTTATCGGCACCGCCAAATCTTTCTTTTTAGAAAACGTCGAAGTCACCGATAAAGTAAACGACAGCGCCGTCGGCATCGTCGCCGGATATAATAACGGTAATCTTCAGTCAATCGGAGTCAAGAATGCCAAGATTTCGCTAGGTACGACGAGCATCGAAGTTCGAAGCAGCTATTCATTAGTCGGAAGAATTGGCCCATATGTCTCTTGGGATTCTCTTCCTGAAGATTTAGCGGGTGGCGATTTGCTCATCGATCCGAACTTTCCCACATTTACGACGATGACGACTGGTTATAGTGCCGTACCTAATTCGGCGACCGACACGGCTTTTTATATCGGAGCGTTGACGGCATCTTCAGTCGATATCAAAGGCGCGTTGTATAAATACAACTCCAAAATCAAGGTTAACCCCGCTGCGACCAGCCCCTCGATTTACACCGCATTAAGTTCAAATATCACACAGGTGACTTCATTAAATTGGGAAAACTATGTCACACCCGATTTTTATAATCGAACCTTGCCCTATGACACCAAGATGATCACTTTTGGCATTACCCCTCCATCCTATTCGAGTTCGACATCTTCATTTTCTAATACGACAACTATCACCCTATATGACGGCAACACCATTTCGGTGCCGAAAAACAGCGTTTGGTTTAAACCGGTGAAAGGCGGCATATCAGCCCTTGTCTTCGCCCGTCAAAGAAATGCGGCGACGCCGGGGAAATTATCGATATATTACTTCAAACGCGACGGGAGCCTCATCACCAATTTTGGCGAAATCCGCATTCAAATCGGTCAAGTCGGCAACAAGGCGCAAGTCTATTTTGATTTCGAAATATTGCAGTCGACACTCGACGATGATTACGAGTTCATCGTTTCGGCCTCGAATACGAACAACGACGAATTAAATGGTTTCTTATACTTGAAACTAGCCGGTAGTGACGAAGCCTCAGGAGCGCAGGCCTCGGCCATGAAAAGCGTCGATTATGTCTACCGACTAGCAGACGGCACTTTTGAAAACGTCGGCGCCGAAAATTATATGATGAAACACACCTTGCTCAGATTTGATGGCACTTATAATGGGACCGCATATTACAACACTAAAGATTATCCAAACATCGATGGTAAAGTATATTATGCAGTCGTTACGACAAACAATTTACTTATCACGGACTATGTGATGACAGGTAGCGTCGGAGTCTCGACCACTTATAGCTTGAGCATGTTTCCAGATCGCGAAGACGAAGGCCCTTAATCCACTCAATCAAGACACATAAAAACGGCGTCAAATATATAGCAAATTGAATATAATTGGCTTATTTAGCGCCTTTTTTTAATAATAGAAGACGGTCCTCAGGAAGGCCGGGCGCTCTTTGAAAACCCGCTTGCTTAACAACTTCAAATCCGTTAAATAACGAAATCCATGTCTCAGTCGTTTTATTGTTCGCGCGAAAAACGCCATTAATCGCATAGCAACTAGGGGCGAGCTGATCCATTTTTAGACGAGCGATGAGATCATCAGTTAAATAGAAATTGAATTTCAATAATATCAAGCCGTTTGGTCGTATAATCCTTTTTATTTCTTCGATGACTTTCAGCGTCAGGGAATCTGGTATGACATCGAGAAAGTTTGAGCAGAAGATTCCGTCGAAACTACTATCGCTGATTTTTGAAAGAAACGATTCGTCGCCGACTTCAAAACGGAGATCAGCAATCTTTGACATGGCTACTATCTCATTGGCGTTTTCAATCGCATTTTTCGATGAGTCAAAACCAACCCCACTTCTCATTTTTCCACCGATTAATTTAGCTTCGATGAGAGCGAGGCCGTTGCCGCAAGCGATATCTAAAACTTCGTCGCATGAATCACCGAGGATTTGCAGGCACTCATCAAGAGGGGTATTAATTGCGATGTCGCTTTTTGCTATCGCCATCGCCTTCAGATTATGAAAGTGGCGATCCCAGAACGATATGACTTCTTCTTTTGTTTTTTCGTCTCTCATTTGTCCGCCTTAGATAAAGTCATTATAATCACTTATTATGATAGTTTATAGTCATCATTTTCTTTTGTAGTTATCAGATTAATAAGTTAAAATGTTTTTCGCGTGATTTTGCAGTATCATAATTACGTTAATGCGCTCGTAGCTCAGCCCGGATAGAGCACAACCCTCCGAAGGTTGGGGTCGGACGTTCAAATCGTCTCGAGCGCGCCACAATATCAAAGACGCCACAATCGGTGTCTTTTTTTGTTAATTTCGCACCTTTATTTTGCTAGAATACGAGTATGAAAAAAGAAAAGAGCTGCGGGGCTGTTATCTACAAATATCTCGGCACGCGCCTCGTCTTTTTGGTCGCCAAGATGAAACGCGGTCACTATTCCTTAATCAAAGGTCACGTCGAAGATGGCGAGAGCGAAATCATGACTGCTTATCGCGAAATTAAAGAAGAGACAAACCTCGATGTTGTCATCGACAATCGCTTTCGAGAAGTTATCGCATACTCGCCATATCGAAATAATCTAAAGATTATTAAGGAAGTGGTTTTCTTTGTGGCCACACCCGTCGGCGGACGAATCAAAAAGCAGAGTTCAGAAGTTGATGTCTTATTATGGTGTGGCTATCGCAAAGCTTTAAAATTAATTACTCACGAAACCGATCGTGAGGTTTTAAGAAAAGCGAAGATGCACTTATCAAACAAACCCGATATCGCTTATACAGATGAGGACTTAATTCGCCTCGTCATTCCGTCAAAAATATTTCTTAAATCCTATCTTGAAACGAGGATTTTCCTCGACCACACCGGTGATGGCTTTGTCAATCCCTTTGTTCCGAACGTCCTTGCAAAAATTGGCGATGCTCGACACGGCAAAAATTTGCCATATGGCTGGGTTAGCGGAACTTATTTGTGGCTTGTTAAGCGAAAGCAGTTCATCGGCGAAATCTCGATTCGCCACGACTTGACCGACCTCCTCCTCCGCTTCGGAGGTCACATCGGCTATCGCGTTCGTCAAGATCAGAGGCGAAGAGGCTATGGGACGAAGATGCTCGCTCTGGCCCTCGATTACATTCGGGAAATATTCGGCTTTCGCAAGGTTCTCATCACATGTGATGAAAGCAATGTCGGTTCAATAAAAATCATCGAAAAAAACGGCGGTATTCTCCATGACAAGGTGACTAATATAATTGAAGGTCAGGAGCGTGTTACGCGCCGTTATTGGGTCGATGTCAAATAGGCTATTGCTTATTGTTTATACCGTTTCTTTTATTGAGTTCGTTAGTCAGGAAATTGATAACTGATTTTCGGGTGACGATGCCGATGAAATTCTCCAGGTCATCGACGACCGGTACGAAGTTTTGATTGATGATGATTTCGACGATATCGCTCATCTGCTTATCCGCTGATATGGGAGCGATTTTTTTATGGGGAGTAATACTTGAAATCGGATGCTTCTCACAGTCTTCAAGATTCAGTCGATAACGTTTTATCTCCCACAGTAGATCCCCCTCGGAGATAGATCCGACATACTTGCCTTTCCGAGAAATAACGGGAATGGTGCTGTAGTGGTGGTATTCCATTTTTTCTAGTGCTTGTCTAATCGTATAGTCATCGTAGATATACTCGACTTGTGCTTTGGGAAGAAGATAGAGAAGTATGTTCATAGCATCACCTCAATTTTTCATTATAGACATTAATAATTGCGACCGCAAATTAAGAACAATGAAATTATAAATAATTTGGCATTTAAGATAGCGATGTTTATAATATCTTCAGTGCCTGCGTGGTGAAACTGGTAGACGCAATGGACTCAAAATCCATCGAGAGATGATCTCGTGCCGGTTCAAGTCCGGCCGCAGGCACCATTTTCTTTGAAATTACCTCCGTTTATTGGACTATTGCCCATCCTCTTGCGACTCGCTCTAACTAAAGCATAAGATTTGTTTGATTATAGACTCGCCAATTGTTGCGGTGAGACTAGGCAAAGACAGATCTTTTTTATTTATATAAAAAGAACCGTGCTAAATATAAGTAACCATGTTATTATAAATCGTCTTTAATAAATTGCCCGCTTTAGTCAGTAACTAGCTGCGAGTCTTAATTTACTGACCAGAAGGATATAAATATGTATTTTACTCAATTAAAAATTAGTGACCCGATTCTCAAGGCCATCACCGATTTAGACTATGTTGATCCCACCCCCATCCAAGTGCAGGCTATTCCTCCTTTGCTTGAGGGTTTCGATTTGTTGGGAACCGCCCAGACCGGAACCGGCAAAACGGCAGCTTATGCTATTCCCTTACTTCAAAAAATAATAACTAATCGTTCGTCATTTCAAGCGCCTATTTTGACGAGTCTTATCGTTGCCCCCACTCGCGAGTTAGCTGCGCAAATTGGAACATCGATAAAACAGTATGGCAAGTATGCAAAAGTAAAAGTCAGTGTCATCTTTGGTGGTGTCCCCAAAGGACCGCAAATTCATAATCTTCGCAGCGGTATCGACATCCTCGTCGCCACTCCCGGACGACTCCTTGACTTGGCAGACGCAAAGCTAGTTGATTTAAGCAGAGTCAATTACTTTGTTCTCGATGAAGCCGATCAGATGCTGGATATGGGTTTTTTGCCTGATATCCGCAGGATAATATCCAAACTACCCTACGATCGGCAGACGATGCTTTTCTCGGCGACCATGCCCAAAGAGATTCTCTCTCTTGCAGGAAGTTTGCTTAATCATCCAGTCCGAATTTCTATCGGCAGCGTCCAACGCCCTTTAGCGGCCATCTCCCAAAGTTTATACCGTGTCGAAAAGGAAAATAAAGCTGCCTTGCTCATGCATTTGCTCAAAGATAAAACGATCTTGTCAACTCTTGTTTTTTGCCGCACGAAAAACGGTGCCAATCGCCTCTCAAAAAAACTCCTTGAACAACCATATAATACCGAAGTAATTCACGGCAACAAAAGTCAAAATGCTCGAACGGCGGCCTTAAAGAGTTTTAAGGCTCACGAGAGCCGAGTGATGATTGCCACCGATATTGCGGCTAGAGGACTTGACATAAGTCAAATCTCGCATGTTTTTAACTATGACATGCCACAAACCCCAGAAACTTATCTCCATCGCATGGGGCGGACCGGACGAGCCGGAGAAGCTGGCATCACCATCAGCTTTTGCTCTCGCGATGAATTGCCGTTACTTAAAGACGTTCAAAAGCATATCAGCATGGAAATTCCCGTGTTAAATTGCCCACTCGCTTTTCCTCCTAAAGAAGCAGTCGCACAAGAACCCGAAGTCACTCGTCAAAACAACCCCTTTAATAAGAACCTTGAAAAAAAGCAACCAAGAGTAGATAACAAATCATTATCTCTTCGCCGCGAGCCATTTTCTTCAAAAAACCATGGGGCCAGCACCGCCAACAAGGCGTCCGAGGCAAGTCATCAAATTTTTGGCGAACGACAAAAATATCGCGGATATAAAAAAACAAAAACGAGCAAATAAATCCTTTTTTGTTACCCCTTATGTTCGAGTCAATTTATCTAGATGTTATAAAACCAAAGTCTATATATCTATTGCTTTATTTTGTGATTTGTCTATTAACTGATAATAGATAAAAGATTTTTCCAACACTCTAAAAGGCTCCAGCCATCTATCAAATATTATTCTGTCATCGATTTTGCGAACAGCATAAGGAGTTAAAAAATGACTGATAATCAATTGACGAAAAAGAAGCGCAAGTTTCTTATTTTTAGTTCGATAAGTTCGATTGTCGCCATCGCCATTTTTGCGATTGGCAACAACGGCCAAATGCTCCAACATCTGACCTATGGTGATGCTTCATACACGATTATATTAAACGAAAGCAATTCTCCAACTAATTTGAGCACGGAAGAATTCGGCCCCGGAACCGGTCGGGGTCGCTATGTTGATTTTAACTACACATCGGCTAAGTTGGCTTTGAGCACCCATGTCGTTTTGGCCGCGGGAGGAACGCTTGCCAATAGCGTCACCACTCGCATTTCATCGATTAAATCGATAACTGCGACTTTTTCAGGGGGAGAAGCAACCCTTTATCACGGGCCGACAAAAACGACGATGGTCAGTTCGACGGTCTTAACCTCGGAAATTCCGCATTACTTCTCTACCGATCCTTACTTCTTTTCTTTTACCAATAGCGGGTCTGGTGATTTATCTCTAGCATCCCTTGTCATAAACTACAGCTGCGTCGATTCCCATTCGACGATCGAATTCGTCACTAATGGCGGTTCAGCTGTCGCGCCTATCACACAAGCTCCCGGTTCGGTAGTCGAAGCGCCGAGCGATCCGACCAAAGACGGCTATTTGTTAGATGGATGGTATACCGAAGCATCGCTAACTAATGAATACACTTTTGCGACGATGCCAGAAGACGATTTGATTCTTTATGCCAAATGGGGCATCGATCCGGCATGGCCGGTTTTGACGATTTCCGAGTTTAAGTCCTTGGAAGCTCCGGAAAATGCCGAACATCACTTCGTTCGCGGCGTGGTCATGTTAGGCAAGAGCGACATGGAATTAATCGTGATTGCCGATGCTAGTGAGACTTTGATTCTCTTTGGCTATCAAGAAGTAATAGTCGGCGATGAGATTCGCGCCGGCGGATATTATGCGATGCAAGACACTTTAGTGACGATGGAGGGTGGCTCGGGAGGCGCGATAAGCGTCGATCTTTATTCTCACGATAATGAGATTCCCCTCGCCCCGACCACCTTAACGGTAGCTCAATACAATGCCCTTGCTGCCGATGAACCTGATAATTGGGTCGTGTACGCTCAGATTAATGGCACGATTGGGGTTGATTACAACACTCATCAAGTGACGCTGACAAGCGATCCCGATACGATGCCTATCATCGTCATCGGCGAAGGCGATTTCAACTATATAGGCGCCTACAATGGATTCCGAGTCAATATTCGCGGTATCATCCTTCCGAATATGGACGATCCGGAAAACATCATTTTGATGTTTATTTTTAACGGAAGCGAAAATTTCATCGATCTCGATTATGATGGAGAAGGAGGAGATGCAGAATTGCTCGCTCTTCTTGAAACCATGTTTCGCGGAGCGTTCGAATCACCGACTTACTTTCCCGGACAGCTTGTTGACTTGCCGGCGGTGCACGATGTCGTGCCTATTACTCTCACCTATGAGACCTTCGGCACGCATGCTAGCAAATATAGCATTGTGACACAGCGTATCGCCGAAGATATAACCGAAGAAATCTACATTGATGTTCACATTTATGCCGTCCTTCACGAAACAGTCAACGAAAGCTTTGATATTCAGCTTCATGTCGATCCTGATCTCATCATTTCGATCGCTGACCTCAAGTTATTACCGGATAGTCAAACGGAAAGTCGCGTCATTCAATGCGTCGTCTTAAATTCGCAGACCTCAGGCGAGAATTTCATCCTCTTGGTCGCTGATTCGACTGGCATAATTTACATCAATACCGATAACGGCAGCATCGCTCCTGGGGATGAGGTCGTGGCCGTCGGTTATAAGATGACTTCCGGTACGGCCGTCTTCCTATATAACGAACCGCATCGCACGATCGATCACGTGGTGGCGACCGGTCAATCGATGCCGATGACTCCCACACCTATCAGCCTAGCTGACTTTGCCGCTTTGAATCATGAATATGTCGCATCTGACTTCCGCTATTATGAGCTTTCCGGCACCTTGTCTTATATGAATCCCAGCGATCCCGCCAACTCGTTATTCGTCTTGACATCGGGTTCTGATAGCATCTACATTTATCCGACCGCTCCCGCTTCGCGTTCGACACTTGCGACTTATGTCGACCAAGTAGTTACGATTCGCGGTATCGCCATGCTAGGCGGCGAACCCGGCAGTCAGATGGTCTTGCTCGGGTTCCTGCCTATTTCCGGATGCATTACCATCTAATCGCTATAAATAATTAAATATTTCGATATAAATAATTTATATTTTTCGTGCAATAGTCGTCTTTTAAGCATATGCTTATCTCGCTGGAAAATTTTATGGATATTCGCAATATCGCAATTATCGCTCACGTCGATCACGGAAAGACGACAATGGTTGATCAACTGTTTCGCACCGCGCATCTTTTTCGCGACAATGAAACCTCCTCGGAGCGCTTGATGGATTCAAACGATCTTGAAAGGGAACGAGGCATCACCATTTTAGCCAAAGCGACCGGCATTCAATACAAAGGCTTACAAATCAATATTCTCGATACGCCCGGACACGCTGATTTCGGCGGTGAAGTCGAGCGCATCATGAACATGGTCGATGGCTGCTTGCTGCTCATCGACGCCCACGAAAGCACGATGCCGCAAACCCGTTTCGTTTTAAAGAAAGCCCTCGAAGCTCATGTTAAACCCATCGTCGTCATCAACAAAATCGACCGGCCTAACATCGATATCAAAAAAGTCTTAAATGATGTCTTAGAACTCTTTATCGCCCTCGATGCTCCGGAAGAATATCTCGACTTTAAAGTCGCCTATGCTTCGGCGCTCTTGGGAACGAGCAGCCTGTCGCCTGATCCTAGGGATCAAAAGCCGGGAATGGAGTCGATTCTCGATTTGATTATCAGCGAGATACCGGGACCCAAAATCAATCGCTATGGTCCCTTGCAGTTTCAACCGAGCCTCCTTGATTACAACGACTTTGTCGGACGCATCGGCATCGGCCTCGTCAAGTCGGGCACGATGCGCGTCGGAGAGACGATCACTTTAGCGCGCCTTGATAAAACTAATAAGCTTGGCAAGATCATGAAAATGTATCGCTTCGTCGGCATTAATAAAATTGAATTAGAAGAAGCCCATGCCGGTGATATCGTCGGCGTCGCCGGGCTGGCGGACATCAATGTCGGCGAGACAATCTGCAATCCAGATCATGTGATGCCTCTGCCCCCCATAGCCATCAGCGAACCGACTTTGCAGATGACTTTTGCTCCAAATAGTTCACCTTTTGCCGGAAGGGATGGCAAATTTGTCACTTTTCGCCAATTGCAGGCGCGCCTAGAAAAAGAAATACAGCGCGATGTCGCCTTAAAAGTTGCGCTTATCGAAGGAAGCGACCGCTTTCTCGTCTCCGGGCGCGGCGAACTCCATCTCGGTATCTTAATTGAAAATATGCGCCGCGAAGGTTATGAACTCGAAGTGAGCAAGCCTAAAGCAATAATTAAGTTTATTGATGGCATCGCCCATGAGCCTTTTGAAGAATTGTTTCTCGACATTCCTTCCGAGAGCCTCGGAGCGGTGATGGAAGCTTTAGCTAATCGCCAAGCCGAAGTCATCAATATCGATTATGGCGAAGTCAACGCTCGCCTCACCTATAACATCGCCGCGGCGGCCCTCATTGGCTTGCACGCGCAAATTATGACCTTGACGAAAGGCTATGGCTTGATGAGCCACCTATATAAAAACCATCGCCCCGTCACCAATTTCCAAGTCAAAGGGCGAACGCTCGGCGTCTTAATCGCTTCCGACACGGGCATGAGCACGACTTATGCCATCGAAGGTCTTGAAGCTCGCGGAACGATGTTTATCCTTCCTCAAACCGAAGTTTATGAAGGCATGATCGTCGGCGAGAACCGCTATAGCAGCGATTTAATTATCAATGTCACGAGAGCCAAAGAATTAACGAATATGAGAATGTCGACCAAAGAGCAAAAAGTCGTTTTAAGAGCGCCGCGACTAATGTCGCTTGAAAATTGTTTGGCCTACTTAAATGATGATGAGCTCTTAGAGATTACTCCCACGACCTATCGCATGCGCAAAATGTATTTGACCGAACTCGAAAGAAAAAGGAAAACCCCGCGAAAGTCAATTGACTAGCTATAATATAAGCAAGGAGATATCAATCCGATGAAGGAAAAAGTACTCGAGAGCTCTTATGAACTTGCCAATGGTGTGAAAATCCCCAAAATCGGCTTCGGAACCTGGAGAGTCAAACAAGGGAAAGAAGCTTATGAATCAGTTTTATTAGCTTTAAAAAATGGTTATCGCCACATCGATACCGCGACCGTCTATCGCAACGAAAAGAGCGTCGGGCAGGCGATTAAGGACTCGGGACTTGATCGCGGACTTATTTTTGTGACGACCAAACTACCCTCGCAAATAAAGACGTATGACGGTGCAGTTAAAGAATTTAATAAGTCGCTAAAAAGACTCGGCCTTGACTACATCGATCTCTACTTGATTCACGCCCCGTGGCCATGGACGGCCATCGGGACTAATCACACGGCCGGAAACATCGAAGCTTGGAAAGCCATGATCGATTTATACAAAGCGAAACGAGTTCGGGCCATTGGAGTCTCGAATTTTGCCATTGGCGACATCGAGTTGCTCATCGCGGCGACAGGCTTTGTCCCACATGTTAATCAAATGCCTTTTTATGTCGGAAAACCGCAACTTGAAAATCGCGCGTATTGCCAAAAGAATAATATCCTTTTTGAAGCTTATTCGCCGTTGATGTCAGGACGCGTCTTTAAGCTGGCTATCGTGAAGAAACTCGCTATCAAATACGGCGTGAGCCCGGCCCAGATCGCCCTTCGCTACACAATTCAGCAAAATACTCTCCCGCTTCCGAAGTCGACGCACGAAGAACGCATCAAAAACAATGCCGAGCTCGATTTTGTCATCGCTAACGAAGATATGGAAAAACTAGAAGCCATCCATCTTCATCCCAAATCGCGTTTTTAGTATTTATCGAGGATAGCCTATGGAAGAAAGCAATTTAAAAATCGCCATCATCATCCACTCAAAAACCGGCAATACGCTGTCGGTGGCCGAAATGATCAAAACCAAACTCATCGCCCAAGGCCATCAAGTCTCCCTTGAGCGAGTTGTGGCCCAAAACGATGAAGAGCTAGAAGCCGGCAAGGTTATTTTGACGAATTGCCCGCAGACGGCGGGATATGACGCCTATGTCTTCGGGGCTCCGGTTCGCGGCTTTGGCCTCTCCTCGGTGATGAAGGCTTTTTTAGCGAAAGCTGAAGGCATTGACGGAAAACCTGTTTTTGGCTTCATGACTCAGCACTTTCCTTTTCGCTGGATGGGTGGTAACTCCGCTATTAATCAATTTATCAAGGCTTTAAATAACAAAAGCGCCCTGATTAAGGGCACTAGTATCGTCGACTGGAGCAATAAGAAGCGCCAGGAGTTAATTAAGCAAACTGTCGAATCGATAATCTTCTAGTCTCTTCGCCTTTCCTCGTGGACTATTTGCTGATTTTCGCAATATAATGTCCGATTTCTATTTGGTTAATCATATTTGTTTCTCCCGATGATATTTTACAACGCCAATTCCTACTCGCCTATAACTTGTATATTGAAAAAAATCACTTCTCAGTAGAATGAGGAGACACCTTTACCTAATTTCGTTTGCAAAGAAAGATTATATTGCTTCTCTGCGCTCGTATTGCAACTGATAAAGGTTATAATAAATGCCTTTTTTCTTTAGTAGTTCTTGATGGTTACCGGATTCGATAATCTCGCCTTTTTGCATGACTAAGATTTTATTGCAGTGCTGAATGGTCGAGAGGCGGTGAGCGACGATAATCATCGTCGAAATATTCATCATCTTTGAAAGCGAGGATTGAATGATGGATTCGGTTTCCGAATCGATATTAGCCGTCGCTTCATCAAGGGTCATCACCGTCGGCTTATATGTCACGGCTCGAGCAAAGGAGATGAGTTGGCGTTCGCCGCTTGAGAAGTTGTTGCCCCGCTCTCTGACGATGTGATTTAAACCCTCGGGCAACTTATTCAAGACGTGGTCGAGTCCGACATAGTCGGCCGCTTTATTTATGTCTTCTTCGGTGAAACGGTCGTTTTTTAAAGTGATGTTATCGCGAATCGTGCCCGAGAAGAGGAAAACATCCTGAAGCATCTGACCGACAAATGAACGGAGCGCTGAACGCTTGAGGCGGCGAATGTCGATTCCATCGATGAGGATCTGGCCCTTTTGAATCTCGTAATTGCGGACGATCAACTGCAATATCGTCGTCTTGCCACTTCCGGTCGCACCGACGAGGGCGATCGTTTCGTTTGGCGAGACGCTAAAAGAGACGCCTTTGAGCACCCACTCACCTGGGACATAGCTAAACCAGACATCCTTAAACTCGATGGAACCGGAGAAAGAAGTGAGTTCGATGGCGTCTTCGGCATCTTGAATATCGGGTTTTGTATCTAAGACGTCGAATATTTTTTCGGCGCTGGCAAAGCCATTTTGGAGGGAATTGAACTGCTCGGCAATCTGTTGAATAGGTTCAAAGAACTGACCGACATAAACATAAAAGGAGACGAAGAGGCCAATCGTCAAAAAATTGTCGAAGATTGAACTGACTCCGAAATATAATGTCAAAATGGTTGCGACCATCGCCAAAAAATAGATGACGGGACGATATATGCCGAATGTATATATTTCGCGGAAATAGCTTTTCTTGAGCCGTTGATTAATCGTCGTGAATTCTTTGATTTTCTTTTCTTCTTGGTTGAAAACCTGAGTTATTTTCATGCCCGAGAGATTTTCCGATAGAAACGCATTGACTTCCGAGACATTGTTGCGGACACTTCGATAGGCGTTTCTCGAGAAACGTCGAAATAATACGGAAGCCAGGAAGATCAAAGGCACGACCGCCATCGTGACGAGCGCCATGCGCCACTCGATGACAAACATGATGATGGCGATGACAATCATAAACAAAAAGTTACGAATGAGATTGACGATCGTATTGGTGAACATCTCCGAGATGTTGCCAGGGTCATTGGTGGCTCTGGTCACGAGCTTTCCCACCGGCAGCTGATTGATTTGGCCGATCGATAGCGACTCGATGTGTGCAAAAACTTCGTTGCGCATCTGATCGGTTATTTTTTGACCGATGCGCTGGAGCATGATGCTTTGAAAATAACCGATGAGAATCGATAGACCGGTGATGACGAGCAAAATGGCGGCACCGATAATGACGACAGTTATTTTCTGCTCGAGACTAAAGGCCGGGTCAACCATTAAATCGATAGCGAGGCCGGAGGCTAAGGGCATGATCATGTTGGTGAACGTCGTGATGATCATGAGCAGAAAAGCCCAGACAAACTTTGCAGTGTAGGGCTTAAAATAGCGAAGCAAGCGGGCGAGGAGCTTGAGGTCTTGATGAGCTTCGTGGTTTTCGACAAAATCACGCATGGGCGGCCTCCTCCCCAACTAATTCTTCAAGTTTCTGCAAATTGTACATCTCTTTATATAAAGAATTCGTTTTAATCAACTCGTTATGAGTGCCGAAACCGACGAGGCGTCCTTGATCGATTAAGACGATCTTGTCGAGGCGGCGGACAGTCGAGATGCGGTGGGCGATCATCAGCGTCGTCTTGCCTTTGCGAACTCGTCTGAGGTTGCGAATAATATCTTCTTCAGTCTTGGTATCGACGGCGGAGACGGAATCATCGAGAATCAAAATCGTCGGATCTTTAGCTAAGGCGCGAGCGATTGAAACGCGTTGCTTTTGCCCGCCGGAAATCGTCACGCCTCGCTCGCCGAGAATCGTCTCATATCCCTCTTTAAAACTCATGACGTCGCTATGGATGTCCGCGAGTTTGCCGACTTCAAGCAGCTTATCCTCATCGATTTGTTCAAAAGCAAAACCGATGTTATTTTTTATCGTATCGGAAAAGAGAAAATTATCTTGCGGAACATAACCGATATGCCCTCTCAAGGTTTTAAGAGCCAATTCGGTGTGGTCGAATTGGCCATATTTAATCATGTTTTTATCGACATTATAAACATGGAGAAGCAATTCGACCAAAGTCGATTTACCGCTTCCGGTCTTACCTAAAATGCCGACCATCTCCCCAGCCTTAATATTAAAAGAGATGTCCTTTAAGATTGGTTCTTCAGCATCGGGATACGCAAAAGTGAGGTGACTAAAAGCAATCGAACCGTCGAGAACAGCATCGCGAATTGCTGCCTCATCCTCTTTGACGATGGCTTTCGATTCGAGAAAAGCATAGATGCGCTTAGCGGAAGCTTGGGCTTGCCCGTTGATATTCATAAACCAAGAGATGGCGAATACCGGCCATAGCAGCGTAAAGAAGTATGAGATGTATTCAGTGAGTTCGCCACTTGATAAATCACCTCGGGCAATCATGATCGAGCCAAAGGTGATGATGGCTAAGATGACGATGCTAATCATCGAGTCGATGATGATGTTGACGATGATGGCGTAGCGCATGTGATCCATCGACTTGCGATAGACCTCTTGCGATCGATTCTTGAAACCGAGGGCTTCAGCGGCTTCGCGAACATAAGCTTTGATGACGGTGATGCCGGTAAAGGATTCCTGGGCGAAGTCGCTAGCTTGCTCAAAAGCCTCTTGGCGAAGTTTGAATTTCTGCTCCATCTTCAGCTCGAGGAAGAAGACGAGAACGCCCATCAAAGCGATGGGAATGAAGGAATAGAGAGTCATCACCCAGTCGAGCATGAACATGCGAATCAAGACAAAAGCTCCGAGGACGACGCCGTCGACAATCATCAATAATCCAAATCCATATAGTTCGCGGACAGTTCCTAAATCATTGATAAAATAGCTCATCAACCCCCCGATTTTTTGCTGGGAATAGAAGTTTTGATCAAGCCTTGTGGCGTGTGTGAACATCTCCTGGCGAATATCGGTTTCGATTTTTCTTCCCGCTCCGAACAATAGAAGGCGCCACAAAAAGCGACCGATCGTAATGCCGGCGACGATTAAACTGACGGTTAAAAGCGGTTTAAGAACTTGCGATAGATGCGTAATCGTTTGCGTTTCGACACCATCGATAATCGTTTTGACGATGCGGGGTATTTCGAGTTGATACCAGTCGATGACGACCAAAATAGCGATGCCAAAAAGAAAGTACAGCCCGTATTTTAGATAGTAGTGCCGAAAGTGTTTTAATAAAATCATGCGTTGCTCCGACGCTTCTATTCTACCTAAGCCGTCGGAAAAATAAATAGATTTAAATCAAGATTTAAGGCTTTTGGAGGTGAAAGCGTTTAAATAAGCCATCTCTTTAAAAAGCTTTGAACCTCATTTGCTTATGAGGTGGTTAAAACTTATAATTAATTACGTATGGCAAAAGATAAACAACTCTCACATAATTTCGTCAAAAAAATGCTGATCGAGGATGCGGGTCGATATCCATATATTCCCGCCAAACTCAACTATTTTTGTGAGCGCATCAGCGAGGGCTACAAGATCTATCGCAGCCAATGCAGCGACGCAGTCGGCATTAAATCTTTCGAAGAATTTGCCCGAGAAGTCATTCAAACGCACAACAATAAATTCAACAGTATGACCGAGGATTTGAAGCATAATTATTTTCGCCAACCCGATTACCTGCGCAAAATCGTCTCTCAGAAATGCGAATCGCTAATTAACAAGAATAATCCTGACCACATCTTTACCTTTGTCAATCTGGAAGACGATTCGCGTGTCGATCATCTCAAAGAAATTATCAACGGCTATTATTGGCTGATGAAAGATGAAAGCAATAAGGATATTCCCCAGACTCTTTTAAAGCGTCTAATCGATCAGATGATTTCCGGCATTCGCCTCATTTCCGTCAATCAGTATTCCGATGCCTTTATCATATGGCGATCTCTACTCGAAAATATTTCTTATCTAAAGATAATGCTCAAGGGAAAACAAAAGACGAGCAACTTATTCGCCGAGCGCAAAAACACGATGAAAAAGATGATGGGCTTAGCTCCGGCGAGCAAAGCCGAATTGGATAGCCTCCGCGATCAAGCCCACAGCCGCGCTAAATCGGCAAAGTGGTGGGAGCACCAGCGCTTTGTCTGGGCAAAGGGCGTCGTCAACATCAAAGGCGAACTATCGGCACGAACGCTGCAGGAGGCCGCCGGACTCGCCCGGTACTATCCCCATTACCAAGTTGCTTCGGTCTTTACGCACGAGCACCTCATCGATGAGAGCGACTTCAAAGTCATTGCCCTTTTTGATTATCTCATCGAACTCTACTGGCGAGCTTTCGAAGAGATAAGGCTCGATATTATCGCTCTTTTCAAAATCGAAGATGGGCGTTTAGAATACATTCGCAAGCACGAAGAAAATATGCGCCTAGACCTTAAGAGCAAACGCTCGCAATTCGAAGATTTCTCTTTGATGATTAGTTAATTATAAAGATTTATAAACAACGCGGTTACGGCCTTCCTTTTTGGCTTGGTATAGAAGCTTATCGGCTTCACTTACGGCTTCTTCGCAATCCATTTTAATCGCCGACGGTTTAAAAAGCGCCCCGATGCTGATTGACAAGCGAATATCTTTTTCTTCGATGTGATAAGTGCGACTTTCAATTTCCAGGCGAAGCGATTCGGCAAAATTTTGCGTTTCCTCACCGGTTGCAGAAAAGTGAACGATGACGAATTCTTCGCCGCCATAGCGGGCCAAGAAATCGTTTTCGCGAATTCGCTCTTTAAAAGTCTTGCCTAGAGAAATTAACACTTCATCACCTGCAGAGTGACCGTATTTATCATTGATATTCTTAAAGTTATCGATATCGATCATTAAAACCGAGACGGTCGGCAGTTGCCTTCCTCGATATTTATTTTTTATGTCGTGGACGAAATAGTGAAAGCCGGCGCGGTTGGGAAGATTCGTCAGATAATCGGTTTGCGCATATTTAAATAGGTCTTTTTCGGCACTGCGGGCCAAAGCCATAAAATGATGCGATGTGCGAGCGACACCGACGATATTTAAAACGATATTTATGATATGAAAAGTCAAAGCCATCGGATTGCTCATCACGACGAATGGCGAATATTGCCAGGAGACGAGCAAGACCGCGATAAAGATTAAAATTTCAATGGCGGCAGCAATTAACTTCTGGACATTTGTCCACTTGGCAAAGATGATGAGGACGGCCATATTAAAAAAATAGTATTGAAAGCCGACTCCGAGCCCGAAGACGATCACTTCAGCCGCGGATTGGATGATGATAGCAAGAATAAAAAGAAAGGAAGCCAATCCATAGTAGCCGCGACGGTTGATTAAAACGACGATGGCGGTTATTCCCATCGTGGCAAATGAAATGGCTGCGACCAAGATGCTTTTGGCGATGAAGAAGAGGGGAATGATGGCAAAAAAAGCAAAGAAGGTCGAGAGGTAGATCAGATGTGAATGTTGAAAGTATTCGCGTTTTGTTTTCTCGTCGACATATTTTGAAAATTGCATACGAACCTCCTTAGTGCTTGCTATCAAGATATCAAATCCCAAAAAGCATAAATATATTATTTTGATTAAATGAGACTTTTTTGCCGAGTCACTCAGACGGCCTTATGTTGACATAGCTGTGGGGTGTTGCCATAATTTTACTAACTCGTCGAAAAGAACGGCCCTCATATCTTCTTATTAGCGAACCGGGTTTGGTGCGAGCCGGCAAGGAAGAAGAGATCAGCTAACATCTTGGAGTGGAAGAAGAATTTCAGTAGACCTTCCCGGTTCTCACCGTTATCGAGGCTAAAGCGCTGAAGCAATTCAGAATTAAGGTGGTACCGCGATTTGTCGTCCTTTATTAAGGACTTTTTTATTTTTTAGGAGGATTAAATAAGATGTATCAGAGCAAATTGAGCCTGCTCGAAACCGAGATAGCCATCAAACTTATCAAAGATGAGTTCGAGAAGAGACTCGCAAAAGCATTGAACCTCGTCCGCATCTCCTCGCCGGTTGTCGTCTCGAAAGCCAGCGGCATCAACGATTACTTAAACGGCTATGAAAAGCCCGTCTCTTTTTCCTATTTAAATGAAGAGTTGGAAATTATTCAATCGCTGGCCAAGTGGAAGAGAATGGCTTTGAAACGATACGGTTTTAAATTAGGCCAAGGTTTCTATGCCGACATGAATGCGATTCGAAAAGATGAAGTTGTCGATCATATTCACTCCATCTATGTCGACCAGTGGGATTGGGAGAAAATCATCGCAAAAAGCCAGCGCAACAAAGATTATCTTTTTACGACCGTCGAAAAGATTTATCAAGTGCTTTTGAAGATGGAAAAAGTGGTCAATTTACGCTATCGCGGACTATCGTGTAAACTTCCGTCGCAAATCACTTTTATCGATAGCCAGGAACTTGAAGATCACTATCCCCATCTATCGAGCAAAGAACGCGAATACCAAGCAACGAAAAACGCCAAAGCCGTGTTTGTGTTTCGCGTTGGCGGAAAATTGCGATCAGGAGCCATTCACGACGGTCGCTCACCCGATTATGATGATTGGAATTTAAATGGCGACATTTTGCTTTATGATGCCGTCAGCGATGCCGTATTGGAAGTTTCTTCAATGGGCATTCGCGTCGATGCCGAGACTATGCAAAAACAACTCGCCGAACGAAACGCTCTCGATCGCTTACAATTCCCTTATCACCAGGCGATTCTTCACGATCGCTTGCCGTTGACCATCGGTGGCGGAATCGGCCAATCGCGCATCTGCCAATTTCTTCTGGAAAAAAAGCATATCGGCGAAGTCCAAGCCAGCTACTGGCCGCAAGATATGATCGATTTGCTCGAGCGAGAAAACGTCATCCTATTGTAACCACATCTATTTCCTTATCACTTTGATAGCAAAGTATTTTTCTCTATATCATAATTTGATTGGTAGGTACCAATGGAAAAGCTTATCAGCATCAATCAGACAGTCTACGAATTAAGCCAAGAATTTCCGGAAATCGTCGAAATCCTTGCCAATCTCGGTTTTAAGGACATCGTAAAGCCGGGAATGCTCGTCAGCGTCGGTCGCTTTGTCACCCTCAAGCAGGGAGCCTCCCTTCGCAAAATCGACATGCATATCGTCAAAGATTCTCTGATTAATAAAGGCTTTTCATTTAAGGAGAAAGACAATGAGTGAATTTATCAACAATCAGACAATACGCCAGGAGAAACTTAAAAAGTTGATTCGCAGCTTGCATGAAGGAAAATCTCTCGAGCAGGCTAAAAAGGAGTTTAAAGAAGAATTCGGAAGCATTACGACCGCCGAAATCACCACCATGGAGCAAGCTCTGATCAAAGAGGGGATGACCGTCGGAGAGATTCAGCGGCTATGCGATGTTCACGCCGCGGTCTTCGATGGCTCAATCTCGGATATTCACTCTCCAAAAGATGAAGTCGATAATATTCCCGGCCATCCTGTTCATGTCTTTTTAGAAGAAAACAGGCGGTTAGAAAAGCTTTTATCAGAAGAAATAGAACCTTACTTAAATCAAAGCGGCAAAACCGCTATTTTGATGCTTCGTGTCGGATTTGATCGTTTGAAAGAAATCGACAAGCACTATGCCCGCAAAGAATATGCCTTCTTTCCGCATTTGGAGAAGAAAGGCATTACCGCTCCGCCAAAAGTCATGTGGGGCGTCGACGACGAGATTCGCTCGGCGATTAAAGATGTCATTAAATTACTATCGGAATCAGCAGTTGACGAGGTTAAAACCTACGCATTAATTCGCGAGACGGTTACCAAGGTCCGCGATATGATATCTAAAGAAAACAATATTTTACTGCCTTTATTAAAAGAG
Source organism: Bacillota bacterium (assembly GCA_023393065.1). GTDB lineage: Bacteria > Bacillota_I > Bacilli_A > RFN20 > CAG-826 > UBA1424. Next base: position 33,044 of record JAEWMX010000007.1, on the reverse strand, counting down.
AATTTGAATTTGTTTAATTGGATTAGCGTCGAACTCGCGACTCCCGATATCGGCTGGTTCCTTGAAAAGCCTAAAGACGAATGGAAGAATCAGACGCCAAAAATAGACTCTAAGAGCAAGAAGAAGGAAACGCTAGTAAAAAGTGCCGATGAAGTTCATTTTGATGTCGGCTCGCTTAGCGTCGAACAAGTTAACGCGATGCTCAATACCTTACCTTTTGACATTACTTTTGTCGATCGCGAAGGCCATGTTCGCTATTTCACGCAAGGCAAGGAACGCATCTTCGCTCGTCCGCCGACTATCATCGGCCGCCATGTCTCGATGTGTCACCCCCCGGCATCGGTTCATGTCGTCGAGGATATTATCGAATCGTTTAAAGATGGTCGCAAAGACCACGAAGACTTCTGGATCAAGATGAAAGAGATGTTTGTCTACATTCGCTATTTTGCGGTAAGAAATGCTAAAGGCGAGTATCTCGGCACCCTCGAAGTAACGCAAAACATCAAACCAATCACCGAACTTCAAGGCGAAAAAAGGCTCGTCAATAAATAAAACGGTTGGGCCTTCCCTATATGCAATCGATCAGTTATGATACTACTTTGAAATTTATTTCAACTTTTGGACATTTAATAAGCGTAATACCACCTAAGATGGTAAAGTAATAATAGTAGCCGTGCCAAAAAGGGGATAAAAAGTGACAAATCGCGTATCTAAGACAAACTTTCTAAAATATCTTCGATGTGTAAGGGCGGCCGCCTTCGAAAGCGACTCGGCGGCTTTGGTTCGCGATTACAAGCGCGATTTAGCAAAAATCGACGACGGTGCAAAAGCCAAGATTCTAGAAGAAGAAACGCGCGAGAGACTCCGCCAATTATTCCTCGATATCATCAATGCCAGCGAGAATGGAAATAGCGAAGGCGAAGTTGAGATTGAAAGCGGCGATTTTGACAGTTTACTCAAAGACGATCAAGCGCTTAAGGCGATGCTTTCCACCTATTTTAAAATCGAAGAATTAGCTGCGCATAAAGCTCAGCACCTCTATGGAGGTCAGGTAATTTCCGGAGTCCGTAAAGACGAACAGGTCATCGGACAGCGATTCATCAACCTCTTTAAATACGGTTTTAATTTCACTTCGTATGTCGATGTCTATCAAGAAGACGACAAGAGCGTTCGCATCATCGAGACGAAGGCGACGACCTCAAAGAAATTTGCCGACCTCGGACCGACGATAAAAAAAGTCCATTTTCCTCTCTTTGACAAATCGCCTTTTGGCGTCATGCGCCTGATTGAAGATTTCGAAGACTTTAAGCCTTTTGATAAATATTATGAAAATCGAGAAAAGCTGCTCAATCGCCTCGACAATATGGGACGCTATGTTTATGACTTGGCTTGGCAGCGATACATCATTGAAAATTCCACGAGCGACACCCGCGAATTTCGTTACTACCTCGCCGTTTTAAATGATGAATATGTATTTGACGGCCGCCAAGACGAGAGCGGTGAAAATATTTACAATGCCGATGATACCATCGTCTTCATCGACTTGACGCAGGTGACAAAAGACTTGCTAATCATCGTCGAGCGCGATGTAGAGACCGTCATCGGTAGAATAAACGACCCCGATCGTCGGCGGGTCGCTCTCGAGGCCAGTAAGTGCATGATTGGCAAAGGCTATCAAGAATGTCCTTGGACCAAAATATGCAAAAAGGATTTTTCGATTCCAGATAAGAATTCGCTCTATGTCTACATTAATGGCTATCGCGGCTTTGGACCAGCGAGCGAAGGCCAGCAAAAAGCCCCAAAAGAGACGATTGAAGAATTGATTTATCGCGGTGTCACACATGCCCTAGATATCGATTATGAGTGGCTTAATGAAACGCAAAAAGTCCAATACGACGTTATTAAAAAAGGCCGGCCATTCGCTGAGAAGGACTTTATTGCCGCCTTTATTAAAGCGCTAGAATATCCTCTTTTTCATCTCGACTTTGAGACGATGAATTATCCTCTTCCGATGTTTAGAGGCGAAAAACCCTATCAGCAATCGCTATTTCAGTATTCGCTACACATCGAGCGACAGCCAGGTGTCTGCGATAAAGAGAAAGACAATATCTCATTTTTATCTACGGGAAAGGGCGATGACCGCGAACAATTGGTTAAATCGCTCGTCGAGCACATACCGGCAAGCGAAAGAGGAACGGTCATCGTCTATAACGCCGCTTTTGAAAAGTCGCGCATTAAAGAGCTCATTAGCATTTTTCCTCAATACGCCACGGAGCTGACTTCGATTAATGAGCGAGTATTCGATTTGATGAACATCTTAAAACCAAACGAAAAGCAACGCGAGGAATATCGACATCTTAAGACCAAACCATGTAATTTCAACTATTATAGCGAAGCTTTGCAGCGTTCTTTTTCAATTAAGAAAGTACTTCCCATCTTTGCTCCGAGCCTCAATTACGCCAATCTCCAGGAAGTGCACAACGGTCTCGAAGCCCAATCGGCATTTATGAGCCTTAAGAGTTTGGAAGGAAAATCCTTTGAAGAAACATATCGCAATATGATTGAATATTGTAAGCAAGATACTTGGGCGATGTTTGAAATCTTGCAAGGATTAAGAAAACTGATAAATGAAAAATAAACGATTCATACTAGCGATTACCATTTTGCTTTTGTCTTCGTGCGTAAATCCTTCTGGAAGTAGCTCAGAAGTCTCGGGCGACACTTCTTCGAATTCGAGCCACGATACATCTAACAACTCTAGTTCTGACACCTCTAGCAACACGGGCTCAGACACTTCCGGAGACACGAATTCCGACACTTCTTCGCACAGTGGTTCTGACCGGCCGACAAGCGGAACAGAAGTCGTCGATTTTTATGCGATAAACGATTTTCACGGCGCCATCAGTCCCGATGCCTACTTTGGCGAACCAGGACTCGCACGAGTGGCAACTTATCTTAAAGATAAAAAAGATGATAAACCTGATAATACCGTCATAATTAGCTCAGGTGACATGTATCAAGGTTCTTACGATGCATACCACAATCGCGGTCGCGCCGTGACCGAGTCGATGAATGAAATCGGCTTTGATTCCATGACGATCGGCAATCATGAGTTTGATTGGGGCACAGCCGATATTCTCGATAATGTCGGGTGGGCCGATTTTCCTCTTTTGGGCGCTAATATCATGGAATACCCTAATACAAGCGTAAAATCTTCGATCGGCGAAGAATATGCAATTATCGAGCGCGGTTTTCTCAAAATCGGCATCATCGGCGTCATCGGACAAGGCCAAATCACCTCGATAAACAGCCGCTATATGCAAAATCTCTACTTTGAAGAGCCGACCCAAATTATTAAAGATCTAAGCGTCGAGCTTCGCGAAGAGCAAGAAGTCGACATTGTCGTCTTGTCGATTCACGCCGGCCAATCCGAAGTTGATTACTCAATACCGGAAGGTGACTATGTCGATGCTGTCTTTTGTTCCCACACACATCGCGTTGAACAACAAGTCGTCAATGGCGTCCCCTTTATTCAAGGTGGATCGAATGGTAAATATGTTTCGAATATCAAACTATCTTACAATTATGCAAATGGACAAGTTAGCCATTTATCTTCGCAAAACACATACGAAGGTCAACTATCTTCACTTTCTCAAGATAGCGAGGTTCAAACTATCATCGATGGTTACGCGGCCGAATCCAATATCGATAAAAACCAAGTTTATGGGAGTTTGACAAGCAAACTCTCTCGCTATGAAACCCTGCCGAACATGGCCAATTACGCCGCGGCCATGAAAGCCGAAGAAAATGGTTATGAGATTGATTTTGCGATGACAAATGTCGGGCGCAGCGATATTCCCAGCGGCACCGTCACCTACGGAGACTTATTTAAAGGATTACCGTTTGATAATTATATTTATATTGTTCGTGCGACTGGAAGAAATATTAAAAATCAAGCCTCTTTTAATTATTTTTATCGCGTGAAAGACTATTCTTCGCTCAACAATTCGACATACTACACTATCGCCATCGTCGACTATGTCGTTCTTCATCAGTCGATTTATAAAGCCTATGATTATTTCAGTGACTATAATCCCGAAGAAGACTATCTTGGCTTCCTTTATGAGACCGGTGACGATGGCATCGCCGTCTATCCGCGCGACTTAGTCGGCGAACTATTCACTAATGACCCTGATCACACCATCAACCCCGAGGATTACACGGGTTCTCGCTATGAGCAACTAACTGTATGAGCAAAGTCGCATTTGTTGAAGTAAATTAATGAAATTCACTTTATTTTATTATAAAATAGTCAAGTAAATTCCTTTAAAGGGGAGTAGCGAAGCCTTCTTTCCGTCAGTACGGCATCACGCCCGGAACTAGGCCAGTAATGAGCAAGACCTTTAAATCATAATCTAAGGAGAGCCCATTATGTATGAGACAAAAACGATTGACGAGCTGTTAGCCGAGCATCGGGTTGATCCGCGAAGCGGACTGACAAGCGAAGAAGCTTGCAAGCGACTTGAAGCAAACGGAAAGAACAAATTAGTCGAGAAAAAGCGCCGAAGCATTATTTTGTCATTTTTACTGCAGTTGCACGACCCGATGATATATGTGCTTTTAGCCGCCGCTTTGATATCGGCTTTAGTCACGATTTTTGGCGAAGGGCATGATGACTGGGCTGACGTCATCATCATTTTGGCTGTCGTCTTGCTCAACGCGACGATCGGCACAATTCAAGAAGTCAAAGCCGAAAACGCTCTTGAGGCATTAAAAAAATTATCTTCCCCGACCGCGACTGTGCGACGCGATGGCAAAGTCTTTGAAATCAAAGCTGAAGATCTCGTCGTCGGCGATATCGTCGTTCTTGAAGAAGGGCGCACCGTCGGAGCAGATATGCGCCTGCTTAAGGAATATAATCTTAAAACCGATGAATCATCTCTAACCGGGGAATCAACCCCGATTGAAAAAGATTACAAAGTTGAGTTTTCTGAGCCGGTCGGCGTTGGCGACCGCATCAATTCCGTATACATGTCGACCCCCATTGTCTATGGTCATGGCGAAGGCATCGTCGTCGCCACGGGCGAAAAGACCGAAATTGGCAAGATTGCCAAGATGCTCGCCGATGAAAAAGAAGAAGCGACGCCGTTGCAAAAGCGCTTGGCTGATCTTTCAAAGATTTTAGGTATTATCGCCATCGTCATTATCGTCGCCATCTTTGCTGTCGCTCTCATTCAGCGGCGCGACCCGCTTGAAATGTTTATTACAGCCATCTCGTTAGCGGTTGCCGCCGTTCCTGAAGGCTTGCCAGCTGTCGTCACAATCGTCCTTGCCCTCGGCGTCCAAAGAATGGTAAAAGTCAATACCATCGTCCGCCGTCTTCCAAGCGTCGAAACGCTCGGTGCCGTCTCTGTCGTCTGCTCGGATAAAACCGGAACCCTGACGCAAAACAAGATGACAGTTGTCAGGGCTTTTGTCGATCACGAAATCATCAATCCGGAACATTTTGGTAGCGATAGTGTATCTTTTCTTGCGCGCGGTATGTCACTTTGTTCCAACGCCTCAATCGATAGTGGCGTCTATGGCGATCCGACCGAAATCGCCCTCGTCGAATTTGCCAATAAACTCGGTCTTCGCAAAAAAGATCTTGAGGGAGTGCATCCGCGCATCAACGAACTGCCTTTTGATTCCGTCCGTAAGATGATGTCGACCCATCACGAGCACGCTAGTGGCGCGATTGTCTTCACCAAAGGAGCCCTCGATTCGGTAATCAAGCACACAACTCACATACTAATTAATGGAAAAGTCCGTCCGATTACCCAAGATGATTTGCTGCAAATCAGCGAAGGCAGTGCCTATATGGCCCGCAACGCCCTCCGCGTTCTGGCCTTGGCCTATAAGGAAAGCTCAGAGCTCAGTGAGGATAATTTGACCTTTGTCGGCTTGGTTGGCATGGTCGATCCACCTCGCCCAGAAGCCGGCGAAGCGGTGGCTATCTTTAAAAAAGCCGGTATTGTTACCATCATGATTACCGGTGATCATCGCGACACGGCCCTCGCCATCGCCCGCGAACTTAAAATCGCCGAAGACGAATCACAAGTTCTGTCCGGTGACGAATTATCAAGAATGAGTTTTGAAGAATTGCAGCAGGCGGTTAAAACCGTTCGCGTCTTCGCTCGCGTCTCTCCAGAAAATAAAGTCAGCATCGTCAAAGCCATTAAAGCGAATGGATTCATCGCGGCCATGACAGGTGACGGCGTCAATGACGCCCCATCGCTTAAAGCTGCCGATATCGGCATCGCCATGGGCATAACCGGCACGGATGTTGCCAAAGGGGCTGCCGACATGGTTTTAACCGATGACAACTTTGCTTCGATTGAAAAAGCCGTGGAAGAAGGCCGCGGTATCTACGCCAATATTAAAAAGACCGTATACTTCCTCCTTTCGAGCAATATCGGCGAAGTCATCTCGATGTTCGTCGGCATCGTTCTCGGGCTTCCAGTTCCATTGATCGCAATCCATATTTTGTGGGTCAATCTCATCACCGACTCACTACCGGCCATCGCCCTCGGCTCCGATGAAAAGGCTGATAACATCATGGAAGATAAACCTCGCGATGAAAAGGAATCGCTTTTCGCTCGAGGAGGATATTTCTTTATTATCACCTACGGAATTGTCATAGCCATCATCACCTTATTTGGCTTCTTGCTTTTCCCGACGCTCCACATCATCGAGAACGATTTGCCTTTTACCCTAGCTAAGCTTATCGAAGTCACGAATGAACCGACGATGCTTCGCCTTGCTCAAAGCACCGCCTTTAGCGTCCTCGGCATCTCTCAGCTCTTCCACATGATCGGCATGACCAATACGGAGAAGAGTTTCGTTCATGTCTTCAAATCGAAAAATTGGCTATTGCTAGTCGCTTTCATCTTTGGCTTAGGGATGCAAATTCTCATCACCGAAATTCCCTTCCTCGAAGACTTCTTTGACACCGCTCAACTCACGCTCGTCGAATGGCTTTATGTCATAGCCCTCTCGGTCGTACCGCTTGTCATTCATGAAATTATCGTTTTGATTAAGTTTGTTAAAAAGAAGAGCAAAACAAGAAAATTAGCGAACGTTAAATAAAGTATTTATCACTTGAAATGCGGCTTGATATATTTTACTATTATTAAGCCGCGCATGCCGACTTAGCTCAATCCGGCAGAGCAACTGAATCGTAATCAGTAGGTTGTAGGTTCAATTCCTATAGTCGGCACCAACCTTTAAATCCAGTTGGATGTTTAGCTCAGCTGGGAGAGCATCTGTTTGACGTACAGAAGGTCGGGGGTTCGATCCCCTCAGCATCCACCATTCGCTATAAATCGCCTCCGCAAGAGGCTTTTTATTTGCTTGTGGAAAAGGATTCTTTTCTAACCTATAATATGGGCGATGCATCTGTAGTTCAATGGTAGAACACTAGCTTCCCAAGCTAGGTACGCGGGTTCGATTCCCGTCAGGTGCTCCAGCTCCGAAATGAACTCAGCGGCACAAATGCTGATAAATATTAGATTAGTACAAAATATATGTAAAAAATGATTTTTAACCAGATTTACGCGTTTTTTAAAAATATTTGAACGAAAGCGAGTCCAAAAAAATTTTTTGAAAATAAACTCTACGAATTCCCGTTCTTTTTTTAGTTTTCTTTTTCGCAAACCTTATGCGCTTTAATTAATGAATTAACTTTGCTAAAATACAATAAGAACACTAACAAAACGGGGTATGAATATGGAAGATTATCGCCAAAAATGTATTAATTTGCTGAAAGAAAGAGGCGTGACTTTAAATGATATAGCTGATGCGGCGCGTTTTTTGCAAGCCGATTATCATGTCGATTTGCTCAAAGAAGAGCTGCTTGATTCGGTGTTAAGCGTCCTTGCTAAACGCGAAGTTCAATTAGCTATTATGACGGCCGTCGAACTCGACAAACTAGCCGAAAGCGGCAAGATGTTCGACAAGGATCTTGAAGCGATTTTAATGCGCGACGAAGGTCTTTATGGCGTTGATGAGGTCATAGCATATGGCATATGCAATTTGTATGGATCGATCGCTCTAACGAACTTTGGCTTCATCGACAAAAAGAAATATGGAATTATCGAAAGTTTAAACAGCCACGGAAAATCAACGGGAGTGTGCAACACCTTTCTCGACGATATCGTCGGCGCTATCGCCGCCAGCGCAGCATCGCGTTTCGCCCATCGCTGGGCAAGGTAACAAGCTATGACAATGCCTGATTTTACCTTGATCTCGACGTGGGTCGATTTAAGTCTAGGTCTTCTGGTCGCTCTCTTTTTCTCCTTTCTTCTTTATCGTATAACTAATCGCAAATTTGTTTTATTCTATGCCCTCATCAGCGTTATCTCCCTCGCTGCGGCATGGTTTTTCTCGCTCGAGCTGTTAAAGACGATTTTAGCTATAGTCTTAACGACTTCGGCAACCGTCGTCATGTTTGTAAATATCAGCCGCATTCGCCCGCTCATCGCGAGTGAACTCAAAGGCAAAACGATCTTTGGCTTCCGCCCGAAAACGACAGAGAAAATTTTCGATCGCGAAGCTATGTATAAAAAAGTTGGCGATGCCATCTTGGCTTTGAGCAAGCAGAAGATTGGGGCTTTGCTCACCTTTGAAAAAAATATGTTATTGACTGATATCATCAAGACTGGAACCTTGGTCAACGCCCCGGTTTCAGCCGAGCTTATCATGACTATTTTCTATCCCGGTACACGCCTTCACGACGGAGCGGTCGTCGTTCGTGGGGATACCATTTTAGCGGCTAGCGTCTACTTCACGCCGACGACTAAACCGCTGACGGGAAAATACGGTTCGCGGCACCGAGCTGCGATCGGCATCAGCGAGATGTCCGATGCCGTGACTATCGTCGTCAGCGAAGAGACGGGAAGAATATCTATCGCTTATCGCGGCGAACTTCAACCAGTGACAGTCGACACCTTCTTGCGAGTTTTCCAAGAGTATATGATGGAAACTCCTGAGGAAGGCGACGAATAATAGAGGAAATATCAAATGACAAAGTATTTTGGAACGGACGGTGTCCGCGGGCGGGTTGACGAAAAATTGACAGTTGAGATGGCATATCGGATCGGTCGCTTCATCGGACAATATCCGAACGGCAAGCAAAATCGCATCATAATTTCTCGCGATACGAGAATTTCTGGCAAAAAACTATTAGACGCCCTCATCGAAGGGATTCGCTTAAGCGGTGGACACGTCTATGATGAAGGCGTCTCGACAACACCATCAATCTCTTATATTGTCGAAACCAAAGGTTTTGATTATGGCATTATGATCAGCGCCTCGCATAATCCATACTACGATAACGGCATCAAAATCTTTGATGCGAAAGGCAAAAAATTATCTTCAGACATCGAAGAATTAATTGAAGTATATATGGATTCGCCAACCGATCACCTTCCGAAATTTAGTGGTGCTAAACTCGGAGCGCTCATCGACGGCAGCGATCTCCGCGAAGAATATGTCAATTTCCTCGTCTCGAAAGCTAAGTTTGATTTTGCAAATCTCCACATTCTCGTCGACTGTGCAAACGGTTCGGCCTCAAACATCGCTCCACAGGTTTTCAAGCGCCTTGGTATCAATGCGGAATTCATCAACAATAACCCAAATGGACTAAATATTAACGAAAAATGTGGTTCCACCCACCTTGAAAGCATCATTGAACATAGTAAGAAAGATTCATATGATTTATGTTTTGCCTTTGACGGAGATGCCGATCGCCTGCTGGTCGTCAAAGACGGAGAAGTGATCGATGGCGATATGATGATCTACATGACGGCGATATCCAAACTCGATCGCGAAAAACTTGATAACAATGCCGTCGTCATCACTGTCATGTCCAATTTGGGACTTAAATTAGCTCTTGAACGCCATAACATTCAATATATTGAAGTTGATGTCGGCGATAAATATGTTCAAGCCAAACTCGAAGAGTTAGATTTATCTTTGGGCGGTGAACAATCTGGTCATGTCATTTTCTTTCACGATCTAAATACGGGAGACGGTATTTTGACCGCCATCAAAATGATGACTTTATATGTCGGCAACGGTTATTCTTTAGACGAACTGAAGAAAGATTTAGCGATTTTTCCGCAGGTGTTAATCAACGTTAAAGTCAACGATAAAAAAGCCGTTTTAGGAGACGAGGGACTTCAAGCCCTCATCGAAAAAGAGAAAGCTCTGCTCGGCAAAGAAGGAAGGCTTCTCGTCCGCCCGAGCGGGACAGAACCTCTCGTTCGCGTGATGACCGAAGCGCGCACTCTCGAAATATGCAACGGCGTCTGCGGTCGAATCAAAGATCACATTGAAAAACTCGCTCTTTAATTATATATAATTTAAAATAGAGGTTCATCCTCTATTTTTTATGTTCTTCAATGCGAATAAAACGTACGCCGATTAACGCGCAACGAGTTTTGAGTGACAGCCCCAAGTCCTCAGGAGATTCATTTAAGGCAAGTCTAACTAGGCTGTCGAGATCATGACCTGCGTAGTGAAAAAGTTTGAAATCGATAATTTCGTATTCGAGAAAGTAAGAAACATAGCGACCGACTTCGACAAGACGCCGCAAGACGCCGAGCTTATATAACCCGACGCGGCGATCGACCAGCGGCGCAAAATAATAGATCCCAGCTTGATATGTGCCGATGTAGCGGCCAGCTCTTTCGATGATTCCAATAAAGCCGCGTTTGATTCTAATAAATCCAGTCATTGCAAAAAGGATGATGCCGGCTCCGACAATAGCGGCGATTGTGATGTAGAATTGCTGGTCTGTCATCTTGTCATTTAGTTTATCACGAATTTGATGCCTTTTATCAGACAAGATGCATAAAGTGCACAATACTTAACAATTGTTAAAAGAGCTGTTTGGCAGTATATTATATAAAGGATTTATGGACAAAAAACAGTTTTGCGAATTCGTAATCAAAATGCAGGCGATTTCTAAAATCGGCCTATTGTTTTCTAAAGACGAATACGCCCTTGACAACTATCGGCAAATTAACGATTTGAGCACCAAGATGCTGGAATCGTTTACCGACATCGAATTCGATCGCCCCAATTATTTTAAACGCGACATTTATCCAACTCCCAATGTTTCGACTCGCGTCTTTATTTTTAACGAAAAAGGGCAAATTCTTCTTGTAAAAGAAGCCAAGACCGGAACATATTCGATTCCCGGAGGATGGTGCGACCTTTATGACACCCCGAGCCAAGCGGCAAGAGCCGAAGTTTTGCAAGAAGCCGGTTTAGAAGTTAAAATCAATCGTCTAATCGGCATCATCGATCGCACGCCAAATGTCACCATTCCCGAATATGTCATCGCTTTTGAAGCCGTGCCGATTTCGGGCTTTCATCAACTAGGTTATGAGACGACGGAAGCGCGATATTTTGATGTCGACCACCTTCCGGAGATGTCGCATAAATTATCTCTAAAAGAGATTCACCGCTTAATCGAGGCTTGTCGCAACCAAGAGACGATATTTGATTGATGAACCTTAAGAATTTTTCTTAAAAGTGTATAAAGGAAGGTTGTTTTTTGTTAAAGTTAATAAGAAGGACTAAAGAGACATGAACCGTGCTAAATCTTACCATCGCATCTTTGCAAATATCTTTGATTTAGTCGTCATTGTGGCGATTGCCTTGCTGTTAACTTTTCGCTCGCTCATCTCCCTGATTACCGCTATCATCAATCCGACGAGCATCGATAGTCTCGCTTTGTACCTGTCGGCTTTTGGATCGGGAGCTCTAGCCTTTATGGCGGTGATTGCCTATTTTATCGTCTTGCCGATTTTTTGGAACGGGCAGACGCTCGGCAAGCGCTTTTTCAAAATTCGAATCATTAAAAACAACGGTTCAGATATCGATTTTAAAACGATATTCTTACGTGAGATGATTCGTGTTTTGCTCTTTATTTTAACTTTCGGAGTAAGCGCCTTTGCCGATACGATGGTCTTGCTTTTTTCAAAACAGCGCGTCGGCTTTTATGACTATGTTGCCGCAACACAAGTAATCGATATCGATTAAGAGGAGGAAATTATGGGAACACCGCACATCAATGCTGAAAAAGGAGCGTTCGCTAAAGTCGTTTTAATGCCCGGCGATCCGCTCAGGGCCAAATGGATCGCTGAGACGTATCTCGTCGATGCAAAACTCGTTAACGAGGTACGAGGCATCTTAGCCTACACCGGCTTGACCAAAAATGGTAAGAGAGTCTCGGTCATGGCCTCGGGAATGGGACAGCCTTCAATCGGTATCTACTCGCATGAACTATATACCGGCTTCGGTGTCGAATCGATCATTCGCATCGGCACTTGTGGCTCTTATCAAGACAAAATCGACCTTTTCGATGTCCTCGTTTGCCAGACGGCCTCGACCGACTCAAATTGGGCATCGCAGTTTGACTTAAAAGGCGGTACCTATTCGGCGCCGGCCGATTTTGACTTATTGGTCAAAGCCTACGAAGTGTTAAAGAATCGGAAAATGCCGCTTCATGTCGGCAATATCCTCTCCGCCGATATCTTTTATGACGTCGACCCCAACTCTTGGAAGAAATGGGCGAATCTCGGCGTGATGGGTGTGGAGATGGAGTCTTATAGTCTATATACGACTGCCGCTCGCCTCGGCAAACGCGCCCTTTGCTTATTGACCGTCACCGATCATTTCTTGAAGACTGAAAAAGCGACGAGCAGCCAAAGGCAATTAGGACTTGGCAAGATGATTGAAGTCGCCTTGGAAGTAGCTGAATCCTTCACCGAATAATTATCGTTAATGACTGATTTACAAATAGCGTTTATCATCACGGCCTCGCTCACCGGTCTCCTCCTCCTTTTTATCATCTTTTTTCGTCCGGTAAAAAGAGCGATTTTACGACGCCATCATATATGGTTCTTCGGGCGGCACATCTATCGCCTTGCCTTGGACTTTGATTTTTATCTTATCAATCAGTTTAGTTTCATCCACTCTAATCGCGATATCAAAACCATCAATCACATCCTGTTTGGTTCTAAGTGGATTTATGTCATCAAAGACTGTTATTACTCAGGAGCCATCAGCGCCAAAGAAGAAGATCCCTCGTGGATTCATTATTCGAGCAAGCGAAAAAAAGGCTATATCGATAATCCTTTGCGCATCAATGCCGATAATGTCAATCAGCTTTCGATGATTACCGATATAAATAAAAATATGTTAATATCGATTGTTGTCATCAATGATGACTGTCATGTTGAACCGTTTGATAAAAAATCAAAAACCAACTTTCTCGTGCCGCGAAGCCAACTTCGCCGCCTTGTTAAAGCCCTTGAGGAGCGCGATGTCGATAGCATCGATGAGCAAGCTCTAGCTAAGGCTGTCATGGAGATACATGCCTTAAATCGCACTAATAAAAAATGAATATTTCAAAGAAAGCTCTTCAGACATATCGTAAATATTTAGCTAGCAAACTGGCTATCGCCTTTTCATTTACCGTTTTCGTCTTAGCTTGCTTAGCGATCGGCATTATCGGCAGCTATCTCTTTTTGATTCTTGTACCAGCTGTCATTCTTCCGATTTTCATATGCCTACAGCTCGCGAACAGCTCATTTGCTCGCGGCATGCCTTTGACGCAAAAAAACTTTTTTAGCTTTTACCGAACGGCCTTTACTCCGCCTTTAAGCGGAGCCTATCAAGTTTTGTCTTCTTTTCTCAAAGCCGTTCTGATTAACCTCGGACTTTCTTTCGTCGTCGTTTTTACCATGCTACAAATTTTAATAATCGACAACTCCGCTTTTGCCCAGGAAGTTGATGGTATCGCCGCTTTAGCCGCTAACGGAAATTTCACCGAAGCGCTTGCTGCTTATGAGGCAAATGCCAACATCATCTTTATCTCAAGCACCGCGACTCTTATCAGTGGTGGCTTTGCCTTGCTTGCATTCTTGCACTTCGTCGGGCGAAACTCCATCGTCCCCCATTTAGCTCTTTCGATGTCTTCAATGCCGGGACGTATCGCTTTTTCGATTCACCGCGAAGGTCTCAAATTTTTTAAGCGGGAGTTTAACACCGACTATTACAGAGCAACTTGGATGGGAGCACCGATTATTTTGGCGGGTTTTGCCGCCGGAGTCTTTGCCACTTATTTTTTCACTCAAGATCCTTATTTAATACTTCTCTCGGGACTGGCTGGGGCTTTTATTTTATTGGCCCCCTTTCTCCCATATTATCTCGATGTTATCGAAGAACTGTTTAAGAAGTATAAGGAACGCTACATCAGCGTTTCCATCGATCAAGCCAAGAAGGCTTACGAAGAGATAAAAGTCGCTCAAAAATTGAGTGAAGAACAGCAGGAAGAACTCGATAAACTAATTGGTGATCTACAAAAGAAATCCGATGATGCAAAGCGCGAAGATGACGATTTAGAAAATGATGAAAAAGATGAATAAGCATAAAAAAAGCCGCTTCTGCGGCCGGCATTAGCATCTGGAGCAGGTGACGGGAATCGAACCCGCGTATCTACCTTGGCAAGGTAGTGTTCTACCATTGAACTACACCTGCATGAAAGCGATGCGAGTATCATTATAAAGAACTATTCGCGATTATTCAAGCACCAAAAAATGTGTTAAAATATATTATTACTCAAAGAGTAAAGGAAAAAGGATATGGATGCCTTCAAACAACTAGCCGAACTTATCTTTCCCGAAATCCAAGAAACGATCGACGACTTGGAAAAACGCTATCCACCACGCAATCTAAAAGAAAGCGCTCAAGTGACGCGTTTTGCCCCCTCGCCGACAGGATTTTTACATACCGGCTCGCTATTTACAGCGATGGTCGCCAAGAAAGTCGCGAAGGACAGCGGCGGCCTCTTCTTTTTAAGGCTCGAAGACACTGATACCAAACGCGAAATATCGGGCAGCGGTGAGCAGCTCATCACTCAGCTGGCGGAATTCGGCATCACTCTCGACGAAGGTTATCTCGGCGACCGCGATATCGGAAACTATGGTCCTTACCGCCAGAGCAAAAGAGCTAGCATTTATAAGGTAGTAATAAAATATCTCATCGCTCATAATCTTGCCTACCCATGCTTTTGCTCGACTGAAGAGCTCGAAGTTTTGCGCAAAACGCAAGAAGCTCAGAAAGTTGTTCCTGGATACTACGGGAAATATGCGACTTGTCGATATTTATCACCCGAAGAGGCAATGCAAAAAATACGAAGCGGTCAACCTTATGTCATTCGCTTTCGCAGTCAAGGCGACCATCTCCGCAAAGTCTTAATTCGCGATTTGATTCGCGGCGAGATTAACATCGCCGAAAATGACATCGACATCGTCATCTTGAAGTCTGATGGTTTGCCTACATACCATTTTGCTCACATCGTCGATGACCATTTTATGCGCACGACCATCGTTACGCGCGGTGAAGAATGGATATCTTCACTTCCGATTCACGTCGAAATGTTTAAGGCCCTTGGCTGGACGGCACCGGGATATGCCCATCTACCTTTGATTATGAAGATGGAAAACGGCAGCAAGCGCAAATTATCCAAGCGCAAAGACCAAGAAGCCGCCGTCAGCTTCTTTATTGAGGATGGCTATCCCCCGCGGGCTGTCACCGCCTACTTAATGTCGATTGCCAATTCTAATTTCGAAGAGTGGACCGAAGAAAGCAATATCTATGATATTGATAAGTTTACTTTTAATCTTAATAAGATGTCTTTAGATGGTGCCCTCTTTGATCTTGATAAGCTGACTTTCTTTGCAAAAGAAGTTATCGCCAGAATGAGCGCACATCGCTTAGCTTCACTATCTAAAAAGTGGGCGATAAACTACTCTCCCGAACTCCTCGACCTCATCAATCGCAACGTCGAGTATTACGAGCAAATTCTCAACATCGAGAGGGAAAAAGAAAATCCGCGAAAAGACTTCGCAAAATACAGCGATATCTATTCGCATATCCGCTTCTTCTATCACGATCACTATCTTGAATTAGTGTCTGGTGAATTGCCATTTAACGAAAGAATCACAAAAGACAAAATTGTGACTTTCTTGCACAATTTTATCGACATAAATGACTATGCTCTCGATAATGACTCCTGGTTTTCCAAGCTTAAGGAAATTGCTGGAAAATGCGGGTTCGCAGCGAGCAACAAAGAATTCAAAGCGAATCCCTCTTCTTTCGTCGGGCATGTCGGTGATGCCGCTGAGATTCTCAGGCTTTCTTTGACCGGAAGCAAAAATTCGCCAAATCTCTGGGCGATTTTACAAGTCTTAGGGCAGGCAGAAGTTGAAAAGCGCTTGCAATATATTATTGAAAAGTTGCATTAAAACTGCTTAACTATTACTCGTCGGTCCTATGGTCAAGCGGCTAAGACGCAACCCTCTCAAGGTTGAATCGCGGGTTCGATTCCCGCTAGGATCACCATTTAAAAATCATCTATCTTCGGATAGATTTTTTATTTGTTATATGAACTGAGCATCAAATTAGCTATCATTGATAGCTGATTGGCAAAAACATCATAATTAATCTTGTCTTCGGTATCGGCGGGACGATGGTAGTATCGATCATCGAAGTGAACGAAGGACATCGAGACGATGCGCATTTGTCCGAGCCAGTAGTGGTCGCTATTTGCCTGATTGCCCGCCAGAATATAGTTATCGATTCCGTAATCGTCACATTTGGCTTCAATCGTCTTACCAAGGCCACCGACATTTCCGATAATTTCGAGCTCGTAATCGTTAGAACCGCCTCCGATCATATCGAGGTTAAAGGCGGCGCGAGTCGCTGCTTTTTCACCAACCATATTACGCGAGTAAAACTGCGAGCCAAATAAACCCGCCTCTTCGCCGTTGTAGGCGATGAAAATGACATTCTTGGCAAGAAGCTCGGCATTCTCTTTATAGATGCGAGCGAGTTCGAGCATGCCGGCGACGCCTGAGGCGTTATCGAGAGCACCGGCGTAATAGCCATCATCTTCGGCATCGAATCGACCTAAATGGTCGATATGAGCGGAAACGATGATGCTGGAATCGGCACCGACGTCTAAGACACCGACGACATTATTAACCGTTTTGCTGACATTATCGATAGCATAGGAAACATCGGCCTTATTTAGTCCATTTGCAATATTGGATAGAAGTGAATTATAAGATTCAGGAGCGGCATAAAGAAAGAGGAAATCGGTGTCGTCAAACATATCGCCTTGCCCAAATTCGGTAGCGGGGTAGGATTCTTCATACGAATCGCGAACAATCGCCCCCTTCGCCCCGTCATTGTATAAGTCGGTTAATATAGAAGAAGTTATGCTGTTCGTCAAAACGATTTTGTCAGCATAATTTGTACTTGTCGTGTCAAAAGCGACTAGCTCGGCCTGATCGTCGAATGTAAGTCCTGAGAACACATAACCAAATGCGGTGAAATTACCATAGAAGAATGAAAAATCATAAGCATAACGATAAGAAGCGCTCGCGGTTTGAGCGGTGTTGGTCACTTCAAAAGAAAAATATTCGCTAAAAATTCTCGTGTGAGGCTGTATGTATGGTTGAAAATAGCCAGTTTCTTCAGAGTAGGGAGTAAAGCCATATTCCTCGAAATGATCGGCGACATATTGGCACGCTTTCTGATTGTCGGCGCTTCCTGAGGCTCTTCCGCCAATTTCATTTCCGGCCAAATACTCGATATGCTCTTGAGCGTTTTCAACCGATATTTCATCATCGACATTTTTTAAAAAGCCATCATCGATACTCGATGTGTCTAAACTACCATCGTCTGAAGAATCAGAATTCGTGTCGCTTCCCGTGCTGTCGGGAGTGCAAGACACGAGTAAAATGGCTAGAAGGATACTTGGGATTTTTGCTATCGTTTTATTCATTTCTAAAGCCCCTATTTATTAGTAATGTAAATACTATTCTTATAAAGAATTCTTTTCAAGTTTATTCTTCATATTTTATTAAAAAGCCCTTTCATATGGTAAGATATTTATATGAATGCCATCTTCTTGTATTCGAATGCACCTGGAAGCGGGCGCATCGTCAATAAGATTGATTTTATTCGCAGTCGGCTAGAAGATATTTTTGACCATGTAAATATTGCATACGCTAATAATATCGATGAACTCGATAAATTGGCGTCACTTGCTTGCGCTGAGTACGATGTTCTCGTTTTTGCGGGTGGGGACGGCACTTTTCATCGCATCGTCAACGCGATTGCCAAAGAGGAAAAAAGGCCGATTCTCGGCTATATTTCAAGCGGAACGCTCAATGATTTCGGCAAGAATTTTGGCATTGATAAGCGTCTTAATAGAAGCCTTAATATTATTAAGAAAGGCAAAATCCAACAATTCGATATTGGCGTGATCAATGACAAGGTATATTTTACTTTTGTTTCCGCCATTGGAACATTTAGCGAAATATCATATGCTACCAAGAGGAAAAGAATCAAAACGTTTGGAAAGATGGCTTACTATATGAATGCCGTCAGGGATGCCGTCGTTCCCCATAGTTTTGCCGTAAAAGTTCATATCGGTGGTGAGATCAAAGAACACAGAGTGCCGTTTTTAATGGTTCTCAATAGCCGTTATGTCGGAGGCTTTCCTATTAATTTACGAAATTCTCTCGATGACGGCAAATTTGATGTCTATTTGACAAAACCTGGGCCTTTTAACGGGCTGCTTAATTACTTGTTTCTTAAGCGCCGAACCGCCTACTATCGGATCGATGAGGTGACGATTGATCCTATAATTGATTCGCCATGGTGTATAGATGGCGAGGAAGGTCCGAAAGGCCAAATTCACATTAAGTTACTCAAAAAGCATCTACAAATTTATACAAACAGGTAGTTATGTCATCTAAAAAAAGTCCCGTATTTGCGCAATTTTTTTAAAATACTGCGCATTTCTCGCATATTTTTTAAAGAATTGTAGAATATTTTATATTCTTATAATAAACTATAGTCATAGTCATAGCGTAAGCACAGAAAGAAGGTTATTTATGAAGAAAACAACTGTCGCTTTAACCATCGCCGCATTAGTTGCGCTCGTTTTGGGAATCGTCCTCTTCGTAGTTTTGCCCTTTCTAAATCTCGGTAATTTTTACACTTTTCCCGGCTTCTTTGCCGATAGTTGGGGACAAATTTACTCGTGGTTTAGTTTTTTAGGCAATCCAGTTTACGATCTCCTGAGAATTGTGATGCTCACTGCAATCGGCGTTTTTGGTCTCATCATCCCAATTATTTGGATCGTTTTGATGGCCAAGTACAACAAACCAAAATCAGCCCTTGTCTTAGTCAGCTGGTATTTGATTTTGGCCGTTAGCGTCTTTGATGTCGCTTTCCTGCTTGGCACCGCTCAGTTCATTACTACAGTGCTGACTCCAAGCACCTTATTAGTCTCGATTTTGCTTTGGGCGACACATGGTTTCATCGCTCTCGCTCTCATCTTAATTTTAGTGGCCGGCATTATTAATATGGCCTACTGTGCAAATGCACCAACGCCACCAAAGAGAACATTCTCGAACGCCAGTGGCAACGATGAGCGCCTCGTTTTAATTCGCGAAGAACCGCAACCTAATGCGCCTAGCGCTGACGAAATACGCGAAGTTCTCCATGATGAACTTGAAAGCGCCCCCGCTCCAGCGGCTAAACCCGAAGCGCCAGCTTCACCTGTTCATACTGTGAACACTCAGCCTGGAATCAGCGGACCATTACTCGTCCAATACATTAATACTTATGGCCCACCGGCACAGCCGCAAGCTGCTCCGGCCCCACAGCAGAACATTTATCCGCCTTATCCGTTCTTGGCTTCTTGCCCTTGCGCTCGCGGAAATTTCGTCCCTTGCATGCAAGCCGGATATTGCCCGTGTATGAAAGAGGGGAAATTCCCGTGCCTTGAGCCCCACACAGTTGCAGTCGAGGCTAAGAAAGAGGAAGTTAAGGAAGAACCCAAACCCGTTGAAAAAGAAGAGCCAAAACCTGTCGCCAAGGAAGAACCTAAAGTTCAACCAGCCGTCGGTTACGAAGCCGTTAAAGAAGAACCCGCTAAGCACGACGAAGTGAATGTCGATAAAATTAAAGAGATTATGCATGGCGAATTAGGGGCTAAACCGGCAGTGGTTCCAACTGTTAAAGAAGAACCCAAAGCACCCGCTCCAGCTGTTGTTCAAGTCGGTCCTTCCCTAGAAGAAATTCGCGCGATGGTCAGAGAAGAACTAAAAGTCGAAGAGGTTGAAAAACCCGCCCCGGCACCGATTATCGTCGCCGTGCCAGCTCCCGCCCCCGCTCCGGTTCCTGTTCCTGCTCCGAAAGAAGAGCTGACAGTCAAACCGCTTGACGAAAATCAAATTCGCCAGTTGATTGCCGACGAATTATCGAAACTTATCGTAAAATCAGAACCTCAGCCCGAACCCGAGGTTGTCGAAGAGGAATTGAGCGAAGATAAAATTCGCGCCGTCATCTCCGAAGAATTGGCTAAAGTGGTGGTCAAACCTGAACCTCAGCCCGAACCTGTCGCCGAACCTAAACCAGTCACGGTCGAAGAAATGCGTCAGATCATGCTCGAGGCCATTGAAAAAATGGTAGCCGTTAAGCCGGCTCCGGCTCCTGTTGTACAAGTGGTACCCGCTCCGGCGCCAGTCGTTCAGCCCGCTCCCGTCATCGTTCCCGCCGAGAAGCCAGCACCCGTAAAAGTTGCTCCTCAGCCAAAGGAAGAAGAAGTGGAAAAGCCGGCCTATGAGCGCATTCCCTTTCAAACGAGAATGTTGAAGGCCGATAAAGAGATGAAAAATAACTATAACGAGCTGAAAAGCGAAGTTATGAGTTACGGCGTCAAGAGCCGCGTTTCAAATTCGGGCGATACCTTCCGCCTCCACACCAAGACGTATCTAAAGATCACGATTGCCGGCAAGAGCCTTAAACTCTACTACGCGCTTGATCCTAAAGATTATGAAAAGACCACTCTTCCCGTTCAAGATGCCGGCCATAAAGGCATTTATAAAGACATTCCTCTCGTCTTCAAAGTCAAGTCCGATCTCAGTTTGAGAAGGGCGAAACAACTGATTGCTGACACCATGGAAAAGAGCGGCCTTGAACAAGGAAAAGTCGAACTCCACAACTGGGTTAAAGAGATTAAAGAGTAACATTTCATTCAATCAATTAAGGCGATTTATATCGCCTTTTTTGTTGCTTATAACATTGTTATTGACTGATACCTTTGGCATAATCTAGTGAAGAGGATTCAAATATGGACACAATTAATAAACCGGGCTGGATTGAAGTGGTCACCGGTCCGATGTTCGCCGGCAAGAGCGAGGAACTCATTCGCCGCATCAAAAGGCTCGAATACGCCAAAAAAGAAGTTTTGGTGTTTCGTCCCCGCATCGACAATCGCTATTCTTTAGACGAAGTTGTAAGCCATAGCAATAGCCGTCGAAAATCAATCGTAATCGATTCGTCAAAAGATATCCTTTCACACATTAAAGACAGCACGTATGCCGTCGTGATTGACGAGATTCAATTTCTTGACTCAGAGCTGATTCCTCTCTGCGAGCATCTAGCTAATATTGGCATTCGCGTTATTGTCGGAGGTCTCGATAGCGATTTTCGCGGCGAGCCGTTTGCCGTGACGGCGGAAATGATGGCCCGCGCCGAGTTCGTCACCAAGCTGACGGCGATTTGCGTGCGCTGCGGTTCGCCAGCCACCAAAACCCAGCGGATCGTCAACGGCCGGCCGGCTCATTTCTTAGATCCGATCGTCGTCGTCGGAGCGGCCGAAGCCTATGAGCCGCGCTGTCGCCATTGCCACGAAGTGCTCGGCAAAGCCAAATAACGCTCGCGCGTCTGCCCGAATTATTGTTTGCGAACAATTTATAGTTATGTTATTATTGCTTTCGCGTTGAGGTCTAATAAAGGAGTTGGTTGTCGATGCCTGACCCTCGATCGTGGCTCTATATCTTATTAATTATTTTGTTGCTAATCGCTTCCGCCTTCTTCTCGATGACGGAAACAGCCTTCGCGGCGATGAATCAGTTCCGCATGAAGGTCAGGGCTGATGAAGGCAGCAAAACCGCTAAACTAGTCGTTAAAATTCATGAAAAATATGATCGCACACTGATTGCGACTCTCATTGGAAATAACATCGTAGCTATTCTTGCTTCTGTCATTTCGACAGTGCTTTTTCTTTCTTTGCTCCGCATTTATGGCGTGACAGATGAGGTAATTTCAATTATTTCGACGGTTGTCACGACTCTTGTCTTTTACCTTTTTGGCGATACGATACCAAAGCTTATCGCTAAGGCGATGCCAGATAAGATGGCGATGTTTTCGAGCTATATCATCTATGGCTTATCACTTATTATTTATCCAGTAATTCTCATCTTTCAGGGCATTATTTGGATCGTCTATAAAGTTTTTCGCTTTAAAGAGAAGCCGACACTGACTAGGGATGATTTTACTAATATCGTCGAGTCGATCGAAGAAGAAGGTCTAATTGAAGAGAATGAATCCGACATCATCTACGCCTCGTTCGATTTTGTCGATACCTCGGTCAAAGAAGTGTTGACTCCTCGATCCAAAATGTTTGCGATTGATATTCAGGGCCTGACCCACGAGAAACTGAATCAACATCTCTTAGAGACGAATTATTCGCGCATTCCCATCTATCGCGGCAATATTAATAATATTGTCGGCATTCTTCATGTCAAAACGTATTTGCACAAGTTTTTGAAAAATCGCGATATCACCATTGAATCGACTTTGCAGAAACCTTATTTTGTGACGACGCAGATTATGATGGACGAGATGATCGAAGGCTTTAAGCGCAATCACACGCACATCGCTATCGTTCGCGGCTCCAAAGATGTCGTCTTAGGTATGGTGACCATGGAAGATGTCCTTGAAGAACTCGTCGGGGATATTGACGAATTCAACCCCAAAATTGCGAAAGGCAAGGTTAAGCCATGATGACGCCGCTAGAAATCATCGTCCTTGCCGCCATCGCCGTCATGGTCGCATTTTCGGCTTTTTTCAGCTCAGCGGATATGGTGTATAGCACCGTTGATACTTTGCGTCTTAAAAAAGATGCTGAAAAAGGCAGCAAAAGCGCGGCTTTGGCTTACAAGTTCGCAAACGAATACGACAAGACGATTACGACGATTCTCTTTTCGAACAATCTTGTCAATATCGCCGCTTCGTCACTCGCGAGCATCTCGTATTTTGGCGATATCCTCGGCCCCAGCATCATCACCATCATCATGTTTTTGATCATCGTCACTTTCGCCGAAATTATTCCGAAGGTCATCGGTCGCGTCTACTCTCACGGCCTCGCTAAACTCTATGCTTATCCGATTCTCGTTTTTAAATACATCTTTATTCCGTTTGTCTACGCTTCAAGCGCCATCGGTCGCCTCATCGTCTCGCCGCTATACAAAAAAGCCGAAGAGGAAGAAGAGGCGGTCAGCGATGATGAGCTTCAAGAGATGGTCGACACCATTGAAGAGGAAGGCGTCATCGACGAAGAACAAGGCGAATTGCTTCGCTCGGCTATCACTTTCATGGATACGCAGGCCTACGAAATCATGACACCTCGCGTCGATATTTTTGCCTTTGACATCGAAGATGACATCAGCGATCTGATCAACGACGATAACGTTTTTATGTTTTCGCGCGTGCCAGTCTATGAGGAGACGATTGATAATATCATTGGCATCTTGCCGACAAAGCTCCTCTTGAAAGCGATGCTCAACAACGAAAAAATCGATGTGCGCACCCTTTTAACGCCCGTCACTTTTGTCCCTCGTTCCCGCAATATATCTGCGGTCTTACAAGACTTTAAAGCCTCGCACAACCACATCGCTATCGTCAAAGACGAATACGGCGGCACGGAAGGTTTAATCACCCTCGAAGACATCGTCGAAGAATTAGTCGGCGACATCTGGGATGAAATGGATGAAATCGATGAAGAAGCGACCGAATTGGGCGACGGGGTCTATCAGATAGATGGCGCGATGAATATCGAAGATTTTTTCGAACTAGTCGAATTAGACCTCGATGAAGACGCCGATTACTCAACCGTTAGCGGATGGTGCGTTTCGATTTTAGAGCGCTTTGCTAAAGTCGGCGACCGCTTCACTTATAAAAATCTCGAAATCAAAGTCACTCAGGCCGATGAGTTCACCGTTGAAAAGATCCGCGTAAAAGTTCTCCCTCCCGCAGACGAAGACGAATAAATTATCGTTTTGTTTTTTTACTAGAAAAAAACTGTTTAACTGCTAAAATACATGAGGAGAAAAATTAATGTTTGATTTTGATAAGAATAACAAAATGACACCCCGGCCCGATAACGAGCCGAAATTTAATCCTAAAAATAAACTCGACCGCAAAATCGTGACCATGGCTTTAGTCGCAATGCTTGTCGTCGCCGTTTTGATTGCCATTCTCGTCATTGTGATCGAACTCGATCTATGGACAATTTAAAATATCTTGCGTATCTCGATGACCGCGTCGGTGATTTATCCGATAAGACGATCGTCATCACCGGAGCAAATAGCGGAATCGGGTTTTATGCCTCGCGTTTGCTGGCCGCTAAAGGCGCGCGAGTAGTGATGGCTTGTCGCAGCCTTGGACGCGCCCAAAAAGCGCGCGCCGAAATCCTCGAAACTTTACCTGGTGCGCAAATTGACATATTAATCTATGATCAAGCCTCTTTTTCAAGTATTGAAAAGTTTTCTTTAGAACTGCAAAATAAATATTCCAAAATTGACGGCTTTGTTTTTAACGCCGGCATCTTTCACCCCAAAAAAGATGCGTTAACCACTGACGGCTATCCTTTGACAATCGGGACAAACTACTTAGGTACATTCTACCTTTTTGAGTTGCTGCGACCATATTTTTCAAAGATGGATAGCGTAAATGTCGTCTGCGTTGGATCGTTGGCCAATCGCCGCTATAAATATCAAAATATTCAATCTTATTTTACTTCTGACAAATTGACCTTGTACCGCCAATACGCCCTTTCAAAAAAATTCATGATGGCCAACCACTATTTCTTCATGAATCAAAAAAGCGGTGGTATTCGCTATTCTATGATGCATCCCGGTGTCGCTTCGACGAATATCGTCAGCGGCGCTTCGAGTTCTTTTCCGCGCTGGTTTTCGCGCATCGCTCGCAATTTTATGAATGTCTTCATGTGCCCTCCGGAGAAGTCGGCCTTAGGTATTGCCCTGCTCGCGAGTCAAGACGACTCTCACGGGCGCTATTTAATTCCGCGCGGATTATTTGGAATCAGCGGATATCCGAAGGACAAAGCTGTTCCAAAAAGGATTGCTTGTTTTGCGCGCGGCGTCCACGAGAGCACATTTGACTTCTTTCATAAATTAGGTAAATTGTAATTATGCTACTAGTTGATAATGTAACTTTACAATTCGGAGGTCGCGTTCTTTTTAAGAACGTTCACCTGACTTTTGACAAAGGCAACTGCTATGGCATCATCGGGGCTAACGGCACCGGCAAATCGACCTTCTTACAAATATTAACCGGTGAGCTAGAACCTAATAAAGGCGATGTCGTCGTCACCGATAAGGAACGCATCTCAGCCCTCAAACAAGACCATCACGCCTTCGATGAATTTCGTGTCGTCGATGCCGTCTTAGAAGGTCACAAGCGGCTTGTTCAAGTGCAGAGGGAACGCGATGCTCTTTATGCCAAACCCGACTTTTCCGAAGACGATGGTTTAAAAGCCGCCGAACTCGAACTCGAATATGCCGAACTAAATGGCTACGAAGCCGAGAGCGAAGCGCGAACACTTCTCAATTCGCTCGGCATTTTTGCCGATGACCAAGACCGGCTTGTCGGCGAGCTCGATCAACGACAAATCGTCAAAGTCTTACTCGCCCAAGCGCTCTTTGGCAATCCAGACATTTTAATCTTGGACGAACCGACCAACGATTTGGATATTCAAGCCACGCGCTGGCTCGAAAATTATCTTTTCAACTTTGAAAACATCGTGATTATCGTCTCTCACGATCGACACTTTCTAAACAAAGTGTGCACGCGCATTCTCGATGTCGATTATGGCAAAATCACCTCTTTCGTCGGCAACTATGATTTTTGGTATCAATCGAGCCAATTGATTCTCGAGCAGTCAAAGCGTGAAAATGTCAAAAAAGAAACGCGGATGAAAGAGTTGGAGACTTTCATTGCCCGTTTCTCGGCCAACGCCTCCAAATCCAAGCAGGCGACATCTCGCAAAAAAGAATTGGAAAAAATAACCCTCGATGACTTAAGACCTTCAAGCCGTCGTTATCCTTTTGTCGAATGGAAATTTGAAAAAGAAGTTGGCAACAATGTTATCGAGGTCAAAAATCTGACCAAAAACGGTTTGTTCAGAAATTTGTCGTTTACCATCAACAAAGGCGATAAAGTGGCATTTATTGCCGATAATAGCCAAGTTTTGACGGCTCTTTTTGATATTTTAGGAGGAGTTGGTGAAGCTGACGGCGGTGAATATCGCTACGGTGTGACAATCACTCCCACTTATTTGCCAAGCGATAACACTTCCTTTTTTGTCGGACACGACGAAAATCTCGTTGAATGGATTCGCCCATACTCTAAAGATCAGAGCGAAACCGTCTTGCGCGGTTGGCTTGGCCGCATGCTTTTCTCAGGTGAAGAAGCCCTTAAGCCAGTCAATGTTCTATCAGGCGGCGAACGCGTTCGATTGATGCTCGCCCGCATGATGCTCGTCGCCGGCAATCTCATCCTCCTCGATGATCCGACCAACCATCTCGATCTTGAAGCCATCACAGCTCTAAATAAAGGAATGGTTAACTATCGCGGTGTGATTTTGTTTACATCGCACGACCATGAATTGATTCAGACGGTGGCCAATCGCATCATCTACATCAAAGAAAAAATCGTCGTGGATAAGTACATTACATACGACGAATTTATTGAACAATATAATATTTAGTAATTTAATTTTTCTAGGGCTTCGGTGTATTTTCGATATATTTTATCCGCTGCCTCTTCTAAGGTGTTATCTTGATTTACCACAATGTAATTGGTGAATCCGATGTTTTTGGAATCAAAATCGATGTGATCATTATTAATGCGCTTCAAGGCATTCTCTTTGCTATCGCCACGCGTCAGCATTCGCTGAAAGCGAATTTCTTCGTCAGCGATAATAAGAAACGATATGACGCGCGGATTTTTGAGCTTCTGGAAAGCTTTTAAACCATTGGGATCGACGATTACGGCTTTGCTGTCGCTCACCTGTGGTTTTGAACAGCCATAGTAGTTGTCGTTATATAAGGTCATCTCGACAAAAAAGTCAGCGGCCAAGAGGTCTTGAAAATCGCTCTTGCTAACGAAAAAATAATCGACCCCGTCGCGTTCGCCATCGCGCATTGGCCGCGTGGTGTGAGTTATGGCCTTGACAATTCCATACTTTCTGGCGAGTATTTTGGCTATTTCGGTCTTTCCGCTGGCAGAGGCGCCGACGAGAATAATCATATGCTGATATTATAAATTATCACCTTTATTTATTAAAGGTCTTTTCACATGTTTGTAAGTCGCCACCCCTCATGTTACACTTATAACAACTTACATTATCGATGCAGCAAAATATTCGCATTGCTGTTCGGACAACGGAGGACATCTACATCATTGCAATAAGAAACCTAGAAAACGTTCTTTGCTGTTTTTAGCGAGATCTTTTTCAAATATGAGCGACATGCAAATCGCCAAAAATCTTTTTAACATGTGGAAATTTATCATTTTTTTATTATTTTTTAACATTTTGGCGATGTCAGTACTTATAAATTCTTAAAAGGAAGAAAGGAGGTTCCGCAATGGGAAAACGTAGATATCGCATGAAATTTCGTATTTTGTGCAGCGAGGTTCGCGAAATTGCCAAGTTATATTTTAAGGCTTTGCAATCAGCGAATGTTCGGAGCGGCAAATTTGATTTGAACATGGCGATTTACGCTAGAGCGTATCAAGGCGATGATGTCAACAAGCTTTTCATCAGCAAAATCGAAAATGCTTTTCGCCTACTCGACGTCGATTCAAAGCGAATCATCAACAACGATTTTTTCTTTAATAACTACAAGTTTTGGTGGCTGAGTTTGTATTCGACGGCGACGTATTATCGGCTTAAGCGCGTGGCTATCTGTCGCTTCTTAGAATATCTAGAGTAGTTTTATGCATAAACTTCGGAGATTGTGCCTGCTATTTTTCGTCATGCCTTTCATTCAGTTATGCCTCAGCTTTAATCTCGAGGAAAGAATCGGCTGGATATCTTTTATCGTCCGTCCTTTCTCGCTTGAATCCGATCTTGATATCCCCTTTCTTTATCGCGCTTCGGCGACGAGGGATAACCAGCAATTTTTGTTTCGCATCTATCTACAAAACAATTCATATCCCAATAGGC
This sequence comes from Bacillota bacterium, assembly GCA_023393065.1. Classification (GTDB taxonomy): domain Bacteria; phylum Bacillota_I; class Bacilli_A; order RFN20; family CAG-826; genus UBA1424. The sequence goes on along the minus strand of JAEWMX010000007.1, from coordinate 4,591 downwards.
TTCTCGCCTTTCAAAATAGCGAGTATGTCAACAAGGGTTCAGTTAAGAATATCTCGCGCGTATTCGTCTTGGACCACAATGCGATAGACGAAGGTCCGAACACATTAATCTTTTCCTGTTTAACCAATGGCTTACTCGACGAAATAGAGGTCGAGGCCCATACGAAATTGGCGAGCCCCTTTGTACTTAGTGACTCCCAGGCAAAGATTTCTTCGGCCTATAACTACATTGAGCTGCGCGACGGGTTCTTATATCATAAGCGCGACATGATTATCTTTTATGGATTCTTAAGTGTCATCGAAGATGATTATTACTACAATCTCAACCTTTCGTCCTTGGCCATCTATTCTGAAAACCCTTTATTTTTTTCAAGCTTTTCATTGTATATCGAAGAAAGCGGAGGACTCTATAGTCTTTTTCCTCGAGGTCTTACTTTTAACTATCGAGAAATCCCAGCGCATATTGTCGCCATCGACCGCGACAACTATGAAATTCGCTTGGCCGCCGAGTTGTTTGTCGACCCCGATACCTTGATGATGTCACCGATCAACAAAGAAGGCTTTATACCGACGGATAATTTTTACTTTCCAAAAGAGCGCTTTAGCACCGAGCGCGATGTCCGACTAAAAATGCTAATCAACAACTGCGGATATAATGAAGTCGACATTGTTTATAACTTCACTTATTACTCCCATCTGCAATTTATGGGAGACTGTCGGAGCTCGCAATATTGCATCGGTGTTTCGACACCCGAGAATGGCGGAGTTCTCGACGAGTGGCAGGAGACAATTCTATGACTGGCATCTGGATTGCCGTCGTGAGTATGTCCTTGCTGCTGACAGGATTTACCTTTTCTTTAAAACTAAGCGCCATTAATCGCACATTTTTGCTGTTGCCAAGCGGCATCATGGAAAACGCAGTCGCCACAATCGGTCTGACTGCAGAAGAAAAACCATATTACATCGCTTCTCAATTAGAATACGAGGTTCAATCCTATTTTGTCGATAACCTAAAAAATCATGTCGCCAGTTTTTCAATTTCTTATCACTATTTTAACCAGGACGAAGGCAGCGGCTACACCTTAGATCGTTACGACGGAGTCACGATTGGTTTTAAGGCCCCTGTCATATTTAATTACGAGTATCGTAACAGCCTCACTTTCACGATTGAAAAACATGAATAACGATAATAGTTCACGGCTCATCGATTTTTTGCATCAATCTTTTTTGGCACCTCTTTTAGACGATGATTTGATTACCGATATTTCTTTTAACGGCCGAAGCGTTTATTATCAACATAACGATTATGGTCGAGCGAGAAGCGCGATTGTCGTAAGCGCTCAGGAAGTTAACGATTTTCTTCGTCAAATCGCTAACTTAGGCGAAAAGCAATTTTCGTACTCCGAGCCTTTGCTTGACATGAGTTTTGGTCGCTTTCGCCTGAATGCCGTCCACTATGCCCTCGGAAGGCTCAACGATAGCAAAACACCAACTTTTTCGCTTCGAATTGGCTCATATCAAACACGAATTAAAGACGATGGATCGTTCATGCCTGAACCAATCAGCAAGATAATTGATATCTTAATTGCCAATCACCAATCGCTCGTGATCGGAGGAGTTACCGGAACGGGGAAAACCGAACTTCAGAAATATCTCCTATCGCGCATAAAAAGCCACGAAAGAGTGGTGGTCATCGATAATATTCAGGAGCTGACTTATAACTCGGCTAACGAAAATATCGACCTGACTTGTTGGCAGGTCAATCCCCATTTGCAACACGCTTCATTTCCAGAGTTGATAAGAAACGCTTTGAGAAGCAATCCGGATTGGCTGGTCATTGCCGAAAGCCGCGGCAAGGAGATGATTGATGTCTTGAATTCAGCGATGACTGGTCATCCCGTTTTGACGACGATTCACGCCAAAAGCGTCGACACCATCGCGAGCCGCATGGTGCGCATGGTTTTGCTAAACGGACAAGAGACTAGTTATAAAGAAGCATCAAATGACATACGGGAGCATTTTCGCTACTATCTCTATTTAAAAAAAGAAAGCGATGGGGAAGGTCGCATCAGACGATTTCTTTCTTCCTTCCTTGAAATCGAACATGAGAGCCAGCAAACGTTTTTGATATATCAAAAGACCTCGGATGGAACACTTTTTAACACGCCATCACCCTATACCGTGTCGCTCATCAAATCTTGTCAACAGGGAGAGAATATAATGGAGATTTTTTATCGATGCGAATCATCATAGCCGTCATTTTTGTCTCACTCCTCTTGGGAGTTTTTGGCTATGTTGCCAGCGGCAATTTTTACCTTGCCGGGATCATTGCCATTCTTTTCTGCGTCTACGGTATTGCTTATTTTAAACGTAAAGTCGAAAGACACGGAAAAATGATGACTAGCGCGCAAGAATGCCATAAATTTATCAACAACTTTCTCCTTTCGATGAGCGTGCGCAATTCCATGGCGGACGCGTTTTCCAACGCCACGATGAACTGCGATGGATTGTTAAGAGAAGAGATTAAGCACATCGAACATCTTTCGGTACGCGAGCAAATCGACTATTTGAATAAGTATTTTCGCTTTGATGTCTACTATATGTTTCTTAACATCTTGACTCTTTATGAAGAGCAAGGGGGCGATATCTTGACGATGGCTGCGACCCTGATTCAAGAAGTACATCGCATGGAAGAAGCCACGATGAGCGTGGCGACTATCATCAATCGCAAAGTAGTAGAGTTTGTCGTGCTGTGGACGATTACTCTCGGCATTATCGTTTTCATGCGTTTTGGCATGGGCCAGTTTTATAGTAAACTGCTAAACGAAACACTTGTCATCGCCATGACTTCTTCGCTATTTTTCTTACTTCTCATCTCTAATCACCTCGCTCTCAATAAGTTTTTGAATTCGCCGATTCTTGAAGGAAACAATCATGAGACCATTTGAAAAGGCTATTTTAGGCGCCAATTTAAACTATCAAAAAGAGATCCGGAAACAGGCGATTATCGCCGGTTCTATTTCGCTATCATACGGGGCAATTATTCTTCTAATTAATAAGCCCTTGCTTCTTCTATTCATCCCCTTCCTCATTTTGATTCTCATCGTCTATAACCAGATGCGCTACCACAGTTTGCGAGTCCGCGTTCTTTTTTTGATGCAAAAGGAATTCGTCAAGCTCTTCACCTATTTTGGAATCTATCTACGCAACGGACTAAATATTTACAATTCGCTTGAAGCACTAACGAGTTTTGCCTCTCCGACAATCAAAGATTATCTTGATACTTTACTCGCCCAAATCGATGAAGATAAGACGGTTATGCCTTTTGTGCGTTTCGGGCAGAGGTTTCAATCGCTGACTATCGAGCAAGCGATGATATGTATTTTTCAAATGGTCGATCAAGGAAACGACGAGATGCGCCTTATTCAGTTTCAAAGTGTTTTTGGACGGATCGCGGATCAATATTACCAGGATGAGATTAGCAAAATTCGTAAAGGGCTTGATTCGCTCAACACCTTACCCCTTATTGGCGCGGGACTCATAACGATGATGATTACGTTTGGCATTATCACGATGATTGGAGATGTTATCAGTGGGATCTAGCATCGGTGTCATCTTGTCATTTATCTTCGTCATAAACGTATTTCTCTTTGGAAGCGACATCATCAATTTGCAGCTTCTCTATTCAAACCTCGATGCGGTGGCGATGACGGCCGGACACTTGATAGTCGAATACGGAGGGATTACGGCTGCCATTGTCGAATTCGTTGAAAGCGAAGCCGATGGCACTATTTATTGCGTTAGTAATTGCACTCCGCGCTTCGGCGACACTTACATATATGTTGTGACGACTTCTTATGAACCGATTGTCATGAGTGACGAGCCGATGGAACTGAGCATTCGAAGAAGCGTCGTAATCGGATATTACAATTAGAAGAAAGGAGAACAAATGTCTGAAATTAAAGGGCAACTGCTCGGCATTTTGCTAGTCGTCTTGATTTTCGCGGGCGTCAGCACGGCGTTGATCACGGCTTTTGATGGAGCGACCTCGCATGTCGCCGATCAAATTCTCGCCCCGGTCGAAGAACCTGTTTAGAGCCGTTTAACCAATATATGATCAAGAAGGGCATCTGCCCTTTTTTCATCGGTGTAATTTCCTTCTAACAAAAGAATAATTTTTGATATAATACAACGGAGTGAGGACAAAAACATGGCCAAAGTAAATAGCGTTCTTGAAAAATTTAAGAAAAAATTAAACATCGAAGTCGTCGACGAAGGTAAGACCTTAAAAGACTACGGCTTAGATTCTCTTGATATGGTCGAGCTCATCCTTGAATTGGAAGATGAATACAAGATTAAATTCACCGATGAAGAGATGACCTCTTTGCAGACGATCGGCGATCTCATAAGCGCCGTTCACAAGAAGTGCGGTACTGAATAAATCTTCATTGCATATTCAAAATCCTTTTGGTAATATACTTCTTGCGTTATTCTTTTGAATAACACGCCTACCTAGCTCAGTCGGTAGAGCAATCGGCTGTTAACCGATCGGTCATAGGTTCGAGTCCTATGGTAGGCGCCACTTATGTGGC
>JAEWMX010000006.1 GCA_023393065.1 Bacillota bacterium | reverse complement strand
CATCGGCAACACCGCCGCCACCTCTGGCGCTTTTGCGACAGTCGGCGTTCCCTTCAATGCCGGCATCAACGCCGTCTTGAAAAACTTTAACGACGCCGGCGGATTCGATGGCGCCACTGTCGAACTGATTCACTATGATGACTCATTTGACGGCGCGATCGGCTTAGCTGCCACGCAAAAATTAGTCGAACAAGACGAAGTCTTTGCTCTCGTCGGACACTTCGGCACCAACACTGTCGCCGCAACTGTCGACTACATCAAAGATCAAGGCATTCCGATGGTCTATGCCGCTACCGGTATTTCTGATTTATATCAAGAAGCAGCCGAAGGCTTTAATAAGGCCGTCATGCCGGTTCAGCCCATCTACAACTCCGAAGGTCGCATGATGCTCGCCAGAGCTCTCGCCGATGACGCTGTCAGCGGCTTAAATGCCACCAAAATCGGCGTTATTTCCACAACTGACGATGCCGGCGAAGGCATGCTCTATGGCGTTCAGAAACAAGCCGAACTCCTCTCTGCCGCCGCCAAAGAAAACCTCGTCTATGTCACCACCCCGGCCGAACAAGGCACGAACCACTCCGCACCGGTCAACACTTTAAAGACCGCTGGATGTGATGTCGTCATCGTCACCGCCAACCAAGTTCCGTTCACCGAAATTCTCAATTACATGAGAGACGCGAACTTCAATACCAAAGTCATCACCTCTTATGTCACAGCCAACACCGACATTCTCAGAGCTGCCGCTGCCGCCGGTTCAATTACCGCCGATCGCCCAGTCTTCACGAATTCATGGCTCGACGTCACCGACCTCGCTTACTATGATGCGACGCTTAACCCCTATGCTTTAACTCCAGAATACGTCGCTTATCTGACCGAAATGAACACCGGCGGACAAGTCGCTTATGCAGGTAGTTCATACGCCATCGCCGGTTATGTCGCTGCCAAAATCTTCTTAGAAGGTCTGGCTAGAGTCAAGGCCGCCGACAAAGAACTCACGTGGCTCAACTACATCAATGCCATGGAAGAAGATCCAGTCGATCTTCCAATGGGCAGTGAAATCGATTACGCTGATGGCAAACGCCTCGGTGTCACCGATCTTGGTTTCAGCAAGCTCTATCTCGCCGATCCAGTCAATACGAGCGCTTTGGCCGAAGTCGACACCCTCAGAACCCTCGAATACGTCTGGAACTTAGTCCCAGCCGCCAAGAAGGCCTAGTAACATTTAGTTAAGCAACCTTGCTAATCCCGCCGCAATTGCGCGTTGCGGCGGGTCGCAAGGCTCGTCATTACATAAAGGAGAACATTATGAAACAAGATTTATCCAAAAAAATCATTTCTGTTGAAGAGGCGTTGAAACTCGTCAAGAGCAATGATCACATTTTCACCGGTTTGGGCGCGAGCGAAGGAAGAGATTTCTTATCGAGATTGCACACCCTGCACGGCAAAGTAAAAAACGTTACAGTCACCAACTGCCTGCCGATGCAAGACTATGAGTTCTACATGAATCCAGCTTATCGAGAGTCCTTTAAACTCGCGGGCTGGTTTTACAATGCCGGAATGCGCAAAGCCCACTCTAACGGCAATGTCTCCTTTATCCCTAATGTGCTGCATTACGCCGGCACGAAACGACTCGATCACGTCAAACCCAACATTTATGTTGGTATATCATCGCTGCAAGATGAACACGGCTATGTTTCGCTATCGCTTGGCAACACCTACGAAAAGCAAGTGATTAAAGAAGCTGATATCGTCATCTTGGAGATGAATCCCAATGCACCGCGCACTTTTGGCGACTTGGAGGTTCATGTCAGCGATGTCGACTATTTTATTGAAGCCAATTATCCAATTCCGGAAATTCCCGATACCGAACCCAACGACAAAGACCTCATGATCGGAAAATACATCTCCGATCTAATCAATGACGGCGATTGCATTCAACTAGGCATCGGTGGCATTCCCAACGCCGTTGCCAAATCCCTCTATGGCAAAAAAGACCTCGGCGTCCATACCGAGATGTTAACCAACGAGATGGCCAAATTAGCTAAGGCTGGAGTCATCACCGGCAAGCGCAAACAGCTTTTCCCGGGCAAGATGGTCGCCACCTTCGCCATGGGCAATCGCGATTTATATAATTTCATCGATAACAACCCCGCTGTCACGCTATTAGCAGGTTCATATGTCAACGACCCATATGTCATCGCTCATAACGATAACCAGGTCTCAATTAATACGACCCTTGAGGTCGATGTCACGGGACAATGCTGCTCCGAATCGATCGGTTCCAAGCAATTCAGCGGAACCGGAGGACAAAGCGATACTGCCATCGGCGCCCAAAACAGCAAGAATGGCCGCTCGATCATCGCCTTATATTCAACGACTAATGTCCGCAATCCGGAAACCGGGGAGCGCGAAGAAGTCTCGAAGATCGTCTGTCAGTTAAAACCTGGCGCCGCCGTCTCTTTATCGCGTAACGATCTCCACTATCTATGCACCGAATACGGCATTGTCAATCTCCGAGGCACGACGATTGAAGAACGGGTTGAAAAGATTATTTCCATCGCTCATCCCAAATTCCGCGAAGGCTTGCGCAAAGAAGCCATCGCTCTAGGAATCATCGGAGGATAAGAATGCCATTTTTCACTTTCCAGGAAAAGCCAATCTACTATGAAGACGATGGCGCCGGTGAGCCGATTCTCTTTCTCAATGGCATCATGATGTCCACCGCTTCTTGGAAGACTTTTATCCCGGCATTGAGCAAGGATAATCGCTTTTTAAGAATCGATCTACTCGATATGGGCCAGTCGGCTCGCATGAATGAAACTTACACCCAAGACATTCAAGTTGAGGTCGTTAAGGCTTTTTTGGATTATTTAAAAATATCCAAAATCAATATCATGGGAATCAGCTATGGCGGCGAAGTTGCGATTAAGTTCGCATTAAAATACCAAGATAGTCTGCGGCGCTTAATGCTCTTTAACACTACTTCTCGCACTAATGAATGGCTTCGCGACATCGGCCGCGGTTGGAATAGAGTAGGAGCTACCCTCGATGGCGAGGCCTACTATGACATAACGATACCAGTCATCTACTCGCCAAATTTTTATGTCGCCAACTACGATTGGATGGAAAAGCGCCGTCAGCTGCTCATTCCGCTTTTTTCGTCTCAAGATTTTCAAGCCCGCATGCGACGTCTCGTCATTTCTGCCGAATCCCTCGATGAAGCCAAGCATATACATCAGATTGAAGTACCGACTCTCATCGTCTCTTCGGAATTCGATCAGTTGACACCTTCTACCGAGCAAGCCTATCTTGCCGAACACATCAAAAATTCAACACATATCATCGTTCCAAAAGCTGGTCACGCCTTCATGTATGAAAAGCCCCATGTTTTCGTCTCTCTCGTTCTCGGATTTACAAATTCGCATTCCGACAAATATTTAATCTAGGAGGATTATCATGGAAAGATTTGTCAAAAAAAACATCACTCTCGATAACGGCGAAAAATACGCCTACATCGAACAAGGAGTTGGTGAAAAAGTCTTCTTGCTCCTTCACGGAAACATGTCCAGCAGCGTTTATTTCTATGAACTTTTTGCGCGAATTCCAAACAATATTCGCGTTTTAGCTCCCGATTTGCGGGGTTTTGGCGATTCATCTTATAACTCGCGTTTTAACTCGCTTGACGAATTAGCTGACGACGTTTTGAATTTTGTCGATAAGCTAAAAGTCCGGGAAGCTTATGTTCTCGGGTGGTCGACAGGCGCGGGTGTAGCTTACAAAATAGCGGCCAAGAAACCATCTCTAGTCAAGAAGATAATCTCGCTTGCCGGAGCCTCCTATCGCGGCTATCCCATTTTTAAAAAGGGCGATAACAACATGCCGTTAATCGGACAAATTTACGCGAGTAAAGAAGAGATGGCGAAAGATCCGGTTCAGGTTGCCCCCGCCCTTCATGCGACGGCAACACAGAACAAGGCTTTTTATGATTATATCTACTCATTGACGATTTATAATGTCCGAAAACCCGGGCCGGTCCTTCTTTCTTATCTCCTTGATGAGACATTAAAACAGCGCAATCTCGTCGATATCGACTGGAGCCTTGCCAATTTGAATATGTCGAATTATTCCAATCTCTACAATAACGGCACTGGAGACATCGCCAAAGTGACATGCCCCGTCCTCCTTCTTTGGGGCGACAAAGACTTGGTCGTTCTCGAATACATGGTAAATGAGACGCTGGCGGCATTGAAAAATGCCACCAAGCGCGTTTATCAAGGCGTTTCTCACACCGCCATCACCGACATCCCCGACCAATTTGCCGCTGATGTTCTAGATTTTTTTCAATGATGAAGCAGGCCGTATATCCTGGATCTTTTGATCCGATAAGCAATGGTCATCTCGATATTATTCGCCGAGCCGCGAAAATTTTTTCGCGCTTGTATGTCCTAGTCTCTATCAATCCGAACAAGCGGTACCTGTTTACGACCGAGGAGCGGGTGGCAATGCTTAAAACAGCGACGAAAGACTTAGATAATGTCATCGTTGAGGCAAGTGAAGAATTGGTCGTTAACTACGCGCAAAAAAAGGACAATGCTTCGATTATTCGCGGTGTTAGAAACACTAACGATTATCAAGCGGAGATTACTCTCTACCAGTTTAACCACACGATAAATCCCGAAATCGAAACTTTGGTTATGTTTCCTTCGCAGAATAACCTATTCGTCACATCCTCGGCTGTAAAAGAGTTAGCTTTATTCGGTAACGACATCACGCCATATGTCCCTTTGGAAGTCAGTGATTTTATTTTGTCAACGATCAAAAGTCGTTTAAAAAAGTCATAACATCAATAAGTTAAACAGGTAAAATAGTTTATATAGGAAATTCAAAATGAGTAATTTTTCCAATTTTTTAAAAATACCTCTAGCCCATCGCGGACTGCACGATGAACATTTCGATGAAAATAGTCTCAGCGCTTTTAAAGCGGCCGTCGACCACGGTTACGGAATCGAACTCGATGTTCATTTGATGAGAGATGGCACTCTTGCGGTTGTCCACGATGATGATTTATCGCGTGTGGCCGGCCTTTCCCGCCGCATCAGCGAGATGACAAAGGACGATTTGCGCGAAACCGCTCTTTTTCTTTCTAAAGAAACGGTTCCGACGCTTGCACAAGTTCTCGAAGTCGTCGGCGGCCGCGTTCCGCTCTTGATTGAGATGAAAGTCGATGGAACTTTTAATCCTCGTCTCCCTGAGTCAATTCTTACGCTTTTGGAAAATTACCCAAAGACGAACAATATCGCGATCGAATCTTTTAATCCCTATGCGATTCGGTGGCTCAGTAAAAATCATCCGAATAAGTATCCTTATGGGCAGCTCGTCTCGCTCGGATTAGAAAAAATCGGAAGGTTTGCGACCTGGATGTTTAAGTCGCTCAACATCCGCTTTATCTCAAAACCGTCATTTATCGCTTTTGATATTAATTATATGCCATATCGAAAGCTTCGCCGCCTTCGCCGCCGAGGAATGAATGTCATTTCGTGGACGATCGATAGCGACGAAAAAAGAAGTCTCGCCGAAAAAGAAAGCTCGAACTACATTTTTGAAGCAATAAGGCCGTAAATCTCCGTTCTTTATTCTATAAAATCTATTATTGGTATGGTAATATCTTATTTAGATATGTGTGAACACACGGGGAGAAATTCATGAAATTGAACGTTAAGCGAACATTTTTGGTTGGTTTAGCATTTTTGCTGATCAGCATGTTCTGGCAAATCTATGACGGTGTCATGTCCATTGTGCTTGTCAACAACTTTGGTCTTAATCAGACTTGGTCTGGTATCTTACTAGCTCTCGACAATTTGCTCGCTTTGGCTCTGTTGCCACTTTTTGGAGCATGGTCTGATAAAACCGTCACAAAAATGGGCAAGAGAAAACCTTATATCTTAATTGGAACAATCGTGGCCGCCATCGTTTTTGTTTCGCTGGCCGTCGTCGATTTCTATCAGTTTCAGGCTGTTCGAGCTGAGGATATCTCTCCGATGCTTTCCATTCTTAACGGAAATGATGACGTCATCGGTTATTACTTTACAGTGGGTGGTAACATCAAAGAAATTATTTTGCTTGAAGGCAACAGTTATGGTTTTGTTTATATCACTCAAGTCGCCGACAAAGTGGCCGAACTGCGCGCAGCTCACATTTTCACCGAAATCACTCAGCCGAATTGGATTTACCTCGCTTCTTTTATCGTCATCTTATTTATAGTTTTAATCGCGATGTGTTCGTTCAGGACGCCGGCTGTTTCTTTGATGCCCGATGTCACTATCAAACCACTTCGCTCTAAGGCAAACGCTATCATCAATGCCATGGGAACGATCGGAGGCGGTATCTCCCTTGTCTTAATCATGGTTGTCGGAACGGTCAAGGTATCAAACTACGACACTTTCAATTACCTCTACTTATTTGGCATTGTAGCCGGTTTGATGCTGGCTTTCCTAGCCGTCTTCATGTTCTTGGTCAAGGAAGTTAAATGGACCGATGAAATGCGTCGCGAATCGCTGCGCCTCGGCCTTGAAACCGAAGAAGATGAAAAGATTGCCAAAGGCACAAAGGGCGAAAAGATGGAACCCGCCGTCATGAGAAGTTTCGTTTTAATTCTTCTTTCAGTGTTCCTCTGGTTCTTCGCCTACAATGCGGCTTCGAGCAAATTATCGCTCTATGCCCAAAATATTTTACAAATCGAAAACTACACATTCCCGGCTATGATCGGTTTCGGCGCCGCCTTGATCGCTTTTTATCCGATTGGCATTCTCTCCACCAAGTTTGGACGGCGCAACATGATTCTCGTCGGTATCGGCGTTTTAATTCTTGGTTTCATCCTCGCTTTTATCGCCAGCATTGATTTATCGTTCGGCTGGGTTATCTACGCTGCGATGGTCGTCGTCGGCTTTGGCTGGGCGGCCATTAATGTCAACTCCTATCCGATGGTCGTCGAAATGTCCAAGGGTCCCAATATCGGGGTATTCACCGGTTACTATTACGCCGCAAGCATGCTGGCCCAGGCGCTTACCCCAGTCATCTCCGGTCTTCTGATGGACACTTTTGGCATGACTCTGACGCTCTTCCCTTACGCCATCTTCTTCTCCATCGCCGCCGCGGTCACGATGTTCTTTGTCAAACACGGCGAATCCAAACATTTGGAAACGAAAGAAATTCAGCCAAAAACCGAATAGTATTGTTTTGACACCTTTAACCCACGATGATTTTCGTGGGTTTTTTATAGACATTATCATAATAATATTATGATTCGTGATATTATAAATAAGAGGGTAAAATTATGAAAAAGAAGATTCCTGAATTAACGCCTTTTCAGAAAAAAGTAATATTTGAAGATGCCACCGAACCGCCTTTTGACAATGAATATTGGAACAATCATAAGGAGGGCATTTATGTCGATGCTGTCGATGGCACGCCGCTATTTGCCTCCTACGATAAATTTGACTCAGGCACTGGCTGGCCGAGTTTTGTAAGGCCAATTCAAGACGGTTTACTCGTCAAACTAGATGATTATTCTTTGCCTCGCCACCGCGTTGAAGTAAGGACTAAAACTAGTGATATCCATCTCGGTCACGTCTTTGAAGATGGCCCTAAAAAAGAGGGTGGGCTTCGCTACTGCATCAATTCAGCAGCCCTGCGATTTATTCCAAAAGAGGAATTAGAGCAAGAAGGATATCAAGATTATTGGAAGAAGAAATAGCTTCTAATTCTTAATTATTTTATTGCTATGGGCCTATCACAAACATAGAATGAAGTGAGAAGGCCTTTTCTTTATAGAAAATATGGCGAGCATTAAAAAAATTCGCGAGAACGAGAAACGACGTCAGCTAATCACGAAGATGTTGGCTTCTTTTGCCGTCACCGCCGTCGTGGTCGTCACCGTCGTTATCGCAAGCCAAAAGCCGGTGACCGCTGACTTTTTAAGCGTCACCGCTCTCGGAAATGAAATTCTATACCGCATTGATGTTAAAGATCCCGATGGGCGCATCGCTGAAGAAACGCTTCAACTCGAAGTGAAGGGAAGTACGGAGAAATACTTTGTCCCGCTCGGGATTGGAGAAAGCTAAGGATCACAAATCGTATTTGGCAACTCCTCTTCTTACTCGTTAGATATCTCGGCCGATCTCGGTTTCGGTCGCGAAATCCTCGATTCGGCGAGCGTTCAGTTAACACAGTCTCTCGCCGGGGCCATTTTAGATGTTCGCCTCGATCCCGAAGTTAGTCAAAACGAGGAGTCGGAAACATTAACTTACCTGGTATATACCAAATATTTCGATCCCGAATCAAAAGTCGAAAGCGCCATTTTACAATACGCCTATGTCTATGAAGAAGAATATCCTCAGCCGCAAAGATACGACCCGGATAGTCTCGATTACGAATCTATTATCATTGAGGGAGAAACTGCGACTTCTACTCTTGAAAACATTTCAAACTATAATATGACCATTCATCTTCGCTTGGCGGTTTATCTAGCGGGAGAAGAAACACCAACGATTCTCGACGAATATGCATTCTCGACGCCGTTTCGCTTTTTCGGCTCGCTCTATGTCCAAGATGTGGGAATGGAATATGCTATCTTTTCTGTCTATGTCGATAATCCTCAGAATATTCCGATTGAGGTGTGGGTCGATGTCTATTTCCAAACAAACCTCATCACCTCCATTCCCGTTTCTTTTGATCAAGAAAGCAGCCATTCCGAAGGCGCGCAAGTTCGCGTCGAGCACCTGATGCCCAATGCCCCCCATTCCGCCGCTCTGCGAGCCCGCTACACGGATCCGGATACGAAGGAAGAAAAAACCATCGAATTGGAGCCGGTCGAATTTATGACGGCACAAATGTATGACTGGGAACTGACATCATTCGTCGACAACGGCTCTTCTTACGACATAGTCGTAACGACAAATGATCCTTTCGGCATCATCCAATCCGTTTCGTGTTACATCGTCGGACTTGATGAGAATCGAAATTATATAAATTATTACTATTACAATTTGTCGGTGGAAGTTATGGAGCCAATGAAAATCTTTAGCGCGACCATCGATAAGCCGCAAGAGCTTTATTTCGATCTCGAGCTTTCGATGAGCAAATTAATCGGCCAGTCTAATTATACGGAGATAATTCACACACTAAGCGTGTAGTTATATATTTTCAAGAGGTGAAAATTATGGAAAAAGAACGAAAAGTCGCAAAGCAAAAAATGAAGAAAGGCACCCTGCGGATGATCATTGTTCTATCGGTGATTGCCGCGGTCATCATCTTCGCCATCGTCTTTGGAGTCGTGCCCGCCCTTTCAGTCACTCCGTTTGGCGTTTTTATCAACAATACGGTCGGCAAATTCTTCAATGTGGCGAATTTGTTCGTCAACAATAGCATGGCGATTATCGAAACGCTAGTCATCGTCTTCTTCGTGTGGGCGCTTAACGAGATAATCAAATATGTCGTCGATCTTCTCATTAAGAAATTTCGAACGAAATCGACGATTTGGATTATCATTCGCAGTATTTTCAAATACGGTAGCGTCATCGTCGGAGTATTTCTTGCCTTGAGCGCTTGGGGCGTCCAAACGCCTACCCTCCTCGCTGGCGCCGGAATCTTAGGCCTTGCTCTCAGCTTTGGCGCCCAAAGCCTCATCGAAGATGTCATTGCCGGATTGTTTATTATTTTTGAAAAGCAGTTTCAAGTCGGCGATATCATTCAAGCGCATGGCTTCCGTGGAAAAGTAACTGAAATAGGCGTTCGAACAACTACCCTCGTCGATGTCAATGGCGATGTCTTAATCATCAATAATTCCGATCTTCGCCAAACGATTAATACTTCCGCCAATCTCTCGCCCGCCATCTGCGATATTTCCATCGCCTATGACGAAGATATCGAACGGGTCGAGAAGATTATTCTGGCTAACATTGAGGATTTAAAAAAACGGATTCCCGATATCGTCGAAGGTCCGTTTTATCGCGGCGTTCAATCGCTTTCTGATTCCTCGGTGGTCATTCGCATGTACGCGAGAACCGATGAGCTGAAGAAGTATCAAGTCACTCGCGATTTAAATAAGGAGATGAAGCTCTTATTTGATCGCAACGGCATTCAAATTCCCTTCAACCAGCTCGTCGTGCATTACGAAGACAAAAAAGAATAAACGCATTATCAATCGTTGTCAATCTATTGCCCCGTTACACGGGGCTTTTTATTTAAGAATGGTCAATTTCGTCGGCGACGCGGAGCGCTGAACCGATCGCCCACCGCAAATTGTAGCCGCCACACGGCCCATCGACATCGATTACTTCGCCAGCAAAGTAGACATTCTTTTCAAGCTTTGAGGATAGGTCGCGATTTAGGTTGTTGATGTCGATACCGCCGAGGGTAACTTGCGAAAAGGAAAAGTCGTAGCGATTGACGAAAGTGAAAGGGATAGCGGCTGCAAGAGCGGCGATTGTTTGACATTCTTCGAATGATAAATCGTGATCGATTTTAATATGGGCAAGGGTGAGGATGTAAGTGGCTAGTTCCTCACCGACAAAAGCCAGGAGCGGATTGGCGCTTTTCTTACTAACCTCAAAGAGGTTTTTAGCAGTGATAACTTCATTGTTTTGATTTAAGATGGCGAGGTAGATCTTGGCATTTGGGGCTTTTAAGCGCCCGATTAACGAAGACAGATTCATAATCACAATGCCGGATAAGCCATCTTTTTTAAACATCACTTCGCCGTATTCTTCAAAGATAAATTCGCCGTTTATAAAAAGGCTTGCGATGGTATGCAGGCGCTGCCCAAATAGCGATTTGACATCTTCTTGAACGCGAATCGGGCAAAGACCTGGTTCGGGCTTGATTATCAAATATCCGTGACGGGCAAAGACATCAAAGAGACTTCCGTCTGAGCCGAGATTAGGATTTGATTTACCTCCGACAGCAAAAATCACTTTGTCGACAACGGCTTGGTATTTGTCAAAACGAAGATTGATTTTCTCATTTTCGATTTGATAATCGAGCAACTTGGCATTCAAGATGATATTCACACCCAAAAACAAGGCTCGGTCGCGGAGAACTTTGACGACATTGCTCGCTGATTCGCTGACTGGGTAAAGACCGCTACCATACATGATTTTGGTTGGCAAGCCAAGAGAAAGAAGAGTTTCTTCTTGCTTATATGAACTTATTATTTCTTCGACAAATTGTGAATTGGAATAGCATTCAAATGTTTGATCGAGATTACCGATATTGCATTTGCCGTTTCCGGTCGCCCGAATCTTTTTGCCGACATCATCCATCCGATCAAACAAAAAAACTTCGCTTTCAGGTGACTTCTCTTTGCATTTGATGGCAGCGACGAGGCCTGAGGCTCCCGCGCCGATAATGGCGAGTTTCATAATGCTAATTTTAACACAGGCTCAAGATTTGCTTGAGACGTTTATTTTTTTGAGCGACTTTTCTTGAGACCTTTATAGAGATTCGCCAGTCCGCCTTTGGCTGTTTCGCGATACGCTTTTCTCATGTCTTTGCCGGTTTTCAGCATCGTTTCGACGACCGCATCAAAGGAAATGGCGTGCGTGCCAGCAATATATTTAGCCAAAAGAGTAGCCGTGATAGCCTTTGAGGCTGCGACCGCGTTTCTTTCGATGCAAGGAATTTGGACATAACCGCCGATGGGATCGCAGGTGAGACCAAGATTGTGTTCAAGGGCGATTTCCGCTGCCGAGCCAATTTGGTTTAAGTCGAGTTTTAACAGTTCGGCATATGCCGCGGCGGCCATCGAACACGCCGTTCCAATTTCAGCTTGGCAACCGGCTTCAGCGCCGCTTATCGAGGCGTTGTGCTTGACGATATTGCCGATTAGAGCGGCAGTTGCTAAGGCTTGCAACACTTCTTGATCAGAGTACTTGTATTGTTCCGACATGTATTTTAAAAGGGCCGGCATCGTTCCCGACGAGCCGCAAGTCGGAGCGGTGACAACGATACCACCGCTGGCATTTTCTTCACCGGTGGCAAACGCGTAAGCGCTCATCAAACGATAGGAGCGGGCTGCCAACGTCTCGTTTTCATCAAAGACATTATATAAGTCTCCGGCGCGGCGATATATCTTGAGCGAACCAGGTAAAAAACCGCGGTTGTTAAGACCATTATCAATCGTAGATTTCATCTGTTTCCAAACTTTGGCTAAAAAATCCCAAATCTCCGGTCCTTCGCGTTCGGCGACATAATCGTAAAAACGCCAGTTATTGGCAAGGCATAAGCGCCTGATTTCTTCGAATGACTTCTCGCTGTATTTCTCTCCGACTTCAAAAAAGGTTTCGCCATCGATTGATATCGCGCCTCCGCCCAAGGACAAGATGCGATGTTTGATATCTTCTTGATCGGCCTGGTGAATGATGATGTCGAAAGTATTGGCGTGCGCCACTTTGGTGGTGTAATCAAATGTGACGTTGCAAGGGCGAGGCGCCAAGGTATTAATAATTGTCTTGTCGGTAAGGTGCCCACGTCCGGTAAAGGCTAGGGAACCATACAAAATTACATCGTACCCTGTGGCATCAGGGTATTTGTTGCGAATAAAAGCCGCGGCCTTCTGCGGTCCCATGGTATGAGAGCTGGAAGGTCCTTGTCCGATTCGATATAGTTCGCGTATGCTTTTCATTTATCTTGAGCCATAAGGCCTTACTTATTATTACCCAAACAAATAATTAAAACTACATTGAAAGGGGATACATATAATTATAAATTATCGCTTCAGAAGTTTTCTTATTCCGTCGTCGGTCAATAGTTCAAGGACATCATCAAATGCGACGAGATGCGTCGCGACCAACTTTCGAAATAAAGTATTAAAAATCTCGTCGATGGGCTTCTCGATATTTTGATAATCGTTAGCCGTATAGCCGTCGAGGGCTTCTTCGAGAATGGTGATGACGATGCGTCGGAGCATCGCAATAAGCGATTTCTCAATCCAATAGCGAAAACGGACTTTCGGAAAATCCTTTTCTTTGGCCTTCATCTGAACATATAAGGGCAAACCGTCATTGACGCCTTGCCAAATATCAATAAATGCGTAGTCAGGCCTCGACTTTTCTAGGCATGAATGAAAATCAGACAACACATCAGCTGCAATAATCGTTATTTTTTCTCTGTGAGGAAACTGCGGCCAGAGATATTTTGTAAAAAGGGAGATGACTTCCTCGTCTTTTTCGTAGACATAGATTTTTTTCACCGAATCTTTCTTGGCGATCATAAATGGAAAATATCCAAGACCTAAGCCCATCACAGCGACGACGCCGGCTGCCTCATCGATAGCGGGTTGCATCGTCTCAATTTCATGAGGCGTAATGCTCATCCACACGCGCTTGCCTTCCAAGACGACCGGGTATGAAAAAAGCTCGTCGAAAAAGCCAAGCCTCGTCATTTCGCGAAAATCGCATTGGTCGACATTAATATCTTTATAAGCAAATGCTTGATACGGAGCATAATGGTCAAAACTCAACCGCCATTTGCCGACTTGCTCCTCATGAATTTTTATGGTTTTTAAAAAGAGGTTATCGCGATAGTGCTCGCTCGATAAAAAGTCGCAACGCCCTTCGAGATGATCGAGAATAACATCGGCGTGCTGGCGCTTCTTGGTTATTGCTTCCACAAGCACGGTGGCCAAAAGATGCTCTTTTGCCGCCGAGATCGACGCGCGGCGCTTAAATTCGCGCTCGAGCGAATAACTGCTACTATCAAGTAGGTATCGAAGCAAAAAATCGGATGCTAAAATGTTTTGGTCTTTAGCGGCGATCAGTTTCTGAAGTCGAGGTGTAAAATCTTTAGGAAGATTAATTTTCATCGAAGGTCATCATGCGCAATGCGCAAGCTATCGGCGGAACCAGTAGCCGCCCGATCGACCGCCACCGCCCCTTCCTCCAGTCAAACCGGAAATGAGATAGGGAAGGATATAACGACCGGGAAAAATGCCAAGAAGAATGATGCCAGCGGCAATTAATACCCAAGCCCAAACCGGGAGAGGGTCTCTTGCGTAATCGCTCGGCATGAGGTCAAACTCTTCGTATTTATTCAACTCGTATTCATCCATAAAACTTTGGTAGTTATATGAATCGTAATTATATACATTCAAGTACAATTCTTGCATGATGCCAAAATAAAGTGAGATGAGGCGCTGATCATAATCAAAAGACGGAATATCGGGATCGTCAAAATACTCAGTGACCAATCCATCCATGCGAAAGGCCGATAGATAGCCCATCATCTTGATGCCCATTTCGTACACCGTTTCGCGGTAGGCAAACCCTTCCTCGCTTTCATCAAAGTACAAGACGAGGAGAAGGCCCATGTCGTTTTCGCCGATGCCCCACGCATTAAATAATTCGGTGGTGCTGAAATCGCTGATTTGACCGACATATGTCGTGACGACGACTTGGGCTCCACTGATTTTCTGGTCTTGATATTCTTGCTCTTGGCTATCTTCGTAGAGTTCTTCGCTATATGCGTAAATCGTCCACTTTGTGGAGCCCAAAAGGATGTGAGAACGATCGTTGATATAAAACTCTTCCGTGGCCCGAATATAAGGTTTTGGATTTCCTTGGCAAGCAGTTATAAAAGCCAGCATCAAAAGGACGATGCCTCTAAATAACCATTTCTTTGCGGCGGGGCGGCGGTTAGTCATAAACCACTCGATTATTCAAAAGTCGGTAATGAAACGTTGTAATTGGTCAACTCGTAAGGCGTATAAGGAGCCCTTCCGCCGACAAAGATGTTGTTGGGGAAGGTTTTGATGTGCGTATTATAAGAAGTCACTGCGCCGTTATAGACCATGATCGAACCGGTCACCAAGTTTGTCGAGGCGCTGAATTCGGCCATAAAACCTGAATATAGACCAACCGTGTTATAGCTATCGGGATTATCTTCCATGTAAGCGACGAGCGTGACAAAGGTGCCATCAACTAATGCGGCAGCTTCATCGGCCGCGGCTGCATTGCCATTTTCGATGGCGGCGGCAAAAGCGGCGCGCGCTGCGGCGATAGTATCTAAATAACCCTGAACTGTTTCGTTAGCGTCTTCGATCGCGTCAATCAAAACATCGACTTTATCATATCGGGCTTCCAAGGAAGCGTGGACGTTACCACGCGCTTCGACGACTTCGGCTTCGCGAATAACGGCTCCATTATAGGCACTAATCCAAAAACTAGCCGTGATGACGGCAAGAATCGTAAGAGCGGCAGAAGCGATGAGAATTATTCTTTTTAATGTCCCCTTCATATTTCTGTTTCCTTTCAACATATTTGTAACAGATATTTTTATTATATTCTATGTCATGTAAAGTAAAACATTTATTGCTCAAGATTTTAACATTTTCGCAAGGCTTGTATCTCGATGACAAAAAGGACGCAAATACGCCACTTGCTGCTTGCTGGCGCGCCTTTCGCTTTCCAATTTATTTTGTCTTTTTTTTCAAGGGGTAGATTCCCTGTACCGGAACCGCGAACATAAAGCCGATTGTCTCGCTGTTGGAGGTCAGAAGAAGCTTTTGTATGTCGCTAACTAATTCTTGCAATAGTTCATCGTTAGGAATGACAGTAAAGAAGGTTTTGCTATCGCCGATGTTCTTTGGCAAAGAATTCGCGAACGGACCGTTGAAAAAGAAATCTGCTCCCTCATTTTTTAAGACGGCTTTAGCCATTCCTTCCGAATCGATGATAGTCGCTCCTCGGACCTTTTTTTCAATGAATACTTTGAGGATTTCGGATTCGTAGGATAAATCATTTAAGACGATAAATAACACTTGCATCATTGCGCTCCTTCTGAGGACGAAGCAATCGCTTCCTCTTTATTATTTTCCATACCTTCAATATTGGATAAGTATTGCAGTTTGTCGAGACCATTAATTTCTCCGGCTTTGCTGATGGCCAATTTAGCGAAAATCGGTCCGCTCGTCTCGTAAACCATGATGCTAAGCATGATGATTGTAGCGATCAACTGATAGAAGGCCGGCATCTTGGAAGAGACGACAACAAGGAGGCCGAGCGACACCCCGCCTTGCGGCAAAAGGGCATAGCCCAAATACTTTTTGATGGTCGGTTCAGATTTGGCAATGGCGGCACCGGCTGAAGCACCACTTATTTTACCAAAACCGCGCGCTAATATATAAACGATACTCAATATCACGACAAGACCAGATGTTTTCAAAATATTCAAATCAAGACTCGCGCCGGCTAGGGTAAAAAAGAGGACATAAAATGGCGTCGCCAAGTCATTGACCGAAGAAAAGGTTTCATTCGCTTTTTTAAGGAGGTTGGCAATGATGGTTCCGACCATAATATTTACAAGAAGAGGCGAAAAGCCAATGCCGAAAGGCTCTAAACTGTCATTTAAAAGCCAGACGATACCGATGGAAAACATAATCGCAAGAACGGATAGCACTTGGAGATTATCGCGGTTTTTTGCCATTTTCCCATTTAGGAATGATGAAATTATACCGATGATGACACCGATGAGTATCGAGCCAAAAACTTCAATTATAGGCTTGAGAATCATCAACCAAAGCGGCATTCCGCTTGTGGTCGATGTCAGTATCTGAGCAATTGAGATAAAAAAGCCAAAGATGACAATGCCATAAATATCATCGAGAGCAGTAACCGGCAAGATGGTTTGCGTCAGTGGGCCATGGGCCCGGTATTGGCGAATAACCATTAGCGTCGCCGCCGGAGCGGTGGCAGCCGACATCGAAGCTAAAATCAAGCCAAAAGCGATATTTTCTTTTGAAAATGGCGCGTATCCACCGCTGGTGATCTCGCTAGTTTTAGGAACGAAAAGCAAGGCGATGAAGACGAATCCAACAGCGAACAACACCTCAAAAATCGTGATGATATTCACCGCTTTGCCCGTTTTGGCAAGCGACTTGAGCTTAAATTCGGATCCGATGCTAAAAGCGATGAATGATAAAGCGACATCGCCGATAAATTTGAGAGATTCTTGATCAGCAGAACTCACAACGCCTTGAAAACCGGGAGCAATGAGTCCTAAAGAGGGGCCAAGCAAAATGCCAAAAAGCAAATAGCCAGATACTTCCGGTAGATTCAATTTACTGGCAATTTTGCCACCGATAAAACCAAAGAGCAAAACGACGGCAATTTTTAGAATGAGAATGTACATGTCAACCTCCTTTGCCATATAAAAACGCATAACTCACGCTATGCGCTTAATGACTCCTATGAGGTTAGCTGACGGGTTAAGGAAATTAAGTTTCCTCTCTTGCGATTCACCCCGTTAATTGGGTCCCCCACTCTTCATTCTGATTCGGAGAGCACTAGTATCGTATCGAATATTGTTACACTAGTCAATGACATTGAATACATTTGAGATTAAAACAATGTTTTAACGAATCATAATACTTATTGAGTCTAACAATAAAGAAAAAACCCCTTTTATTGTAACCGGAATTTCGGTCCAACAAACGGGGGTAATTTCAAGCGATTGGTGGAGCTGACGGGGATCGAACCCGCTACCTCGTCGTTGCGAACGACGCGCTCTCCCAGATGAGCTACAACCCCAAACGCTAGATTAGTATATATTTAATGAGGGCTCTTTTCAAGAGACATCAAATCGTGCAGACGAATTCGCCTTCGTCGTTAAAGCACTCTTCTTCAAAGGCGGCGATGATGAGGTCGCGTTCCTCTTCTGTTAACTCATCGTTAATTAGGCTTTCGCTCAAATCTAAGAATTCGAGATTAACAAAATAATGATCTTCGCCGATTTTGTATTGAAAGACCTTGCCTTCGAGCGAAAGCCAGCTGAATATCCAAGAGTTTTCGCTATTGATGCCAGCACCGATGCCGACTAAGTAGTCATTGATGCCGAACGCCGCGTAATTTCCGCTGTTGAAAAGATATGTAAAACCAGGCGAAAAAGCGCTTGTCGCAAACATATACGAAGCGACGATGACTAGGGTCTGCGCGATTCCGATCAAGCCACCTAGAACCCGCATTTTCTTTTTGCGAATCCGCGCCGGAATAGCAAGGCGGACGAGAGGCCACAGCAAAGCTGAAACAATCCACGAAACGACATGAACGATTAAGACGATCGCAAACCAGGCCACGCTTTTAGCGATGTTGAAAGCTAATTCAGAGCTGTATTCGGCTGTGAATTTAGCACGGTCGGTCGTCAGCCGCCCCATCACGACAATTAATTCGGTAAACGAATGGATTGTGACCGTGTGATCACCACCATAGTCGACGACCGGCTGATAGCCGATCAAAGAGAAGAAGGCGTCGCTTGCGAGCCATGTCGCCAAGGGCTTGACGGCAAAAATGGCGGCGCCCGCTAAAAGTAAAGCGACAAAGACAAAGCGCCATAGTGAGTGCCACCCTTTTTTGGCGAGGCCGAGCAAAAAGGACGCGATAATCATGAAAATAATTATTCCATCGATAAAAAAAGGAAGACTTAGAATATTTACAATAATAATTGCTATCTGTTCGCCGCTCATGTTTCTATCTTATACTTTTTTTGTAAAACTAAGACCATACCTAATGATTTAATAAAATAATTATACTACATTCTAGACATATTCTTTTCAAACTTATCAAGGAAGTCAAATGCCTTATTTTTGTCAAGACTGATAATGGTAAATATTCTGTTTTATAATATAACCGCCGAGAACAAAAGATGAATCCCGTCATTGCCG
The DNA here is from genome assembly GCA_023393065.1 of Bacillota bacterium. Taxonomy (GTDB): domain Bacteria; phylum Bacillota_I; class Bacilli_A; order RFN20; family CAG-826; genus UBA1424. Next base: position 147,840 of record JAEWMX010000006.1, on the reverse strand, counting down.
CCATCGATTTAAAAGCCTTCTATTCTTTCGTCGAATGCCTCGATCGGAAGCTTGATCCTTTTATCACTCCTCTCGTCGTGTGCGATGAGGCTCGAGGGCCGGGCACGATCGTCTTGTCAGTCACGCCTTTCCTAAAGGGTTTAGGCGTCCCTTCGCGACTTAGAAAACGCGATTTGCCAAAGCGCGACGATATTATTTTCGCTGTTCCCAGAATGGCCCGATACATCGAAATGTCCGCAAAAGTCGTCTCGATTTTTCTCGATTTTATTGGCGAAGACGATTTACATGTCTATTCCATCGACGAATCGTTTCTCAACCTCGGACCTTATTTGAAACTATACAAATCAACACCGCGTCAACTCGTCCGCAAGATTCTTGATCAGATTAAAAAGGAAACCGGTCTCTTTGCCACGGCGGGAATTAGCGAGAATCTTTTTCTCGCCAAATGCGCTCTCGAATTTGAGGGCAAGAAGGCCAAAGATGGCATCGGCGAATGGACAAAAGATGATATCCAAACCAAGCTTTGGCCCATCTCTCCTCTTTCGGAGATGTGGGGCATTTCCGGACATCTCGAAAAACGTTTAAATGAAATCGGCATCGAGACGATCGGAGAGTTAGCCAACGCCCCCGAGGCGCTACTCATTAAATATTTCGGCGTCATCGGCAAAGATTTGCGAGAACACGCCAACGGCATCGACAATTCCGACATTCGCGAAAAATACATTCCAAAGGAAACATCGCTTTCAAATGGCCAGTCGCTTTTTCGCGATTACAAAAAAAGCGAGATGCCGACGATTATCCGCGAGATGAGCGACGACCTAGCCCTCCGCTTGCGTCTCGAGGGTAAAAAAACCGGATTAGTGGCTCTGATGATCGGTTATTCATATGAGTACGGGGGTGGCTTTTCGCGGCAGATGACGCTGGTAAAATCCACCAGTGAAAACGATTTGATTTACGATGGGCTTCTGTCTTTATTTCGCAAATTTTGCGAAGACAAACCGATTCGCCGCGTCGATATCTCCTTCGGCAAGTTGAATTTTGATGATTGCGAGCAACTCGATCTTTTTGTCGATCCCGGAAAACAAATTAATAAAAGGGAACTTCGCAAAGCGATCGACGAGATTATCTTGCGCTTTGGAAAAGATGCCGTCTTAAGAGGAAGCGCCCTCCTTGAAGAGTCAAATGTTATTAAGCGCCACGCCCAAATCGGAGGACACCGCAAGTGAGCGATCGCGGCATGAAAAAATGGCGACCGTTTTCTTCTTTAAAAGAACAGAAACCGTCTTTGCAACAGATGAAATATCAAAGAGGCAAGTGCCCCAAGCCAAAAATCAGCAGTGATCAGGCCGAAAAGATTGATGCTCATCTCTGTGATTTCAAAGGCAAGGTTTTTTTGATAACTTACTATGAAGACGGCTATGTTTTAACACTTGAGGAAACGATCAAAAAAGTGTCGTGCCAAGACTGTTCGATTACGACCGAAACAAAGGTAATTGTTTTTTCTAATCTAATAAATTTAGAAATTTTAAAATAATTCATTAAAACGACGACATAAATCATTTATATTACGTAGTCATCCCCCGTGACTACACCTCTAGAAGGGCTCGGTTGCCCCCAAAACATTTAAATGTTCTGAGCCCTTCTTCCTTTGTTGTATTAAACTTCATTAAAGTCTACAATTCAAACAAGGAAAAAGAGATGGCAAACGAATTAGAACGGGCAGTAATCGCTTTGCAAAATGGTGATATCAAGTCGCTTGCCACCATTTATCAATTGACATCGAAAGGTGTCTTCACCTTCGTGCTGCCAATCGTCAAAGCTTACGATTTAGCTGAAGACGTGATGCAAAACACCTATGTTCGCGCTTACGAAAACATCGCATCGTATACGCCGGGGACCAATCCGCGCAACTGGCTTCTGACCATCGCTAAAAACCTCGCTCTATCAGAAGTGAAAAAGCGCTCACGCGAAATAAGTTATGACTTCAATGATGAAAATGTCGAGACGCAAGGCGTCTACGACCTGAATCCTAACTTAGACACTCCAATCATCGACTTAGCTAATCGCGTTCTTAATGAAGGCGAAATGAATATCGTTCTCTTATATGCCATTGGGGGCTATAAACACAGGGAAATCGCAGAAATGCTGAATCTCCCTTTAGGCACCGTGACAAGTAAGTATAACGCGGCGCTTAAAAAAATTAGGATTGCTTACGAGAAAGAAAATGAAAAGAAGTAAGAAAGAAATCTTAAAAAAGCTCCGCCAAGAAGGAAGTGTTCTCACTCCCGATATTTTGAATAATGTCTATAAAGCTATCGGCGTTGACCCGATTGCTCTCGGCGAGAAAGAAAAAATAATTGAGAAGCGCTTGAGAAGCGAAGCCGATGCTTTTGTTCCGCAGCAAAAGGTTTATGCCTATGCGACGGATAAAAAACCACGTTTGTCGCTCAAGAGCCTTTTCCATAATCCTCGTTTCGTTTCCGTTTTCGCCACCGCGATGGTAGTCGTTATTCTGTCGGTAACTATTATAAGCCTCGGCCTTAACGGTTTCTTCGTGGGACCCACAGATACGAGTACTGACACGGACACATCCACAAATACCCATTACGACAGCGTGCCGCAGCCGATTCAAAACGATCAGCAGGTATATTCGGTTGGCGCATTGACTGCCAATGTCTTGTTCGACTATGTCGAAGATACCGCCAGCATGCCTCAATTAAAGGCTTTGGTAAACGATGCTGATGTCGACATCGTCTTGAATCAATTCCCGCCATATCTCGAAATGGTTGAACAGCTTTTATCCTCCGATGGCGAGATGGAAACAATCAGCGAAGTATCCGAGCGAGATGGATATGACTTAAAGGAAACGGTCATTGCCTATGACTTGCTAGGAAGCAACCTAAATTACACTCTCTACTACAATGTTGAAAGTATTGATGAGGAGTCAGAAGAAGCGACTTATCACTTCACGGGAATCATAATTTACGGCAATTCGACTGACGAATACGATATCGAAGGTCGTCGCGTAATTGAAGAAGACGAAAGCAAAGTCATCATGACGATTTACTACGACGAAGTTAACTATGTTCAATCGATCTTCAAATTTGAAGAAGACGGATCCAAATACAATGTTAAGCTTTATGAAAATGACGAATTAGTGAGTGAGACAAAACTCAAAATCGAAACTGACGAAAGCGGCACGACACTGAAATTGGACTTTATCGACACCGATGACAAAAACTCTTATTCATACGACATCTCTTTCGATGAAGACGCTCCTGAAAAAATCTTTGTCCGCTACCACATCAAACTCGATAAGGTCAATTATAATGGCACGATGGAAATTTCAATCGTGATCAATGACGAAACCGGTGAATACGAATATGAAATCGTCGTTAAGCCAAACGGAGGCCAAGAAGCGACTGCTCATGAAGGCCGTGGCAACAACCATGGCGGAAACGGTAACGGCGGAGGAAACGGTGGAGGAAACGGCGGCGGCAATTAGCTAAATAATTAAAACTCACGAATGATGACATCGTGAGTTTTCTTTTTATTTTCTAAATGTTTATTAGAAAGCCCAGTTACCGTTTTTAAAGATCTGAACTTTTTTGCCGTCTTGCGTCGTGGCGACGATAGAAAGATCCTCGCTTCCGACCATGAAGTCGACATGAATCATGGAATCGTTGACTCCCATCTTGGTCAATTCTTCTTTGGTATATTTACCATAGTCTTTGACGCAATTTGTGTAACCCATGCCTAACGCTAAGTGGCAAGAGGCATTTTCGTCATAGAGCGTATTCCAAAAGAGAATGCCGGAGTTGCGAATGGGCGAATCAAAGGGGACGAGGGCGACTTCTCCAAGATAGGCGGCGAATTCGTCCATCGAAATCATTTGTTTGAGCAATTCTTCGTTTTTCTCGGCGTGGACCTCCACCGCTTTTCCGCCTTTAAAGACGATGTGGAAGTTTTCGATTAACTCGCCTTGATACGAAAGGGGTTTTGTCGAATATACAACACCTTCGGCTTTTCCTCTTTCGGGGGCCGTAAAACATTCTTCGGTCGGAATGTTAGGATTAAAGAAAATGTTGGAACCTAGAGTTCTTTCACCGCCTCCGAGCCAGTTGACATTATGGAGAATTCCGACTTTAAAGTCGGTACCGTTCTTGCTCGTGTAGTGAAGGGTGTCGATTTTTAACGAGTTCAGATACTGACATCTCCTTTGAATTTCACTGTTGTGAGCTTGCCAGTTGGCGACAGGATCGCCTTCATTAGCGCGTGATGTATAAAGGATGGCTTCCCAGAGTTTCTCGATGGCCTTGCCTTTAGGCAAATCAGGGAATACTTTTTTGGCCCATGCTGCGCCTGGAACACCGGCGATCGTCCATTGATATTTGTTTTCGCGCTCATCGCGATACGGTTTTAAAATAGGGTAAACCGCTTGCCCGACTTTTGCTAATTTAGCCTGATTTACGCCCTTTAGAGCATCAGGATCCTCACTGAGAATGTAAATTGTCGCAGGAAGCGTTTTTACATAATGTTTTTCTCTTTCAATAACCCAATTAGGGACTTCGGAAAGCGATTTTGTCGATTCTTTTTTATAGCGAATTTTATCGATTGGGCTGTGCGACCAGCGGACGGCGACCGATTTAGCACCGGCTTTATATGCTTCGGCGACGACATATTCGACAATTCGCGGTTGATCGAGTTCGGCATAGACAATAACATCTTGTCCTTTTTGCACATTTGCCCCAACTTTGACGATGAGTTCAGCGTATTTTCGTAAAACTTTGGCTTTCATATTCTTACCTCTCGTAATTAATACGTAGGATATTGTATCATATAGAGTGTCAATTTATTAAAATAAATTACTCAACGGGGAGGCCTAACAAATGAAAAAAATGTACAAAGTGTGGGCGATTTGGCAAATATGCGAAGCTGTTATTCTTTTGGCGGCCGGCGTTCTGACCATTATTTTTTCCGATGATCCCGACCTCTACAAATGGATCTTTCTCGCCATCGGCGCATTTATCATTCTCGATGGCGTGCTACGGGTGTTAATGCCGTTTTTTAACAAGGATCCCGGCGATAATTCACTCTTTACCGGTATTTTTGAAGTCACATTTGGCATTGTCATCGTCTTGCGTTCCGCCGCCATCACCGAAATTCTCATGATTTTCATCGCGACATTGCTCCTCGTCGTGGCCCCCATCGCAACCGCCGACGGAATTATCCGCATCAAAAGAAAACAAGAAACCCTTTTCTTTCCGGTTCTTGAGTTTATTGCCGCCCTTTTGTTTATCACTATCGGCGTCATCATTCTCATCTCGATTCAAAACGCGCAAAACATCGTTCTGATCGTCATAGGCGCCATCTTAGCAATCCTTGCGATTGTGGAAATTGCCTTTACGATCAAAACGCTTCTTAAAGTCAAAGAACGCGACAAAAAAGCTAAGGAAAAGGCTGTCGTAAAAACCAAAGGCAAAGTTGCTAAAAAAGAAGTGATTGAACCTGTTATAGTCGAAGAGGGCGAAAGCTTTCCAGTCGACAAAGTCGAATAGCAAACAATTAATAAAAAGAACCGACACAATCGGTTCTTTTTTTACTATCTAGTTACGCCTGTCAACTCTTGAAAATGAGGGAGAGTGTCACACCATTCTACGAAGAGCCGCCATTCGTTCAGCTTGTGATAACGCCGCTGCATATACATGGTTTTCAATTGCTGATAATTAGTTGTCATTGTCGCTCCGAGGCAAAAACCGCAAGGTAGTGAGGCGACAATTTCGCGCCACAAAGTTTTTTTGCGGCTGTCATCTTCGCTGAGCGACAAGTATTCTTTGACCATCTCACTAACGATGCGGACGATTTCGGAGTTCGTATCGCTGACGCACTGCTTGGCGATGTCAAATTTCAAAAGGCAGTGCATCGTCGACTGCGAAGAGATGAAGTCAAACCAATGGTAGCGTTGGGCTTGCTTCCACCAAAACAAGGGAGCCGTGACATCCATCTGCACGAGAATTCCCTTGAGGAAGTTATCGTGGCCTTCGCCTGACTTGGCAGTGCCAAGTTTTGTCGCTCGCACAAAATCCTTATCTGTCATTTCGCTCGTGTCGATTTCGACACGCATCGGATTGCCGGAGGCTTTTATCGCTCTTTCAAGTCCATAGACTTGTGTGTTTGTGATTTTATATTCCATGTCTCATAATCTCCATTAAATTTTCGTACAGCGCAAGGCGCGTAAGGGGGCCCACTCCGCCGGGAACAGGCGTCTGCAATCGCACCTTCTGGCCGGGTTTAACATCGCCATATAACACTCCATCAACGCGATTTATGCCAACGTCGACAATAACGGCATCGGATTTAAAGTCATATCCATCAATCAGCCATTTTTTACCGATGGCCGCGACGATGATATCGGCATGCTCAAGATAAAATTTCATGTCTTGGGCTGTTGTTTTGGAATGCAAAATCGTGACATTGGCGCTTTCTTTAGTGAGCAGAGCCGCCATCGGCTTACCGACGATATTGCTGCGTCCGATAACAACGGCATTCTTGCCTAAAATTTCAATTTCATTGAATTTTAGATAATCGAGTATTCCGCGAGGAGTGCATGCCTTCAAAAGCGAAAGCGGGTGAAAACCATCGACATCCTTGCGGGGTTCAATCGCAACTTTCACCTTGTTCTCATCGATATGCTTGGGAAGTGGCATCTGGACGATGAAGCCGTGGATGGCGGAATCGCGATTTAGTTGATTAACGACCTTTAAAACTTCCGCTTCGCTCGTGTCGATCGGAAGCATGATGTGAGTGGCTAGAACGCCGAGCTCATCAGCGTCTTTTAATTTTCCGCGAATGTAGGAATTGGATCCCTCGTCTTCATTGACTTGGACGATGGCGAGATGGGGCTTGACTCTCATCAGTGCGATTTCGTCGCGAATTTGCTCTTTGCGCATTGCGACATATTCTTTTATTTCCATTTTTGAGCCCTCTCTTAACAAGCCATATTTTAACATTTTCAGCGCCTCTTATATATAAGAAAAATATTTATAAGAGTGTGGCAAAGCCGCGCAGGAAGCTGATCCACAATCGATGGAGCGGTCCGCTTTTGGTATCGGCCAGGGTAACGAGGCGAGAATCGGCGATGATTTCGTCAAAATCAGCACTGACATCATCGATGATGACGCTTTTATAAATCCAGACACCATTTTCAAAGTGCAAATAGAGGCTGCGAAAATCGAGGTTGATCGTGCCAATCGTCAAGAAATCATCGTCCGCCAAAAACACTTTTTGATGGATGAATCCAGGAATGTATTCATATATCTTAACGCCGGCTTCAATGAGTCTTCGATAATAAGAACGAGTGACTTGAAAGACGATTTTTTTATCGGGGATGCCAGGTGTGACGATGCGGACATCGAGACCTTGTTTGGCGGCATTACAAAAAGCGATGACCATTTCGTTATCTAATATGAGATAGGGAGTTGTGATGTAAATGCGCTTTTTGGCTCGCCCCATCATGTTCAAGTAGACATTTTCGCCGACGGCCTCGTCGTCTAGCGGCGTATCGGCATAAGGTTGGACAAATCCGGCATCGACAATTTTAAGGTCCTTGCTCTTTGAAAGAAAGGGTTCGAATTCTTCAACCTTCCCGCTCAAGACACTCCAAAAAGTCAGAAACATCAAAGTCATGCTGCGCACCGCGTCGCCACGAATGAGCAGGACATTATCTTTCCAGTAGCCAAACCGCGATTTGAGATTGAAGTATTCATCGGCGAGGTTAATTCCCCCAGTAAAGGCTGTCGAGCCGTCAATAATCAGCATTTTACGGTGATCGCGGTTATTGATGCGAGCATTCAAAAAGGGGAGAAAGCGATTAAAGGCAAAGGCTTTGATGCCGAGCTTTGAAAGCTGGCGATCGTAATTGTGAGGCACGGTCGAAATCGAACCCATGTCATCATAGATGACGCGAACATCAACACCATCTTTAACTTTTTGAACCAAGAGTTCAAGAATGCTATCCCAAACCTGTCCTTGAGCGATAATAAAGTACTCAATAAAGATGAATTTCTTGGCTTTCCGAAGTTCATTTTTTAATGTTTTTAAAAACGACTCGCCAGACTGATAATATTCGAGAAAACTATTTTGATAAGGGCCAAAACCCGTCGCCGTTTTGATATATGTGCTCTGCGGGTAGGCATCGGGATGTTTCTCGGCTAAACATTCAAGGACACCTTCTGTTTTTTTGGTGGCTTCAGCAATCATGACATTCATCTTATTAACCATTTTCTTGCTGCGCCGATTCATCTTTTTATTGCCGAACATCAAATACATAAAACCGCCAAAGACGGGAAAGATTAAGATTAAGACAAGCCATGATATTTTGTAGCTTGGATTGCTGCGGTTAGCGATAATCGACAAAACGATGACGACGCTGATGGCGAGAAAGAAAAAATATACATATGGATAATAATCGCGAATATAAAGAACGCCGAGGACGATGATGGCAATTTGAACAAGGAACAGAAAAAGGACGATCAGGAGACGCCAGAGATGCATTTTTAAAAAGTTTTTCATCTAAAACTACCTTTATACATTATATGTTATGATACATGAAAATAAAAAAAGCCCCAAGAGGGGCTATTTAGTTGTCAGAACGTATTAAGCGACGTTTTGTAAGACGCTGATTAAGATCGCGAAGAAAAAGAAGACAATAGCGAAGGCAAAAGTAAGCCATGTGATAACGAGCTCCGAGCCTCTTTCTTTTGTCTTGACGAAAATATTAGTTCCACCACCAGTGATGGCTCCGGAAGCGCCTTCTGATTTACCGCCTTGCAGCAATGACAAGACAATGATAATTAAGGCGACGATTAGGAATATGACATCATACCATTGCATTGTTCAAATCTCCTTTTGCATCTATGCTTTTACTATATTCGCACAAACCATTTCTTAAAGCAAATGCTTTATTTATTAAGCGTCGCTTTTATTTCAAAGATAATATCGCGAATTTCAGCAGCTTTTTCGAAATCGTAATTCTTGGCCGCCTCGCGCATTTGCTTTTCTAATTCCTTGATTCGGAATTCGATTTCGCTGCGAGAAGCCTTGGCTGTAAAGACCTTCAAAACCTCTTCCTCATCTTCCATATTCTTTAGAGGCGGGCGAATGTCTTTGATGATAGTCTGCGGCACAATGCCGTTTTCTACATTGTAGGAAGTTTGAATATTGCGACGGCGATCAGTTTCGACGATGGCGAAACGCATCGAATCCGTCATCCGATCAGCATACATGATTACTAAGCCGTTTTTATTGCGGGCCGCCCGTCCGATGACCTGGATTAGCGAACGGGAAGAGCGGAGGAAACCCTCCTTGTCGGCATCGAGAATCGCAATGAGCGAAACTTCAGGAATATCAAGACCTTCGCGCAGAAGGTTAATGCCCACTAAAACATCGTATTTGCCTTTTCGAAGCTGATAGATTATTTCCGTGCGTTCAAGAGTTTTGGTTTCGTTGTGGAGATAGGCTACTTTGATGCCGCGCTCCTTGAGGTAGTCGGTCAAGTCTTCCGCCATGCGAATTGTCAGAGTCACAACCATCGTTCTTTCTTTAGAAAGAATTCTCTGCTTAATCTCGTAGATTAAATCATCGATTTGGCCAAGGCTGCGACGCACTTCAATGCGCGGATCAACGAGTCCGGTCGGACGGATAATTTGCTCGACGACTTCGCGATTGGCTCTTTCGAGTTCGTAATCGCCGGGAGTCGCTGAAGTACAAATCGTCTGTGGCATAATCTTTTCAAATTCCTCAAAATTTAAGGGGCGATTATCGAGGGCGCTAGGAAGTCGAAAACCGTATTCGACAAGCGTTAATTTGCGTGAGCGATCGCCGTTATACATACCGCGAACTTGCGGCAAGGTGACATGTGATTCATCGATGATGAGCAAAAAATCTTCGGGAAAGTAATCAATTAGGGTGAAAGGTCGCTCGCCCGGTTGGCGCTTATCGATATGTCGCGAGTAGTTTTCAATGCCTGGGCACATGCCAAACTCAAGCATGCTCTCGACATCTTGACGTGTCCGCATCTCAAGTCTTTCAGCTTCCAAGAGCTTTCCTTCTTGACGAAAATAAGCGAGTCTCTCTTCGAGTTCAGCCAAAATTGTGACGGTTGCTTCTTTTATTCTCTGCCTTGTCGAAGCGTGACCATATGCTGGAAAAATCGGATATGTCAAAAAGGTGCGCTTAACTTCGCCGGTCAATATGTCAACCATGGCAATCCGTTCGATTTCGTCTCCGAAAGTATCTATTTTTATATAGTATTCGTTAGTATGTGGCGGAACGATTTGAATAATATCTCCTTGCACGCGGAATGATCCCGGGACAAGATCCATGTTGTTGCGAACATATTGCGAATCAATCAACTTGTGAAAGAGGGCTTTCCGATCAATTGTCTCTCCGACGCGAATTTCAAAGACGAGATTTCGGTATTCATCGGGATCGGTCAGACCATAGATCGAGGCCACGGAAGCGACAACGATCGTATCTCTTCTTTCCAAAACCGAGTTAATCGCACTTGTGCGCAGCATCTCAATCTCTTCATTCATCACGGCATTTTTATCGATATATGTATCGGATTTTGGAAGATAGGCTTCCGGCTGATAGAAATCAAAATTCGACACAAAATACTCGACGCGATTTTCTGGAAACAACTCTTTGAATTCGCCATATAACTGACCCGCCAATGTCTTGTTGTGAACGAGGACGAGGGTCGGCCTTTGAACGGCTTGTATGACATTTGATGCCGTAAATGTTTTTCCTGTTCCGGTCGCGCCCAAAAGAACTTGGACGGGGCGGCCTTCCGCAAGTCCGGCGACTAATTGCTTAATCGCTAAAGGCTGATCGCCAGTCGGCTTGTAAGAAGATGTTAATTTAAATTCATGTTTATCCATAATCAAGCAAATTCGAACAAATTCATAGTAAATATGCCATTTTTAAGACAAAATATCCTTCTTATTGCGAGCTTCCATATCCAGCATGGCATTTAAAAAACCATCGATATTTCCGTCCATCACACTATGAACATCTCCTTCTGAATAGTTCGTGCGATTATCTTTTACCAGAGTATAAGGGCAAAAGACATATGAACGAATTTGACTTCCCCATTCGATTGCTTTTTGCTCACCGACAATATTTTTTAATTCATCGCTTTGGCGGCTCTGTTCGAGTTCATAAAGCTGACCTTTGAGCATGTTCATCGCCATTTCGCGATTGGACACTTGTGAGCGTTCAACTTGGCAAGAGACGACAATTCCCGTTGGGAGATGGGTGATGCGCACAGCGCTTTCCGTCTTATTGACGTTTTGCCCTCCGGCTCCACCGCTTCGATAAGTATCAATTTTCAAGTCGTTTTCATTAATTTCAATATTAATGTCATTGTCGAATTCAGGTATGACATTGACTGAGGCGAAGGAAGTGTGCCTTCTAGCGTTGGAGTCAAATGGCGAAATACGCACAAGGCGATGGACGCCTTTTTCACCTTTTAGCTGACCGTATATATTCTTACCGCGTATGGCGAGAGTAACTGTTTTAATTCCGGCTTCTTCTCCAGCTTGATAATCAATTATTTGCATTTTATAGCGGCGTTTCTCCGCCCATCGGACATACATGCGATAGAGCATGTCCGCCCAGTCGTGGGATTCGGTGCCTCCGGCCCCCGGATGAATGGTGACGATAGCATTTAGGCGATCAAACTTTCCGGTAAAATACAGTTCGGAACGAAGGTTTTTCACATCTTGTGAAAGCTCATTGATCATCTCTTCGATGAGCATAATCATATCATCGTCGCTGCTGCTCGTGACTTTGAGGAGTTCGTCGAGATCGGCGTGGCTCTTTGTTATCTTACGATAAGAATCATATATATCTTTGACTTTGTTATATTCGTTAACAACTCCGACAGCGCGTTTTTGGTCATTCCAAAAATCAGGTGCATTTTGCGTGGCTTCTAGCTCTTTGCTCTTTGCCTCTAAACTGGCGACGTCAAAGAGAGTCACCGAGCCGATAAACAGCTTTTGTCAACTCGCTAAAGACAAAAACTAGTTCTTGCAACTCTTTCATTATTCCTTTTCCTGAACCGGCTTTTCGGGTGCGTCGATGACTTTGTCATCGTTCTTCGGGGCTTCTTCCGGTTTCTTTATTTGGACGATGGCATTTAATAGTTTAAGACAGACATCGGCCGATACTTTATCAAGCATATCGCGAAATAGGGCATGACCTTCATTAACATAGTCTTGTAAGGGATTGGTATTTGCATACGAGCGTAAGTAAATACCTTCGCGAAGACGCGACATCGTATCGATGTGACGAGTCCAGTTTTGATCGATCGTCTGCAAAGCAATTTGCCGCTCGACTTGATTAGCGATTTCTTCGCCCCACTCTTTGCGCTTAGCGATGTAGCGATCATACAAAGTATCGCCTAAATCTTGTCCGGCTTCTTCGGCCGGAGCTTCATCGTAGGCATTAGCTCTAAATGTACCTTCAGCCATATATCGCGGCTCGACAATTTTGCGTAAGCTATCGCCACTGATCGTGCCGTCTCGAGTTTCTGGAGATAAGGCTTTCTTGGCGAGGAAAAGACCGGTCGTCTGAAAGAAATCGTATATGAGGTCATTAATATTTTCGGAGAATAGTATCGAATCGCGCTTTTCATAGATAGCAGCTCGCTGCTTCGCGATGACATCGTCGTAATCTAGCAAGTTTTTCCGAATATCGAAGTTCTTGCCTTCGATTTGCTTTTGAGCGCTCGTGATGAAGTTGGAGAAAAGGCGACTCTCCAAAGCTTCGGTGCCTAGCGCCTCAATGCGCTTTTGCACATTATCAGCGCCAAACCGACGCATTAACTCATCGTCAAACGAAACATAAAAGCGTGAGAATCCGGGGTCGCCTTGACGGCCGCTACGACCGCGAAGTTGATTGTCGATACGACGCGCTTCATGGCGCTCGGTTCCGAGTACGCACAAACCTCCGAGGGCGCGAACTTCGTCGTTAATTTTAATATCGGTACCACGACCAGCCATATTGGTCGCTAGCGTGATAGCGCCTTTATTGCCGGCTAAAGCGATAATATCCGCTTCGCGAGCGTGATTTTTTGCATTGAGCATCTCGTGTTTTAATCCGGCGGACATTAGAAGGCGACTGACTTCTTCTGAAGACTCGACCGAGACGGTACCAATTAAAATTGGCTGACCTTTTTCGTGGCGCTCTTTTACTTCTTGAACTAGAGCATCGAGCTTTGCTGGTTTATGAGCGTAGATAAAATCGGTCGCGTCATCGCGGATAACCGGGCGATTCGTCGGAATAGCAACGACTCGCATGTTATAGATTTTGCGAAATTCTTCTTCCTCGGTTTTGGCGGTTCCGGTCATACCTGACAATTTCTTAAAAAGGCGGAAAAAGTTTTGATAAGTGATTGTCGCCAAAGTAATCGTTTCTTGTTTGATTTCAACATTCTCTTTTGCTTGGATTGCTTGTTGAAGGCCATCGGAATACTCACGACCTTTTAAAATGCGACCAGTGAACTGGTCAATTAATTGGATTTGGTTCTCGCCATCGACGAGGTACTCGACATCGCGAGCCATGATGTAGTTGGCTTTTAGGGCTTGGACGATGCGATGAACAAGGTCTTGATGCTCGGGATCATAGAGGTTTCGAATGCCAAACATGCGCTCGGCGCGCGAGTTACCAGCCTCCGTCAAACTACATGTTTTAGTTTTGATGTCGACATCGAAATCGCGATCCCTCTTTAAGGTTTTGACAAAGCGATCGGCGACCGTATATTGCGAAGCGCTGGCTTTGGCGCCACCAGAAATAATTAATGGGGTGCGGCTTTCGTCGATGAGAATGGAGTCAGCTTCGTCGATGACGGCATAGTTCAAACCGCGAAGAACGCGGGAGTTGGCGTTTTGCGCCATGTTGTCGCGCAAATAGTCAAAACCCAATTCGGAGTTGGTCGTATAGGTAATGTCACAGTTGTGAGCTTCTTTTTTCTCGCTGTTGGTTTTTTCGCGAATGTTAACTCCGACCGTAAGTCCCAAGAAACGATATATCTGGCCCATCCAATCAGCATCGCGTTGGGCAAGGTATTCGTTGACTGTGACAACATGGACGCCGTTGCCTTTTAAAGCATTGAGATAGACGGCCATCGTCGCTGTTAAGGTTTTGCCTTCGCCGGTTTTCATTTCGGCGACATCGCCTTGATCGAGCACTAAGGCGCCGATAACTTGAACTTGAAAAGGGAATTGATTCAATGTCCTTCGAGCCGCTTCGCGAGCGACCGCAAAGGCCTCGTATTTGATTGCTTGAGTTGTTTCTCCGTTGCTCAAACGCTGCCTAAACTCATCCGTTTTTGCCCGAAGCTCATCATCGCTTTTTGCAGCCATTTCTTGCTCAAACGCAAGAACTTTCTCGCTTTCACGATAATATTTCTTCAATATCCTTTGATCAAAACGGAATATTTTTTCAATAAAATTTGCCATTTTTTACGCTCCGACTCTATTTAGTTAGCCATGTTATTTTACCATTAATGATAATGGTATGCCAAACTTATCTTTACCCTTTGCTCGCCACTCTTGAAACCACCAAGACTTCAAGTGATTTCGGCAAATGGGCTTTTATTATTTTGATGCAAGCTCGAATTGTATAACCGGTTGTCATGACATCGTCGACCAGCAATATCTTTTTACCTGTGATATCAACTTCATCGTTCCATCGTATTGTTTCGCCAACGTTTTTTCTTTCCTCTTGCGATAGATCCGACTGCTTGCGATCACTGGTTTTAAATAGTGCTTTGATGATTGGGATCTCCGAACAACGAAATATTTCTTCGACTTGATTAAAGCCTCGCTCATTATCGCGACTGGCATGGCTTGGTACTGGAACAACATAATAGTTACGATAGTGTAACTTAATCCACGGGAGATGATAATTCAAAAAACAGGGAGCGAGTTCGATATCCCCACAGCCTTTTAATATATATAAGTTCGACTGCATAAATTCATTGTAGTCATAGATGGCTCGAATTGTTATGCCATCAACTTGTGTTTTCTCAAACAGCGTAAAGAATTGTTCCTGGCACCTATGGCAAAGAAACATATCGCAATGAAGGAGGCTATGCAATGTATCGTCTTTGATTTTTTCAAAGCATAGGCGGCAAGTTCTTATTTTTGGCGCGTATTTCGCAAAGAGCTCCTTCCATGCTCGCGGTTTTCTTATCTGACAAAAAAATGACTTCACCTTCTGGAGCATCCTTATTCCTCCCCACCCTCCCAGCAATTTGAATGAGGGCGCTTGTCGTATATATTTCGTGATCGCTTTCAAAAACGATAACTTGGAGATTTTTTACTGTCACTCCGCGTTCGAGAACGGCGGTCGTGACCAGGTACTTATACTTGCCTCGACGAAAGTCGTCGATAATCTGTTGACGATTTTCGCGCTTTGAATGGACGTGGTTTCCGCCCCTTACCCATTTGGTGACAAATGACGACAAGTCCTCGCACTTTCCAATTGTTGGAGTAAAGACAAATGCTGGCTTGTTTTGAGCGATGAAATACCGCAGTTTGCGAATCAGAAAGAAGTGCTTTAAAATACCTAGCATCAATACGATATCCGGGACGGGAAGAGGGTAGCCGTGATAGCGTTTTTCAATCGTGATTAGTTCGCCGCCAGTAGCTTGGAATTTCTTTATCTGTATATCTTTGAGGGTCGCCGACATCATAATCGAATTTCCCTTGCAACTCCTTTTAAACATCTCTTCTAAAAGCGCATCACCATGAAAGGGAAAAGCGTCGGTTTCGTCCATGATTAAAAGGTCGAAGTATTTGTCATAGCGGTATAGTTGATGCGCCGTCAAAACGACGACTTCTCCCTGCAAATCCTCATTATTTCCCCCATAAACTGCGACAATTTTGTTTCGGGGAAAGACGCTTTTCAGCCGTTTATATATTTCGATTACGACATCGCGGCGGGGTATCGCGAATCCGACTTGCCGACCTTGTATTAAAGCTTCTTTTATAACATCAAAAACAAGCTCGGTTTTCCCTGCACCGCAGACCGCATTTATCAAGACGTTTCGCCTATCTCGTATGGCATTACTAATGCGTTTTGAAGCCTCTTGCTGCTCTGGGGAGAGGTCGTAATTCAAAACCAATTTTGACTGATGAGTCCGCTGCTTGTTTTCCTGGGCGTTTGCGCCCTGAAAACCTATGCATCTTCGACAATAAGGTTCGCCTTTTTTATAGCCGACAAAACGAACATCTTCATTTCCACAACGCGAACATTTGTACATATCACTCGATATATAAGGATTCTAAAAAGAAAAGGCCCCAATAATTGTTGGAGCCTTGGTGATCTACTAATTAGATTATTTATTTTTTTCGATGTTTTTAATAATTTCGACGCGGTTCGCATGACGGCCGCCAGTAAATGGCGTCTCTAGAAAAATATCGACGCGGCGAATAACGTCATCGAGCTCCATAAACTTTTGACCAAAGGATATGACATTGGCATCATTGTGTTCTCGTAATAGGCGGGAGACAGTGTCGTTATATCCGATACCGGCGCGCACGCCTTTGACTTTGTTGGCGGCGATCATGACCCCTTCGCCACTCGTGCACACTAAAATGCCGCGATCGGCTTCTCCGATGGCAACTTTCTTAGCCGCAGCCGCGGCATAATCGGGGTAGTTGACCGACTCGTTTGAAAAAGTTCCGACATCGATAACTTGGAATCCCCGTTTTTCAAGATGGCGCCGTATCTCGTTTTTATACTCGAATCCGCCGTGATCTGAAGCGACAACAATACGCATATTAATCACCACCCAATACTTTCGTTATCTCATTAAAGGAGATATTGCCTTCCCTTAATAAAAATATTTTATCATATGCGGCCACAACTGTCGAAGGCGTTGCGCCTTTTGACTTGCCGGTGATAACGCCGCCGATTTCTTCGCCAAACTCTTTGATGACTTCGTCGCTCGTTGTCAGAGGTTTTTGGTCGGCTCGGTTTGCGCTCGGAACAAGAAGGGGCTTTCCAACCGAACGAATCATGCTGCGGACATCTTGATCGTCAGGAACGCGAATACCAATATGACCGGTGCCAAAATCTACCCAGTAGGGTAGACCGGGTCTTGTGTTGAGGATGATGGTCAGTTCGCCAGGAAGAAAATGGTTAATTATGCGTGCGGCTGCATCATTGATATATGCATAATTTTCGATATCAGATACATCGCCACACATCAGTGTAAAGGGTTTGTCGGGTCTCCGTTTTTTGACTTGAACTAAAGCCTCAAAAGCTTTTTTGGAATCATAAACGATGCCAAGGCCATAAACCGTCTCGGTGGGAAAGGCGACAATTTGTTCGTCCTTTAAAAGTTGTGAAGCGATATGAAGTTCGCTTTGCATAATCTTTTTCATAGGTACAATATTACTCTCCTTCTATATAAATAGAAAGAATTCGGTCTTTGCCGTTTATGTCCTTGATGATCTCACGTTGCGAACGAGGTATCATCGAATTTGCTAAAGTTTCGATTTTACCACGCATGTCATGCCCGATTTCAAAGAGCATAATAAACGGGTAATTGCATACCGCTTTATACATTTGAAAAACTTTTCTATAAAAGCCGAGTTCCTCATGATCGACAAGAGCGAGATATGGTTCGTATTTGATGACGTCGGGCGCTATTTCTTGAAGGTTCGTAATGTATGGAGGATTAGCGACGAGAACATCAATTTTGATGCCAGAAAAAAGAAATGGCTCTAAGACATCTCCCTGCAAAATAGAGATATCAACATTATGTTTTCTGATGTTAATATCGGCGACCTTTAAGGCTTCTTCGGAAATGTCGCTAGCGTATACTTTCGCATTTGGAAAAGCTCGTTTCAAAGAGATGCCAATAACTCCTGAACCGGTGGCGACATCGGCGATGGTGATGGCCCGTGAATCGTGACGTTCGTTGATGATGGAAATCGCTTGTTTAACAACTTCTTCGGTTTCCATCCGGGGTATGAGAACGCGGCTGTCGACAAAGAAATCATGATTAAGAAAAGTAGCTTTTTGAATGATGTACTGATATGGTTCGCCATTTAAAAAACGCGCTAAATGAGCAAGAAAAAGCGGCAAATCAACAACTTTTTCATCATTTCTAAGATAAAAATCAGACATCTCCGAGTAACCTTGAATGTCGCAGATTAGAGCCCTCAAAGCCACTTCGTTTACGCGAGCATATTCCGATTCGCGAAGCACGCTTTCGTATAATTCGTAGATTGTTGGCATACGATTAGCCTAACATTTTTTGTTGTTGATCGTAATGGACTAAGGCATCGACAACTTCGTCGAGATCGCCTTCCATAATCCGATCGAGTTTTTGAAGAGTAAGAGAAATTCGATGATCGGTGACGCGATTCTGCGGATAGTTGTAAGTTCGGATTTTTTCGCTGCGTTCGCCAGTTCCGACTTTTAATTTTCGCTCATTGCCGATTTTTTCTTCTTGCTCGGCCTGGAGGTTGCTTAAAATCTTAGCACGCAACATGCGCATGGCAATTTCGCGATTTTGAATCTGTGATTTTTCAGTTTGACAAGAGACGACGATGCCGGTGGGGAGATGGGTGATGCGAACCGCGCTTTCGGTCTTATTGACGTTTTGTCCCCCCGCTCCTTGAGAGCGATAGGTATCGACTTGTAAATCGCTCGGGTTGATTACGACTTCGATTTCGTCGGCTTCAGGAATGACAAGGACGGTCGAAGTGGAAGTATGAATACGACCCGAAGCTTCTGTGCGCGGAATTCTCTGGACGCGATGAGCGCCGCTTTCAAACTTAAGCTTTGAATAAACTCCTTCACCTTTTATCATGAACGAGACGAGCGAAAAGCCACCTAAGCCGGAAGAGTTCTCATCGATCATTTGGATTTTCCAACCGTTGCGTTCGGCATAACGCGTGTACATTCTAAATAAGTCGCCGGCAAAAATATTGGCTTCGTCGCCACCGACAGCGCCGCGAATTTCGACGATGATGTTCTTGTCATCATTAGGATCTTTGGGGACAAGCAAAAGGTGCAATTGTTGCTCGATATCATCGAGTTTCTGATTCAGCCGATGAAGCTCCTGCTTACCTAGTTCAGCAATTTCGTCATCGCTGTCATTCATCATGACATGAGCTTCTTCGCGCTCTTTTAAAAACTTATTATATTCATCATATTTATTGCAAATATCGGATATGTTGGCACGTTCTTTCGAGAGATTTTTGAAATGGGAAATATCGCGCATGACGCTTTCGTCAGCGAGTTCATCGTCTATTTCAGCCAAGCGCTTCTTAGTCGCATCTAGGCGTTTTATCATGCTATCTTCCATATTCAATCCTCAACAGCGGTGAGATTATACCACATTCGACCTTTTCTATAAAGTGTTAGTTTTTAGCCTTAATATTAATATTAAAAGAGGATTTTTGTCTTTAATCAAAATCGATAAATATGTATAATTACCAATAGGATAAAGAAATGGCATATAAAGCTCTCTACAGGACTTATCGCCCCAAGACCTTTTTAGAAGTAGCGGGGCAAAAACATATCGTCAAAACGATAGAAAACGCGTTGGCAAATAACAAGATTGCCCACGCCTATCTTTTTTGCGGACCGCGCGGCACCGGCAAAACATCGATGGCCAAATTATTTGCCAAAGCCCTTAACTGCGAGGAGGGATTCGGTCATCAATGCAATCAGTGCGGCAACTGTTTGAGCGTCAACGACAGCTCTCATCCCGATGTTATAGAAATCGATGCCGCGAGCAATAATGGCGTTGAGGAAGTTCGCGATCTCATAGAAAAAGTTAAATACCTGCCAATCAAGGGTAAATACAAAGTGTATATTATCGACGAAGTTCACATGATGACGAGTGGCGCTTTTAACGCCTTGTTGAAAACACTCGAGGAACCACCGGCCCATGTCGTTTTTATCTTAGCGACGACCGAGCCGCACAAGGTTATTCCAACCATCGTATCGCGCTGCCAGCGCTATGACTTTACCAAAGTTGAAGACGATGCAATTCGCGAAAAGATGGTCGAGATACTTGATCTTGAAAAAATATCCTACGATATTCCCGCAATCAATGCGATTATCGATCTCGCCGATGGAGGTGTTCGCGATGCTCTTTCAATCCTCGAACACGTCCTGGCTTATGCGGGAAACACAATCAAGGAAAAAGATGTTTTCGACCTTTTTGGCCTCGCTTCAAATAAAGAGAAACTTGATTTGATTCGCTCTATAGCCAAAGGCGATGTCAAAGATGTTTTGAAAAGAATGGAATCATTCATCGCCTCCGGTATCGACATTAAGCGATTAACTTCCAACCTTTTGGATGTTCTTAAAGACGCTTTAATCTACAGCAAGACGAGCGAGCAGATCCTCCTCTCTGTCATCACCGAAAAAGATGCTCTCTCGCTCACCGAACTAATCGATACAGAACGGTTAAATGAGATGATCGAAATATTGCTCAAGGCACAAAACGACTTTAAAGTCGTATCTAATATACGCTCCTTATTTGAATTAGTCTTATTACGCCTTGCAACTTCCTCAATCAAGGCGACGCCAGAAGGTAAGCACAATGATAAAGATATTAATAAGGCTGAGGTGAAATCACTTGTCAAACCAAGTGAGAAAAAAGTCGAAGATATCGCCAAGCCTGAAAAACCTAATAATTTGAAAGCCGAGAAGCAACAAAACGCTTCGATTCAACAGCCTAAAACCGTCGAGCCCGCGCCTCTCGTCGAGACAAACGGCTCTACCGTTCCTTCGTGGCTCCTCGAAGATGAGATGGCCATCGACGAAAAAAATAAACCGGCTACCGAAGTTCGAAACAAAACTTCCGAACAGCCGATTCAATGCGGCATTGATGTCACCGGTGATAAAAATTCACTCGATGATGAAACAATGATAAAAATAATGGTTTTAGGCGATAAAGAAGAAAGGCAGAATATCAGCAAGAAATGGGATGATTTTGTCGGTCTTGTCGCCCACCCACGCTACGGACTTGTCGCTTCTTTATTAAAAGATGGAAGACCATACATTGTCGCCAAAGATGTTCTCGTTCTCGAATATGATTTTGATTGCCTAGCCGAGCGCATTAACATTATGGCAAATCAAGTCGCCATCGCTGAATTAATGAAAAACATCATAGGTCGCGAAGTGTTTGTCTACGCCATCGTACGAAGCGAAGCCCTGCGCCTGCAAAAATCATATTTCAATCTCAGACAGCTCAATCGTCTGCCGAAAGCAAAAGACATTCAACTGAACCTTAAAGGAGCAACCACATGAACATGCAAAATTTATTAGCCCAAGCCCAAAAGATGCAACGCGAACTTAAAAAAGCCCACGAAGACTTGGCTCAAGAGGAATTTTCCGTGGCCAAAGGCGGGGCCGTCACCGTCGTTTTTTACGGCGATCGAAAAATTAAAAAAATTAGCATCGATGAAGCCGCATTAGAAATAGAAAACAAAGAGATGGTTGAAGAAATGTTAAAGCTCGCCATCGATGAAGCTTTAAAAAACATAAAATTGGCCGAAGACGAGATCAATGTGCGGATCACCGGTCGCGTCGAAGGGATGATGGGTTTTTAATGAAAGACTTAAAATCTTTAACGAGATTAATCGATTCGTTTGGCAAACTTCCGAGCGTCGGAAGAAAATCAGCTGAGCGCATGGCTTTAGCCATCCTTGAAATGGAAGAGGAGGATGTCAAAGAATTCTCCTTAGCCCTTGAAGGTATCAAACACTCTATTCGACCATGCCCGATTTGCGGACTTTACACCGAGGACGAAAAATGTGAGATTTGCAGCGATGCCGAACGAGAAGAGAAGACGCTTATCGTCGTCTCCTCATATCGTGATGTCTACGCCTTTGAAAAGCTCAACACTTTTCGCGGTCGCTACCACATTCTCGGCGGCGTGCTAAGCGCTGTCGCGGGAGTCGGCATCGAGGATTTGAATATCGATTCTCTGCTCTCTCGAATCGAAGATAATAAGGTCGAAGAAATTATCTTGGCAACCAATCCGACAATCGAAGGCGAGACAACCGCTCTTTTTATCGCTAAATTGCTCGAGGGAAAAGGCGTGGAAATTTCGCGGCTCGCCTACGGTCTCCCAATGGGAGGACATGTCGATTATGCCGATTCGCTAACATTAAATAAGGCCCTTGAAGGCCGCCGCAAAATTTAGGAGGATAACATATGTTTATTACCTTTGAAGGACCGGAAGGAAGCGGCAAGACAAGCGCCGCTAACGAAGTTATTAAAATCCTCATCGCTCGCGGCTATGATGTCTTATATACTCGCGAACCGGGTGGGACGCCAATTGCCGAAGAAATTCGCAGCATTATTCTCGACAAGAAAAACACGGCGCTCGATGCTCGGGCCGAAGCCCTTTTATATGCCGCAAGCCGTCGCCAACACCTCGTCGAAAAGGTGTGGCCAGCCCTCAAAGAAGGGAAAATCGTCATCAGCGATCGCTTCCTCGACTCTTCTTTAGCGTATCAAGGCGCAGCCCGTAAAATCGGCATCGATAATGTATTAAATATTAATTTATTTGCCACCGAAGGCACCTTTCCGGATCTGACACTGCTTTTTGACATCACTCCCGAAAAGGGCTTAGAGCGCATCGCCATCAACAAAAAGCGGGAAGTCAACCGCTTGGATCTTGAAGCTCTTGAATTTCATCGTATGGTGCGCGAGACATTTCTTGAACTAGCCGAAAAATATCGTGATCGCTATGTCATCATCGATGCTTCAAAAACCCTACCGGAAGTCGTGAGTGTGGCTCTTAATGCGATTATCGATCGCTTGGAGCAAAAGCATGCTCGCCTCTGAATACATTCAAAAATATCAAAGCGTTCTTTATAAAGTTTTTTCTAACGCCATCGAAAGCGGAAAGTTATCTCACGCTTATCTTCTCTCCGGAGAGCCGGGTACTCCGCTTAAAGACGTCGCTCTCTTTTTGGCCAAATCGCTCGTCTGCGACATGCCAGAACCACTCGCATGCGAACGCTGCTTGTCTTGTATTCGCATCGAAGATGGCAGTTTTGCCGACTTAATGATCTATGACGGTCAGGAATCGACAATCAAAAAAAATGATGTCAGCGAAATAACAAGCAACTTTGAAAAGACGGCTTTAGAAGCCAAAGGCATCATGATTTACATCTTGCACCTCGTCGAGAATATGACGACTGAAGCCGTTAACTCACTCTTGAAATTTTTAGAAGAACCCGGTCGCAACGTCTACGCTTTTTTGACGACCGAAAACGAAGCAAAAGTATTGCCCACCATCATATCGAGGACGCAAGTGCTCCACCTCAAAACAATTGATAAACAGCAGTTGATCGAAGAGGCCGTCGAACAAGGCTGCCCGCGGGATGACGCCGAAATTCTCAGTTTCTTTTTAAATGATCCGACGACGATTATTCGCACATACCAAAGCCAAGAGTATATGGATGCAAAAAGCGCCTTGGAAAAGCAACTTGAGGCCCTTAGGCATTCGCGTGAAGAGGCGATCTACATTTGCCAACGCGAAATCGTGCCAGTTATAAAAAGCAAAGAGGGCGCGCGGTTTTATCTCGATATGCTGACTATAGTCTTTCAAGACTTGCTCAACATCCGCGTTAACAATCGCATAACTTTAACTAGTTATGATAGTATATTACGTGAGTTAGCCGGTCGCTTGCTCCACCTCGATGAAACGCTCATTGAAATTATGACCTCGCGCGGCCAACTCGATCTAAATGTCAACGTCGGACTATTGCTCGATCATGTCATCATCGCTATTACTAAGGAGAAATAAATGTCTACTAAAACCAACAATTATTATATCGGCGTCCGCTTTTATGGCTCATCGAAAGCCTATTATTTCGGCACCGAAAATAACGACATAAATATCGGCGATCATGTCGTCGTCGAATCCATTCGCGGCCTCGAAATCGCCAAAATTGTCATCGGGCCGCAAGATATCGCCAAATACAGCTCCGGCCTCGAGTTAAAGCCGATTGAAAGAAAAGCCAACGAAACTGATCTTTATGTTTTCGAAGAAAACAAAAAAAGAGCGGCTGAAGCTTTGAAATATACCGCCCAGGAGATTCAAAATCTCAAGTTGGACATGCATCCTCTCGATGCAGAATACACTCTTGATGGCACAAAAATCACCATCACCTATGTCGCCGAGGAGCGCGTGGATTTCCGCGAGCTATTAAAAATTCTTGCCGGGCGCCTCCGCTGCCGAATCGAACTTCGGCAAATCGGTTCGCGCGACAAAGCCAAAATGGTCGGGGGGATCGGCATCTGCGGTTTGCCGCTTTGCTGTTCAACTTTTTTACATTCCTTTGACGGCATATCGATAAGCCGCGCCAAAAATCAGATGCTATCGCTTAACATTCCTAAAATCAGCGGGCATTGCGGAAAGCTCATCTGCTGCCTTTTATACGAAGACGAACAATACACGGAACTCAAGAAAGATTTTCCTTCCGTCGGGGAGCGTTTCATGCTCGACGGCTTATCATATCGCGTCAGTTCCTACAACGTCCTCTCGCGCATGGTGCGTATCGAATCCACGGAAGATGTCAAGTTCTTGCCGCTTGAAGACGTTAAGAAATACATGAGGAGCAAGGATAAAAAATGAGAGAGTTGAACTTCAAGGGAAACACGCCCATTCTCTACATCATTGCCACGCCGATCGGCAATCTCAACGAGATGACGCCCCGGGCTTTAAATGTCATCAAAGAAATGGACTACATCGCCTGCGAAGACACTCGCGTTTCCGGCAAGTTGCTCGCGCATTTCGAGATTCAAAAACCTTTGATTTCGTGCCGCGAACACAATGAAATCTCCGGCGCTATTCGCATTATCAACGACATAAAAAGCGGCCAGAGAGTCGCCTATCTTTCCGATGCTGGTTACCCTTCGATTTCCGACCCCGGCAATCGCCTGGTCAACGAGGCGCTCGCCAACGGTATTAAAGTGTCGGTAATCTCCGGAGCTAACGCCATGCTTAACGCCCTTGTCGGCTCGGGTCTCAATAGCGAAAGATTTTACTTTCATGGCTTTTTATCGCCGAAAGAAAAAGTTCGCCAAGAAGAGCTTCGCACCTTGATAAAACGACGCGAAACACTCATTTTCTACGAGGCCCCTCACCGCGTTATCAAAACAATTTTTGACATGCTTAAAATATTTGGAAATCGCCGAGCTTGTCTCGCTCGTGAACTGACCAAAAAGCATGAAGAATATATTCGCATGAACTTGTCTGATTTGTCGATGCTCGATAAAGAGACGCTCAAAGGTGAAATGGTTCTCGTCGTCGAAGGCAACAACGAGGAGATAGCGCCTAACATCAACGACGATGAAGTTCGCAAGATGATATCTAATCTCATCGATATCGGCATGACGCCCAAAGATGCGATTAAGCAAGTCAGCGACCTTTTAAAACTCGCTAAAAACCACGTCTACAAAATTTACCACCGCAACTGACGCCCTAAGGGCGTTTTTCTTTGCTAATCTTTTCGAGTTCGCTTTCCTTTTTTAAATCAAGATAGGCACCAAGACCAATCGCTCCGCCAAAGATGACAAAACCGGTGAAAGCGATGATGAGACCTTCGGAGAAATAAGGGGTGACATATTTCATCTCATACGATGTTTCGCCAGCTTGAGAGACAAATCCGACAAAACCACCTTGCGCGTTATATGTTTTAAGTTGTTTGCTGTCACCGTCAGCTCCCTTGGCGAACACCTTCCAACCATCGCCATACGCCACTTGAGTGACGATAAAGCGTTCGGTGGCAAAATCGGTTTTAAAGGCAAAGTAATTCGTGTCGTAGACGATGTCTGTCAGCGGATTCTGATTGAGGGTGGCGAGTTTATTTAAGATGTGATCATATGTTTCGACATAAATGTCGCTATATTGGTAGACGACGCCGCTTGCGGCTGGCACAACAATAATTCTCTTAACCGGTTCGTTGGCGTAAAAACCGCGGAAATACTTTTGATACGCTTCGTTGTTGCTGTGGTAATCGGTCGTGATGACGCGGCTTGTCGTCGGATCAGGATTTCCTTCTTCGTCGATGCCATCACCGATCAGATAGATTCTTCCGCGATAGTCCGTATCGGGCATTTTCAATGGATACTTGAGCATGATATATGCTGGTTCGGTCGTCAGGTAATCGCCGCTCGAGGGAGCTAAAACGAGTTGCGTCTTGTCGCCGACGACGCGCGTCTCGGCTTCAGCAAAAGAGAATGTCTCGGCATCCTGGTAGAGATCGGGTTGGCGTGGTTGAAAATAAAAATCAGTGTCGTAAAGAGTGCGGGTAATATTGAGGCGGTCGGCCTCTAAACTCGGTGCGTACTTGACGCTAAAATGCGGGTGTTCAGAGATGATATCCAGGACATCATCATCGTTTAAAATGGCTCCTTTGAGATAGGCTTCCTCGTTACGAAGCACATCAAAAGAATGATTTCCAGCCGTATGGAAGTCGTTATAGCGACCGTCACCGCAACTGCGCTTGTAATAAAGGGTGTCAAAACTAAAGCCTAGTTCGATGTGATTCTCATTTTGATAGAGGCGATATCCGTCGTTATCGTTGACATCATCGATGCGCGTATAGCCAAGCGGAGCATTCATATCGATGACATAGCTTTTCTTGACCCCGCCTTCTTCGTAGGTGAAGGTTGTTTCAGCTTCTTTAAATAAATAGTATTTAACGCCTAAGAAAGCATCGAGGTTGTAGCGTTTTTCTTGGGCGCCGCCAATCCACGATGTGTCGTGCTTAAAGATATGTGACATGCGGACAAAATCGATGACATCGTAGTTATAGAGAGAGTGGAATGTCGAAGTGCCATTGAAGTTTTCGACATTCGGAATGTTGTCGTTGCTGATGTAGGCCCGCGTCGATTGCAGGCGGAAAAAGCCGTCGTCGTTCGCGTTTACATCTTTGATGATTTCCGTTTCAGTAACATAGTTATAAAAACCGCCGTTAAGATTGCGCTCGTAAGATATGACGCCGTGGCCGATCATGACCATATTGCCCATCACGACAGCTTCAAGAGCGAGGGTGATGGTCAGAATTTTTGTTAGTCGCTCCTTTTTCCAATTAAAGAAGAGGACGAGACCGGTGATGATACACACGACAACTTGATAGAAGAAAATCCAATATTCGCCTTGATATGGGCGAATTTGCTCGGAGACGATTTGACTCACGAGGTTAAAGGCCGTAAGCATCAGGGTCAGAGTTAGAATAAAGGAGACGAGGGCATAACCGGCCGGAATTTCTTTTCGCTCGTCAAAATTTAAAGCGGCATAGGCAAGAATTGAGACGACGGCGATGATCTGCCAGCGGCTATACGGCACGGTAAAAACATGCATGGCATGATAGAAAAATGGTGTGAAGAGAGCGAAGATGAAGAAGGAGATCGGTAAAAAATGCGAGAACTTTTTCTTGCGAATCGAGTTAAATACAGAGACGAAAAACATCATGATGCTCGGAGTAAAAATGAAGATGCTCCCGGCAAAGTTTTCAAACGAAGTGACGGGGATGAGGTTGACATAGCGACCCGAAATCGTCGGAAACAAGAAGGAGACGAGAGGATACAAAACGCGATAATCAGCTGCTTCACCTTTATTATTTTTGCCCCAGTCTTCGAGAATCAGATATTTGATCTGTTCCCAATCGCGGTTAATCCATGCTTCCTGGAGGTTGAGAAGATATGTCGCATCTTCAGCGCGCGGCGCCTGCATGGCGTTCAAATAGTTGGGAATTAAAAGCCAGCACGCGAGCATCAAACCGACGGCAAAGGCTCCGACGCCCCAGCCGAGGATAATCCAGTTTTCTTTGCGCGTATGTTTTTTACGAACTTGAAAAAAGCGGAAAAGAGCATAGGCAACGCTGTAAAAACAAATAGTGATGAGTAGGAAGTAATGAGTGATGCCAATTAGAAAGAGACCGATTATTAAAGTGTAGGGCTTTTCGCGGTTTAAGACTTTTTCGATACCGAGCAACACCAATGGGAAAAAAGCGATAACCTCAAAGAAATTGTTAAACCAGACATAATAGGCAATCCAACCGCAGAAAGCATAAGCGATGGCAAAAAGGCGAGCCGTGCCTTCTTTGACATCAAAATGTTTTAGATAGAGGCGGAAGAAGAGGCCGCCCGTCACCATTCTGGCAATCATCGTAACCGCCAAAAGGTGGGGGATAAAATAGCGAGGAAAAAGAAGGATCGGCAGCATAAAAGGTGAGAAAAGACCATAATAGGTATTCGATGTTATATTATCGGCTCCGAGGAAGGTGTTATGGTCCCACATCACGAATTGACCGGTCTTAAAAAATGTCCACCAATCATCGTAGAAGTTATAATGAAAGGCGACATATTGTTGAGTGTAGTCACCACCTAGAGGGACACTGAAGTATTGCGTAAGAAGCGAGTAGCCATAAAATCCGAGGCCGATTCCCGTCAGCAAAAGGCCATAATAAAAAAGAGAGCCTCGGTCTTTTAGATAGGGCATTTTATTAAAAATGAATTGTTTAAACCGATACCATCTGCGCGCCATAAAATTATTCTAACACAATAACATATGTTACCATAAAAGAAGAATAGGAGACGAAACATGGATATTATCGAGACGATGAAGAAACGGCAGTCGGTTCGCGATTTCAGCGAACAGCCAATCAGCGCTGAGCATTATAAAATCATTCTCGAGGCAGCATATAATGCTCCAATCGGAAGAGCGGCCTATAACCGCTATGAATTATTAGTCATAAACAATCAGGAGAAAATCGATGCTTTTGCAAAGCAAGTAACCGATTTAGGAATATTGACTAAGCATCCGTTTTTCCACGCCCCTCTCGTCATTTTTGTGACCGGTAAGCCAAACCGCGAAAGACTCGATGGCTGCGATACGGGCTGCGTAATTGAAAATGTGATGTTGGCCGCCGCTCATCTCGGACTCGGATCTTGTTTTCTCTATACGATTTCAGAAATCATTAATGTCCAGCCCCAACTCCTTCGCGACCTTGAACTGGCCGAGGACTATCGCGTGATGTCGGCGGTCGTCGTCGGCCACCCGAAAGAAAAGGACCTCCCCGTTAAGGTCAGGCCCGGAATAAAGACGAGAATTATTTAAGACTATCAGATGCCAACAGTATCGCTTACCGGCATTGAAAAGGCGATGCCTTTACCATTCGTTTCAAGACCGGCAGCTTTGTTGATAGCTTTTAACACCGCATCTTTAATCGTTTCTTCGACGAGGATGATGATGATTTCTTTTTCTGGGGAAATTGAAAATCCAAAGAACTTCTCCATGTCCGGATTTCCAGTGCCGCGACCATGAAAAATCGTGCCTCCGCGGGCCCCTTCTTTACGAGCGGCATCCATGACTAAATCGGTGAAACCGTTGTTGACAATGCAGATGATTAGTTCGTGTTTTTCCATGACATTTCTCCTTAGACTCGCGTATTTGATAAATATTTATAAATCGATGTTCCGATTACCGAGGAGATATCGATGGCAAAGGCAATCCCTCGGCTTTCTTTTTTAAAATAAGAAGCGACTTCTTTTTTGACATTATCGATCTGATCGGATCTAATGACAGCAAAGATTATATCTTTGCGCACATCGCTCAAGCCTAAAAGATCATAAATTTCTTTGGTGCCGGTTCCTCTTCCATGAGTAATAAATCCCAATCCGCTCTCGTGGGTTCTCAAAATTTTAAGCACTTCTTTGTGGTGATTGTGATCGACAATCGTCACAAAAAACTTAAGCCGCGAGACGGGATTGGGCTGACTTGGGGCTTTTGTTTCTGCCATTTGCTTTTCTACTGCGGTAGCGCTTGTTTCTACTTTCGCCATTTTCATTGCTCATCCTCTAGCAAATATATAATTTGATCGTCGTTTTCTTCAACAAAGCGAACGCCTGCGAGTTTGATGCGTCGCTGCTCCTGATAGGTCACATAGAGGCCAAGAGCTTGAATTGTGATGATCGGCACCATCGTCACTAGAGCATTTACGCCAAAGGCATATGTCATTATATCTTGTCCATCACTTTGATAAAAGGTGATGGCGGCTCCGATAGCAAAGGGCAAGACAAACGATGAATTCATTGGTCCGCTCGTGATGCGACCAGCATCAAATGCCATCGCCGAATAAATCTTCGGGACGAAAAAAGCTAGCAGGAGGGCGATAACATACCCCCCGATTACAAACCACAAAATCGTGATGCCGAGAACAAGCCGCATCATCGCAAGAGACATAGCGATTCCCGCGCCAATCGCAATTGCCGCCAAAACCGCGCCCTTTCCGATTGTGCCTTCCGTAATGTTTTCAACTTGTGAAACCAACACGTGAATGGCCGGCTCAAGAAGAACGGCGGCCATGCCGATAATCGCACCAAAGACGATGACTAGACCTGAGCCTTCAGAGGCAATTTTACTGCCGATGATACGACTGATTGGTAAAAAGCCGATATTTACAGCCGTTAGGAAAACAACCAAGCCCACATATGTGTAGACTAAGCCCGAGATAATACGAATTAGAACCTTCATCGGCAGACGAATCGCAATCGCTTGATAGATGAAGAAGAAGGCCGTAATTGGCAAAATGGCGATGGCGACGTTTAAAGCGCTCGTACCGAGAATCGCAGCCAAAGACTGATTTGCTTCAGGCACGTAGGTAAAGGGAATATCATCAACAAAAAATGACATGATCATCACAATTAAGACGGGGCCGATAGATGTGATAGCAATTAGGCCAAATGAGTCTTCATCAGTTTTTTTGCCGGAACGCGTCGTCGCAATACCGATGCCGAGGGCCAAGATGAAGGGAACGGTAATTGTGCCCGCCGAGGCTCCGCCGCTATCAAAGGCGAAAGGGATGAAAGAGGGGTTAACATAGTTAATGCCAATGGCGAGAGCAAATAATAGTCCATAGAAAATAGCGAGCCAGATAACGAGGCTTTTTTGAAAGAGAATACGGATAATTCCAATGACCATCAAGGCCCCAAAGCCGACACCAATCATAACTATTACGAGCCATTCGTTGCTTATAAAGGGAAGCCATTGAGGACCGAGAGGAACTTGCCCGACGAGAACGCGCAAATCAGGTTCGGCGATCACGATGAAGGCGCCGAGCAAAAAGAAGAGAAAAACCATCAAGCCTATTTTTCTTTGGCTCGTGATGGATGCACCGATATATTCGCCAATCGGCGACATTGCCAAATCAGTCCCAATCGTAAAAAGGCCCATTCCAATGGCAATTAAAAAGGCGGAAACGGAGAAAATAACAATATCTTTGGTGTCATCAATTGTTGCCAAACCCGAGAAATGGATGATCAAAACAATCGCGACCATGGGCATAGTCGAAATCAGCGCCGATTTAAATTTGTTGAGCCAACTAAAAGACATAAATATATATTTATCTTCCCTTAAGTATTTATCTTAACTTGATAACTATTTAAGGTCAAACGATATCGAGAATAGCATAAAATAACACTGCAAAAGTTCGTTATTTAATTTTCTTTGCAAAAAACAGAGCCTTGAATTCGCTAGGCATTTGCGAGACGAATTTGAATTCCTTTTTCTTAACCGGATGAATAAACGCCAGTTCATAGGCATGCAATCCTAAGCGTTTTAAAGGGTCGGCTGGTTCACCGTATTTATCGTCGCCGATAACATGATGGCCGATGTGGCCAAGTTGAACGCGAATTTGATTTTTGCGGCCGGAAGATATATGAACATCAAGCAGTGAATAGTCTTTATTTTCGGAAATGACTTTATAGCGAGTAATACACTCCTTGCCCATTTTTTTATTCGGTGTCACATACATGAGATTCAGGTTGTTTTCGGCTAGATAGTGATGGAGGGTGTCTTCTTTCTTTTCAAGAGCGCCTTCGACTATCGCGTAGTAACCGCGCGAGGTAACGATGTTAGACCAACTCTTTTGCAAAGCATCGCGAATCATACTGTTTTTGGCCACCATCATCACACCCGAAGTGTCTTCGTCGAGCCGATGAACGACATAGATGCGGTTGTGCTTATCTTTTTGCTGAACGTAATCCATGAGCATGCGATAAGCAGTACGACCTTTGATCTTATCGCTAGCAACGCTTAAAAGGCCTGATGGCTTATCGATGACGATGAACTCTTCATCTTCAAAAATAATCGGGAGATTTTCTCTTTTTTTTGCGGCGATGCGATTGTTAGAAACGATGACAATATCTTCTTTGGCTAAGAGAAAATTAAATTGGCTGATTGGGGCGCCGTCGACAGCAACTTGATGATTAGCCAACAGCCTCTTGACATTATTTCGCGAAAGCGCCGGCAGTTTTTCTAAAAGAAAAGATAAGAGTTCACAAGGTTCTTTCACTACAAACTCTTTGATGTTTTTGGGGTCGACTTCATGTCGCTTTGTCAACGGGCGGCTCTTATCGTTTTTATTCATTTTTTATATATTCCATCATTTTCGGGAGGAGTTCGGTGGCGGCGGCTCGCCCGCGTTCATACACTTTTTGCAACTCTGCTTTGTCTTTTTCCGTTCGCTTGAGAGTGATGGGGTTTCTGGGCCTGATTATAAAGGCCAGCCCTCTATTTTCTAAGTCTTCGAGTTTTGCTGCGTCTTCGTTATAGCGGCGAGGATAGTCGAGGGCCGTTTGAATAAAGTTTGGATATTTGCCATAGAGAGCTTTTAAACCATTTTTGTGCTGCGGCTTGTTGAGATCTTTGCGATATTCTTTATCGCGAGTGGTAATGACAATCATCTTTTGATAGCCGTCATCAAGGGCCTTTTGAAAGGGGATTGGTGTGGCAATTCCCCCATCGAGACATGGTTCATCTCCCACCATTACCGGGGCGCTAAAGAACGGGAGTGAGGATGAAGCGGCAATCGCTTTAAAAAAGTCTGACGATATACCCTTTTCATAGTAGAGGGGGCGACCGGTCAAGCAAGAAGTCGTTCCGACGATAAATCTAATCGAACTATTGTTATATGTTTCGCGGTCGAAAGGCAAAATTTTCGTGGCCATCTCGCCAAACAAATAATCAAAATCGAAAAGTGATTTTTTGGTCAGAAGAAAGCGTGGATTGACAAATTTTTTATCGGACATATAGTCGACGACGACCGCGCGAGAACGACCGATTTGCTTTGAGAGATAACTTAGCGAGATTAAAGCGCCCGCAGATACGCCGACAACATATTGAAAATAGATGTCGTTTTCCATAAAAACATCGAGGACGCCGGCGGTAAAAGCTCCGCGCACGGCGCCACCTTGTAAGACTAATGCAACACTGTTAATTTTCATATTTCTCTATCATTGTATTACATCGAGACCATAAAGAAAAATGGAGAATATCTCCATCCGTTCTCGTTATTTTCTTTTCTTGTCAAATTTTCTTTTGTAATCTTTAAGCAAGCGATTCGCCTTGACACCGTTAGCCTCAGGGCAGTTGCGACATCCGCCCTTTTCGCGATTTCTGACAAAGCCGAAATAGATTATCAAGCCTATCAGGATGACAACTATTCCAAGGATGACACCATCTACCCAGGTCATACGATAAGCCATCCGATCATACCGACGAAAGTGGCGAGAACCCAGGCGATGCCAGTCTGAAAGAAGACGGCTTTGAACATGCCTTTGGTCGATCCTAGTTCTTTGCGCATCGCGCCGATTGCCGCGAAACAAGGTGCGCTGAATAAATTAAAAATCATATAAGCATAGGCATTCCAGCTATTAAAGAAGGAGAAGATGCCGCTTTCAAAAACCGTTGAGCCTCCACCTTCGAGACCGGCAATAACCTCAAGCGAGCTGACAACTTGTTCCTTGGCAATCAGTCCTTGAATGGCCGATACGGTAGCGCCCCACGACCAAGTTCCGCCGAGCATCGGATAGAAAATCCAAGCAAAAGCATTACCGATTCCAGCTAAAATGCTATTTTCGATATGATAATTGACACCATCGATGTAATTGAACGACCAGGTGAAAGAGGCTAAAAACCAGACAGCCACCGAGCAGAGCACAATAACCGTTCCGGCCCTTTTAATAAACGACCAAGTTTTATCAAAGACATCGCGAAAAACATATAAGGCGCTCGGCGCGTGGTAATTTGGCAGTTCCGACAAATATGAAGAAGTGGCCCCTTTATAGATGAATTTTTTTAAGATAAGCGCTGAAAGGAGAATGACGGCAATCGCCATAAAATAGAGGGTCAGAGTCACGAGCCAAGCAAGAGAGGAAAAGAAATATCCGGCGAAAAGAGCGATGATGGGAAGTTTTGCTGAGCAAGGCACAAATGGTGTGAGCATGACCGTCATCTTCCGCTCTTCTTCGCTTTCTACGGTTCGAGAAGCCATGATACCCGGAACGCTACACCCGCTTCCGACGATAAAGGGGATGAGTGATTTTCCACTTAATCCGAAGCGCTTAAAGATGCGATCGAGAAAGAAAGAGATGCGCGACATGTAGCCTGTCGTTTCAAGCAGGGCGAGACACAGAAATAAAATGATGAGTTGTGGGAGAAAGCTGCTCACCGCTCCAAACCCGGCGATAATTCCGTCGACGACGAGCGAAACGGACCACGGACTTGCACCAATGCTCGTCAACCAACCACTCAGCGTCGGACCAAGACCGGCTATGACAAACGTCATCTCGCGCCCCAAAACATTTATTGTTTCTGAACCATCAAATAAGGCTCCGACAAAGTCGACGGTCAAGCCTCCGATAAGGCCAACCGAAAGAAAATAGACAATGCCCATGATTAAAGCGAAGATTGGGAGACCAAAAATTTTGTGCAAAAAGATGCGATCTAATTTATCAGTGATCGTATCGCCTTTTTCTTCTTGAGTCGAACATTCCTTTTTAATGCGGACGATGTGCCGATAGCGCTGATCGGCAATCAGCTGTTCGCTATCCATATTGTAGTTATATTCCAATATCTCGATTTGCGCATTTATTTCGTCAGTTAAAAGAGGGCGATAATCGCGGTCTCGTTCAATGATCTTGACGGCCGCAAATCGTTTATGACCGACACTGATTAACCTCGCTATATTTGAGATTACATTTTCAATTTCTTCATCATAGATATAATCTTGGTGATTCTTTTTATATTCTCCGGACTTGACGACGGAAATCAATTGTTTAATTCCGAGATTCTTTTTCGCCGAGATTGAGACAATGGTCGTGTTTAGGCGCTTTGACAGTTTCTCGACATCGACGGTTATGCCGCTTTTTTCTAAAACATCGGCCATATTTAATGCGATGACGACATCAATATCGAGTTCTAAGAGTTGAGTGGTTAGATAGAGGCTTCTTTCAAGGCTGGTGGCATCGATGATGTTGATGATGAGATCGGGCTTTTCTTCCATGACAAATTGGCGAGATATTTCCTCTTCCGACGAATAAGGCGAGAGAGAATAAACGCCAGGTAAATCGATAATTTCGATATTAGTATCGATTATCGTGCCTTCTTTTCGCTCAATCGTGACACCCGGCCAGTTGCCAACTTTTTGATTAGATCCCGTCAATGTATTAAACAGGGTAGTCTTACCTGAGTTTTGGTTTCCTACCAATGCTACTTTCATTGCTATTCCACTACCTTTATATCGATTGAGCGCATGTCCTTACGGCGTATGCACAACTCGTAGCCACGGAGGCGAATGTCGACAGGATCACCAAGAGGAGCAATCTTTTTGATTTCGATTTCAACGCCTTTGGTAATTCCCATATCAAGCAAACGCCGACGCAAGACGGCGTTGTCGTTATGAAAGTCGAGAACAATCGCTTTTTGGCCTCGCTCAAGGTCGCTTAAATGACCTTCCTGACCAACTTGGAGGCGCATTCTCTGTCCGTGACGATGTCTATTTTGTGCTTGCATTGGATTTCTCGACCATGATTAATGGCTGCATATATATTAAGTTGCCAAAATGGCTAAGTCAACCTGAATTGTAAACCTTGGTTAACTTTTTTTGTATTCGCTTTTTACTAGTGCTATAATGGTAGCGTTTACATAGGAATTCTCATATGAAAAAAACGAGCAAAGCAATCGAAGATTACTTGGAGGCATTCTATATTCTTTATAAAAATAAAGAACCCTTGGAATCTGCTCGTGTTTCACGCTTGCTCAATGTCTCTCGTCCCGCCGTCAACAAAGCCACACACGAACTCCTGCGTTTAGGTTTCATCAACAAGACGCCCTATTCAGAAATCGAATTCACTCCGGCAGGGAAAAGGATCGCCAAAAGGGTCTACCACCGCCACACGACTTTAAAGAAATATTTGCTTAGTCTTGGCGTCTCAGAAAAAAATGCCGATCGCGACTGCTGCTTGATCGAGCATGTATTGTCAGAAGAAACCTTTAAAAAAATCGAAGCCCTGATTAAAGACAAAAACCATTAGCGAAAAACTTCTTCAGCCTCAAGAAAATCTTTTGCTTTATCCTCTTTCGTTCTCACGAATTTAGCGACGACAAATAAATCGTCGTTTTCGGCGTTCAAACGCATAATATTTTCAATTTTGCACACGAGATTGTTTTTGGCGTTTTTAATAAGAATGGCGCTCTCATCGATTTCATGAGGAACATTCGCAAATTTATCTACTTCATCGCTGTGATTATTGCCGAAAGTGATGGCGATGTCTTTTTGTTCTTTGCTGAGGGCAGATACGCCAATCATCATTCCTACTTCCAAGTTTTTGCCAGTGACGCTCTGCTCGCCAATCAGGAGTCCCACAACATCGTAATCAATCATTGTCGCCCATGCGCAAATCATCGCGTACTTATGTTTGTTTTTAAGAAAGCAGACGGCATTTGCACCGGCTAAAAAGGCGTGAATGCCCATGTCAGTTACTTCTTTGAATCATCAAAATTGATGATGCTTCCATATAAATCCGGGCGGCGATCGCGAAAGACGCCCCAAGAGATACGCTTTTTGTCAATGCTCTTCAAATCGAATTCGGCAATGGCAATATTTTCTTCATCGCGCGACAACTCGACGGCGATATTGCCATCTTCATCAGCGATAAAACTACTGCCAAAAAAGGTCATGGCCGAGTCCTTATCAGATTCGGTTCCGATGCGGTTTGAAGCTAAGACCGGAATGATATTGGCCGCTGCATGCCCACGCATAGTATTCTGCCAGTGATCTTTGGAATCTTTAGGGAGAACCGGCTCGCTTCCGATTGCGGTTGGATAGACGATAAGTTGGGCTCCGAGCAAGGCGAGGCTTCGCGCCACTTCCGGAAACCATTGGTCCCAGCAAATGCCGACTCCGATTCGCCCGCATTTTGTTTTAAATACTTTGAAGCCGGTGTCGCCTGGCGAAAAATAAAATTTTTCCTCATAACATTCTCCAGTCGGAATGTGCGACTTGCGATATAAGCCTAGATTCTTGCCGTCGGAATCAATCATGACTAAAGAGTTAAAATGGACATTGCCGGATTTTTCAAAAAAGGATATTGGCAAGACGACATTCAGTTCTGCGGCCAATTTCTGAAAGCGCGAAATCGTCGGTGAGGATTCGCTTTCTTCCGCTAAGTCGAAGTAGTCATAATTTTCCTTTTGGCAAAAATACGGAGTTTTGAAAAGTTCAGGAAGAAGAATTATTTGCGCGCCTTTTTGTGCTGCTTTTCGAACCATTTGTTCAGCTTTTGAGAGGTTTTCTTCAATATTCCACGACATTTTAAACTGGGTTATGGCAACTTTCATATTCGTCATTCTCCTTTTTTCGCTTCAGGTATTTGCATTGTTATGCAGTGGATGTTACCGCCCCCGAGAAGTATCTCGCGAGAATTGACTTGCACAACTTTTTTGTCAGGATAAAGCTCCACGAATTGGTCGTAAGCCGCCTTGTCTTCCTTGACGCCAAAGGCGGGAAGGATGACAAAATCTTTGCCTTGATAGTAATTGATGTAAGATGCTGCCAAGCGCATGTTTGGCTCGCGCTTTTTGGCGTTTGATCGAGAACCGCGAATACCTTTTGCTTCGTCCTTGCTCATGTACATTGGTTTGGGCAAGCGAACTTTGACGATGGTGAGCGGATTTCCATTGGCATCCGTTTCATTCTTGAGAACTCGATATGCATCTTGCGAATACTTGTATTGGGGGTCGCTGCGATCCGTGGTCCACGCTAGCGCAATCACGCCCGGGCGGACAAAACAAGCCATGTTATCGACGTGTTCGCTCGTCTCATCTTGATAAATGCCATTTTTAAGCCATATGACTTTGCCGATGCCGAGATTGGTTTTTAGCGTCTCTTCAATTTCTTGTTTGCTAAGGTGGGGATTCCTGCCTTTGGAAAGAAGGCATGCTTCCGTGACAAGACATGTGCCTTGACCATCGACATGGATGCTTCCGCCCTCCAGAACAAAATCCTCGATATAATAACTGCTGATGTTCAGCTTCTTTGACAAGACGCTAGCGAGCCGATCGTCGTCGAAGTAATTGGAATATAGTCCGCCTTCATCGCCGCTCCAGGCATTAAAACGGAAATCAACGGAGCGAACTTTCGCGCCTTTCTTGACAAAGATTGGCGCGTTGTCGCGAGCCCAGGCATCGTTGTATTTAATTTTGATGATATTCACATTGTCAATATTCGAAAATTCACCCGCAGCGACATCGTAAATAGTTGGATGAATACCGACGATGACCGGCTCGAAATGAGCGATAGCGCGAATCACATCTTTATATGCTTCGCGAGCAGGTTTGGCTCCCTCGCGCCATGTATCTTTGCGGAAAGGAAGAAGGACGAATGTCGCCTGATGGGCATCGCCCTCAAAAGGCATGGAATAGCCGTCGTTATGTGGTGTCGTGATGCGTTTTGTGGAATAGTCTTGATATGCTTTCTGATAAGAAGAGAAGCGATTCCAATGCTCTTTATCAATCACATTTACGGTGCCGTCGCTATAATCGCTGATCATCGTGATTCCTGTCTGCTTATATGTTTTGATTCTCTCAATCAGGTCGTTGGTAAAAATCTCACCGGGAATAATTAAGGGGATTCCGGGTGGATAAATCATGATTGATTCCTTTGATATTTCGTTGGCGGCATCAATAATTGGGATTCGCTTGCTCGGTGCGTAAAACGCCGAGCGAGGGCGAACGAGAAGATAGGGGAACCCGACGCTAAAAGAGTGGCGAGGATAAGTAATTTTGCGATTATAATGCTCGCGACTAATATCTTTTAGAGCGGAGAATAAATGCTTGAGGTGTTCTTTTTTGGTGCCGATGGCCAAAATTCCAAGAACGACATATGTCTCGGCCAATTCGACTTGAATCTGATACTTCTCCTTAAGGAGATAGTAGAGGTCAAAGCCGCTCAAATCGAGATGATCAAGTTCAATTACCAACTTGGTCTCGTCATAATCAAAACAGCCTTTTTGTAAAAAGTGCTCACGGCCGCGGGGAATAAATCCTTTAATTTTCGAAATTTGCTCGCGGGCATGTTGCGCTAATTCAAGAACTTGATCCATCGCTTCTTGGCCTTTGGTCGCGGCGAAGTGGCGAGCGGCATCGATGCTGGCGATTAGAATATTCGATGGCGATGTCGTGTTGATGATACTCAATGATTTTTGAACTTCGCTGGGCGAAACGCGATCGCCTTTTAAAAGAAGAACGCTTGATTGAGTCAAGGATCCGCCCGTTTTGTGAAAGGAGACGCTGGCGAGATCGGCACCGCAGGCCATCGCCGAGAGTGGTCCGTTTTTACTAAAGTAATAATGCGCCCCGTGAGCTTCGTCAACTAAGACAGTCACGTTGTGGGCGTGGGCAAAAGCGGTTATTTCGCGAAGATCGCTCACCGCACCAAAATAAGTGGGGTTGATTACCAATATGGCCTTGGCGCTCGGATAGCGGAGAATCGCTCGCTTGTAGTCCTCGAGACTCGGCTGGTTGGCGATTTCTAATTGCCGATCAATTTTTGGCATTACATAAATCGGAATCGAACCCGATAACACCAAAGCGCTGATAATCGATTTGTGGACATTGCGCGGTAAGATAATTTTGTCGTCGGCTTTGCAAACCGACATAATCATCGCGATGATGCCGCTGGTCGTGCCATTAACTAAAAAGTAACTGTGGTCAGCGCCTGTAAAATCAGCCATCAACTCTTGGGCTTGAGCGATGACCCCAGTCGGATGTTGAAGGGAATCGAGACCGATAGGGGCATTGACGTCGCTACGAAAAGTTTTCGTGCCTAAAAAATCTTTTAAGCGATTTTCGACATTGCCCATATGGTGTCCGGGAACATCAAAAGGGGATATATTTTCATTGACGTATTTGACTAAGGCATCGAGAAACGGCGTTTGGTTTTGGTTTAATTTCATAGCACATAAATCTTATATTATCTTCGTTATGCGCGCAACCAAAAGTAATTTTCAATGAAAATTATAAAACGTAATTATTTCGAGAAATCGCGAAGGAAAAATTCGGCCATCGCATCGTTGGTGCGCTTGCCTTGTTTGCTATCCGGCAAGACGAGATTGTAAACATGGCCGATTTTGATATCGAGAGAAGGTTCAAATTCATAATGGTGGGTCAACGCCTGCCTCAGAAGCTCATCGCGAAGCATAAAGCTGTGCTTCTTAAGAAAGTCGTAATGGCAAGAAGAGACAAAAACGGGATCAGGTTTAACTTTTCTTATGTAATAAGCCGGATTGTTCATTTTCAAAAAGTCTCTTTCGAGGTATCTATTTGAGAATAAATACGGCATAGCCGACTTGTGAATAACGCGCTTGGCATATTCGACGACTTCCTCAAAATCATAGACTCCACAATTAGTGGCAACACATTTGATTTTAATGTCGGGAAGGCGTTTGATGCCGTAGTAATCCTGCGCTTCTTTTGATTTAAATATCAAATCAGTCAAGAGAGCTAGATGACCACCCGCCGAATCGCCCAAGAGGATAAAGTTATCTAAGGGCAAGTCGTATTTTTCCTTGTTCGCTTCAAGAAAATTAAGAGCCGCGAAAATGTCGAGAACTTGCTCGTAGATGCTCGTACCTTTTTTGACGAGGGTGTAATTGATTGCGACAACAGAGAAGCCTTTGGCGACGAAATACGAATTGAAGATGTAATTTAGACCTTTGAAGCCAAAGGCATAAGAGCCTCCGTGAATATCGAGGATGAGGTGATTGTTTCGCGGGCCGACAGGATGATAAATATCGAGGAGGTGTTCGACATTATTATCGGCGATATAAGGAATGTCTTTCCATCCGCTTATTTCGGCAAAAGGTTTGGTCTTGCGTATCCGTTTATATTCGTATAAGTCAAGACTGCGCTTAAAGATTTTTAGCGATGGTCGAAAGATGAACATATCAACACCCCCTTTTCCTATTTATAAATCGAATTATTAAAAATGCTAAAAAAATGATTAGAGCTCAAGTTTATTCTTATTTTCTTTCGCGAATTTTTTGAGAGATAAAATCAGCGAGTCCCTTTGGGACATATGGCGAAATATCGGCATTAAAAAGAGCTAATTCTTTTATGTAAGAAGCGGAGATAAAGAGATTGTGACTAGAAGGGAACATGATCAGCGTCTCGATATTTGGATCGCTCGTGTGATTGAATTGATACATCGTAATTTCGTTTTG
Organism: Bacillota bacterium; assembly: GCA_023393065.1. Taxonomy (GTDB): domain Bacteria; phylum Bacillota_I; class Bacilli_A; order RFN20; family CAG-826; genus UBA1424. Next base: position 106,215 of record JAEWMX010000006.1, on the reverse strand, counting down.
ATAGTCGTTGACGTTGCGCACGCCGCGAATAATGACGCCTTCGCCTTTTTGACGAACATAATCGACGAGGATCTGATCGCTTTTTTCAACGCTCACATTTAAGAGGTGGCGCGTCGCTTTTTGCAGCATTTCTACGCGTTCATCGGCCGTAAATATATAGTTCTTATTGGGATTGACTGCCACGACCACGAACACGCGCTCAAAAAGCCGCGAGATGCGCTCGATAATATCGATGTGGCCGTTAGACACGGGGTCAAACGAACCAGGATAAATTGCTTTTTTAATCATATCAATATATTAACATACTCGACAGTTGTTAGTTAATAACAATACTATTTTTTCTTGGCGCGCAACTTCGATTATTTGCATATTATTTCTTTTTTATTCCATAATAAAGAAGGAGGTGTATTTATGAAAAATATTATTTACTATATCACCGGTGCGACCGGGCACCTCGGCCGCACGATCGTCAACCTTTTGCTGGGGCTTAAGAAAACGATCGTCGCCTTCATTTTACCTCACGATAAAAAACGTGAGTTTGAAAACCAAAAACAAGGCGAAATATACTTTGTCGAAGGAGATATCCGCAAATACGAGGATGTCGAAAATTTCTTATCTTTTAAATCTGAAGAGGCGACGCAAATAGTCATTCATTGCGCGGGAATCATCACGGTCGAAAGCTCGTTTAATCAACTCGTCTATGATGTGAATGTCACCGGTACGAAAAACATCACCGACATTGCAAAAAAGCGCAATGTTGAGAAATTTATCTATGTCTCCAGCGTCCACGCCCTTAAGGAATTATCAAAGAAAAAAGTGATTACCGAACAGGACCATTTTAGTCCCGAAGAAGTCAATGGCTTTTACGCAAAGACAAAAGCCGAAGCGAGCCAATATGTATTGGATGCGGTCAAAGAAGGTCTCAGAGGGATTATCGTCCATCCTTCGGGAATCATTGGCCCCAACGATGAGATGAATGGACACTTCACGGCTGTCTTAAATAATTATCTTGACGGCTCTTTGACTTCAGTTGTTAAAGGAGGCTATAACATCGTCGATGTCCGCGATGTCGCAGATGGAATAATAAAAGCAGCTGACCGTGGCGTTGAAGGAAGATGCTATCTCTTATCCGGACAATATCACACGGTTTACGAGATTATCGAGATTGCCAGCCGCGTATCGCGGCGAAGAAAAATTCGCAGCGTTCTTCCAATCTGGTTTGTCAAAATGTTTGCGCCCCTCGCCGCTCTATGGTCGAAAATTAAAAGGCAGCCGCCTATTTTCACCGCCTACTCGATGGATACGCTGGTGTCTAATTCAAACTTTTCAAACGCTTTAGCCGTTCGAGAATTGGGATTTCGAGTCCGACCTTTTTATAATACGATTGAAGACACCGTTCGCGATTTGATGTCTAGAAAAGAAAAAACGGCAAAAAGCGATGGGAAAAAGAGAAAATAGATAATCTATCTAAGTCATTATATAATAAGCACATGATAGAAAAAGATCAGCTAAAAAAAGCCATTTTTGCGAAGATTTATGCTCTAATCGCCATTATTTTGGCGTTTATTGCGCTGATTATTATTCGCTTGTTTCCCTCTTCTTCTGAATTTTGGACGCGGACCTACTATCGATTTATCCAATCAGCTATTGGTCCTCTTATCAGCCTCATTCCGTTTTCTATTGCCGAGGCTTTCTTTATTCTTTTCGGCGTCACGATAATAGTTCTCATCGTTTTTATAATTATCGATTTAAGCAAAAAAAGAGGTTTGTTAGGACTAAATAAAGCACTTGTTCTAATCCTTGTTGTCGCTTCGACATTTGCTTATTATTTTTCAACGGCCGGTGTTGCTTATGGCCGTTATCCGGTTGACATTCCCCAGTATCAAGAAGATGTTGAAAATACCGATTACGTCCCTATTATCGAGCACTTTCTAAACGACTTTAATTCGTGTGCGGACGAACTTGAATTCAATGAGAGCGGAAGTGTTATAAAACCTTATACAATTCGTGAATTGAGCGTTCTGCTTAAGATTGAATTCGACCGCCTGGAATCCGATTACTTCACGGACTTCACACCAAATGTCAAACCGATGTTTCTCTCTTTCTTATTTCGCGAATTTAACATTACAGGTATTTCGTTTGCTCCGACGACGGAGCCAAACATCAACTATCTCACACCGGACTCGCAACTCGTCTCGACGATGGCACACGAAATTGCCCACTCCAAGGGTGCGATGCGCGAACAAGATGCAAATTTGGTTGCCGCTTGCGTGCTTCTAAACAGTGAAAACCCTTATCTTCGCTATTCGGGCTACTTCACGACTTTTTATAGCCTCATCTCATTGGCCAACTATGTTGGAGATGACGATAAATACGCTGAATTATCGAATTCGCTACGTCCTGAGATCAAAGGCGATTACCAGTATTCTCGCAACTACTGGAAACAATATAATTTTCTCGACGATTTAGCGACTTGGTTTAATAACCTCTATCTCATGATCGTCGGAAATGAAGGCGTGTCCTCTTATGTCGACAATCCCGATATCGGCGAAACAACCGATCCCGAAACCGGCGATACCGTCTATTACATCAGCGAGTATTCGCCATTTCAAAAACTATATTTTTCAATCTACTTTGAATAATTCAAAATTTCGTGAACAGATATACTCTTTAAGTACAAGTATCCGCTTGTCGTGTCTTCGCCGATTGTCGTGATCGGCTCATTGAAGACAATTGAAATGTAATTGATATTTTCGTATTCAAATACCACTTGGCCTTGGCTGTCGTTTTGAGCATTCGTTAACGCCTTGGAGTTCAAAAGACTATTCGTGGAATCATAGGCTTTAAAAACATAGTTCTCGCCATTGGATGCCGAATCGCCATATGTTTTGAGATTGAACAATCCAAAATCAATATCGACGCTCACACTCTCTTCATAGGATGGTATATTAATATGTACTTCTGATTTCAAACTATCCCAACGAAAGCCTTGTTCGATGACAAAAACGGGTTCTTCATCGACGGTCGCGACATAAGTGTAATTCTCATCAAAAGCGGCGATTTCTCCAGTGAATTCAATGCTGTGTAAGGCCCGCTCCTGATTTTCTGGATTCGCGCCTCCGCCAAAAATCGTTCCAAGAATAATCAAAAGAAGCAGGCTAATCGTTATCAAAGCGATAAAAAGGGCTGGCAGATAAGAAATCAACCGCCCTTTTTTCTTGCTATTTATATCTTGTATTTGATCGCTATCAACTTGCGTTTCTTTGAGATTATTCTCGTTTTTGTCAATCATTAACTCAATTATAGCCGAATGGGTTTAATTAGCCAAACCACGAACTCTATGCTGTGGTTGACTTTTTCTTTTTCGGACCTTTGATCGCAACGATGAGGCTCGGGATAAAAATGACGACGCCGATGATGAAAAGGGCGACCCACACCGCGACCATGACAATAAAAATCACAAACGCAATTGGGGCTAAGGGATCGATACCGCCGGCAACATATGCCAATAAATCTTGAACGGCTTGAATGCCGAATATTACGGCGACGGTTATCGCGGCGAGACCTACAAGGGCAAAAATGATTCCAAAGATGCGTTTAACCATACCAAAACCTCTTGCCAATTATCGTGGCACAAATCAAGTAAATGAACAAGAAATTATGATTTTATAACACTAGCCCCAAGGATTCGGTTCGGTGGCTTTTAGAAATTCTTGATACAGGACATGGCGTTGGAAAATATCTTCATCAGCGTGATAAACACTCGTATAGTTGTAGGTTTCATTATTATTAATAATGTATGTCGATGTCACGATGCGGTATGTCGTCGTATTGCTTAATGTGTATTTCGAATATCCTTCCGCGTACTCTGTGGCCGTGCTCCAGTTGCGCAGTTGAGCTCCTGTCGCTTCGACGATAACAGTGGCGTTATCAAAGGGAAAAGCTTTATAAATGTCGGAATAGGTTATTTCCCCGACGCTCCATTCTGAGCGAGCATCATTATAAGAAGAAGCGATGATGTCATACGACGAATATGCTTCAAGTTGGGCAAGAAGAAACATTCTGCGAACACCGCTCTTGCTGATTGAACCATATGAAGCAAAAGTGGAATCATTCGTGATCTCGCCGACTGGCTCGGTTTTCAAAGCGCGAAGACTCGATGCCGAGACCGGTCCATCTTGCGCGGGAGCATCAAGGTAGGCATCATAGATGGCCTTCACTCCGACATCCTCGGTTAACGGTGTGGCATCCAAAGGATAGGAGTTTTTGTAATTGCTAAGTTGATAATCGCCGCTTTCGGCATCGTAGATAAAATCGACTTCGCCGATAGCGCGACCATTAGATGAAGATTCGATGATGGGTACGACTTTTGAACTTGAAGATGTCATCGTCAAAACGGAATTATGGTGATTGTGACCAGTGAAGACGGCATCGACATAGTCGGCGATTGCCACATCGACGGTTTTATCTCCGTCGTGAGTCGAGTAGATGATAATGTCGGAGCCAGCAGCGCGAAGCCTCTGCGCTTCGGCAATAACCATGTTGGTCGCACCGACGAAATCATAGCCTTCGACAATTGTCGCATCAATCGAGCTGTAAACCCCACTATCGGTCGAACCGATAATGCTGACACGGGCTGGACCGCGATTAAAAGTCGTAGAAAGATAGCCAAAATCATATTCGTTTTCAGGATTAAGAATATTTCCGGAGAGAAAGGGGAAGGACCAATCTCCTTGTTCTTTATTCATCGCATACAAAGCGTTATCCGAAAGAACATTGACGCCCCAGTCAAATTCGTGATTGCCAATCGTCATGGCGTCAAAGCGCATCTCTTTCATAATGTCGATCATCAATCGGCCTTTGTTGATATTGGAATCTAGACTGCCTTGAAACATGTCGCCAGAAGATAGAAGGACGACATTGGTATTGGCTCCGTAGCGCCTTCCATTCACATAGCCAGCGATGCGAGCCATGCCCGGTTCATTGTTTTCCGGCAGATATTCAATCGAGCCGTGCGTATCATTAAGATGCAGCACTTTGATAATCTCACCATCCATAGGGGCATGAGTTATTTCTTCTTGATTTGGATCGACTAGCGAGGGGGCCGGAAGAGGATCGCCGCTCGAAGTGGAAGTGTTTGTATTATCACAACCCGCTAAAGCGAGGGCTAAAAGAGGTAAGAACAAAATCGATTTTTTCATTTATTTCTCCTGCTGGAATAGTTTTCTCCGTATGTTGTTTTGGCAACTAACTTGGCGCTATCTATCGCGCCGCCAATCAAAAACAATTTAATGGTTGTCGGGCAGCGCAACAAGCCGGCGACCGTCACTTCTGATCTCGGAAGATCTTCATTAGCCGTGCGAACCACAAAACGGCTATCTTCATTAATTTCGAACTGAACGGATTTTTGACCCTTGATGACGCCGACGAGCTCGCCTTCGAAAAATATTTCGACTTTGATATTGCCAATCCAAGTCGTCTGATCGGGGCCGATGATCGTCACCAGTGCGGTTTCGGGATGATGGTATTTCATATTTCTATTTTACTAGATATGGAATCTTCTTCCAAATTCCTTTAAGACGAGCTTCGGAGCGAAAACGATGAAGACGATAAGCGTTAGTAAAGAAAAGGACGAGGCCGCAATCGACATGAATAAAGAGCCTAAGATATCAATGCCCGAAAAGACATCAATCATAATCAAAACGAAAGGGATAAAGCCAATAAATGAAAGGGAAAACTGAGCGATGATATAGTCGCGAAAGCGATGCCTTTGCGAAAGTGTGGCGATATTAATCGCCAAGATGAAGGCCATCAAAGTCGCCGGCATCGCATAATCGAGCGACCACCTGGCGATTTCGGAAAAGTTTTTAAGAAAGAGCGAGGAAGTCATCGATGGCGAAGCGGTCACAAAATTGATGACGATTAAAAGAGTCGAGATGCCGATAGCGTGCAGGAGTAATTTTTGGCCGAGATGGTCAGTTCTACGCACCGTATAAAGGCCGACGAGCCAAGCGTATAATATTGCCACTCCGGCAATTAGCGACCATAAAAATCCGTTCCACGTCAAAAGGTTTATCAATACGCAGAGGCCGATGATGACCGGCGCGGCAATCGAAATGCCGCGAGCCCACCTTTTGCGCAAGTTAATAAACTTAATGTATGAAGGGAAAGGCTTTTTGGCGGCGGCGACTTCTCCGCGCTCGAGCTCACCTTGGCAAAGAGGGCACTTTTCGCCTCTTGAAACGACATGAACTTTACAAGATGGACAATAATCCATGTTAGGCAACCTCCTCCCAATAATTACTTTCTACTTCTATTTTGAGTCCTAGACTCACTAAATTGCGCAGGAATTGCATCGGAAGCAAAGTGTCGCGCACTTCGCGAAGGATGCTGATGGTCATGATGTTATTAAATGTGATAATGCCGATACCATAAGCGCAATTAATGTCATTTGAAAGATTGAATTCAAAGTCTTGGACATGTTCGGCCATGCTTTGCGGCAGCTGAATAATACCGATGTTTGACATAGTCAAAGTGTTAAGCCTGCCACCGTACATCGTCCCGGCAATCGTCATGGCCGGCTTCTTGAGGAATAACGGGGTGAGGCGCATCGCCATATTCCGTTCAGCCTGCATGTTGACATTGATGTTTTCGATGATGCTATCTTTGGTTAAGCCTTCAGCGAAGCTCTTCTTCACCTGCGGCAAGATATCTTTGATTTCAATATGTTTTTTATCTTTGACGGTCGTGTGGAAAAAGAGGGTGAAGTTTCTCAGTGATTCAGATGGAAAAAGACGGCGGAGATTGATAGGAATACATATGTTGACGCGATCATTTTTAATCATTCTTTCACCGTATACTTGGTAGACGGCTTGTGTTAAAAGAGCCGATAAATATTCGGTGATTGTGGCGTCGTGTTCCTTGGCCAAAGCGTATAAGGCTTGCGAATCGAGGCGCGCGTTGATGACGCCTCGCCCCTGACCGCTTGGAAAGCGTTCGTCGTTTATATTGAAGGGTTTGGGGACGACATAGCGCTTGTGCGGATTCATCGTCGCATATTTAAAGAAACTATCTTCGAGCTCTTCAATCGATGGCTCTTGATCGACCGTCAGCACTAATCCTTCGCTCTTTAGCTGATAGCCTTTAAGCTCAAGATAGCGATAGGCGAGGGCTTTCAAAAAGGTGACAGCGCCCGTCCCGTCGGTCAAGCTGTGAAACACTTCGAGGCTGATGCGGTTTTCGTAATAAAAAACAGTGAAGCGAAAATAATTATTACTATAATAATCAATTGCTTTATTAATGCGGCTATCCTCTGGGCGAACACGAGGCATTTTCTTATTTTCTTCAAGATAATACCAAAAGACGCCGTGGCGAACGCGGACGAACATCGCGGGAAAACGACTCCTCATATCAAGCAAAGCTCTTTGCAAAACATAAGGGTCGACTTCTTCTTTTAGATTGATGGCAAAGCGAAAGACGCAGCTGTTGCGGCGGCTGACCATAGCCGGATAAATTTTGGCGGCGTTATCAAGGCGATACCAATCTTGATTAATACCATTTATTTTCTTCTTCATCTTTTAAATAATTAGTCGTGTTAACACGACTTGCTCATACTATACGTGATTGTCGTAATTTCGTAAATCATTTTGATGCGTGCAAAGCGCGGTTAAGGGCGGCGATACGCCTCGCCATCGCTTTTTTCACAATATTTTTACTCTGCATAATATCATAGGCGTGAAAGGCGCCTTCGATGTAATTGAGTTCGGCCTCGATGCCGTGCTCCTCAAGTTTTTGGGCATATTCGATTCCCTCATCGCGCAGGCAATCGTACTGACCGACCTCGATGTAGGCAGGAGGTATCTGTTCAAAGCATGTTGAGACGCTCGGCGAAGCATATGAGAGCATGCCAAAGTGCCCGTTCTTCAAGTAAATCTTCCACATTTGCTTATTAAGTAGCGAATTCCATCCAGGCGCGTCGTAATACTCTTTGATCGAGGTTGTTTTCTGGCGATGGTCAAGAGCGGGATATATCAACATTTGAAAACAGATTTTGGGTCCCCCGCGATCGCGACTCATGTGGGTGAGGGCTGCCGAAAGACCGCCTCCCGCACTATCGCCGGCAACTGCAATCCGATTTTTATCGATGCCGAGTCTGCTGGCGTTTCGATAGAGCCACAGCAATCCCGAATAGCAATCTTCGACCGGATAGGGAAAAGAATAGCGAGGGGCGAGGCGATAATGGACAAAGACGAGTTTGGCCTTAGCCCCAACCGCGTAGTCGCGACTCACCTTGTGATGATGGCTAGCCTCGCGAATCATGAAACCGCCACCATGTAAATATAAGATGGCGGGCGCCTTTTGCTCTTTGATATTTTTCGGCTCATAGATTGTTAAGCCAATACTTTTTCCATCGTAAGTGCGAATGCGCTTTTTGATCACTTTGACGCGCAAGTCGATAACCGGAGCTCGCGTCGTAATCGCAGCTCCCGTATTGCTCAAGGCTATTTTGGCAGGCGTGATTTTTATCGAACCTAAAGTAATCAAGCGAGCATAGTCTTTTAGTTCTTCGGAAATTTGATATTTCTTCTTCCAGGATTCGGATACGATAAGTGCCATAAATTCCTCTTTGATTAGACGCGGCGAAATGTGCCCTTATTTTAGCATGTTTGCGCGGTAAAAACCGATCCGTATTAAAGATATTGAAAAAGATTTAAAAAAGATTAAGATTTATCTTACCGAGAATGAAATCGGTATAAAAAAGAAGGTGCTTATGATGGCATGGACGATTGCCTTATCGCTTCTTACAATCTTGACCATGATTGGCGCTTCTCTCTTTAAGCCCGATTTAAAAATAAAGAAATTAAGTATTAATACTTACTGGATTGTTCCTCTTGCGGGAGCTCTTGTTTTATTGGCGGCCGGCCTCATCGCATTCTCTGAGGTGCTGGCGGGTCTAAGCGCCGATACCCCAATTAATCCTCTAAAGATTCTAGCTCTCTTTTTATCGATGACGCTGATGTCGATATTTCTTGATGAGGTGGGCCTCTTTCGCTTTCTGGCGTCAATCGCATTAAAAAGGGCAAAGACGAATCAAATCACGATGTTTGTCATCCTCTATGCTCTCGTGTCCTTTTTGACGATGTTTACGAGCAACGACATCATCATTTTGACATTTACGCCGTTTATATGTTACTTCGCCAAACGAGCCAAGATCGATCCCATCCCGTATTTGTTCGCCAGCTTTGTCGCCGCCAATACGTGGAGCATGATGTTTATCATCGGCAATCCGACTAATATCTACTTGGCTTCGAGCCACGGAATTAATTTCATCGACTATGTACAAGTCATGTACCTGCCCACAATCTTAGCCGGATTCGCTTCATTTGGGATCCTCTTTTTAATCTTTCGCAAGAAGTTATCGGCGCCCCTTGGCGAAGAGGTAGAATCCGCGCAAATCAAGGATAAATTCCTGCTAATCGTTGGTTTAATAGCGCTTGGCGGGTGTACGATTCTTCTGGCGATATCAAATTATATCGGGTTGGAAATGTATTTGATTACTCTCGTCTTTGCGCTGGCGCTTATTGTCGTCGTACTCGTTTACAAAGCCCTAAACAGGGCGCGGCCGTCTGAGTTACAAACAACTCTTCGGCGCCTGCCGTGGGATTTGATTCCGTTTATCATTTCGATGTTTGTCATCGTCTTGGCTCTTGATAAGCATGGTGTCACTCAATATCTAGGAGCTGTCTTCTCTGACTCGCTGCCTATTTTAAAATACGGCCTCTCCTCGTTTTTGATGTCGAACTTCATCAATAATATACCGATGAGCGTCCTCTTCTCGTCTGTGACTTCGTATGCGTCTGACACAATCGCGCTTCCGGCCGTATATGCTTCAATCATCGGCAGCAATCTCGGAGCTTTTTTAACTCCGATCGGCGCCCTGGCAGGCATGATGTGGATGGGTTTATTAAAAAGTCATGAAGTAAAATTTACTTTTTTGCGCTTTCTCAAGCTGGGCGTCCTTCCTTCGCTCATCGCCTTGGGAGCCGCTCTATTCGGTCTTTTTATCGTCTTATTATAAAAAATGAGGGCTACCTCATTCTTTAATTCTAGTAATTTCGTCGTATGCCAAGGTGACTTCTAGAGAAGGCTTTTCAAATGAGTCGCGCATCACCACCATGTCGGAATACGGAATCGTCAGATGGCGCTTTTCGTTTCGCTCCAAGCAAACGTCAAAGGGAATATCGAAATACACTAGTTCGATTTTATCGAAAAGATCGCGAAAAATCTGCGCCCACCGCAGGCGACGAACATTCGTAGTCGCCGATGAATCAGCGATGATCGTCTTGTGAGTCTTGGCTTTTTCACGCACCAAGTTCTCAAATTTTGCCCAGACGATTTCTTCTTGGCTGAAATCATCGACGCGTCCGAAAAGTTCGTGGCGAATCGCGTCGCTTGCGACGATAAATGTCTCAGGGTTTTTACTTGCGTAATTCGCGGCGTAAGTACTCTTGCCCGAACCGGGAATTCCTGAGAGAACAATCAGCTTCTTTTCCATGTATCCTTATCTTCTTCTTTAATCACGATAATCGAATCAAAACTATTATTAACTTCTTCATTGGGCTCTTCAAGGAGTTTAAACATGCCAGCCATCGGATTGAGCGGCACTTTCCGTTCGCGAGCGATGTTGCGCTCCCAACACACGGCAAACGGTAAGTCGAGATAGACTAGTTCTATTTTTTCGAAAGCCTCGCGAAAGGCGCGATACCATTTCATGCGCAACAGATTAGTGAGGGCGGTCGAGTCGGCGATGACAATGTCATGTTCGACGCTAGCTTCGACGACGCGCTTTTCAAACTCTTGCCAAACATGTGTCTCTTGCGAGCCATCTGACGCGTTTCCGGTCACATCTTTGCGAACTTCATCACTTGAAATTATCGCCACGCGAGGCAAAATATTTTTAATACCTAAAGCATATGTGGTTTTGCCCGATCCGGGTATTCCGGATAGGATTATCAATTTACTCATGATCTTACCTCGCCATCATTAATGATGGATATCAACAACAAATACCATACCAAAAGCAAGCTGGTTTCTCAAGTAGAGACAATGATTACGCTTTGTTATTCGATGCTTTTTGTTGCTTATGTTTATTGACGAGGTGAAAAATTAGCACGGCGATCAGGCTTAATAGCGCGGTCCCAAAAAAGACGCTGGCGGATACCCAGATATTATCTTCCACCAGATAATGGCCAACGATGGTCGAGGAGATGATTTTAGGAATGCGGGCGAGTGTTGAAAGAAGAAGAAATTTCCAAAATTTGATTTTTAGGCTCGGCGCCAGATAGGTGGCGGTATCGACCGGAAGACCAACGATCAAATAGACGATAAAAACGCCGAGAGCGACTTTCTTCTCATCTTGTAAAAAAGCGTATTTCGCGAAGTAGTTCTTTTTAATAAATAACTTAACAAAGGGTATGCCCACCCACTTCGCAAGATAATAGGCGACCGTCGTGCCGGTCAGCACTCCGACGATGGCGATGATCAAACCGATAAATGGACCGTAGGCCATACCAAGAAAGAGTTCAACAACCTCGCCCGGCAAAAAGGAGATGACAACTTGGGCGAATTGAATCAAAAAGGCTAGGCCATAGCCCCATAGCCCCATGTCTAACATCGAATCGCGAAGGGCTTGTCTATTGGCGACATTTAGAAGGGAATAGAAAAAGTCAAAATAGGCGATAAAGAGGCCAAGTAACGTACCGAAAACGATGACGAAAGCTAATACTTTGATAATGGTCGCGGTTTTATCCGACATCGTAATTTTCACCACGTTATTATAACATTTTATCCTCGGGCAGAGGCTTGGTCTTCGCTATTTTCGTCGCGAGAATCGACGATGTCATAAACTAAGGTTTTCTGGTAGAATTCTTCGTATTTATTGACGCACAATTGGTAGTTGGCGTCCCTCATATAATCGACATTGTCTTTGACGCTCAGATGTTCTTGCGGGTAGATAGGGGGCATGATGTGGACGGTGACGACTTTACTCTTAACGATTTTTGCGCGCAGTCCTTTCGGATCAGAGAAGGTTAAAAAGATTGGAATGATCGGCACGTTTGCCGTCGCGGCGAAATGAAAGGCACCGTTGCGAAAGGGACGGGGTTTTTCATACATCCACCACTCTGATTCCTCGGGATAAAATAGGACATAGTTGCGCTTTTTGAGCAATCTTTCAATCGCCTTGCGAAGATTGACCATCGCTCTGAGATTAGCGCTTAAAGGGAGAGTGCCACCGGCTTTTAAACACTTGCCAAAAAAGCCTTTTTTGTTATTGAATTCGCCGACGACAATATAGAGGCGATGACCAAAAAGGGCGTTTCGCACCATAAGGTTATCAAAGTTATTAACGTGATTGCAGGTGATGATAGCCGACTTAACTCGGCGAAGGTTTTTCCGTCCTTTTACTTTCATGCCAAAAGCCAAACCATTGATAAAAACGCCGGCAAGCATGGCGATAAATCGCATAAAGAGGTGAAATAGGCACTCGAAAAAGCCAGTGCATAGATGCTCATATTTTTCGTCGACGTGATCAAAGCTGTCGGGATCGATGGGTTCAGCCGTAAAATGAAAATCGCCTCTCGCTTCGGCTTCGCGAATTCTTTGCAATAATTCTTCCTTTGGAAGACCCATGTCTATTTATCCTTTTTAGGGGTGTAGGCAATGCGTTCGACATTATCCCATTCGAGATTGTTAGTCGCGGTAAAAATACGAATAAAAATCCAGATGAATTCAGCGAGGATGAGGGGATTAAAAATTATGACCGAGATGACTTCAAAAGCGCTCATCTTGATATTTTTGCGATCGACGATGAGAGTCAGAATCGTAAATAGCGATAAGACGCCATACACCAAGCCGAGGGCGATGAGGGCGACGCGGAGAATCGGCCACCATAAAGGTTGAAAGAAAATAGCATAGGCTCCGGCCGCCAATAGGCAGACGATGCCGAGAATCAAGCTGGCCGCCGCGAAGATATAAACCGGAATAAGCGAGTAGAGAAAGTCAAAATTCTTCCAGACGATCTTGCCTTCACCAAACGTTTTTTTAACGACTGCTTTGCGGTATTTTTTATTGCACTGCGTGTAACCGGTCAACCACCGCATGCGACGCTTAAATGAGGTGCGATGCTCGACGGCTTCTTCGGTGTAGACGATGGCATGCATATAGTACATTGATGTAAAGCCGCGGAGCAGGCAATCCATCATCACTTCGTAGTCTTCGGTCAGCGTGCGATAAGGCCAGCCTCCCAATTGTTTAATCACATCCGCGCGCACCATCATGCCCGTTCCGCACATGCTGACGGGAATGTGGCGATTGGTGCGATGGCGATTGCCTAAATCGTCAACCATCGAATAGACGAGAGATGTGCAATTACTCACTAAAGAACGATCGCGACGATTGACGGATTCCCAGTTCTTAATGCGCTTCTTGCCGACGATGATCTGGCGGTCGCTAGCTAAGGAATTGTTCATCTCAAGAAGAAAGTCTTCGTGAGCGAGGTTATCGGCATCGATGATAACAAAAGCATCATATTTATCGGGGCTGTCTTTTAGAATCTTTTTCAACGCGCCATCGAGTGCTTCGCCTTTACGGGTTTGATCGGGAACGATGTGAACCGTCGCATCAACTGCCGCTCTGGCCATCGCCACCGTCGGATCTCGCAAATCCTCAACGATGACATGGACATCAAAAAAATCGCGGTCGTATGATTGCTTATTTATAGAATCAAACAGAGCTTGAATGGATTTACTCTCATTTTTAGCCGGAACCAAGACAGCGAGGCGATTCTTCTTATCGTTAATCAATTTGGGCTGTTTGCGAAAGGCCGCAAAATAATAAGCGATTCGCGGAATATACAATATGAGGAGTAACAAACAAAGTAACAGATATATGCGTAGTGCGTTTTCAATGATGACTTCCATCGTTTTTAATCCTTGATATTAACTTAAAATGGCGCTTAAAAGCGCTTCTTGACCTTCTCCGGCCGCCGATTTGGCAAGCTCATCGCGAAGGCGGGCGAAAACCTCGCCGATGTAATTGACGACATCTTTACCTTTATCCGTCAAAAATATTTTGCAGCGTCGAACGCTGTCGCAAGTGCGATCGATTAGATTCTTATCTTTAAGTACTTTTAAAGCCCTTGTCGTCAAGGCTCCGTCATTATCAGATAAGGCGCTCAGATCTTTTATTCGCAATTGACCTTTGTCCGCCAATAGGAGTAAGTAGGTGGCATGCTGTAGCGAGATGCCTTGCGTGCTAAGATCGCGATTGACGGCATCTTTTAGATGTTTAATCGTTCGGCGATACATAATGAACTTTGCGTTCCATTCTTTCATATTCATGCTGATTCCCCCATGACTATCGCATTTTATTATTTTTCATTGACTTAGTCAACGAATTATCATTTGGGTCCTCCTAACAAAAAAACAGACACATAGTGTCTATTTACAAATCTATCATCGATTAACGGCGAATAGCTAGGAGAAAATGTCTTGTAGAGCATCCTTCCAAGCGACAATTAGATCGGTCAACCGCATCTTGGCATTGGCAGGGCTGGTGGATGGCGCTTGCACGACGGGGATGGCGATATCAGCAAAGAAGCGCATGTATTCCTGATAGGCTTTCGCGCCATTGCATATTACTTTCTTAATTTTGGCATTATCGAAAATCTCGCGAATGCCCGAAGGCTTGACATCGCTGATTTTGGCGTCGCTCGAACCGAGAATTTGGCAGTATCCAATCGCGTCGTGTAAGGCGATGTGGTGTTTTAAGAGCAACTCTTTTTTCTTCGGCCAAGGAACATCGACAAAATCCTCGTCGAACAATGCGCTCATCAACTTGTAAAAGCGATTATGCGGATTCGCATAGTAATAACCTTCTTCGACGGCCTTCACCGAAGGAAAACTACCGAGGATAAGCACCTTGGAGTTTGCGTCGTAAAGAAGCGGAAAGGGATGATTAAGGATTCTGATTTTGGCTCTATTTATCGACATATGAACATTATATCAGCATCATAGTAAAAAGGCCGCGTTAATGCGGCCATAGTCGTTTGATTATCTATTAGGAGAATATCTCTCTAACAATCGGATTTGTATATGATACAAGATATCCGGCAAGCGGTGTGGCAATCGTGTCTGGTCCCTCACCGTCGCTATCGACACCATCGCCATAGTTCACACCATGAAATTCGATGGTCTCAAGGCTGTATTCTTGATCGACATAATTCTCATCGAGATAAAAAGCTTCATTTTCATGATAGACATTAAAGCCGTTAATAAACACATCATACGAATTGCCAGAGACGACATAGCGAACATTAAAAATCGGCAAATTGATAGCTTCATAAGCTTCTCTTAGCGTCGTGCCGGGATCGCCGATGACCGTTGTGGTGTCAGGATCTTGAAAGCCCCACGCATAGCCTCCGCCATTTGCGGCGTAATTGGTGAAAAACCGGCCGCGGTACGTATCGGTCCGCGTCTTGATTCCGCCAATCGGATCAAAGTTATCGTTACCGATGTATGACTGCATGTAGACAAGCCCACCAGCATCAGGTAGCGCTTGATGATCAGCCGTAGCCAAACTGACCCAAGGACAGACGTGAAACCATGCATCTTCATCATAAAAGATATCGGGATCAACCATGACGGTTGTCGTCACCTCAAAATGATTGCTGGCAAATCCACCTTGGGGAGTATTTGAGTAGTCTTTTCCTTTGACGATCTCCCCTTCTACTTCTTCTTCTGTCTCAACATAGTTTCTCATGCTGACGCCGTTCCATCGATACCAAGAATCATCATATGTTGGAGAATGGGTGTGGCCTGAAGAATAATTATTGGTGGTTGAGGTAGGATTGGTCATAAACTGAAAGCCGTCTTGAGCGGGCTTATAGCCCATCAGATTGCCCCACGAGCGAGCGCCGGTATAATGATTGAGCGTTTCAGTCCCTTCCCAATTGCCCTGATAATAGAAGAGTGATTCGATTTCGCGTTGGCAGCTATAGTAAACGGTCAGATCCTCGATGATGATATCGGTCGTCGAATAAGTCATCAAAAGAAAATAGCCACATGCTGTGTAATCTTCCGCTGCCAAGCCGGTTTCTCCTGTCGGAATAATGTCGTCCACAGTCGGCGCGTAATCTTCAAAAGCGCTACGCGAATACAGCGCATATAGAGGCGCATTTCCGCCCGTATAATTGACCGCGATGCCTTTGAGGCCATTAGCGACCGTAAAATTCATCAATATCGCCGGTGTGTTCGCATCCTTAGCTTTTAGGCGAATAAATTCACTGCTTGTCTGCGCTGATTCGGAGAGATAAAACAGTGACATGTTAACATTCGGTATGAAACCGTGCTTAGCGGTTGAGGCGGGTCCGACGCTCTCGTCGAATTCGCGCTGATAGGTAATCGGTTCAGCGTTGACACGGCCTAATATACCGTCCTGATTGAGGGAGTTGTAGACAAGGATTCCACCAAGCGCTAAAACGCTGGCCAAAACCAAAGCATATACTTTTTTTCGCTCCATTAAAAAAGCCTCCGTTACGTTTTCAATATATTACGATTTAAAACATGTGTCAAAAATTATGTTTATAACTACTGCGCCCGTCTCGTGGTTTTGCGCAAACACTTGTAATATATTTGGATGTTGCCAAGATAAAAGAGGAGGTAGTTATGAAGACGTACCGTGATGAGATTTGGATCAAAACCGATAATCGACGCGAATTTATCAACATAACGCCAGACGTCATACGGGCGATTGAAAAAAGCGGGATCAGCGATGGTATCGTCTTAGTTAACGCCATGCATATCACCGCCAGTGTTTTCATCAATGACGACGAAGTCGGTCTCCATCATGATTTCGAGCGTTTCTTAGAGAAACTCGCTCCCGAAAAACCATATAATCAGTACGAGCATAACGGCTTCGAAGACAATGCCGACGCCCACTTGAAAAGGCAGATTATGGGTCGTGAGGTCGTCGTCGCCATCACCGAAGGAAAACTCGATTTCGGGCCGTGGGAGCAAATCTTCTACGGTGAATTTGACGGCATGCGCAAAAAGCGTGTTTTAATCAAGATAATCGGCGAATAATCTAGTAGACGCCTAAATAGAATTGGGCTTCAGCAACATAGTAGGTGTCTTCGCTCGGATCGTAAGTGCCGCTAATACCGACAAAATACACATCATAGGCATTGCTAAGGGGTGTGTATTTTAAATCCGTATACAAATCGAGCGAGAAATCGGTGGCCACATCAAAGCGCGCATAGAAAGTGCTAATGACTTGTCCCATATCGATTGCGACATAGTCGACATCGTTTTTTGAAAGTGACCATAGGCCGGTATCTAAATCATAGGTGTAGGAAAATGTCCCTTCGCTTTCTTCATACGTGAGCAAGGACGGCATGTATAGAAAATCGGTATATGTATTAGCATTCATCTCTGAAAAATCAATTACATCGTATGAAGCGTAGTAATTTAATGGAATGCGGTCATCAGTATAGTAGTCATAGAGCTCAAAACCAAATACTTCTTCAAAATCATCGAGGACAAAGTCATCGGGTAAACAGCGGATGCGGTCATATCCTAGATCGCGAAAAGAGAGGATGGAGACCGAGATTTCGCCTTTCAGTTCGCGGGTGACTTCCGGTCCCGCGGGCACGACTTCACCATCGACGAGCATGTCGGCAGCGCTGAGAAGTTTTTCAAAGCGCGAATTTGCCGAATATGTGGCCAAATTCAAAATATTGATAAACGGAACGAAGGCAATCGCCAACGCGCTGACGATTGAAGTGACACCGATGATTTGCCCATATCCGAGCCGCAAAGGTTTTCGGATTAAGCGAACAATCGTCAAAGCGATTAACGCGATACCGAGATAGAAATAAGTGCTCGTCGTCAAGGTAAAACCGCTGGCGAGCAAAGCGATGACGAGTTCATAGACAAAGCCGCCGAGAATCGCCAGCAAGACGAAAGGCCAATATCTATTAAAAAAGCGAACATGGGGATAATGCACTTCGAATTTCTCGAGCAAAAAGATCATCGCCAGCGTCAAAAAGGCGGTCGCCAAAGCGGAAATTAGATAGACGAAGCCATAATAGTTGGCGTTGGCGAAAGAAGTAATAATATAAATTATTAAAATTACCGAGAAAACCATGATCAAAGGCACGACGATAAAGGCGAAAACCGTCTTCCAAACAACGTGGTAGTCGCCAGCTTGCTTTTCCTCATCGTGGCCCGGAAGAAACCCGATAAAGACCGGGACGGCCACCAAACCGATGACGGCAAAGAACAAATCGATGAAGATGAACTCGCTCAGGCTGATGCCGAATAGAGCTTCGATGCTAGCTAAGATGGCGAAGATGCCACCATAGAGCACGGCCGCGTAAAATACGGTCACAAAAAACTTCGTCAACAAAAAGACGAGATAATAGGCGAAGTTTTCCCGTTTAGGATAATAATTAACGAGGAGAGCGAGCAAGACGAAGAGGACCCAAGCCGCCGCCATTCTAAGCTGCAAGATGAGATCCGTGGTGGTCAGCCAAAAGCGAGATATCAAAAAGAACGACATCGTGATCAGAAGAGCGGCACCGGTAAATACATATTTCCAGTATCCTTTAAACTTGATTCGTTCCACTAATAAGGTTTTGAAAATCAATAGCGGAAGAGTCAACCACAAAAAAGGCAGCATCTCGCCAAAAATAGCGAGGCCCCCATTCGTCTCGAGATTGATAATGCTGAGCATCACGAGGACGATGCTCAAAACGATTGAATCGGTAAAGCGTTGAAAACTGCGGACAAACGGATCGAGAAGCGATGCTTTTAAAAATAACGCAAATTTATTCATTTGCTCCCCCTTGTGCCACCTCCGGTTCGGAAGTGTAAAAAACTAACTGCCGCGCCGGCTTGTGATATTCGAGCGTTGCGGCTTCTGTTTGACTCTGATATTCTGGCGGCGAATCTGATTGCCACTCGGCCCTTGCATGAAGGGCGGGACTTTTGCTTTGACACCTTTTGCCATAAATCCACCTCTTTTTCTAATTTTATATTAGCACATCAAAAACAAACAATTCTTATTAACAAATATCGCTAAGCTTCCATCTTTTGCAAGCGCCTGTCGGCTTTCTTGTGCATCGGCCAATAGATTGCGAGAGACAATAAAGCGTTGACAATCACCAAAACGAGCAAAGAGAAAGCGATGTGGAGGGAGGATAGAAGGAACATGATGCCGACCAGCATCGCCCCCTCGAGAACCATAAAACCCATGCCGCCGAAGACGGCGATAAATGATGACATGCTCTGCCTGACAATTTCGGCTTCCGTTTTGAAATCAAATCGCGGGAAAAAGAGATTGAGCCAAGCGAAGAAAATCGAGGTTAGTATGGTAAAGGAAACAAGGACCAAAAAGCCCGAAAGCGCCGTCCATATATCGAGTCCGAGACCGTACGATGCGAAGGGCAAGGTGATGATTATCACCGGAAGGAGCAAGAGCAAGTTGAAGATAATCTTTGCGCTCATGATCGTCTCGCCTTTAATCGGAAGGGTTTTTAACAAGCCAAAATTTCGTCCCTCTAACGAGAGGCTAATCGCCGGTGTATACACCGTGACGACGCAAAAACCATAGGCGATGAGCAAGATAAAGGGTGAAAAGAAACCGACTTCGGCGGCAATCGCATCTTTCAAGAAGACTGACGCCACCGCCATGATGACCAACATTATCAAACCGAATCCGCAGTTGAAGATGTAGATGGGCGTGCCGACGAATTTCCGCCACTCTTTTTTAATAAGAGCGGTGAGAATTGGGGTCTTCCGCAATTTGTTGCTTTTGATGATGACTTGCTTGTTGGCGGTTCGATTCTGATTCGTCTTAACGCTCAACTTCGAAATTATGAGAAGAAATATGGTGAAGACCAAGGCGTGACTGAGCAATAAATAAACAAAGTTTAACAGATTGTTTTCGTGGACGGCAGAGGCATACCATTCATTTGGCAAATAAAAAGCGGAGATGGCATCGATGACCCAAACCGGAATCATGGATCCTTGATCACCAGAAGCGCCGCCGATTAACGAGATGCCAAAGATGGTTAGAAAGATGACGAACATGAGAATTGTCTGGATGAGATTGGATTTTGCAAAGTGCTTCGAAATTCGAGCGATAATCAACGACAAGAAAGATCCGAGGATAATCGCCGGTAAGGGAAGTAGGAAATAGCCAAGAAGCAACAAGATAAAACCGAGGATATCAAAAGGCACGAATATGTAATAGACGATAAAGATGGGGAGCGTCAAAGCCGTCAAGACGATATAGATAAAAACCATCATCGTCATCAGCTTAGCCAAAAGAAGGGAGAGGGGTTTTATCGGAAGGGGTCCGATTATTTCATAGTCTTTAAAATGAAAGAGAAAGCCGCTAGCTTGAAGGAGCGCGAACAAAAAACCTAGGCCAGTTGCATAAGAAGCGACATAGAGCATCAATTCGCGAGTGAGGCCCGAGAAATAAAACATGGCGCCCGTCGAAAAACCAATGCTGGCGAATAAGTAGACGAAAAGAAACGACAGGGCTATCTTTCGTCCTTTTGATTGGGCGGCTTTGCTGCCAAAAAGGCGACGGGCGCCAAAATTTTCTTTAAGAAATATTCTAAGCAATTTCAAAAACACGCTAGGCAATCTCCATAAAGAAGTTCTCGAGCGAACGATCTTTTAGCACTTCATGCGTCTTTCCATCAGCGATGATTTCGCCTTGCTTGATGATGGCGATTTTGTTACACAATTTTTCCACGACTTCGAGGACATGGGAGGAAAAGAGGATAATCGTCCCGGAATCAGTAATATCTTTAAATGTCTTTTTAAGGGCAAAGGCGGCTTTAGGATCAAGACCGACAAATGGCTCATCGAGTAAAATAAGTTTTGGCTCATGAACGAGGGCGGCGATAAGAGCGGCCTTCTGTTTCATACCATGTGAATAGGAGGAGATTGGCTTATCAAGGGCGTCGAGCATTTCAAACTCGGCGGCATATTGGCCAATCAATTGATTGCGGCGTTCGAGCGAGACATCAAACGCGTCAGCGATAAAATCGACGAATTGGCGGCCCGATAAAGTCTCATATAAATCCGGGTGATCGGGAATATAGGCGAGCTGCTTTTTAAACGCGATTGGCTCTTTGTCGATGGTGTGACCATCAAAAGTGATGGTACCACTGTCAAAGGATATGATTCCGGCAATCGATTTGATAAGCGTCGTTTTGCCGGCGCCGTTTGGGCCGACAAAGCCATACAGGTCGCCTGGCTCAAGAGTCATCGTGACATTATTGATGGCTAGCTTTTTCTTATCGTATGATTTGCTGACATTTTTGATTTCTAACATTTTATAACCCCCAAAAAAGCGAACACTATTATATTAACAAAGGATTACTTGTATTTATACAACATCTAAACAAAAAGGCCGGTTGTTTTGTGAACCGACCTTTTATTTTTTAGAAGTTGTGTTTGATTTCCTGATACATCGCATATTTGGCGAGATTGACTTTGGGTTCGACCCAGAAGCTCAGAATGCCAAAGGTTAAAAAGACGAGGATATACCAAGCGATATGGCTGAGATAAAGGCAAAAGAGCCGCCACTTGTTGCCGTTCATAATTTTGCGGCTTCTCATGATGATGTCTTCGTAATGCATGTCGGGGTTTTCGAGATGGATGAAATAGATCATCGAATAAGAAAAGAACTTGATGATGCCGGGAATGATGAAGAGCATGGACCACAGCATCAAATAGAGCTGACTGACGAGGCCGAGCAAAATGCGATCGCCGAGCTTGTCGTCAAAACCTTTGACTAAAGTGGCGATATTCGGTCTTTCTCCGCGATACACTTCATCGATAAACATCGCGTAACCAATATTAATTGGTCCGCCCAAGACAAACATGCCGATGCCTCCGATCGAGGTGACAAAACCGACAAAAAGACTATAGAGGAACTGAACGAGAGCGGCTTCGCTCCACTTGCCATCCAGTTTTTGATCAGCAATTCTTCTAAATTCAAATAATGACATAATAAATACCCTCGGATATTATATTAAATAATTTGACATTTTTTAAGCAAAAAATACTGCTTTTGCAGTTATTTATTTCTATTTTCGCTTTTGCCTTAAAGGGGGCAAGCCATGTCTTTTACTTCTTGAACGACGGGGTCAGAGAGCAAAACATCCGCATATGACTTCGACATTTCCATGATATCTTTGGCAAAGGGGCAAGTCGGAATAATCTTCAAATTGTTCTCGCGAGCGTAGGCGACGACGCGGTCGACGAGAATCTTGCCCATGCCGCGTCCTCTCAGCGAGCGATTCACATAAGTGTGGTCGAGAATGATGACATTGTCTTTATGCTTTTTAAAAGTGACCTCAGCGAGGGCTTTCTCTTCGCTTTCTCCCATGTAGAAGCGGTCTTTATTTTTTCCAAAAATTAATTGTTCCATAATTATTCCTCCGATTGATTATATATATAGCGGTCAAAAGACTATTTATCTACAAATACTCTATGCGAGAAAAGACCTATATTCCAGCATAATGCTCAAGGCTCGTTAATAAAATTAAATGTCTTGTTTTTCGAAGTTTTTAATCGAGGACAAATAAGAGATGGCATTTATGATGACAAACGAAATGATTCCCACAGCTAAAATTATGAGTTTGTATTCCCAAAAAAAGCGGATCGGCGGTATCGATTTTATCGCGGGCAAAGGGAACGAAAAAAACGAGCATTTCAAAGAGCCCAAGCAATAAAAAATAAGTTACGGAGGCAAAAATGGCGGCGACCCCAGGTTTTTTGATGTTGCGATAAAAAATCGCAAAAAAGATAAGATTGAATACGCTTAGCATAAACGAGGAAATTCCAAACATCGCGACGTTCGCTTCGATGCCGGCTTCGTTTGAAGGAAAGCCAAGAGCGCTGCGAAGAAAGGCAAAACCAACCGCTAATATCAATTGCGCGAGTTCGAGGATTAAAACATAACCGAAACGAGCTTTGACGATGTCGCGTTTGCTGATCGGAAGCATCAACGAGAAGAATACATCATTGTTTTCACGACCCGTTACGCACGTGAAAAAAGTGGCGAGACCGGAATAGAAAAAGGCGACATAATACGGGTAATTAGGTATTAGCACCATCGCCGCCATCAAAACGAAAATGGCCGCGGTCGGATGAAAGGAGAGCAAAAGCTCTTTTTTTAAGAGTTTAATCATAGATGATTCTCCTGCTCGAGGTGAACCATAATCGCATCGAGGTCGGTTTTTATTCGCTTGTGCGGTTCTTGGACAACGGCGTCTTTGAAAAAGAGCAGCGAGGTGCCGTTTTTTGTGCGTCGATGACCAAGCGCTTTTGTTATTAGATTTTCGTTTAAATATTCTTTATTGAATTCCAAAATTTGGTATTGATCGATAAAAACGGATAGTTTATTCTCGGCGATAATTTCACCATTTTTAATATATATTATATTATCGGCGCAATAGTCTAAATCGGAGGTGATGTGAGTCGAGAAGAGAATCGTGATTCCGCGCTCGACTAAATCGAGGAATATCTGCAAAATTTCATCGCGCGAAACGGGATCTAGTCCGCTTGTCGGTTCGTCGAGTATCAAGAGTTCAGCGTGGTGAGAAAGGGCTAATGCTAAAGCGTATTTGACTTTCGTGCCCGACGAGAGCTTCGAAACCGTTTTGTTATCATCAATTCCGAAACGCTCGAGATAAAAGCGATATTCGTCATCATCCCATCGCGAATAAAAAGTTTTTGCGGCTTCCGTAATCGTTTTAACCTTCTTATTCAGATAATAAGAGGCTCCACCGAGGACAAAGCCAATACGGCTTTTAATATCTAATTCGTATTCTTTAAAGGACTTGCCAAAAACAACGACATCTCCCGCGTCGGGATGAACAAAATTAAAGAGCGATTTAAAAGTTGTTGTCTTTCCTGCACCGTTCCGACCAATGAAGCCGGTAATCTTGCCCTTTTCTAAAGAAAAAGATACTTTATTTAAGGTAAAGTTTTCGTATCTTTTCGTTAGATTTTTTACATCGAGGATATAATCCATATTCACCTATTGTTAAAATTGTCGGTCGTATTTCTCGACATCTTCGGCTTCGATATTTAAGTATACCTCAGAGACTAGAAAATAACCTTTCTTGTTTTGTAGATAACCATCTTCGAGCTCATAAGTCATCAAGGCATCGAGATAAGTCCCGTCCGGCTGTGTGATTTCAAAATCTTTGGCTCGTTTAAATCCATACTTCGGATAGTAATTAGGTTCGCCATAAATGATGATAGCTTTATAACCTAGCTTTTTAGCTAAATGAATAGTTTCACGCATGAGTATCGCCCCGATGCCTTGGCGTTGAAATTCGGGATGAACGGCTAGTGGCCCAAAGGTGATGACATCGTGCCTCGTTTCCTTTGTAACAATGTGCGACTTCGCGTAAAAAATCGCTCCGACGATTTGACTTTGATATATCGCAATCCTCGTCAGCTCGGGTAAAAAGTCTTCATGCACGCGAAGAATGTGTGTCAAATAATGCTCGTCGCACTTGGGCTTATAGACATTCCAAAAGGACTGGCGAATCATTTTTTCGACCAATAAGAAATCCTTTTCCGTTTCGCTTCTAATCGTAATATCCCGTAAAGAAAATTTACTCGTCAAGATATGTTATTCCTTTGGTCAAAACAAGAGTGAGCTTGACATCGGCTTTTTCACCAACGAGGCGCAAGCGATTAAAACCTTTATCCAATTTAACGATGCGGGCTTCCTTGCCTGTGCTGGTGGCGACATCGACCATCGTATCCTTGTGAACGAGAATGACCTTGGCCCGACCGCTCATGACTTCAAAATCGATATCTAGGCGACACGATATGTTTTCGCGAACATAAAAAAAGCCAATGGTCTTAACTCCGCTAAAAGAGGCGGTTCTCAGCCGTATATTGTTTCTGAGTTGGCGGCCGACGATCATCGCCGCCATGAGGTTATTGACGCGACTTTTCAATCGCCGTTCATCATTAAAAATGTCCATGCAATTCCCCTGTATTTATTGTAATACTCAAGTATTTGTAACAAAAGAAATAAAAAAGGACTGCCAATTTCTTGGCAATCCTCGTCAGAGATTTGGGGTTTTACTTGTCGCCCATCGTCATCGCCATAACAGCTTTGGCGGTGTGCAAGCGATTTTCGGCTTCCTGATAGACGATCGAGTGCGGGCCGTCGATGACGGAGTCTTCAACTTCGTTACCGCGGTCAGCCGGAAGAGCGTGCATGTATTTGACATTCGGGCTGGCGAGTTTAATCATCTCTTCGGTGCACTTCCAGTCTTTTAGCGTCTTGATGTAATCATCGACGACGACGGTCGACTGGTTCTTAACCCAGCTGCCCCAGTTCTTCGGAATGACGACATCGGCGTCTTTAAAGGCTTCTTTCATGTCATGCGTAATGCGGAAAGAGCCACCATTTTCTTCAGCGTTTTTCTTAGCTTTTTCAATCGCCCAGTCTGGGAGGTCATAGCCTTCCGGATAAGCGAGGGTGACATCCATCGCATAGCGAGGGAAGAGCAGAATTTGTGAAAGAGGGACGCTGATCGGTTTTTTATGGCTTTCGGCGTAGGCCCATATAATTGATACTTTGAGATGTTTGGTCGTCGTAAAGACTTCCTGAATGGTCATCAAGTCGGCCAAGGCTTGCATCGGGTGATACAGGTCGCATTGCAAATTCATGACCGGCACAGTCGAATGCGCAGCCATCTCGCGAATGTATTTATTGCCGACGCCGTAATTGCAGTAGCGGCAGGCGATGCCGTGTCCGAAAGAAGAGAGGATGACGGCGGTGTCTTTCGCGCTTTCGCCGTGTGAAATCTGCATCATTGACGTGTCGAGGAACGTCGCGTGTCCGCCGAGCTGGGCGAGACCTGATTCCATCGAGTTTCTCGTTCTCGTCGATTGTTCAAAGAACATCAAGAAGCCGGTTTTGTTCTCGAGATATGGGGTCGGAATGTTCTTATAGAATTTGTTTTTTAAATCGTAGGATACTTCAAGCAGCTTGTCGATTTCATCTTTGGTCCATTCTTCAAGGGTGATGAAGTGACGACCTTTGAAGAGGGGTTTCATCGTTTTTTTGTAGAACAATTTACTCATTCATTTTCTCCTTATTTTTTGAGTTGACTAACATACATCAAAGGAATGGCGGCATAGAGCGCAGCGGCGATGACGAGATCTTCTTTTCTCGTCTTTTCGTTTGGCGCATGTGCCTCTTTTTCGTCACCGGGCCCAAAGCCGATGCAGGGAATGCCATAGCGTCCCATGATGGTTACGCCATTCGTCGAGAAGGTCCATTTGTCAACGACCGGGTCTTTGCTAAATAAGCCTTTATAAGCTTCGACCGAGGACGTACAAATGACATGGTCGGCGGGAATAACCCACGTCGGGAAATAGGACTCGGTAGGATAGACTAAGCCCGTCCATGACGGACGTTCATACATGTACATTTCGACGGTGGCACCAGCAGCTTTAACCGAGGGTAAAGCTCTGATTTCGTCAAGGGCGCCTAAATGCGTCTCGCCCATCGTCAAACGGCGGTCGATGGAGATCCAGCAGCTGTCGGCAACCGCGCAGCGCGATGGCGAGGTGTGAAAGATCTCGCTGATCGTCATCGTGCCTTTGCCGAGGAACGGATCGAATTTCAACCGCTCATTGAGTTGTTTGATCTCGCCGATAATCGGTCCCATCTTATAGATGGCATTGTCGCCTCTTTCCGGGGCGCTGCCATGGCAAGAGATGCCGCGCGTCGTCACTTTGATTTCCATCCTTCCGCGATGGCCGCGATAGATGCGGCACGAGGTCGGTTCGGTAATCACGACGAATTCGGGGCGAACTTTGTCTTCCTCAATGATATATTGCCAAGGGAGTCCGTCGCAGTCTTCTTCTTGGACGGTGCCCGTAACAACCAGTGTGTAGTCGTCTTCAAGACCTAAATCCTTAATGATTTTCCCAGCGTAGACCATCGCGGCCATGCCGCCTTCTTGGTCGCTGGCGCCACGACCGCCGATGTGGACATCGTCTTCGTAGCCCTTGTATGGATCAAAAGTCCAGTTGCGAATGTCACCGATGCCGACGGTGTCGATATGAGCGTCCATGCCAATGAGGTGTTTGCCGTGGCCGATGTAGCCTAAGACATTACCCATCTTATCGATGACGACACGGTCGAAACCAACTTTTTCCATCTCTTGTTTGATGCGGTGAATAACTTCTTTTTCCTGGCACGATTCGCTCGGTAGGGCAATCATGTCGCGGAGAAAGGCCGTCATCTCTTTTTTGTAAGATTCGGCTTTTTTTAGGATTTCGCTAAAAGGGATTTTTTTGTTCATAGTGCTTTTCCTCTCATTTTTTTGATCTTCTCGTCATATTCGAAGACTTTGTGATATTCGGCTTCCCAGAATTCGGGATGTCTCATCGCATCGAGATATTGCTGCGTATAGCCAAATTTTAGCCAGTCGTTTTCCTTCTGCTTGAAGAGGCGCTCTTTGACTTTCGGCAAGCGAGCATCTTCGATGTAGGCGTCTTCGGCGCCGAGGAAGATATCCTTATACCAGCGTTCCAAGACATAGTCGGCCGTTTCGAGCTCGCGCTTTTCGAGCAGTTCAAGGACGCTCTCATAGCGATCGTAGCCGTCGGTGGCAATCGTCACAACGTTATCTCCAGGACCTAGTCTCAAGTGCTTCGCCATTTTAATGGCGCCTAAGATGTTGCAAATGCCGGATACGCCAAATAATTCACGCATGCCTTCGGCGACCTTTTTGTCGACGCCGTGGCGGACTAAAACCTGTGGGGCGTCATGGATAATTTTAAGACCGCGAACCGAATCGTCATCTTTGATTAAAGCGATGAAATCGGTCGTAATGATATTGTGAATCAGGGTGCACATCTTATCGCCGATGCCTTCGATGCGATGCTGGCCGCGTCCACCATTGGTAAGAGTTGAGCACTCATAAGGTTCGAGGGCGGCAATTTTACATTCGGGGAAGACGGCTTTGATGCCGTCGCCGGCTGCTAATGTGCCCGCGCTTCCTGGCGCCGAGGCGAAGCAGGCGATACGGCCATTGCCGACGCCTTTAACGGCTTCGACACAACTGTTGCCAGTCACGTGGCGATGAAAGCGATAGTTCGGCATCAATTCAAATTGGGCGAGAGTGCGATAATTAGGATTTTTCTTAAGTTCGTACGTTCTTTCAAGAGTCAAGATGACATCGGATTCGGAACCTGGTGTCAAATCGAGTTTGGCTCCATAGCGCTGAATGCGATCATAGCGCTCTTTCGACATGTTGTCGGGCATGATGACGATGGCTTGATATTTCATCAAGTTGGCGATGTAGGAAACGCCGATGCCAAAGTTACCGGTCGATGGTCCTAAAATCGTGTGTTTGCCTGGAATGATATCTCCATCGATGCATCCTTCAATCAGGGTTGAATAAGCTGGTCCGACTTTGTGGGAACCAGAGGGGAATTGCTTTCCTAAGAGCACGACGATGTTGGCTTCGACGCCGGTCAGAGCTTTGGGGAGAACAATTTTGCGGACCTGGCCATTATCATCTTTCCAATTGATGTTGAAAAGATTGATGGGATCGAGCTCATCGGCGTATTTAGCCTTTAGGGCTTTCGCGCGAATTTCCGGGTCGATGTGATCCGGATGAAGCATCTCATCATAGGTCGGTCCAAAGGGAATTTTTGTCATGTTTATTTGACTCCTTTTTCTTTTAAATACTTGTTTAGGGCCTCGATATCGGGCTTGAGAAGGATGGGTGGACTGATTGCTTTTTGCGCATTGGTCGGGTCTTTTAATCCGTTGCCGGTAACAATGAATGTCACCGACTCATCGGGTCTGATTACACCTCTATGCAGAGCCTCTTCGACGCCCGCTAGCGCAGTCACGCCAGCCGGTTCTCCGAAGATGCCTTCCAGGCGCCCTAAAAGCGCCATACTCTCTAGTATATGCTTATCGCTGACACTTATAAAGTGCCCGCCGCTCTTTTTGATGGCATTTAAGCCTTTATTCGGGTTGCGGGGAATGCCGACGGCGATAGAGTCGGCCAAAGTGTTTTCATCGGCTTCCTTAAGCGGTTCGTTATTTTCAAACGCCGTCACGAACGGCGCACATCCTGAACTCTGCACTCCGAGAATTTTGGGAATGCGTTTGATGAGGCCTAATTGATACAAATCGAAGACACCCTTGTAAACACCACCGACGCTACAGCCGTCTCCCACGGAAATCGCCACCCAGTCAGTCGGTGCGAAATCGAGTTGCTCGGCAATTTCTAAAGCGACGGTTTTTTTGCCTTCGACCATGTGCGGGTTAATCGCCGCATTGCGGTTATACCAATGATAAGTTTCAATCGCTTTACGCGATAAGTTATACGTGTCTTTGTAATCGCCGTCGACGCAGATGACTGTCGCTCCGTAAATGGATAGTTGCGTCAACTTGCCAATCGGCGCTCTTTTGGGCACGAAAATAACGCTCTTTAAGCCCATGTGCGCGGCTTGGCATGCACAGCTTGATGCAGCGTTGCCTGTCGATGAGCAGGAAATGGTTTGCGCCCCCGCTTCGATGGCTTTTAAGACGGCGACGCCGCTGGCTCGGTCTTTAGTTGAACCGCTGGGATTCAGACCTTCATCTTTAATGTAGAGCTCCTTGATACCTAGATATTCGGCGAGGCGCTTTGATTTATATAGTGGCGTCCAGCCAATTCTGAGCATCTCCTTGATGTGATCGTCCGGCATGCTCATGAGCGGGGCGTAGCGCCACATCGAATAATCGCGATTATTTTTAAAGTAATCAAGCGTTATCGTATTCTTTAATTTCTCATAATCGTATTCGACATCCAAAATGCCTTTTTCGCCACAAGAAGGACAGGTATAAAGCGCCTCATCAGGGCTATAAGTCTTGCCGCATAATGTGCAGCGATAACCTTTGAACTTATGCATTATCACACCTTCTTTACTTCATGCTTTTAATAAAGCGTTCCATGATATTGTTTGCTACTTTGCGACGATAAATTTTGTTTGAGCGCTGATCATCAATCGGCGAAATCAACTTATTTGTCTCTTCTAAAATACGCGGCAATTCAGCGATAACTTGCTCGATAGGCCGGTTTTTCAATGAATTTTCCAGTTCGAGGCTGCGCGCCACGGTCGCTGAAACGGAGCCGAAAGCAAAACGGATATCGGCAACTAATCCAAAATTGACTAGATATAATCCGGCGAAAGAGACTTTGCTGATCGAATCTGCGCGTCGCCCTCCGACTTTATACCATTTATAATTAGTCATTAAAACATTTGGAATGATGATTTCTTTGATCAGCTCGTTAGCGTGAAGGTCGATGCGGCGAACACCGGTGATAAAGTTTTTAAGAAGCATGGTGCGCTCGCCATCGACGCTTAACAAAACGACTTCGGCGTCAAAGAGATATAAAGCGACGAGACTGTCTCCCGCAGGAGATGCATTTGCGATGTTTCCTCCCAAGGTTCCACTATGGCGAATGCCGGGGCTTCCAATCTCGCGGATGACATCTTTAAGCAAGGCCGGAACATCATCGTGATGGCAGATATCTTCAAGTTTAGTCGCCGCGCCAATTCTCAAGCAATTGTGCTCTTCGTCTTTTTTGATGTAATTAAGCTCTTCGAGATTTGCGATGTAGAGCACATCTTTGGCAAATTTCGGTGGTGTGCCAGCCGAGCTGCGCCTTTGAATCATCAAATCCGTACCGCCGGCCATGATGTGAAAAGGACCCTCGGTTAAATAAATAAGGGCTTCTTTGAGATTGTTAGGAATAATGTGTCTTACCATAAACCTTCTCCTAACTTGGCGGCGACTTTAACCGCCTTGATAATCATGTTGTAACCGGTGCAGCGGCACAAATTGCCGGAGAGGCCGATTCGAATTTCTTCATCGGTCGGATGAGGATTCATTGAAAGAAGGCTTTCGGCCGCCATGATCATCCCCGGTGTGCAAATGCCACATTGCGAACCACCTTCGATGTGAAAGGCATCTTTAAGCACTTGGTAGCGCTCGGTGGCGGCAAGCCCTTCGATTGTCATTATTTTTTTGCCATTGGCATTAGCCAGTGGAAAGCAACAACTGTTGACGACGCGACCGTTAATTAAAACCGAACACGCTCCGCATTCGCCTTCACCGCACCCTTCTTTGGTGCCAGTCAGATGGAAGTGATCGCGTAAAACATCAAGCAAGCGCAAGCTCGGATTGAGTTCGACGGCGACATCTTGTCCATTTAAATTAAATCTAATCTTATTCATTGTTTAATAACTCCATGATGTGTTCAGGGGTGGCGGGAATGCGATTGATGCGGCGTTTAATGGCATTTTCAATCGCTAAAGCGACAGCCGGCGCCCCTCCGACTAAGGTCAGTTCGCCAGCGCCTTTCGCGCCATACGGACCATAGGCAAACGGATTATCCATTATCACGGTTTCCATCGGCGGCATATCCATCGATGTCGGTATGATGTAATCAGTTAAATTCTTCTGTTTCAGTTTGCCGTTTTCGTGGCGCATAACTTCTAGATAGCCATAGGCTACGCCTTGGGTAATGCCTCCGTCGGCTTGTCCGACGAGCATTCTTTCATCGATGGCTTTGCCGACATCGTAGACGCTCCAAATACCTTTGAGCTCGACTTCGTAAGAAATCGGAGAGACTTCAACTTCGACGACATTGACACCCCACGAATAAGCCGGATAAGCGTCTCCGCGCAGTTTGCTTTCATCCCATTCGATGTAATCCGGTTGTTTGTAGTGCTCGATGATTTCCTGGCGTTCGCCTTTCTTCCAGTTGTCTTTGAGATTTTGAGCGGCTCGGGCTAATAGACCGCCGACAATCATCACCGTGCGCGATGCGACGGACGGCCCCGAATCAGGTGCCAAATCGGTGTCGGGATAATCAAAGATTACTTTTTCGTTGTCGATACCTAAGGTCATGGCGACGATGCGCTTAAGCGAGGTTTTAGCGCCTTGCCCCATATCGACGGCGGCGATATGCAAACGAACATAGTCTTGCTCGTCTTTGACGAGTCGGACTTTGGCCTTAATGTGCGTGCTCTCACCATCGCCGGTAAAACCGCACCCGTGTAAGAACCAACTCATGCCGATTCCTTTGTAAACGCCTGGTTTGGCATATTCTTTAGTCTTGTTGTGATAGTCGGAAATCTCAGCGGCTTTAGCAATCATATCTTTCATGATGATCGGGTCGCGGAAGATTCCGGATGTCGAGGTTAGATCACCTTGTTTTACTAAGTGATTAAGACGAAACTCGAATGGATCAAGGCCTAAATCTTTGGCGAGGTGATTCATAAACATTTCGATGGCAAAGATCATCTGCGGCGAACCAAAGCCGCGAAAGGCTCCGGTCGGAACGGTGTTCGTAATATAGACATCACCGCTGACATCGAGATTATTGATGGTATAGGCATTGGTGACAGCGAGCATCGAACGCGACAAGACGACACCGCTTAAACCGATGTAGGCCCCCGCGTCTAAGCTGACATGGGCTTTAATCCCCAGCACTTTATTGTTCTTATCGATGAGAACTTCGAGGGTCGTCGTCGAAGGATGGCGCTTCGTCGTGACGAGCATATCCTCTTCGCGTTCGAAAATCATCTTAATCGGCTTCTTGATTTTGACGACAGCCGTCGCGAGTTGGCAGGCGGTCGTCGAAGGAAATTCTTCTTTGCCGCCAAAAGCGCCTCCGACGGCGGGTTGAATGACGCGCACCTTATCCTCGGGATATCCCAGAGTGTTGATGACGGCGTTTTTTATATAATAGGGACACTGCATCGAACCGACTAAAGTAACTTTGCCGCCCTCTTCTAAATAGGCGAGCATGCCTTGCGGTTCAATGTACGCTTGCTCTTGATATCCAGTATTAAAAGTTTCTTTGATGACGCGAACGGCATCTTTGCTCGTCGCTTTCAAATCACCTTTGGTGAAAGATTTGTGAACGACGCTTTTTGAATAATCAAAAACCGGCGTCTCCTCTTCGTAATCAATTTTAATTTCCGAGATGATTTCGTCGATGACGCGCTTGTCGGGACCGACCACGAGCATGATCGGTTCGCCGATGTAGTTGACGCGGTCGACGGTAAAAACGGGCCAGTCATTAAAAATCATTTTGACATAATTTTCTTTGACGACATCGCGGTGGTCGACGATGTGATAACCGCGAGGAAGGGTGGGAATGCCAATCGCGCGAATATATCCTCGAGCAATCGTGGAGCGCACCGTCTTAGCATAGAGCATGTCGTCTAAAACGATGTCCGAGACATATTGGGCTTGGCCGGAGCACTTTTCTTCGTGGTCGACTTTCGGTGTTGATTTCTTCGGATCGAACATTCGTTACTCCTTTTCTTCCATGACAATCGCGCCAGTCGGGCACTTCACAGGGCAAAGACCGCACTGAAAGCACTTCGTCGAATCAAAGGTGATGACATCTTTCATCTCGATGGCAAAATATGGACAAATCTTCACGCATAACATGCAGCGAATGCATTTTTCAGGAATGAGATATGGAGTATTGCCTTCATATCTAACTTTGTTAGTTAGTTGCGTGTCAATAACTTCTTGAACTGAGGAGAAGCCATTTCTTTCAAGAGCCTTGGGCAGGTCTTCGATAATCTTGGCGTATAGTTGTTTGCCTTTTAAAAGGGCGGCCGAAAGCATTTGCACGCCGCTCGCGCCGGCTAGCAAAAATTCGATGACATCATCCGCGGTGGCGATGCCGCCGACGCCGATGACCGTCAAGGATGGCTCGGCTCGTTTGATCGTATAGACGGTCGCGAATGCGAGATTTTTAATGACTGGTCCGCTCGTCCACACGAAACCTTTTTCGTTTCCGTAGATGATTCGACGCTTTTTAATATCTATCTTCATCGTCGGACCCAAAGAGTTGACGGCGACGACGCCGTTGGCTCCGGCGGCCTTGATGGCCTTGGCAAATCCTGAAGGATCAGGAATATGAGGGCTGATTTTCATATAGAGGGGCTTGTTTGTGTGCTTGCGAATCGCACGAACGGTTTCGGCGATGACAGAATGATCTGTGCCCACATAGTGAGTCGATACTTCAAAAGCATCGGCGAAACGGTCAAGCAGAGGGATGAGAACTTCCATGTCTTCCTTCGTGTAGCCGACGCTTACGATAAGGGGGCGGCCATCATTTTGAGCGACGAATTCCGGTAAGAACTCTTCAATCCACTTTTCTTTGTTGTACTCGCTCCACAATTCGCTGTTCATGATATATTCGCGGTCGCCGTAAATGCAGGGGCGAGGAATATGGGCGTCTTTGGTGGAAATTGTCTTAGTGACAATGGCGCCGCAGCCGGCGTCTTTCATGAAAACGAGGCGTTCGGTATCGCCGACGAGAGGACCGGCAGCGGGCATGAGCGGATTGGCGAGAACTAATCCATCAAACTTGGTCGATAAATCCATCATTTTTCTCCTTTGATTCTATTCCAGAGTCGATCGGCAACTCCTTGGCTTTTTTCGTACTCCAACACTAATTTCTTATTTGCAAGTTCGTAATTTTTAAGCAAATGATTGCCGGCGACAAAAACATCACTCGGTTTAAAGGCGTGCATCAAGCCGTAGAAAAGATGGCCGAGGGCGTTGCTTTTGTCAAGGGCGGTCGGAGGAACATACGGCATGAGAAGCAAATCAGCTTCGTAACCAGCTTCGATGCGACCGAGTTTGACGCCGAGATGGCGAGAGACATATTCGTAACCTTGATTAATCATCTCTAAGAGATTGCCGAGATCAAAGGCTGTCGGCTTCTTATTAAGCAGATGTGCACTATACAAGACATTTATATACTCATTAGCGATACCGCTGGAAAGGCCGTCGTTTCCAATCATGACGGGAATTTCCTTCTCGCGGAATTTATTAATGTTTGGAAGTCCGACCGCGTTGTTCATATTAGAGGTGACATTGACGACGATTGCGGCCTGACGCCTTTTGATGATATCAAGCTCTTTGTCATTGACGTGGACGCAGTGAATCAAAAGGCTATCTTCGTTGATCAAACCATGGCGATCAAGACGTTCTACGACTCGTTCGCCATATTTGTTAATAGCATCTTCTTCATCCATCTCGCTTTCAGCGACATGAATGTGAATAGGGGCCCCCTTAAGGCGAGCGCCAACTTGATTGAGAGTATCCTCCGAAAGGCTCATCGAGGCGTG
The DNA here is from genome assembly GCA_023393065.1 of Bacillota bacterium. Lineage (GTDB taxonomy): Bacteria > Bacillota_I > Bacilli_A > RFN20 > CAG-826 > UBA1424. The sequence continues at coordinate 70,918 of JAEWMX010000006.1, read as the reverse complement.
AAGACCGAAGAGACCGGCGGTATGTGGCGTCTTGAAATTTCTGATAAACGAAATATTTTCTTCAATCGCTTCTTCGATATTGAAACGATCGCTGACTTCGAAGGCGAACAGAGCCCGCATCGAAGCTTCGTCGCAAACGGCTTTTTTAAGCGAGGCGAGCGAACCGCTAATTTCTTGGCCGCTGGCGTGGTGATCGATAATTGTCGTCACGCCGTCGCGAAGAAAATCGGCGGCGGCGACAATGCCGCTGTAGTATGATGTTTCATTATCGATGTGGCGGTCGAGTTTCCACCACATCTGGTCAAGAATTTCTTGGAAATTTTTAGGATTAAAAGGAAGGGCTAGGCCACGAGCAAATTTCGAGTAGATGTGGGTGTGAGCACATACGAGTCCGGGCATGAGCAATGCGCCCCGGCCATCGATGATTTCAAAACCTTCATCGACGAAGTCAGACATTGCGCCAACATGCAAAATTGCCTGGTCAAAGATAACAAAGCTATCATTCGAAAACTTCGCAAAATCATAAATTTTAATGTTAATTATGGCTTTTTTCATGCGATATCCCGCCCTTTGATCCACTGTCCTTGTCCGCCTTGATAGACGCGGTTTTGAATCACAAAATGACCGCGAATCATCGTTGAGATAACTTGACCGTGCGCGGGCTGACCGATGTACAAGGAGTAATCGGCGCGGCCGTGCTTGTCAAGAATCAGGCTGCGTGGTTCGGGTTTGAAAATGAGCAGATCGGCATCGTTTCCGACTTTGATTTCGCCTTTGCCTTCGAGACCTTGGATGCGGGCTACATTGGCGGTCATCTTATTAATGACGGCATCACCGAGATGATGACGCATAATCGTAAACGAGTGCTCGATGCCTCCAATGCCTAATGGCATTTCAAAAAGCATCTTGCCTTTTTTGTCGGCAACGTTGAAAGCGCAGTGGTCGGTACCGATCGTATCGATGTGTTTCTGATTGACGAAAAGCATTTTACGCGAGACGAAATCCCGAAGAGGTGGGGCAAACGAATACAAGTAGCCATCTTCTCTCTGCAAGTCGTCGTTGGTAAAAGTAAAATACTGCGGGCAGCTTTCGACAAAGAAATGCTTATTCAAAATATCGCTATAGTTTTCAATAAGGGCTTCTAGCGTGTGGCCGTCACTTAGATGAACCATATATAGTTTCCCGCCGTGATGCCGGACGAGTTTCGCTAGGTGCAGGGCTTCGGTTCTTTCCGCTTCCGAGGAACGGCTAATCGGCAAATCCTGGTACGTAAAATCTTTTTTTAGAACGATCAAATCATCGTTTTCGGCATGGACGAGGAGCAAAAATTTATACTTGTCAGACAGCTCGAGCAGCTTGATGATATCTTTTTCATAAGTCCGGCGGCCAGAGTCGGAGTAAGTCGTAAAAATCTTGAGCGTGTGCATGTCGAGGCTCTTCATTTTTTTGACGAATTCTTCGAGATCGCCCGTCGGGTTTTTTAAACAGGCGTGGAGGCGAAAATCGACGACGGATTTTTTAGCTAACGCCATGCGCTTATCAAAGGCGACTTGGAGTTCTTCGGCATTGCTCACCGGATCGAGAAAGTCGACGATGGAGGTTACTCCGCCGTAGGCGGCTGCTACCGTGCCATGATAAAAATCATCGACGGATTTGTATTTGCCTAAGTCGAGTTCGAAATGAACATGCGGGTCGACGATGCCCGGCAAGACTTCTAGTCCGTCGGCGTCCACCACTTCCGATGCATCCAAAAAGTCATCGCTGATCAAGGCGATTTTGCTCTTTGCGATATAGAGGTTGTGCTTTTCCCAATGACCGTTGATGTAGAGCTTGCCATTCATGATTGCATAATCGTACATGGTTCTACTCCTCTCTTTGAACTTGTATCAGTTCATAGTCTTTGATAGCGAAGTAATTCGCGATGGGTTTGACGAGGTCTTCGCGGACGGCGATGACGAGATTGAGACCGCTTGCTAATAGTTTCTTCAAAATGTTGTGATAGCCTCCGCCATTAAGTTCGAGGATTCCAATTTCGTCGAGGAAGATGGGGGCGATGTTTTTTGCGATAAACTCATCGACATCGGATTCCATCAGATGCAAAACGTCGAGATTGAGGTAATAAGGACCGAACTTACTATGGTTCTTAAAGTCGTCCTGATAGTGTTTTTGATGAATCATCCACATGAGCGAACGATCGTTGCCAAGGCGTCGAATGCAATATCCGTAAATATCGTTCCCCTTCATTTTTTTAAGGGCTACGAAGCCATCGCCTGAACGCGTGGCTTCGTAGCGCCGAATCATCTCCGTCGTTTTTCCAGAATCGACTTTCCCGCTGATTATCTTAACCACGGAGAGCCTTTCTTTGAACGATGATTGTTGACATGGTGGCGATTTCTATCTTCCTTATAAAAGCTTTGGCAAAATAACTGCCAAGACAGCGAAGACGAAAGTTAGAGGCGAAAGAACGGGCATCAGCCAATTCGGAGCTTTTACATTTGTCTTATTAAACGTCAAGATTAGGAATTGGACGAGGCGATAAATACCGTAAATGATGGCGAAGACGAGCAACTCATAGCCACCATTAACAAAAACGAAGCTGGCCGCCGCTCCAAAAGAACTAAGTTGGTTGGCGAGATTCCCGCTAATCAGCGACTGAATGGCTTGATTGCCTAAGAAGAGAAGGCGCCAAGAAACAATGGCTAGGACCATCGCCCCGAGGTGAATGAAAATCTGTCTGATAGGCGAGGCTTTCTTCTCAAAGATGTAACTGACGGCAAAAACCGTCAATGATTCTAAGACGATCGAAATCATCGGCGTATACACTCTCATCCATCCTTCCCAATGAATTGGGAATGCGAAGTTAATGGCCTTGATGCTAGCAGCTAGCAAACCGACATAGAGAATGGCGCTCCTACGTCCGGTGTTTTGATAGGCCCAATACATCAGAGCTGACCCAATTGGAAACATCACCAGACCCGACCACATGCCGGGTAACCAGTGAAGGAGGTAGCCCATCGTGGCTTCTAGCAAGCCCCAAGCGGCTCCAAAAAAGACAATGGCTAGTAGTGAGTTTGAGACACTTTTTTTGTTATTCATAACAAGACTCCTTTATTTTTCTTGATTTGCCCCCTGAAAAATCTTTTCAGGAGTGATTGGTAATTTATTAATGCGAATGTTGACGGCATTGGCGACCGCGTTGGCAATGGCTGCCGGCGGCGTGTCAATTCCGATTTCACCGACTGACTTAGCCCCATAAGGACCGCTTTCCTCATAGCTTTCCGCAAACTCGGTAGTTAACTTATCGATGTCGAGCATCGTCGGAATCTTGTAATACAAGAAGCTGTTGCTGTTAAGCTTTCCGCGATTGCTGTATTTGACTTCTTCAAAGCAAGCCATGCCCAGTCCTTGGACGATGCCGCCTTCGACTTGACCGCGGGCGAGCATCGGATTAATTGTCGTGCCGCAATCGACGACGCTGACATAATGAAGTATTTTGTACTCATAAGTTTCAGTATCCATTTCGATTTCGACAAAACCGGCCATAAAAGGCGGCGGCGACTTGTGACCGACATAACTTTCGGTCGCTGTCAGTTGGTGTTGATTTTCGTTGTAGTAGAGTTTATTAGCCATATCCGATAAAGTGATGATCTTATCTTTGGCGACGAACTTTTCGCCATCGAATGTCACTTCATCTACGGAGACTTTCAGATAATGGGCCGCCTCTTCAATCAGCATGGTCTTCATGCTCTTCGCGGCCTTAAGCACGGCATTGCCAGAAACATATGTCGTACTAGATGCGTAGGCACCGACATCAAACGGCGTCAAGTCGGTATCAGATGAGTAAATCACGACTTTATCCATGGTTGTCATCAGGGTTTCAGCGGCAATTTGCGTGAGTATCGTATCGCTGCCTTGACCGATATCGGTCGCCCCGACGGTCAGGTTATAAAAGCCATCATCATTTAGTTTGATAGTGGCGGCTGCCATATCGATGTAGGGAATGCCGCTACCTTGCATAGCAATGGCCATGCCGACCGAGCGGACTTTGTGGGGGCCGACTCGAACAAATGGATATTTGTCTTTCCACCCTATCAGTTCGGCGCCGCGATCGAGACAATAGCGGAGTTTGCACGTATCCATATTCATGGCCGTGCCTTCGGTGCCTTCGCCCATGATTTCAAAAATTGGGCTCGTCTCGCCTTCTTCCATCATGTTTTTGCGTCTCAATTCCAAAGGATCCATGTTGAGCTTCTTCGCCAGGACATCAATGACTGATTCAAGGGCGAAATTACCTTGAATCGCGCCGTAACCGCGATAAGCGCCAGCGGATACGTGGTTGGTGTAGACGACGCGGCCGCCGAAGCGGACAGCATCGACTTTATTATATAAAGGCAAGACTTTTGATCCGGTAATCATAAAGACGGTTAAAGCGTGTTCGCCATAAGCTCCGGTATCGGACAAACTATAGCAGTCGATCGCTCGTATCGTTCCGTCTTTCATAGCTCCCAGACGCATGGTGATGCGCATCGGGTGACGAGTGTATGAGGACTCAAATACTTCTTGTCGCGAATACACCATCTTGGATGGTTTTTTGGTTCTTAAAGTCACTAGAGAGACAAAGAACTCGCCATGCAGGGCCTGTTTGCCACCGAATCCACCGCCGACACGCGGCTTAATCAAGCGAATTTTGCTGATTGGTAAATCAAGGGTTTGTGACAAGATGCGACGCACGTGATAAGGCGTTTGCGTCGAAGAGTAGATAACGAGGCGATTATGATAATCCAAACGGGCATTTGTCGAATGCGGTTCAAGCATCGCATGAGCTTGAGCTTGAGTGTAATAAGTTTCTTCGACAACCACATCGCATTTAGCCATGACAGCATCGACATCTCCTACATGCATGTGATAAGAAGCAGCGACATTTTTCTTCGGTTCAAAACCGATGGGAAACATCTCGCAAATTCCTTCTTCGGGGTGAATGACGCTCTGGTGTTCAAAGGCTTTTTCAAAGTCGAGCACAGGTTCAAGGACCTCGTATTCAACTTCGATTAGTTTCAAAGCTTGGTCGGCAACGCTTTCGTTTATGGCCGCGACGCAAGCGACTTCATCGCCGACATAGCGAACATATTCATCTAAGATGAACTTATCGTGTGGAGATGGTTCGGGATAGCCTTGTCCGGCCCTCGTAAACGACTTGCGAGGGACGTCGTGGTGGGTCAAGACAATCTCGACGCCGGGAAGGGCACGAGCTTTGGAAGTGTCAATGTTTTTGATGCGAGCAAAAGCGTGGGGGCTCCGTAGCATTTTGACGATTAGGGAATTGGGTTCGGCGAAGTCATCGGTAAAGGCGGCCCGCCCCATCATGATGCCCTTGCCGTCGACGGAAGGAGTCTTGTGATTTACCGTTTTCATCTATGGGCCTCCAAATAGTGTTTGATGGCGAGGAATTGCGCCTGATAGCCCGAGCAGCGGCAGAGATTGCCGGCCACAAAGTGTCGTATCTCGTCATCGCTGGCATTTGGCATTTCCTTTTGCAAAGCATAAATCGTCAAGGCGAGACCGGTGTTGCAAAAGCCGCATTGATCAGCGCCTTCATCTGAAAAGAAGTCGCTGATTTGATTGACTTCGTCTTGAATGGTTTCGACGGTCGTCACGCTCCGTCCTTCGACGCGAGCGGACAAATAAGAGCAAGATAGAATTGGGCGGCCGTCAACTAAGACGGTACAGGCGCCGCAAGCGGATTCATCACAAGCTTTTTTGACGGATAAAATGTGATTGGCGCGCAAAGTGTCAGCCAGATATTCGCCGGGAGCGATATCAAAAATAACGTTTCGTCCGTTTAGTACAAAATTGACTCTCATTCTTTGCTGACCTCCTCAAGACCGCGCTTGACATAGGCTTTGACGAGTGCTTTTCGATATTCGGCACTCGCGGCGTTAGTCGATGCATAGGATAGTTCTTCAGACGCTATCTCGGCGGCTTTAAGAACTTCCTCCTTAGATAATTTCTTTTTATTGTTGACTGAATCCATGGTCTTTAACGCTAAAGACGCAACCGAAGGACGGCTGCCTATCGCTACGCGATAATTGCCATCAATAGATGCGATGGCAACATTGATTACGGCAAAATCAAGGGCTGTCGTCTTGACTTTCTTAAAAAACGAGCGCCCTTTGCTTTTTTTGATAACAACATGAGTGAGGATATCGCTAAGGCGTCCTTTAAGAGCCAAAAAATCAGCGAGGCTCATTTCTTTGTGGGGATAAAAAACTAGTTGCGCGTCAAGGGCAAGTAACGGCGTGATTATATCTGAGAAAGGGAATCTTCCGGCAACCGAACCACCGATCGTCGCGCCGTTGCGAAAAGCGACGCCCATAATTTGGCTGGTCGCTTCAGTTAAGACTCCGCCGCATATCTCTTTAATAAGAGGACTTAACTCAAAGTCGCGAAGAGTGACCATCGCCCCAATTTCAAGGCGATCACCGAGATCTTTAATTGCGTCGAGCCCGAGGGCACTCAAATCGACGAGAGCGTTGGCTGAAGGGGTGGACTTTTTAAGCCAAAGGCCTCCGCCGAGCAAAATGTTTTTGGGGTCTTGAAGCAACAGTTGATATGCTTCTTCCAAGGTCGCAGGTCGTAAATAGCGATTAGCTTCCATGTTTGGTTTCCTTTCCTAATTTATCTAAAGCTTGATAGTCAGATGGTGTGTCGATGTCCATCAAGATTTGAGAATCCTCTGTCTTGATTATTTCATAATCGTGGCGATTTCGAAATACTTTGAGGTTTGACTCCGCTGGTTCGTTAAGCAATTCATCCTTAAGAGATTGCTTAAGAAAAAGGGGATGGCCAGTGTGATTATGAAAGCTCGGAACGCGTAAATCCTTCGTGCCAGACAGCATTTTTTGATAGGTGTCGGCGGTGACAAACGGACAATCGCCGGGCAGAATAAAAAAATCACCTTTTGTCTTCGTCACACCGGCTTGCACGGAGGTGAACATTCCTTCAGCGTAGCGCGGGTTATAGACACAGGTAACTTTTTGGTAAGTATTTAAGACTTCGGAAATTTCTTTGTGATAATGTCCGGTGACGACAATGACTTCGTCGACGAAGGGAAGCATGCCATCAATCGCGTGGGATAGTAAAAACTTACCCTTGTGCATCAATAGCATCTTATTCGTCTCAGCTCGGCTTGAGTAACCGGCCGCCAGAATAATCCCGTGGATCATTAAGTTCGCTCCTTGTTAGATAGCGGCCTGTCATTAACGACTTGGAGTATGACAAACCGCGACGACTTCGTGATGTGTTTACAACAACTAAATTATAAATGTTGGGGACTTTCAATGCAAACGCGTATTTGCGCTCGGCGAGCAGTCGCTTGCTCACCAGCGAGCCCGAGATGACACTTTCCGTGCAATAAATTGCACATTAAGGTAAATCATTGTTGATAATTCATGGGGGTTGTATAATATTTAAGTTGCGCAATTTTGAGCGTATAGAGGAAAAATAACATGAGCAGATACGTCGTCTCGCTGGGGGGAAATGCCCTCGGAAACAATGCCGAAGAACAGAAGAAATTACTAGTCAATGTCGCTGAGCCAATCGTCGCTTTAATCAAAGCCGGACACGAAGTTGTCATCGTCCACGGAAATGGTCCGCAAGTCGGAATGATCAATTTAGCCTTTGCCGAATCAAGATCCACTCCCGATATGCCTTTCCCTGAATGCGGAGCGATGAGCCAAGGATATATCGGATTCCATCTGCAAAATGCCATTAACAATGAACTTGCAAAGCAAAACATTCAAAAACACGTTGCCACGATCGTCACTCAAGTGGTCGTCGACGAGCATGATCCACTCTTTCAAAATCCAACCAAACCGGTCGGGGCATTTTATAGTAAAGAAGAAGCGGAAATCATCGCCGCGGAAAAAGGCTATGTCATGAAAGAGGACAGCGGTCGCGGATATCGCCGCGTCGTCGCCTCGCCCATTCCTGTCGATGTCGTCGAAAAAGAGATGATTCTCTCTCTAATCAAAGACCAGCATGTCGTCATCTGTGCCGGGGGAGGCGGAATTCCCGTCATCGTTAAAAATAATCGTCTCGAAGGAATTGCGGCCGTCATCGACAAAGATTACGCCAGCGCCAAAGTTGCGGCCTTGGTCGATGCCGATTACTTAGTCATTCTCACAGCCGTCGATAACGCCTACATCAACTATAAAAAACCTGGTGAAAAACGCCTTGAAGTCACCTCGATGACGGAAATTGAAAAATACTCCGATGAAGGCTATTTTGCAAAAGGCAGCATGTATCCAAAAGTCCAAGCCTGTCTCATGTTTTTAAAAGCCAAAAAGGGTAAAACAGCAATCATCAGTTCCCTTGAAAAAGCCAAAGAAGCATTCTTGGAAAAAACGGGCACAATCATCAAATCTTAGCTAATTGATAACAAAAAAACACCGTAATTGCTGGTTTTATGCAGATTTTGCGGTGTTTTTATTTTGTTTAGTGAATGACGTTGAGACCGATGACGCCCGCAAGTTCGGCAAGCTTGTCGCCGAGGCAACCACCTTGTCCGCATTCGCCTTCCGCTTTGACAAAATCGACGATCGTGACGCCAAAGGAACCCTTGACTTTACTCGCAAATTGCTTAACGACGCCGCGGGTTCCGACAGTCTTGATGATTTGGCTTGATAGACCCTCGGTGGCATCGTGCAAAACAACGAGGCGATGAGCTTCGGTTTTCGGGCCTAATTCGATGTTTGGAAAGTTGACGGAATTGACGATATTGCCATTTTCGATAAAGTCGACGAGTTGCTTAATCGCCATCGTCGCGCAGTTATCTTCGGCTTCTTCGGTCGATGCGCCTAAATGGGGGATGGCGATAACGCCTTCCATATTCGCCGTTGCATAGTTTGGGAAATCGGTAACATAGCGACGGACTTTTCCGGCTTTTAGTGCCTCGCGAATATCGTCATCATTGACGATGGCATCGCGGGCGAGATTAACGATGACCACTCCATCTTTCATCTTAGCGATGCTTTCGCGATTGATCATGCCTTTGGTGGCTGGTAGAAGCGGAACATTGAGGCTAATATAATCGGCAGCGGCGTATAATTCGTCGGCACTGGCCAGGAGGCGAAGCCCTTTGGGAAACAGGTCGCGATTGCGATCGATCGTCGCTTGCGATGGCTCATAGGCGACAACATCCATGCCCATGCCCGATGCTCCTTGAGCGACTAAAGTACCAACTGCGCCTAATCCGAAAATACCGAGCGTTTTACCGAGAATTTCAGTTCCGGCAAAAGCGGCTTTAGCCTTTTCCATATTCTTATTGATTTCAGCATCCTGTTTGTTGGCTTCCACCCACTTCATTCCGCCGTGAATATCGCGAGCGGCGAGAAGCATGCCGGCAATTGTCAATTCTTTGACAGCGTTGGCGTTGGCCCCAGGGGTGTTGAAGACGACGACACCGGCTTTCGCATAGACATCAAGAGGTATGTTGTTGACGCCGGCTCCGGCTCTGGCGACGGCCATGACATTGTCTGGTAAAACCATTTCGTGCATGACGGCAGAGCGGACTAAGATAGCGTCGGCCTCATTTATATCAGCCGTTACTTCATAGTCTATTGGTAAGGTTTTTAATCCGACCGGAGATATCTTATTTAAGCAAAGTATTTTTCTCATGGTGCGACCTATTTCACATGCTCGGCTTCGAATTCACGCATGTATTTAACTAGGGCCTCAACGCCCGCGAGCGGCATAGCATTATAAATTGAAGCTCTCATTCCGCCGACGGAACGATGGCCTTTAAGGTTAGCAAAGCCGGCTTTTTTAGCCCCTTCCAAGAAGGCTTCATTCAGCTCTTCGCTATCAGTTCTAAAGCAGACGTTCATTAATGAACGGGAACCTTTATCGACAGTGCCTTTGAAAATTTTGCTGCTATCGAGGTAATCATAAATTATCGCGGCTTTCTTTTCGTTTCTCTCTTTCATGGCTTCGAGTCCGCCGTGCGCGAGAATCCATTTAAAGACGAGACCGCAGATGTAGATGCCGTATGTCGGTGGGGTATTATACATCGAACCATTGTCGGCGAGCACTTTGTATTTTAATAAAGTCGGCGTGCCAGGGAGAGGCTCGTTTTCGAGCAAGTCTTCACGAATGATGACGATGACGACGCCAGCTGGTCCAACATTTTTCTGCGCGCCGGCATAGATGAGGCCGAACTTTGTGACATCCATCGGTTCGCTGAGGAACGAAGAGGAGGCATCGTTAACTAAAATTTTACCGGGGAATTCAGGATACTTTTTGTATTTGGTGCCGAAAATCGTGTTGTTATCGCACATGCAGACAAAGTCTGAATCAGGCGAGGCTTTAACATTGTCAAGATTTGGAATATAGGAGAAGTTCTTGTCTTCTGAAGAGGCGATGACATTGACCTTGCCAAAGATTTCCGCTTCTTTTTTGGCGGCTTTGGACCAGTGGCCAGTCATGATGAAGTCATACACTCTATTCTTTGATAGGTTCATCGGAACCATGGCAAATTGGATGGTGCCTCCACCTTGGACGAATAACACTTTGTAGTTGGTAGGGATGTTGAGGATTTTCCTCAAGTCAGCTTCGGCCTCGTCGATGATTGTCTGATAGGTTTTCGAGCGGTGCGACATTTCCATGACCGACATTCCCGAACCTTTGTAATCGAGCATTTCGTCGGCGGCTTGTTTCAAGACCTCCTCGGGCAGGACGGCAGGTCCGGCAGAAAAGTTGTAGATACGTTTCATATGTTTCTCCTTCCGTTATCTATTTGATTCTCTTGCATTCGAGATAATAACGCTTCTCAACAGCGTGCCCCATCGAAAATGTTTTGCGGGGCAAGACATCGCCGTTTGCGATAAAAGCGAACAGATCGCTCTTACTGAGGGCCGGCATCGCTACGGCGACCGAAGTCGGGTGCTTGTCCGCCACCTCGTGAGCGTGAGCGACATCGTGAATATAATCGACCGATGAACCGGGATTCTTTTTAACATAGTCATCGATATAGTCTTGAATGAGGCGATAAGCGAGGGGGGTATTTTCTGGAATAAATAAAGGCGCCTGTCCCTTGGGCTTGCAGTAGACATGGACTTCGCGAGTTCCTTCTACCACTTTTCTTAGGCCGGGGACAAAGTCGGATTTTACTTCAAAAACGACGCGGTGAATCGGCTCAAATTCCAATCCTTCGTCGTAAAGATTGATCGCTTCCACGAGAGCAAAGCGCGCTAGATGTGTTTTTCTTTCTTCTATTGATAGATTGTTTTTGATGCGATCCCAATGGGCTTTCGCGGTTGCTAAGGAGTGGTTTCCATCGCCGACCACAAACATCAATCCTTTGCCGTTTTCTTCGGTGAGTTTAGCAAAGGCATCGATAACTATTTGCGTGTCTTTGACTTGATATCCCCGCAGATGACCTCCGTTTTGATTGAGGTCAAAATCGTACAATAATGGCATTTCTGCACGTTTTTCATACAATTTCTCAATAATTGACTTCTTGGGATCATCAAACAAAAAGAGCGTGTGAGTTAATTCGACGGGGGCATTCTCGCGGATTTTTAAACGAGGCGGGATGCGCTCGACGATGGTGGCTTCCGTCGCCCGAATCAAAGCTTTGGCGCCTTTCTTGTAAGAATAGGCTTCGACATCGATTGCGATGACGAGTCCGAGCCTCCGCTTGGTGTGTGGCGTTTCCCGTTCGACAAGAACGAAGCAAGCCCCGATATCTTTGAGAATCTCTTCCTTGAGATAGCGATCGATATTTTGATTGATACTCTTGATATATTCTTTTTCGTCGACCGAGTTCAAATAGGCTTCGGGAAAGATCATGTGAAAAGTCGATGGCTTGCTGCCAATCGTCTTCTTTAAACCATCCCAATAATCGCGCTGGCTAGTGAATTGATCGCATGCGATAACCGCAAAGGCGTTCATATCAACGCCGGCTTTCGGAAGCAAAATGTGAGGAGCGCGAATCGGATTGACGATTTTCATTATTAAATGACGCCCTCTTGAAGCATCGCGTCGTAAACTTTGATAAAGCCGGCGATGTTGGCACCGAGCGCCAAGTTCTTTGGCTGACCGTATTTGGTCGCGGTCTCGTGACATTTGCGGAAGATGTTCTTCATGATTTGTTCGAGTTTTTGATCGACTTCTTCATAAGTCCAAGACAAGTGCATGGCGTTCTGACTCATTTCTAAGCCGGAGACGGCGACACCGCCGGCGTTGCTGGCTTTGCCAGGAGCAAAGAGAATGTCGTTATCGTTGCAGTAGCGAATGGCTTCGACCGATGTCGGCATATTCGCGCCTTCGACGAGCATATAACAGCCATTGGCTTTTAACTTTTTTGCATCTTCCAAATCAATTTCATTTTGTGTCGCGCACGGAAGGGCGATATCGCAAGGCATGCCCCACATCAATTTCGGAGTCGGGACAAATTTAGCGTTTGGATAAGATTTCATGTATTCGAGAGAATACTCGCCTTTGGGTTCGGATAATTTATCAATTAATGGCACATCAAGCCCGTTTTCGTCATAGACGAAGCCGTTGATGTCGGACATGGCGACGACTTTCGCTCCGAGAGCATGAGCTTTGACGGCGGCGTGCTTTCCGACCTTGCCGGAGCCGGAGACGATGACGCGCTTACCTTTCAAGGTGTCGTTATGGAAAGTTTTAAGCATTTCGGCGACGAAGTATAAAAGACCGTAGCCGGTCGCTTCCTTGCGGCCGAGCGAGCCACCGTAAGAAATGCCTTTGCCGGTAAAGGTACCGACAAAATCGTTGGAAAGCTTCTTATACATGCCATACATATAGCCAATCTCGCGAGCGCCGACACCGAAATCACCGGCGGGAACGTCGGTATCAGGGCCGATGTGGCGGAATAATTCGGAGACATAGGCTTGGCAGAATCTCATGATCTCTTCATCGGAACGGCCGCGGGGCGAGAAGTCCGCACCGCCTTTTCCGCCACCTAAGGGAAGGCCGGTTAAACTGTTTTTGAAGGTTTGTTCAAAAGCCAAGAATTTAAGAATGGAAAGATTGACGGAGCCGTCAAAGCGAATACCGCCTTTATATGGACCAATCGCTGAATTGAACTGGACGCGCCAGCCCTTGTTGACTTGGACTTTGCCTTTGTCGTCAACCCAAGCTACGCGAAATGAGATAACTCTTTCGGGAATTAGAATGCGTTCGAGAATAGCGTATTTTTCGATGTTTGGTTCATCGTCGACCAAATAGTCCATCGAATCAAAAAATTCCTCAACCGCCGAGATAAACTCAGGTTCCGAGGAATATTTCTTTTTGACATCTTCGAATAGTTTGTTGAGATAACTGCTCTGATACACTTGTGGTTTCCTCCTGCCGTTTGTCATGGGAGGACATTCGCGCCTTCCAGAACGCACGATTAATAGTGTCAAGCGACTTGGTAATTATAAATTACCTCATAATATATTATACTGAAAGCGCTTACTTATCAAGCGGCAAAGGAAAAGGTTTCGATTCAAAAGAATCGAGAAATACCTAATTAATGTATCGTTCGCTATTCGCGTTCTTTGCCCATGAAGAAGACGGCAATCGTTCCGGGACCAGAGTGCGAACCGATGACGGGGCCGATATAACTATAAAACAAATCTTTGACTTTCATACTGGCATTAATTAAGCCGCCGACTTCTTTGGCTTCTTCGAGGCAATCGCCATGAGCGATGAAAATTGTCTGCTCCTGAGGAACAACGATTTGATCTTTCATAACTTCGATCATCTCGGTCAGCGATTTTTTGCGTCCTACGGACTTTTTAAGAACATCGAGCTTGCCTTCGCGAGTGACGTGGAGAATCGGCTTGACGCCTAATAAAGTGCCGAAGAACGCCGCGGTTCCGCTCAAGCGACCACCGCGCTTTAAAGTACCCAGTTCTTCGACGGTAAAAAGATGACGCAGGTGATATTTATTAGCCTCGAGCCATTCGACGACTTCGTTTAGTGGTTTGCCTTCCTTTTTTAAAAGGGCGGCCCGCCACACGAGATAGCCTTCACCCAAAGAGGCGCTGAGGGTGTCGACGGCCACAATGCGCTGATTGGGATAATCGTCTTTGAGCATGTCGATAGCCATCATCGCCGATTGGTAGGTTCCGCTGAGGGCCGATGAGAGGGCGATATAAAGAATGTCTTTGCCTTGTTTGAGCAGTTCGGTGAAAAATTGAACGAATTCGCCGACATTGACAAGCGAGGTACGCGAAACCTTTTTGTCGCGTAGCTGATCATAAAAATCTTTTAATTTTAAGTGTTTTTCTTCGAGGTTGTGGCTGTAGTTTTTGCCTTCGATCTCTAAAAGCATCGGGACGATGGCGATGTCATGCTGTTTAACGACATCCAAAGGCAGATCGGAACAAGCGTCGGTTGCCAGTATATACTGTTTCATTTTTTCTCCTTTATAACATTTGGTCTCGTTATCTTAATATATAACAAAAGTCTTGTCATCTATTTTAATTTGATGTGAATAGCGACAAGACTAGTTGGGTGAATTAATAAAATAATATTTTATTGCTTAGGAGTTGGCTTGTATCCATTTTAAGAAGGCGTTGGCAAATTGGCTCAAGAACTTCAAGGTATCTTCGTTGCTGACTCTGCCATCTTTATCCAATAATTTGTGGACATTTCCGATATAGGCTTCCGGTTGTTGCATAGTCGCGACATTTAAGAAAGTGAGGACTTGGCGCAGGTGGTGATTCGCACCAAAACCGCCAATCGCGCCCGGTGAGACGCTGACGACGGCCCCAGGTTTGCCATTCCAAACGCTTGAACCATATGGGCGGGAGCCGACATCGATGGCGTTTTTTAAGACGGCCGACATCGAGCGATTATATTCGGGGGTGACAAATAGGAAAGCGTCGAATTCTTTTATTTTCTTGCGAAAGGCTTTCCAAGTCTCCGGTTCTGTGCCTTGCTCTTCGAGGTCTTGATTGTATAAGGGCAAGGTGCTGATATCGATGAGTTCGAGATTGAGTGATTGTGGACTCAGCTCTTTAAGAGCTAGGGCGATTTTCTTTGAAAAAGATTCTTGGCGTAAACTGCCGACGATGACGGCGACATTGATGGTATTCATGATTATTTCCTCCTGAAATATACTTGTGATGTCAGTATAAAATAAACAAACAAATAAATCATTGAAGGTGCTTGCTAAAGAGCGTTTTTGCACATTCAAAAAAATATTTTTCGGCATCATAAAAATAATTCTTTTAATTCGAAAAATGCGGTGTTAATATAACGCCATCAATTAATAGAGGCGCGACTGCGATTAGTACTTGCTCGAGAAGGCATTCGAAGAAAGCAAGGAAAGGCAAAGTCGCCGAAACATTCATTCGGCGGAGTGAGTGGTTGGTCTATGAAGGAATACTTCTATGGACTCCTGCCAACTACCTGGCAGAGGCGCTATTGATGTCAGAATCTCTTCTTTAAGAGCTGCGTCATTAGCGACGCAGCATTTTATTTCTTAAGGAGGGAATAAAAATGAAGACTAGACTAGGACAAAGCGTTCTACTCGCATCATCGCTACTGGTCGCAAGTTGCGTCGGCAATAATTTTGATAACCAAAAACTTATTGTCGGGCTCGAATGCGACTACGCGCCGTTTAACTGGACGGCGACCACGGCATCAGCCTACTCCCTGCCCATCGATGGCATCGCCGGCCAATACGCGGATGGCTACGACATTCAAATCGCCAAGCATCTCGCTTTGGAGATGGGCAAAGAAGTCGTCATCAAGAAAATTGAGTGGGGCGCGCTCATCCCCGCCCTTCAAACCGGCGATATCAACGCCATTATCGCTGGCATGAGTTATACCGAGGAACGCGATGTCAGCGTCGATTTTAGCGGCGCTTACTATGTAAGTGATCTCGTCGCCGTCGTCCGCGGCGATTCCGATTTAGTCGGCATCGACTCGATTCAAGACTTAAGCGGTTATAAAGTCGTTACCCAGCTTGGTACGATTCAAGATTCGGTCATCGACCAAATCGTCGGTGTCATCCACCAACCGGGCACCGATACTTTTAATACCGCAGCCTTATCTGTAATTGCTGGTGATAGCGACGCCATGATCGCCGAGTATCCGGTGGCGAGAGCAATCGTCAACGCTAATCCGACTCTAGCTATCGTCGAATTTGAAGTGGGTTTCACCGGCATCGATGAAAACGAGTTAAGCGTTTCCGTCGCCGTTGCTGACGGTAACAGCGAATTGCTCGGACTTATCAATGATGGGCTTTCTTCTTTGACCGAAGATATGCGGCAGGCGATGATGGACGGCGCAATCAGCCGTTCCGGAGTATAAAGCCATGTCTACGGCAGATCGAATAGGATACTTGCTCGGTAAATACGGTGACCTCTTTTTAAAGGGCGTCGGCGTCACCTTGCTCTTAGCGGTTGTCGGGACAGGCATCGGCCTTCTTCTCGGCCTTGGTTTAGCTTTGCTAAGAAACCTAAAGCCGACTCCCCAAGATTCAAAGTTCAAATCAATTCTCAAAATTATAGCCGCAGGACTTGCGCGGATCTATATTGAAGTTTTCCGCGGCACGCCGATGATGGTTCAAGCAATCATCATCTATTTCGGCGGCAAGATGATCGGCATTCCCTGGACTTATCTCGTGTGCGGCCTTTTTGTCATCTCCATCAACACGACCGCCTATATGGCGGAAATCATCCGCTCAGGCATCAACGGTATTGATGTCGGGCAGACCGAAGCTTCAAGAAGCCTCGGCATGAGCCATTTGCAGACGATGGTCTATGTCATCTTTCCCCAAGCCCTTAAAAACGCCATACCGGCGATTGGTAACGAGTTTATCGTCAACATCAAGGATTCCTCGGTTTTAAATGTCATCACCGTCTCTGAACTCTTTATGGCTGCCAAAATCGCCTCGAGCGCGACATATTTCTACATCGAATCATACTTGATTATCGCCGCCATCTATTTAGTGCTGACAATCGTCTTCAGCCAGCTATTAAAGATACTCGAAAAGAAATTGAACGCTCCCTTTGTTCCGAAGTTGAGGAAAGTATTCCATGCCTGAGGAAATCATTCGCGTTGAAAACGTGACCAAGAGTTTTAACGGAATCGAAGTTTTAAAAGACGTCTCTTTCTCAGTGTATAAGGGCGAAGTCGTCGCCATCATCGGGGCCTCAGGAGGTGGCAAATCAACATTGCTTCGCTGCCTGAATTTACTTGAAAATCCCGATGCCGGTCACATCAGCATTCACGGCATTCACATCAACGACAAGAAATACGATGTCGATAAATTGAGAACCAAAATAGGAATGGTCTTTCAATCATTTAACCTCTTTAATCATCTCAATGTCCTCGAGAATTGTATTCTCGCCCAAGTCAAAGTCTTGAAGCGGAAGAGAAAGCAAGCCGAGGAAATCGCTCGTTTAAATCTCGGCAAAGTCGGATTGAGCGATCGCGTCATGTTTAAGGCCTCACAGTTAAGCGGCGGGCAGAAGCAAAGAGCGGCCATCGCCCGCGCTTTGTGCATGAATCCGGAAATCATGTTATTCGATGAGCCGACCAGCGCTCTCGATCCCGAGATGACACACGAAGTGCTTAACACCATCAAACTCCTCGCTAGCGAGGGTATGACGATGGTGATTGTCACCCACGAGATGGAATTCGCCCACCAAGTGGCGACTCGCATCATTAAAGTCGATGCTGGTCACGTTAAAGAGAGCGAGTAGCATAGCAAAAATACACGGCCTTTCATTCACGAATCAAGGTCGTGTTTTTTTATCAAGTCGTATATACATAGTTTTCATGGTCGTATTACAATTAAACTAAACCGTACCACTCTGGGGGCGCTATTATGAATAATTTAAACCATCTTCGCCACAAGCATCCACGCCTGTTTTTTCTGTTAATTCTAATTACCTTCAATTTGCTCTTGATGATCGTGGCGACTCTAATCGTCTTCTTTGGCATCGGTGGCTATGCCACGATCTGGGACGCCTTTTCCGAATTGGCGATAACATGGTTCCTCGATCCCGGGTTTTACACTAACGAAGGCAGCAATGCCGTCAAAATCCTTTCGATGATCGTCGTCCTCACCGCCATGATCAGCGTCAACGGTGGCATCATCGCCTTCTTCTCAGCTTTGCTGATGGACTTCCTCGACACGATAAGAAGCGGCACAGGTAAACTTCGCGTCAGCAACCACATTTTGATTCTTAATTGGAGCAGCGAAGTCGGCGAGATTCTCGTCAGCTACTATTACGACACGGAACCGACGACAGTCGTTATCCTCTCGGACAAGCCGCGCGCCGAAGCCGAAAAAGCTATTAAAGAGAGCTTCTTCAATAACGGCATTAAAAATCCCGGCCGCAAACTTCGCTACTTCGTCTTACAAGGCGACCCTTTATCGGGTGCCGATCTCGACTGGGCCGACGTCTCCAAGGCCGATAGCATTATTATCTTAAACGCAAATCGCTATGAATCATTGAGCGATAACGACATCGATGTCTTGAAAATCTTGATGCTTTTAAAGCCGACTAAGGACCAAACGGTCGTCGTCGAAGTGTCGAATGCCGATACCGACGCATTGATCAAGTCCGGTTTTACCGGAAATAACAGCCATGAGACCGGGAAGATCGTCTTCATCAATCAAACCGCCATCATGGGTTTCATCATCGCCCAGACGATGGTGTTTCCTTACTTGAGCGATATCTATGGCGAACTGCTCGGCTTTAGCGGAGCGGATTTCTACACCGAAAAGGGCAAAGGCACAATCCAAGAATATTTAAAGGAACACTCTCACGCCCTTCCCGTCTTTCAAAAGAAGATCGGTGGAGAAGATTATCTCCTTGTGATGGCCGATAATAAAAAAGATGTATCCAAAAAAAGAGATAGCGACATCGAGCTCCCGGCTTTAGTCAAACTAAAATTCGAAGAGAGGCAGACGCCGCTCACTCATCGCGACGTCTTGATCATCGGCGATAACGCAAAGAGTTATTTTATCGTCGACAGCCTTAAAAAATACGCTCTCGATAGCGGCAACAAAATCCATGTCGAGCAGCAGGCCGATATCAGCGAAGCGATTATTAAAGATATCCGCGAAGGCCGCTACAGCAAAGTCATCCTCTTAGCCTCAAGCGACAACAACCTATGTGGGGACCCCGACTCGAAAGCCATCACCAACCTGCTCAAGATTTCTTTAGTGGCCAAAGAAAGCGCTACTTCGTTAATCATCGAACTAGTCAATCCTCGCAACGCCCAGATTACGACGAGATACGGCATCAAGTATTCGATTCTCACCAATCGCTACATCAGCCGCATCATCTCGCAAACGAGCAAGAATCCAATTTTCTATCCATTTATCGAAGACCTCTTTACGTATGATGAAGAATCATCGAGCGAAGAATCATACGAGATGTATATTCACGAAGCTTCCGAGCTCATCGCCTTTGAAGATCGGCAACAATACGTCTTTGAAACTCCTTCTCACCTCGTGCGTTCATTTTATGAACAAAATCCCGAAGATCCATATATTGTCATCGGGATTGTCAACGAAGAAAAAGGCGATTCAATGCAATATAACGTCAAGCTTTTCACTGAAAACCTAGACGCCAAAATATATTTGTTAATCGAGCCTACTACAAAATTAATCGTCGTCGCCAAATAGATTACTCGACTGGCTTTTCATCTTCTAGAGAAGAATCGCTTTTTACTTTTTCTTTTTCAGCGGCGACATTCGTATCGAGCGATTTGCGGAAAACGACAAATCTCTGGTATAAAAACTCAGTAACAAAATTAATGACCATGTTGATGGCGAGAACCAAGTATTCGTCCCAACCGTTGAGATCGCAAAGCCACCATTCCAGAAGCGTCGATAAAGGGGCAAAGACGGCATAGTAGGCAAAGACCAGCAGCATGGCGATCGGAACATTAGATGCCGATTTAAAGGTGAACCGACGATTAAAAGTAAAGTTCCAGATGACGGAGAGGACCAAGGCGATCAGATAAGATAGCCAGTAACCAACCTCGCCACCATCGACGAAAATAACTTCGTTGAGCAAGGTGAAGGATAAAATCTGAACGACTCCTGCCGAGATTGAGAAGAGTAAAAACTTAACGGCCCGAATAACTTCTTTTTTGCGCTCTGATGTCATAGCTTGCTCCTTTGCCTATCCATTCAGTTCTTTGAACAAATGCTTATTGGCTTTATAGATTTTTTTAAACACAGAATAATTCTTATCGTATATGGCTTTGCATTCGCCGTTTGGCTCGTAGACACCGACGACTGGAATGAAGTCTTTTATTTGCTTGATATCTTGAATGATGCCGAGGCCGACGCCGATGACGGCGGCCGCTCCGACGGCTCCGACATTTTGCGGCTTTTCGACGACTTCGATTGTCCTTCCGGTGATGTCAGCGAGCATCTGATTCGTGACTTTTGATAAGGCTCCTCCACCGACAAAACGAATTACTCGAGAGGTCTTGATTTTCTTATCTTGGCATTCGAGCATCCACCGCAAATGGAAGCAAATTCCCTCTAAAACGGCTCTAATTAGTTCGGTTTTACCGGTTTCTAGGCGAATGTTGAAGAACATGCCTGCCGAATTAGGATCTTCGAAAGGACAGCGATTTCCATGAAGCCACGGCGTAAAGATAACGCCTCCTGAACCAGGGATAGCTTTCTTGACGGTCTCGGTCAAATAGTCATATAGACTCGTATAGATTTTTTCTTTATCGCAAGTGATGTCTTTCTTTTCAAGATAGATGCCAATCTCGTCCAAGGCTAGATGGTCTTTAACCCATTCGAGGCACTTGCCGGCCGTTTCCATCTCGGCAAAATAATTAAAGCGCTGGTCTTCGACGGCGACGACTGAGGCGATCATCGATTCGATATCGACGACCTGCTTATCAAGGATTGTCGACACCCAACCCGAGGTTCCGGAATAAATATGCGTCTCGCCGACATTGACGGCTCCCGCTCCGATGCCGATTAAGGTGGCATCACCACCACCCCCAAAGACGGGCGTACCGGCCACCAGTCCCAATTCGCTGGCAGCTTCTTTTGTGAGCCCACCGACGATATCGGTGGCTTTCATAATTGTCGGGAGGTGCTCCATCTTGACGCCGAAGGTCCGACACAGCGCTTTGCTCCAACCTTCATGACCTTTCCGAGTGTCATAAAGGAAAGTCGAATAGGCCGAGTCAGGGGTCATGATGAAGCGTTTTGTGGCTCGGGCTATTAAGTATTCCTTAACATCCAACCACTTATGGGTCTTTTGAAAAACATCAGGTTCGTTCTTTTCAACCCATTTGTATTTCCATAAAGGGTCTTTAACGCTCAAGGACGCGGCTTTGGTAATGCGAAGGCTTTTAAGCAGTTTAAAGATGTTAGCGCCATCGAGTTCTAGACCACCACCCATACCGTCTTTGAGCTCTTGTTTCGATCTTTGATCCATGTAGCTCATCGCTGGGCGTAAGGCTTTGCCGTGTTCGTCGACTAAGACAAGTCCTTGCATCTGCGAGCAAAATGAAATGCCGGCGATATCGACTGGCTTGACTTCATTATTTAAAAATAGTTTGGCAGTCGTCTCCGCCATGGCCTTCCACCACTCATCGACGTTTTGTTCGGCGCCGCCGTTATCTAAAAGATAAAGGCCGTAGCCTTGATGCGCGCTCGTAATCAAAGTAATGGTCTTATCGATACCGAAAAGACAAGTTTTAACTCCGGTCGTGCCGATATCGTAGGCGATGACATATTTCATGCGCGCTTACCTCGTTTCTCTACTTGGGTTTATGAGTGATTTCGCTACGCTCAAAGGTAAAAGCCGATTCGACGAATTTTAAAAACTCGCGCACGACTCGCTCGTCTTCTTTAAAAATATCGTCGCCGCAGTAAATTTTATAGCGCTCCATGTAGTATTCGCAGCTGTAGGAGAACTGCATGATCATCAGGAGGCTATCAAAGAAGAAAGCGAACATCTGCGGATCGATATCTTGCCGAATATCGCCATCGCGCATCGCGCCGCTTATGAACTCGCGATAAATAGTCGAGGTCATGCCTTCGATGCGCTTAGCGAGTTCGGGGGCAAAGCGCTTGTTGCTTCCAACCGTTATCGAGTTATACATCTTCGTGTAGTTGACGTGTTTGCGAGTATACTTCTGGACCGC
The DNA here is from genome assembly GCA_023393065.1 of Bacillota bacterium. GTDB lineage: Bacteria > Bacillota_I > Bacilli_A > RFN20 > CAG-826 > UBA1424. Next base: position 48,751 of record JAEWMX010000006.1, on the reverse strand, counting down.
ACGAATGATTCTCTCCGCGCGATTTAGAAGTTTAGCTTCTCCGATTAAGACTTCGGCGATAACTTCCTCGAGCACAGTTAAACTCTTATCGAGACAGGCCAGAAAGAAAACTTCCTTGTCTTTATAATATTTATAAAGAACGCCGACGCTGATGCCGGCTTTCTTGGCAATGACATTAATATTCGCGCGGTCTAAACCATGTTCGGCAAACTCATTAATACCCGTCTCGAGAATCTCGTCGATCTTTTCTTTGGTCAGTTTCTGTAACATGGTTTGGCTCCTATCCTTTTAATTTGGAATATTTACGAGTGTAGACGAGTCTTTGTAACCAGCTGTCGATTTTGCCTAATGAGCGGCCTTTATTTGTCAATGCGACAAGCATCTCGCACAAGCACTCCTTATGGAGAATCATCGCCACGGCTTGCGCTTCGCTTTCGTTTGCGCCGACACAGATTGCGCCAGCTCCCTTAATTAATACCGCATCCCGCCCTTTAAGATTGTTTATTGCTTCTTCTATTTTACCACTGCGAATCGAAGTACCGATGATCTGGGCGACATCATCAATGTAGGGATGAATGGTTTTCCCGGTCGCGCTGACAGCCGCGATGTCAAGATTATCATCATAGATGATGTGACGATATTTGCTAAGTCTAACGATATCATCCGGAATCGCGATATCTTTGATGGACCGAGGGGTAAAGTTTACTTCTGCGACAAACTGGCGAATATACTTGTTGCGAAGTTCCTCAAAAGAAGTCACATCTGTTAAACGGTATATTTCTTTCTCCGCGGCTTGCTCTAATGCAAAGGCGCGGTTAAACGCTTCTTCCATGGAAGTACCAACGCTGACCGCTCCATGCGATCTTAATAGAAAAGCGACGCTATTAGGATTGTCTCTGATGGCTTTCGCGGCATTCTTGGCCAATTTCTTCGTCGAAGAGATGCCATATGCGGCATTCGGCACAAAGTCTTTTAAAATGTCGTTATATTCTTTGCTGACATGCAGTCCTTCGCCAAGGACGCTTAAGACCGAGGCATTAAGTTGATGCGTATGAATCACAAAGTTGACATCTTGGCGATAGCGATAAACCGCCGCATGAATGCCTTTTTCACTCGATGGCTTTATGTCGCCTTCGTAAGAGCAATCGCTTATTTTTAATAAGACGATATCTCGGGGTTTTAATGTTTCATATCCTCGCCCTTTGGGTGTAATGACAAAATGCGTGTCAGAAACGCGTGCGGAAATGTTACCCCAGGTTCTCGCTACTAGTCCGGATTTAACGAGTTTTAAACCGGCTTCGATAACGAGCTCTTTGGCTTTCTGAATGAGTTGTTCGTCCATAGAGGATTTATTCTCCTAATTTGCCGCATTTGGCGAAGACTCTCTCAAAACGAGTTAAGACTTCGTCAATCATCTCTTCGGTGTATGCGGCACTTGTGTAAAGGCGCGTTCCCGCGAGGGTGACGATACCTTCGGCCATGTATGCCGCGCCCATATGTTCCATCTCTCTTTGTCGGATTCCGGTTTCTTTCAAAATGTTGGGAATCGTCCACGGCTTCTTCCAGTTGATGACAAAGTGCATCGTCCCGGCATTGTCGAGGTGGACGATAGAACCCTGGTTAAATACTACGAACGGCAAATCGTACTTCTTCACTAATGCTTGTAAACCTCTAGTCAGTCGGTCGCCCATTTTGCCTGCCACTTCGCAGGCGTTCCGTTTTTGAATTTCGCATAAAGTGTAATAGCCGGCAACGCAGGAAATGGGGGTTGCCGCTAAAGTACCACCACATAAAGCCTTAGGCACTTTTTTGCCCGATGAATCAAGACCGGCGCCGAGATAGGCCATGGCATCTTTGTGCCCTCCGATGCCACCGGCACCCGGGTATCCACCAGCCACAATCTTTCCAAATATCGTCAGGTCGGGATCGACGCCAAAATAGCCTTGCGCGCCGCTTGGACCGATTCTAAAACCGGTGACGACTTCGTCGAAGATCAGTAAGGCGCCGTATTTTTTAGCTAATCTTTCCGTTCCTTTAATAAATTCTTTAGACAACGGCCGCGTTCCACTTTCCGGCCCGACCGGTTCGATGAAGATAGCGGCCGTGCCCCCGCTTAATTTATTAAGACGCAGTTTTCTTTCTAAATCTTTCAGGTCATTTGGAAAGAATTCCTTAGTGTGTTTAAAGACAAATCCGGGTATGCCTTTGGCCATGATGCCTTTCGTTCCCGGAATGCGGAGGCCATAGGCGAGCTGATCGGACCAGCCGTGATAGGCTCCGCCCATTTTTAGAATATTTTTATGTTTGGTTTTTAATCTGGCGATGCGGACGGCGACCATGCACGCTTCCGTGCCGGAACCGAGCATCCGAAAGCGTTCCACAGATGGAAACATCTCCGATATTTTCTTCGCTAATTTGTATTCGTACTCATGAAATAGACCAGTGGATGGCCCGCATGTATTTAAGAGGTTGATGACTTTATCTCTAACTACGGGATCGTTGCTGCCGATGATGGTCGGTCCCCCGGCTTGAAGCAAATCGAAGTATTCGTTTCCGTCGATGTCATAGAGTTTCGCGCCTTCGGCTTTGGTGATGACGATGGGGAATGGGTAGTTAAAGGCTAGGTTGTGTTGAACGCCGCCGGGAATAATCTCTTTGGCGAGGCCAATCATTTCTTTAGACTTTAAACATTTCTTATTAAAGTAGTTTTCGACATAGTCGGTAAGATGTTCTTTCTTGATTGAGTAGACTGGTTTTTTAATTAGTTCATCTAATTGTTTCGTGACGAAAGACGCATCTAGGTATTCATCGATGCCAAAACCGTTATAGGCCATGCTTATCTCCTTATATATCTCGTGAGTAGTTGCTCACACCTTACAACTTAAAGGTAGCATTGCCAAAAATAACTGTCAACAAGATATCAAAAAATAGCTATATCAGCGATTCGAGCGGTAGCAAAAACAAAATGATAACTAAAATATGGCGACAGTCCCGTCTTCTTTAACTTCTATGATGTCGCCGGTTTTGACTGTATCCAAGAATTCTTTGCCAAGTTTATCAATGGCGATGACTTTGCTGTCTTCCCATATGCGAGCGAGGACGATGCCGCTTGCGGCAAGGCTATCGATGTGCTCGCTAAAGAGGAAGCAAGCGGGATTAATGCCCATTGAGCAAACGGTCTGAATAACGAGGCCGCCGGTTGTGGAACCGATCGTAATTGGTAGGCACAAAGCTTTGCCGGTGATGTTCTTTTCAAAGATGTCGGGATTGTTTTGATCAGAGGCTAAAACTTCTTTAGCGTTTTTTAAAGCGCTCTTTTGAAAGGTCGCTAAAGTGTTGACGCCTTGATGAGAGACGATAGCTTCGCCCTTAAAGTAACCGGGAGCGATAACTCTACCTTTGAATTCTTTCATGCTAGTTAACCGCCTTTCCGACGAGATAATTTAGTATCTCTTGATCTTTGTAATAACGGGCGATTGAATAGGTTCTTAGTTTATTCGAGCTCGTCATGATTCTCCTTACTTTAGTAAGAGGATTGTTTGTATACATTAAAGGACAAATAGAGGCGACCTTCACTCCAGTGGCGATTAGTTCGTTGTATTTAGGTGTCTTTTTAAACTTCGCCGCGACATCGGGAGCGGTTGTCATGATCGTCCGGACCTTGACTTTCTTGCGGCCGGTTTCCTTTAATCCGGCGACAATTTTATCGGTCCAGTCGTTTATTTGCTTGAATGTCAGATGTGGGCAGCCGATAAAAACGAGGTTGCCTTCTTTGTCTTTCTTCTTCCACATGATCGGATATGACTTATAGATGCGTTCGAATTCCGCATCATCAATAATGTATTCCTTCGCGTCTTCTTTAATTAAGCTATGTGCGAGTTTTTTGGCTTCCGGCGTCAGATTATCAATGTGATAGAGGCCGACCGCGCCGTTGGAGGCGGTTGCCGCACCGAAATCTTTAAAATATCCGCGGACATCTTCGTTTAGCTCAGTGCCCAAGAATTTATCAAGACCGACGACATAAGGAACATCTTCCATGACTTTCATGCCAATCGCACTTCCGAGGATTTGCGCTTCGGGAAGCTTACTCGTCTTGACGATTACTTTCCAACTGGCTTTGCGACCTTCATCGGTCAATAAGCCAAACTCAGGAACATAACCAATGATGGAACCAAATAAGTCGAGCATGCCGCTGTTGCGGTTGCATCTTGCCCCGAGAATCGAATTCGCGTACACCACCGCGCTTGATTCGGCCCAGGAGAGGACGTCGCCATACTTTGGAATGTTTCCTACTTCGTCAAGGTAGCAAGCACACGTAAAGGCATTCTCGTCGCGTAAGCCGACCTTCATCAATTGTCCTTCGTAACGCTTTTGCTGGCTATAGAGGATTTTAGAAAAGACGAGCCGCTCCAAGAGATTAACTTTGACGTTTTCGTAGTCTAGAGGGCGAGGATCGACCGTAAACTTTCCTAAAGCTTTGATGTCGGCTTCATTAAGGCGGTCCATCGTCTTAAACAAGGGTTTTAAAAGACCGATGCCAAAGGATGTGACGAGGTGCCCATCGTGATGCGTGACCGGCACGAGCCTAGGAGCCTCAAAGATGTCGCCGAACATGACGATCGTCTCCATGATTTTGGCCTTAATTTCACCTTGTTTGCCAGCTAAAATATCCCGCTGTTCAGCAGTTAACTTCATCTTTGGTTCATACATAATTTGCCCCTCTTTATCTTAATATTGACACCCTAGCCCATATTGTTCAAGGCGCTTTTGCCGAGTTTTTGTTATTTACTATTACCAATATAACCGTCAAAAGCCTTACAATAAAGACAAAGGGGATATAACTATGAAAGAAATCTACAAGCCGCTGTTTACGCCTTGGAAGATTGGCAATGTCGACATTAAAAATCGCATTGTCATGACCTCGATGGGCGGAACATCTATTTTCGGTTGGATGGAACCACATCACTTCGATGAAGAGGCCGCGAAGTTTTTGCTCGAGAGAGCCAAAAATAACGTCGGTCTTATTTTGCCGGGTATCGCTCCGCTTAAGAATCCAATGGGTGGTCAATGGCTTTATAAGAGCAAAGGCGCTTTTAAGAAGTTAAAACCATTCATGGAAGAATATCATAAAACCGGAGCCAAGCTTTTTATTCAATTGACCGCGGGTTTTGGCCGTTCATTAGCCATCTCGCATGTCATGGAAATGCTTGGGTCAAACAAGGTCTTAAAGGTGCTAGCTAAACCGGTGTTGGATATCGACTATATGACCGCCGCTCCGAGCCCCAATCCCAATCGGTGGTCAGACAAAGTTCCGTCAAGAGCTATGACCTTAAAAGAAATCAACCAGATTATCGAAGCTTATGCCAAGACGGCAAAACTATGCAAAGATGCCGGAGTTGATGGTGTCGAAGTACACGCCGTGCACGAAGGCTATGTCCTCGATCAATTTACGCTTAAATACACGAATCAAAGAACTGATAATTACGGAGGTTCTTTCGAAAACCGTTATCGCTTCCCAGTCGAAGTCGTCAAAGCCATTAAAAAAGAATGCGGAGAGGACTTCCCCGTCAGCTTGCGTTACTCGGTGGTGTCTAAAACAAAAGGTTTCCGTTCCGGTGCTTTACCGGGCGAAAAGTACGTCGAAGTCGGACGCGATATGGAAGAAAGCGAAAAGGCCGCGAAGTACTTGCAGGATGCCGGTTACGATATGCTCAACTGCGACAACGGAACCTACGACGCTTGGTATTGGTCGCATCCCCCGGGCTACATGCCTCATAACTGCAACCTCGAAGATGTCGAACATATCAAAAAGTTCGTTACGATTCCGGTTGTGGCCGCTGGAAGAATGGAACCTGATGCCGCGGCTAAATCAATAAGCGAAGGCCGTCTAGATGGCATGGGCGTCGCCCGTCAATTCTTAGCGGATGCCGAATGGGTAACCAAATTGATGGAAGGCAAAGAAGACAAGATTCGTCCTTGCATCACTTGCCATAACGGTTGCTTTAATATGGCGCACTATAAAGGCGTCGCCAACGATCAGGATTTGCATGACACAATCCATATGTCTCGCTGCGCGATTAACGCCGAGACGATGCAATCAAAGAAATACCATATTAGCAAAGCTAAGAAGATTAAAAACATCGCTGTCATCGGCGGCGGTATCGGCGGTATGGAAGCCGCTCGTGTCGCCCATCTACGAGGCCATAAAGTCACAATCTACGAAAAGAGTGATGTCTTAGGTGGAGTCTTTGTCTATGCTTCTAATCCTTCGTTTAAGGATAAAGAAAAAGCTTTAGTCCATTGGTATCAAAAAGAGATTAAGGACTTAGGTATCGAGGTCAAATACAATACCGAGGTCAAAGACTTATCAAGCGTTAATGCCGATGAATACGTCATCGCGACCGGATCAACACCAAAACGCATTCCAGTCAAAGGTTTTGACAAGGCGATTGAAGTCAAAGAATACCTAACTGGCGAAAAGAAAGTTGGAGAGACGGTCATCGTCATCGGCGGAGGCCTTACCGGTTGCGAAGTCGCATATGACTTACACCTTAAAGGTAAGAAACCGATTATCGTCGAGATGAAGAATGACTTAATTGCCGTTAAAGGCGTTTGTTTGGCTAATAGCTCCTTCTTAAGAGAATACTTTGCGTTGCACAATGTTCCAGTGTATTTAGAAACCAAACTAGCAGAAGTAAAAGATGACGGCATCATAGCGATCGATAAAGACGGCAAGTCCTTTGAAATCAAAGCTGATGATGTCTTGGTGTCTATCGGTTATAACCCAGCACCTTTAGCGCAAAAAGGCAAAAACATCCACCTCGTCGGTGACTGTGTGAGTGTTGGAAATCTCCGCACTGTCATTTGGAGAGCTTGGGAAGTTGGGATGAAGTTATAGATAATTAATACAGCTGTCGTTTTCCAACTCGACAAATTCGATCAATATTCATTGTTGGTTAGCCATTTTTCAAGCTCTACCGTATTTGCTATATCCAGTTTATACATCAGGTGTTGAACAATATCTCCTCCGGAAATTACGATAACCGGTTGCTCATCTTCTGTTATCTCTTCGTATGCTTGCTGGCTTAAGTAGGATGTAGTAAATAAAATACCAAATTGCCTATTTTTTATTCTCGATATTAGTCTGGATGTCTCTTTGACGCCACAACCTTTGCTAAATTTGTAACATTTAGCTTCAAGAAAAAAGTCTACTGATATTGAATTCTCAAGTGAATCAAAAATCTTATATTTGCCTATTCCATCAAATCCACCATCGCGAACAGGACGAGTGTTAGTTATTTCTAATATTGATGAATTCATGCTTTTGGTAATTTCACAAGCGAATTTTTCGAAACTATAACCGCCGTCTTTATCTATAAAATAATTGTGAAGGTGGTTAAGCATTTCTTTTCCGGTTGGTGTTTTGGGCAATTGTTCTATTTGACTACGATATGCTTTTTCTTTAACACACATTAAGGGTTTAAACTTGCCACAACTAATGTACTTTTTCCAAGCATTTGGCGCATAAATGCTTTCATAAGCTTTTCCGCTTTCAATATCTGTAAGCCACTCTAAGTTAATGGAAGCTTCATTGGAATGGTATGAACCACTAGAAGTATCCAATATTGTGAAAAGTGCTTTGTAGTTTTGAAATCTACCACCTTCTTTTCTATTAGCCCACACAGCAGTTAGCCAATCTTTTGGGTCCTTATCCTTGATTCCTGGAACAACAAGTCCTTTGAATTGAACTTCGCGGCCTTTATTTTTGCAAAAGACAAATATTGGTGGAATTTTTAGACGTACATCAAAATCATCGCTTGCGGCGTATTCGAAAACATCTTTTAGAAAAGTATTTCCCTTCAAAGACGTGTTGTGTAAGTCGGAACCCGCAGTTTTATTGTCACCATAGTAAATATATATACCTAATTCTTCATCAATTTCATCGTGCCAATAAAGGTCTTCCCACGTAGTGTATAAAACGACAAAACGAACTTCTTTTTCTTTCCCATTTTTAAAAACTCTTTTGCGAAAACCACCCATGTTTGCGACGCCAAAGATGTTTGAAATAGGATCTGCTTCGGCGCCCTTTAGACTAGAGTGAGGTTTGTATATTTTATCGACGACGAGATTGTGTTCCCGCCTTGTCTCAATTGGAATTCTGCCGATAATTTCGGCGGTCTGGCACTTATTGTTCATAGCTTCTTATTATAAATGTTATCATATCAGGTTCCTTTAACCTTATCCAAAAGCTTCTGAAAGAAACCATTGCCGCTTTTTGGAGAAACATCAATCAGCATGCCTCTATCAAGAAGCCTGTTGCCCGTCTCACAACAAGTTTCTGGCAAAAGCGCACAATTATGACATGCGGAAAGATTACATGAATCTGGTCCTTGACCCTTTGAATTGATGCAAATCGGATCAGAAGAACACCATTCTGTAGATTGTAGTGCTCCGATAATAGTATCAGTAAGATAATCGGGTTTTCCTTCTCTCACGAGACCTCCGAGGGATCCTTCAGAATCACCGGCTGAGGTATAGAGAAGAACTCCAAACATTTCGGTTTTTTTGTTTAAACTAACATATAGTCGCTCTCGAATAGACGAAGACCCATAGCCGCATTTTTTGCTTAATTCAGCAATCAAAATGTGACTAAATGTGTGTATCAATATATATTCTGGATTCAACTCAACATTGGCTTTTTGTCGATTATAATATGACGCGTTATAGTTTTTTGAAATTGCCTTAATTCTCTGTTGGATAATAGGATTTTTCTTCCACAATTCGATTGCGCTTTTTTTGAAGGATAAAAACAAACCTTCACTAGCTATTTGCATCGCCGGAATCCAAGATACCTTTTCATCTGAGATCATGCTTCTGTATTGTTCAATGGTTTTACCCGCAGAGGGTTCAAGTCTAGAAAAACCCACAAACGCTCTTGTTTCTTTCAACTTATAAACAAGCGAAATTGAATCGAAATAATCGCTAAGTAAGGGGTACCAATCTAACGAATTAAAACTTTTAACGAAAAGATCCGAGTTGTCATTGCCGTAATCCTTCTTAATAACGGCATATTCTTGCATTCTGTAACTATCTTCGTCAATTTCACAGCAGTTATGGTCGGATTCGCCATTCTTTTTGCTTTCGAAACACTTCAACAATTTATCTGTGTCGACGTGGTTTATCTCGGCGATAAATTTGATTTCCTTTTCGAACTCTCCATTTAATAGACGACCGCTAATTATTGGCCAGAATTTATCAACCAATTGAAGTATTCTTCTGTCTGCATCGTCGCCAGTGAAAGGGGGTATATAAATTGAGCTTCTAGTCTCAGCAAACCACACATTAGATCCACCGCGTTGTATTACACGCAATTCTTCGCTTGAATGTTTGCAGGTTTCATGCTTTTTTCCAAGCCAAGGCATACTTCCTGGACAAATCTTTTCGTTATCAGATTCTATTAGCGAAACATCTCGGAGAGAGCCTTGTTGTGTCACTCCGCTAAAACTTCTTTTTGCCCCGCAACCTTCTTCTTCGCATTTATAAACGATGCCAGATAATGAGGCGGATTTGCCACCGCTAAGTCTTCTTAATTTATGTTGATGGTTTTTGTATTCTGATGGACGCATGTCGTTCAGGCCATGAACATATTCTAGAAAGGGGAAATCCATTAGATGCCCATCGGGGCAAGAAACAATGAATCTCTCAGGAACCATTTGCCGTGGCTTTAAATGCTCTTTGCCAGATAAATAATGATCACACATAACGGGTCCGATTTTGTATGGGCTTATTTTTTCCATGTGCCCGCATGTAGGGCAATAATGCCAAAGAGGAAATCTATATGCATAAACATAATGATTTGAGGACAAACCGCCTTTGTCTTTATTGATATATGTCGGGGGGAATCTAAGCTCGGATACCCTTAACCTTTGAGCCAACCGTTCGTCTTTAATGACATAATCGTCCGGATTCAAGTTTGTGTAGTCCCATTGATCTATGCCGCTAATTATCACAGATACGTCATTAGGAAAAGGAACAATGCTGCCTACTCCCCAAGTTTGAATAATTTGTGATCTTCTCAATTTACTTTCGATAGCCATTATAAGTCTTCTTCCCTTCGCACTATTTTTATGCAGCATTCTTTGTCAACGCTTCTCATTGATGTTGGAATTGAGTTTGAACGTATTTTCCAATCATCATCAACAATCAATGAGTTTGGATAAAAGCAAGGAATTTCCAGACATCCACTATAATCATTTTTGCGTGAAAATGGAAAAGAGTACTTAAGAGGGTTCTGCATCTGCCAATTCTTGATAATGCCGATAATCTGTTTCCGAGTATTATCTTTTTCTGCAATATCGACAAAAGCAACCCTGTCAACAATTGCATTAGTAATATTCAAAATCATGGCCTCATCTTTAATAACAAGCTGTGGAAGCTCAAAGTGTTTTTCTGGGCCTTTTAGACGGGCCATGCCAAAAAACACCGCAGCAAGAGCCCTGTCTCTTAATTGTGGCGAAAACGGAGTGACGCTTGTAGGCTCTACGTATGTGTACATTTTTGAATGAAAATTCTGAAAATTTTCAAAAATCGATTTGTCACGAGGTTTTGAAGGGCTATATATAGTAAATATTATCCCTGGATTTTCAGGATTTCTTCCGACGCGGCTTGTTGCTTGAATGTATTCTGATGCCGTTTTGGGTTGCCCCATGACAGTCATTAGACCAAGCCGAGAAACATCTAATCCAACGGATATCATGTTTGTAGCCAAACAGATGTCAATCGCCGTTTTGCTTTGGTCACCATATGATATTTTGAGCTCATCAAGCGACTCGGCAATTCGATGGCCGCTTATTCGACTTGTGAGTTCTGAATAACGATTGATGTATCTGTCATTACCGTCCGCTATTCTCTTGTTTATTGTCTTCGAATATTCGGTGATGTCAGCATTTATCCAAGTTTCTGCCTGTCCAAGCTCTTTAAGCGCATTAAAATATACAACGTTTGTCCAATAAGGGTCAATTAATTGAGAGGGTATCCGCTTAGATGCTTGAATAATAGAAGAAAGCACGTGAATCGATGCTGTTGCTTGTGAGGATGAGCCCGGCATATATAGGCCGACATACAGCCTGCCAGGAACGTCGCTTGTTTTCTTGACGTGAGCAAAAAATGATTCTCCTGCATCGATCCCAGAAGGAGGAAATATCTTTATTCGTTTTTCGGGACGGCAATAAAGATTTCGACATTGTTCTTTTGCCCTGCTTATAGTGGCAGTAGATGCAATAATTTTTGGTCTTATCGGTTTATCTTTATTTGAAAAATCGGTTGTCAAATAATCAATCATTGTTTCATATAGAGAAACAGTTGATCCTAGGGGTCCTGAGATTAAATGAAGCTCGTCTTGAATAATTAGTGATGGTATCTTTATTCTAGTACCATTTTTATCTAATCCGAAAATCGAGTTTGCCTGAGGCAAAAAGGGCAACATTGCAAACTTATCCACAGTTCCGATAATTAGTGATGGGGGCTTTTCATATATATCTTCATCAATCACATATAAAGGCAATCGATAGCCTCCTTGTTCGCTAAAGTGGCAGTCAGGATTATCGCATTGAAAGAAAACCGTTTCAGTTAGTTTATCTCTTTTATATCCACGTATGAAATCTTTTTTTGGAGATTTTCCATGTGTATGAGACAAGATTCCCATTTCCGCTCCACACCAAGGGCATTTTAGTATCACAAAGGGATTGTTCTTAGTGTTTTCGCCTGAATACATTTTTTTTCGAGCTTCGATTGCTTCTTTTCTTTTGTTTGGTGTTGAATCGCCGCCAACCCACAGACCGATTGATATCTCGTTTTGCCCCAATAGAGATTGATTTTGTGAACGCAAAAAATCGCAAGCGCAAATCATTGTTGCGGCTCTTTCATATTGTTGAGCGGTAAGCAGTCTAAGGGTGTAGCGCATGATCACATCAGTACCTTTATCTAATGGGTTTAATAACCTTCTCAAGAAAATGATGAAACTTGAGAGGCCCAAATATGCTTCTGTTTTGCCTCCGCCTGTAGGAAACCATATTAATTCAACATTTTCTCTTTCTTCGCTCTCGACTTCAACAATTGATCTGATATTCATTAATATAAATGCGATTTGGAATGGCCTCCAAACACCTTTTACGTTGCCCCATGTGGATTTATTTATAATATCTGGCAGCGGCACAGATAAAGCGGTTAGCTTCTTTTCATCAACTAGCCAAGTCCTCTTTTCAATTGAAGAGTGAAGTTGCTGCAATAACATTGCCTCATTCATATATTGGAAGGCCTTAAAGGCCTTATCATTTTTTCTCAAAATCGATATTCCGTAAGACATTCTGTCTCTGCATTCAGAACACAGTTTCATGTTTTTCGCTGCAATATCAACAAAATCCTTGTCGCCAAGTGCACTGATTTTACTCTCAACTTGAGAAATCCATTTTGTATATTCGAGAACCAATCCATCTAGTGTTTCAAGAATTTCTAATCGGTTTTTATGGCCTTTCTCTGACATGTTTAACATGCTCAAATCAATGTTTGGATAGTATGTCGGCATTATTGATTGGTTTTCAAAAGAGGGCATGAAATCACTGGAAATTTCTGTAACGGTCTCCGCTTTTTCATCCCATTTTGGAGAACATCCGTGACCCACTGCATATTTTTTAGTTTCTCGATAAAGCAGCCTGTTTAGGAGATAGTCCTCGTCTCGATTATTCTTGAAAAGCTCTGGCAATTCAAAAAAATGGGTTTTGCTTCTCAACAATAGTTCTACTTGAAAAAAGGACTGAGTATCATCGTTTGTTTTATCGCCGATGTTAGAATTTTCGAGGGTGATGGTATATACTTTTCGGTCACCTTGAGAGTATCTAAAGAAAATATGAATTTCTAAATTGATTGGTTTGTCTTCGAACGAAAGCTTCTTTGTATAGGGTTTGTTTGAAGGGGGGCCATATTCAAAAGATTTTATCTCGATGTTTATTGGTTTTCTGTGAAAGGCAAAACCTCCCATGCTCCCAATTGCTTTTTCATTTTTTTCTTTAAAATAAACCGCTGCGTTAACAATAATATCGAATGTCTCGTTTTCGTTAGTGCAGACAGTAATGCTCAATGCAGATTGTTTATATGCGTTAGAAAGATTAAGCCATTCTTCTGTGTCTTCGTAAGACAAACTATTGTTGTCAACCGGTAGGGTTTCGATATCAGCAACTTCTTCTCCCTCTTGATCCAGCAGATCTTCATCGCCAACGTCTATATCAGTTTGAATGGTGTCAACGTTCTCGTTTTGCGGATAAAGGATTCCGGAGATGTATCTCGCTGTCGGTCTGTCATAGAGCAATAGCTCTTGTCCGTCATCGGCAAGCAAGTCGTTTGAAGGTCCAATTATTTCTTTTTCTACAAATTGCTTAATAAATTCTCGTTCGCTCATTTTATTGCCTTTCAGAAATACGTTTGATTTGTTGCTTGTGCGAGTCTGTAGTTTCAAAAACATAAAGCGAAGACCTAGCTCTTGAATACGCAACATATAGTAGGTTTTCGCTCACAAATTGATCAATATCAGTGACAATGACAACTTTGCTTTCGAGTCCTTTAAAGGCCTGAATTGTTGAATAGGCGAAAACGTTTTTCTTTCTTTCAACTCTAGGATTATATTGCTCAATTTTGTAGTCGGTTTTTGATGCAATGGAGTTTTCAAAAACATAAGGAGAAAGAATAACAATGTCGTTTTTGTTAATTCCCTCATTCTCAAGGCATTGGACTAAATTAATAAATTTTTCTTTTTCATCTGTTAAATTATCATAAGTAATGTAATTAACCGGTGTGCCAGAAATCAGATTATAAACTTTCTTGTATTTAATTTGAGATACCGTCTCTACTTCGCGGCAAATTTGTTCCGTATTTCTACAGTTAATATTTAGTCGATATACCGCAAAATTACCCCATTCTTCAAGAAATTCAAGCGCCTTATTTTCGCCTCTATAGGAGTCAATAAATATATTTTGATTATTAAAGTCAGCAAACATGATCCATCTGCCTCTTTTAATTCCGCCATTAAGCAATAGGTCGATAACAGAAAAATAATAAAGATTAAAAATGTCTTGTGCCTCATCAATAAATATTTCTTCAAAGGAAACCGGACGAATTTTGAGTGCTTCAATGGCTAAGCACGGAAGCTCTTGATCATAAAAATTCTGGTGCGACCATAATGATGGTTCAATATTCATTCCTGCATTCTTAATAATTTTTAGCAACAACGAATGAAATGAACCCACATACGTTATTTCGTCTCGGCAAAGAGTCTCGGCAGAATGTGCAATCCAGTCGCCAAGATTAGAATTAAAGCAGACTAGAGCGGCTTTTTTCATGTTATCATAATTAAGCGACCGAAAACGTTTAAGAGCATTAAGGGCTAAAATTGTTTTGCCTGTTCCGGCGCCTCCAAGAACAAGTATTCTTTTATTGTCTCCTATCTGATCTAAAACGTTGTATTGCTCATTTGTCAAAGAAACAATTGATTCTTCGGAATCATTAATAACCTTGCTCAAGGTAAGATATGATTCGAAATTTGGCCTTAGAATATCAGCCAATATTTCAACATCTTTTTTTGAAGGCAAGGAGATTGAAAATCCAACACCAGATTTATCTCTATGCTTTTCGTAAAAATGGTGATGAAGTCTATTAACAAACTTGACGACATCCTTTTGGAATCTATCATCAAAAACAATGTCTTCAGAAAACTCTGGCGATTTGACATTAAAAACAATGTCAGGAAACATCACTCCATACCCAAACAATAATTTTGGCAAACGGCCATCATTAGGAATTTTTTCTTTTAAATATTTAATGATGCTGAACATTCCATCACTTGCTTGCTCGAAAGGGCCTCTCGGTTTTTTATTAACATTCCCATAGCGATCAATAAACTCCCATATTCCGTTGCTAAATTTTACTTGGCCACCCTTTACTTCAATCGCAAAGATTCCTTTGTTTGGAGCTAATATGAGAAAGTCGATTTCGCCTTGAATTAGCCTTACGTGATCCGCGATTCTTTCAGAATAAAGCACCACCCAGTCTTCAGTTTTAGGAGACTCTTTTAACCAGGTAAAAACTTTCCTTTCGGCTCCAGACTTAACTGAAGCATCAATAAATTCAGGAATCATTCGGGACATTGCTAATAATTTGCTCCTCTATGATTGCAAAAAGAAAGTAGACATTCAAAAAATTCACCCACCTCTGTTACTTTGAGTAAAATGACTTCTCCAATATTTTCTAGCCGAATGATTTTTTTTGACAGAGGGACAAAACCGTTTTCTTTATATGACTCCAGAAATTGTTTCATTTCTTCGCTGTTAATTAATTTTTCAGTAACGGAAAAGCCAGCCTTAATGTGCGCGCGCTTAACGACATCAGCTTTTGCATATATATTCTCTATATCGGAAGAAAGTATTTCGTCGCTTAATGCGTTCGCTATGTGGTAGAGATCGTCAATCGAATTAGGACAAATCATTTCTTCGTTATCAATCCAATTTCGAATTGTAGACTCGTGCCTTTTGCATCCGGCTTGTTTTATTAACGAAATAATTGCACTAGTCGTTGTGCTCGTAAATGTTTGAAAACTACGGATTGAGTCTTGCCACGCTTTTGCTAAGACTCTTGCGCTTCCTTCGCCGCTTTTTTCAAGCAAGTCATCGGCAAGCTGTTTTATAATGTCGGTCGAGTTTTCCCTCATCACCAAAATATCACCACAAGATAGGTCTTCTGTTTTTTTGATTGTCGGACTATCGTCGTCTCCAGAAATTATGCCGTTGATACATATAAATGATTTTCCTTTGCCATAGTATGCAAATGAGGAGTCACTAAAGAAAATTGGAGCGGCTTCGCATGTTGTGTCCTCTTTTGTTGACACGCTTCTTTTCTTCTGCCAATTTATGAAAGTTGTCGTCTGCAATACATGTAACTTCTCAATGCTTTCGTTGTCGGAAATATCAACAGGAATCTCAAATTGATAGGGTGTGATTAAATCAATCTCAGTGATTTCTGAGCTCAATTTGTTGAAGTCGTTCATTACAAATTCCTGTTCCCATGCACATATCGCGCTTTTTGCCCAAGAAGCTTCATAGGAATACAGAAGAATAATCACGTTTTCAGCATTATTCGAGAACACTGTTTTTTTCATAAGGTTTTTTGTGTGCCAACCCGTAATTATTGCAATATCATAAAATTTATTAATTGTTGAATAATCAGAAATAGAGACAACGTCAAACTCACAATAATCATCGCTGTGCGTTTTAATCTTCTCACTTATTGAGAGAAAGCAGTTTTCGATATCGGTTTCGTCTGGAACGACAATCACAACCGCCTTTCCTTTATTGGACTCTAGTATTTCTATTACTCGATCGGCTTTCCTAATGTTTAGCCCGTTTGCAGTTAGGTAATCGTATGCCAAGGGGTAAAACCCACGAATAAGAGTGGCAACAGGATGCTCTTTAATCGGGTCTGGGTATTTATCAAACCCTTTCTTCAAATCGTCATATAATTTTATCTGATCGAGATAGCTATCGATGCAAGATTCGCGCCTGTAGTAACACATTTTTGTTAAATTGTTGGTGATTAACTTGAAAAATGCCCAAAAACTTTTGCTAACATGTGCAGGAAACTCGTCAACGAAATTCCTGTAACTCAAAAACGACCTATATGCGGCTTCCAGTTTTTTGTTTTCGAACGACTCAATTCTTATGTTTCGAAATTTAAAATATTCTAGTGGTTTTACATTCGAAACATCGATATTAGCCATATACTGCTGTTTCCACTGAAAAACAGAGAAATCTCTATTGAAAATTGGGTTTAAATTAATGGTCTGATTTTCAGGAATTAGCATAATGATTTTAACTTGAGAATCGATTATTTCGTCCAGCTCTTCCAGATTATTCTCATATGAAACAAGGGACGCAAAATCAATGTAAATAGAGCCGACGTCCACCTTCTTGGCACCAATTAGCGATGATGCTTCTTCGATAGTAGAACAACATATAATATTTGGCGGTCCGCTTGGTTTTTCAAATTTCAACGTGCTTAAATTCGCATCAAACCGGCAAACAGATAATAAGTCTGCTAGTTTATTCCCATCGATTTTGCAATTCGAAATCAGTGAATGGTTCAGCTTTGCGGGTCCAATGATTAGAATCGGTTTGTCGCCAAATAATTTTTTCTTTTGTATCATGCCCACCAAAGAATCGGAATCAATTTTTTTGTATTCTTGTATAGCTTCTTGGAATTGCGAGGATGAACTAATCTTTGCTTCTTCTGTTGCTTTTTCAAAAAAATATAAGCTGGTGTCATAAAGCGAAATCTTTTCTTGCTTCCCATTACCATATGAAACTTTAGTATATGTTTTGCCATCATTGTCTTCGTATCCAAGAAAACGACATACAGCATGATTAATGATTAGCTTGTCTCCAGGTTTATAGTCAGATTTAGCAGAAGCAATCATTGATGATTGCTGTATATCGCGAAACATTTTTGCCAACATTATCGATGGGCATGCGTACCGACTAAAGGGGTAAATAATACAGACTCGTTTTTTTTCTAAAAGATATAAATCACAAAGCAAATTTGCATTAACAGAAATAAAACCGTTATTGAAATTGGAGTCAAAATCATTGAAAGAAAAGCGAATTTCATTAGCTCGGTTAAAATTATCCATTGAAGATAGGTTATCTAAATATTCGACAAATTTCATTGCAGAATAAAACCTCTTCCAATAGCTTCTTCGCGAAGGTCTAACCCTTTATCAGCATCGACAAACGAAGGGGCTTTTTTAAGATCGAGTGACGTAGTAATTCTTAATATTAGTGTTCTTTCCCAAGCCTCAAAAACATTTCCATCTTTTGCCCAATTATAAATTGACCGCCATTCTGATGGTAATACATTTTTTGCCTCGTTTACTATTGCGCGTTGCTCATCTGTCAGTTCCGCGGCTTCTTCTCCTTCTTCGATTAGGTCATCAAGTACTGGGGCTGAGAGTAGTTCGCTTTTCATTTTGTCATTAAGCTCATAGCAAACATCGTCAACGAGATCAATGCATTTGTGAGTTTTGCATAGTTCGCCTATATTATTTCCTCCTGAGGAGTTGACTATTTTAGACTGGACGAGCTTGCATAATTCGGTTATCGTGCCTTCTAAGGCTTCCGTAATATTTTGAGTTTTCCATATTTGATTTAAATCGATTTTTTTATCAGTAAGAGACATTAGTTTATAGTATGTATAGGCAACAATGTTCGCTTTATATCCTCCAAACCTTTGGGCAGAAACAATTTTTTCGATTTTTTTGAATAATATAACTTTCGAAATTAAGTGTTGGTAATAGTCTACGGTTGGTACAATTGTTTCATTTTTTTTCATTTGTTCAGAAAAATATGAAAAACATTTTTGGGCGCCCAAAGAAACAATTTCTGGCCTCATATCCCAGCAAAATATTACTTTAGCTAAATCCGTTTTTGTGATTGGCAAATAAGTTTCCTTAAAGCTTTTTTGTTGGGCCGGAGTTGTTGCTTCATTGCTATATCTTTCCGCATATTGGCCCCTAGTTCTTTCATAAAACCAATTGAGCGGTTTTGCCCCATTGATTGATGGGGTCCAAGTTTTCCTAGACAATTGTTCTAATTTACGGTGATATGGATCGTTTGAGGAAAAGTCCGCTAATTGCACGGGGTTTTGCGTGTTAGAATATCTCGAAATATAAGGAATTATTTCGTCCATGTCAGAATTGTCGGAAATAACTGATAGTTTCATTTGTACAAAAACTTTTGAAAAATCAACATTTGTGGTTTTATCTTTTTTTGCGCGATAAAGAGATACGGTTGTTTGGCCGCCATTAACAATCTGCATGTCGCGTATTTCTTTAATTGACGAGACTCCATTTTCGTCAATTTCTTCAATTATCGAGTCCGCCGTTACTGTGAGGCCATTGTTGTAGGCCAGAAACATTTCGGGCTCGTTTATGAGCGTCTCTCGTAGTCCTTTATTTGGCTTCCCTCGCATTTGCAAAAAAGAGCGAACGTTTCGTTCAAGAAGCTTAGGGCCATGCTCTTCATATAGATCGGCTAATAATTTGCCCGGCAATATAGAAAGATAAACATCGGTTCGAGGACTCACTCCTCCTTTTATGGCAGCAAGAGGTCTGCCAAGTTTGCTGACGAGATCAACGTCAATCGGCTCGCGCTTTTGAGAAGAAGAATAGCTTTTAAACAGACGTTCAATATCCCATATGCTGAAGCTAATTGAGGCAAATGTTGATGTTATTGGAGGAATAGAAATATCCTTTACTAAACCATTTGTAAGCAAGATGATTCTTACGTTTTTAATTTTGCTAATGTTCGTATTAATTATTTCAAAACACGCATATGCATCGCTGCCTTTTGGGATTTTATCGGAAAGATTTTGCATCGATTTTCTGTAAAAATTATACCCTCGATTTAAAGCCGCCGTTACGTCTGACTTTGATACAATAGTCAATTCTTTGGATTCAACAAGGAGAGTAATGAAAACATCAACGCGAGAGAAATCATCAGTATTGCATAGGCCGTTAATTTGAATTCCTCTGTCCTTAAATGAGCATATAATTGGTTCTGTGAATTCATCAACAGCTTCAAGATAATTGAACATTACATAAGTAAAGCTAAGTTCACTGTCTCCATTATTGTCGGTGCTGTTAAAGTCGTTCATTATTTGATCAAAGAAATCACTAGTAACCATTTTCGTTTTCCTCTATTAAGTACGCCTTTATCGACGATGCTATTTTTTTTGAAAGCAGGGGTGGAACCGCGTTTCCTATTTGCATAAAAGCAGATGTCCTGCTGCCCTCGAAATAAAACGAATCTGGAAAGGATTGAATTCTTGCGGCTTCTCGAACAGATAGCGAACGGCATTGTTTTATATCGGGGTAAATATAGTAGTGCCCATCTTTAGAAATATGAGCCAACATAGTCTGAGAATGGGGTTCATCCAGACCCACAACCTTAAAACGATCTAAAAAGGCTTTTTCGTTTTTATGCGTTTTTAACTCGCTGGGAATATCTATATAGGAAAGGCGCTCATGTTTAAGTAACCATTTTTGAATTGCAATATAATATATTTTTTTATCGTGATCGTTAATCGTTCTTGTGCGATGCCAAGTAAGAACGTCATTAACGGTTCTTATTTTTGTCGAAAGACAGTATTTTGTAGGCGGCGTTTGATATTGCATAACCCCTTCATCAGTAAAACTAGGACTGGGCAAATCCGACAAAAGATCACGAATGGTGAACGAATGCTTTTTGCCTTTTGGAAAACTGAACTTTCGTGACATAAAATCTGATCTCATTCCAATAACAATGACCCTAACTCTCTTCTGAAGCACTCCATATTCGTTCGCCTGAACTATGTGTTTGTCGAGATTATATCCAATGTTTTTAGCTTTTTTTTGCAAGTCTTTCCAATATTTTCCCTTCTGGGCAGAAAGCATGCCTGGAACATTCTCAAATAAAAACATTTTTGGTCTATAACGGTCAATTACTTTTATATACATTTTATATAGATGATTTCGCGAATCGCCGCGCATACCGTTTTTTGAAACTGCTCTTCCCACTAATGAATAAGCTTGACAGGGTGGACCCCCAATAACTAAGTCAATTTTATCTTTATTGCTATTTATCATCAGTCCATCAATTTTGGCAAAGATAGAATTCAATGAATCCTCAGAAATCACTTCGTTAATTACAGATGAAAGAATCCTTTTCGGCACAGATTCAAAAAGTTTGTCTCGGGAAATTTCTTTTTTTAAATAACTAGTATATAAATGGGGTTTTTTAGTGGTATTAAAATAGTGGTAGCAAAGGCGAGTTTGAAGAGTATGGCAGGCGTCTGCGTTTTTTTCAATGTGAGCTATTGGGAAAAAGCCAGAAGATAAGAAACCTTCTGATAGTCCACCGGCACCAGAAAACAAGTCGATAAAAGTAAGGGCCCCCGAAGTAGAGTTCAATTTAGTCATCTATAGTAAATTATACAATAATTAGACTTGCTGGCTCAATGAGCAAAAAATAAAGCACTTTACTATATTTTGCAACGTCAAAGATCTCTATCATGGTTCCGTATTATGGTTTAATAGAGGAAAATAATTGAATGCACTATTAAAACTATTGCATTTGCGTTTAATTAGAAACGCTACATGGTAAGGCTGAGGACATTTTCGCATCATTTATAACAGGATTCAAAGAATAAAAATGATACAATGTTTCTTGCTATGCGCATTAATCTCCACTGCCACTCCAACTATAGCGACGGAAGGAATCCGCCTTCCGCTTTAATTGATATCCTTGCTCAGGAAAGACCCGACATTATTTCTTTAACAGATCACGACTCTATATCTGGAATTGCCGAGGCTAAAGCCCGCTGCAAACAAAGGGGCATCACTCTTTTACCTGGAATTGAGTTTTCGGTTTCGCTCGCAGAAACTTCTTTGTCTTTTGCGACGAAGTACACGGCTTTTCATTTGTTGGCATATGGCTTTGATGTCGAGATGATGAAGGAAAAGATTAAAGTGCACCACGCTAAAATGAAAAGCGGCGTCGCGGCATTGATACGCGAACTAAAAGTAATGAATTATGACATCAGCAAAGAAGACCTTCCTGATAACGATTTTTGGACAAGTTATAATGTCGCACAAGTTTTGGTAGCCAAAAAGTACGCATCTAACATTTGGTTTGCGTTTGACAACATTATCCGCAAAGCGAAGAATCGAAGAATATTCTTTTGCAGTCCTAAAGAGATAATTGATATCGTTCACGAATGCCACGGATTAGCGTTCTTGGCTCACCCCTTTGATATCATCGAAGACGATATGAAAATCGCCATAACTCGTAGAGACAGCGATGAATTATTCTCTTATCTTCTAAATCTTGGCATCGACGGAATTGAGGGATATTATCAGCCATATAGCCAGGATGTGCAAGACTATCTAATTGCCAAAGCCAAAAAGCACAATTTGCTTCTTTCATACGGCACTGATTACCACGGTGGTCGGCCTTACAAGGAAGCTACATATATCGAGGTTCCCGAGCTCCCTTGCTGGCTCGCCGATTTTGTTTCTTCAAGAAAATAGATTTTTGCCAATTATTCGACGCAAAGAGTGACAGCGATGTCGCTCTTTTTCAAAAATGAATTAATGGCTTTAGAGGCGACTTCGATAACATCCAATTCACGGTATTCGTCGAGTAAATTTTCTTTGACAATCACCGAGACTGACTTAACGCCCTTGCTCTTGGCTATTTCAAGCCCTTCGTTTAAAGAAAAGGCAAGCAGGCGTTTTCTCTGATGGTAGTCTACGATAAGGGTGGAAAGAGAGATGGTTACTCGCGCATCTTTTTTGTCACCAATGTCTTCTGCTTCGACGCGATAGACTTTTAAAGACTCGAGATCTTTCTTATAGTCTTCTTCTGATTGAGGAAGAGACAGGGCGTCGATACCTAAGTCCTTTACGAACCGGAACTCGACAACGACATCAGCTTTTTGGCAATCTGGTGATTGTCTTACTAATTCAAACGGCATGATTAATCCTCCTTTGGATTGTTGACTGATCTAGGAAAGATGATGCTTTCTAGATGCAGAACGAGGGCAATTATTCAACTCTTCTTTTGTTCTGCAAGGTCATTCTAACATGCATAAAAAATATTTTTTCTCATCTTTATAATTATATTAATATAATTATATATTTCATAAGTCACCGGAAAACTAAATAATTATTTACTTCTTGTAGACAATTATCTGCATAAACGTCTTACACTCATGCGCTAATAAGGAACTCGAGCGAGGAATGCGCATATTTTGTTTTTATCGCTATTAGGCTTCTATTCTATTTTTCGTTTCTTTGATAAAATACTCAAAGCGTCTTAGCGTTTTGTATGTTAGCGAGGTAGTTATGAACACAATCATCCTTGGATCTCTATTCGACAGTTACCATCTAGGTTACATAGCCGTTTCTCTTGCCATCACCGCTTTCTTGCTGTGGCTGCCGTTCCGCTATATCAAGAAGCAAAAGTACAAAGATTTATATTTAAAGATATGGGCTCTGGCCACATTCATCCTTCATATCTCATTAATGTGGGTTGTCTTTCTTCAAGAAGGACGCGCCACTGCCTATGACAATGTCTTATTTCCCATCTACTTTTGCAATATGTCGATGTATCTACTCCTCGTCGTGGCCTTCTGGGGCGACAAGAAATCGAAATTTTTTGGCTATTTTGCGACTGTCGTTGCTTACGCGGGCGCGTTTGGGGCGTTAATCTCACTCTTTTATCCCGACTACTATTTGCACGGAACTTCGATGTTTGAATGGGGCGTCCTCAAGAGCATGCTCAGCCACAGCACGATGCTGATTGGCTCTTTATATCTATTCGTGGGTGGTTATTTCAAAGTCAATCGCTTCAATGCTGTTATTTACTCCATCGGACTCTTGTTCTTTGGGGCGGTCGGTTTAATTGTGAACGGAGTGTTCGCCGCTGCCGGGCTAAATGCTCCTAATGCGATGTATTTGCAGCACCCACCAATTGAAGATGTCCCATTTTTAAATGTTTATGTAATCGCAGCCTTGATGGTCATTTTAGTATTCGCCATTTCCTTTTCTTATGAAGTGATCAACAAGAAGCTGGCGGTTCTTAAAAAACCGGTAACTCAAGAAAATAATTAAGACTCTTATTTTGTTTATTTATTTACTATCCTGTTTATGTCTTTGGCAATGCACTGAATGCTTTTATTTTTTATAATCAAATAAGATATGAAAAAGCCGCTGCGATATATCTTAATAACCGCTCTCATGGTTCCTTTGCTTTTCGCGTGCGACATTAATGCTGATGGTTCTTCGGACTCCACAAGCGAAGACGCTTCATCGACGAGCGAACTCGATATTTCTTCATCCGACACCGCAAGCGACACGAGTTCAGCAAGCGAAAATCCTTCGTCTTCTTCCATATATGATTATGAGGGTTCTGACGGCTACCAATATCCCATCAATGAGAACGAAGAAGATTACTGGTATAACACCGGTATTGACCTTTCAGTAGGAGTAAACTACCACGGTTCTAATTTATTAGAAGTCTTGAGGCGTGGCGACATAATCTTTGAAGCGACCGGCTTTTATGGCATCACCGGGCATGTCGCCATCGTCGAAGGCGTTTACTATTCGAATGAATACCAGCAATATTATGTCCGCATCATCGAAGCCATCAGCGTCGGTGTCGCCCGCAGCATATTGACTCCGACAAGAATGGTCGAAAAAGAAGGCAGCGTCTATCGCATAGATGATGTTAGCGAGACAGAGATAGAGGGAGCGATGTCTTTTATCCTCAGCCAGCTAGGAAAACCATACGCTGTGGAATATGGCAAAAGTCTCTCTTCCGATTCGCCTAATTGGTATTGCTCGGAAATCATCTGGGCCGCTTATTATCTTCAGGGTCTTAACCTAGATGATGACAACTTGGATTCACCAGTGACTCCAAGAGAAATAATTGAAAGCAGTCTCGTGTCTTTAGTTAGTCTTGCTTAGCGCTATTTCTTTTCTTTCGCGCGCTTGTCTCTAATCGTATCCATGTGTTCGGCGGTGATTAAATCAACGCCGTTTTCTTTAGCCCATGAAACGCAACCACGCAAAGCGGTATTGAGGAAGATACGAGGCACTTTAACGAGCTTTGCGCACGCCTCATCGCTAAATTTAACCAAAGTGTCGATGCGATCGGCAGCGTACCTTACGGAAGCAATCGGGACCTCACGCGTAGGCACGAGCTCCGCTCTCGGCTTTCTAAAACGCGTATACCAGAAGCTCTTCGAATCGCGGTAACCATAATCAACAGGAACGCGAGGGAAATTATTTGCAGTCACGCCATTAACGATGCTGTTATAGTATTTGTCTTTCATCAAAATCTTATCGACACGCAAGATAAAATGCGCGCCAAAGGGGCTGGTGATGCCGTTGAAATCATGATAGGGAGCCGGATAACCATCTAGTAAGCCCGGCTTATCTTTATCCGCGCCGTCGAGTTCTTTCATCCACGTGCATTCAAAGACTTGAAAACTTTCCGCCACGACTTTAGGAAATACTTCCTTCGTATGTTCTTTGGCCATCAATCCATCTTCTAAGGTAAAAAGACAACCTTTCATCTTTTCTTGAGGCGTATCACCGGGCCAGCCGAGGCGCACCGCTTCTTTAAAGAACTTTTTGTCGTCGGGAACAAAGTTTAATGAGCATCTTCCTCGCGAAAGGAGATGCTGCGCGGTATTCGACGAATTGCGACAGCATAGTAGCATCGCATAATAGCCTTTCCCTGCGACGTAATAAGGTTGGACGAGGGAATATGCCCCGAGGCTCGTTGAACCGTCCTCCGCAAGCGTGCCTACCAACACTGTGGGCATTGGAAAAAAGGCCGAAGTCTGATAAAAGTTGTCGACGATGCGAAGATCCTTAAAACTGCTCAGATTATTTAATAACCTCGACTTTCTGGCCGGTCACGGCTTCAAAATGATATTGTAAAATGCCTAAATCGATATCTTGATAAAAACCTCTGCCATTTTTCTTAATTGTAACTTTCCCATTATCGCACACAATTTTAAATTTTTGCTGATTGACGGCCGTCGGAGCGAGCAGCGCCGCTTCGACGCCTAAATCAAACCAAGAAGGTTTCTCGCCAACGACTTCCGTGACATCTTCATATTTCTTCGAGCGATGATTGACCCCTTGGGTCTCGCCATAGCCAAAAGAAACGACGCTTAGTATGTCTTCGCCTTCTTGTATCTCAATGGGCGTTTTTCTTTTGCTATAAGATACGGCCACCCAGCATGAGTTGATGCCGATTTCTTGAAGTTTTAAGACGATGGCTTCGCCAAAATAACCAACCTTTGTCTCCGCTTCTTTCTTTCCAATAAAGGCGACATAATTGACTGCCTTGCGAAAACTTCCGTAATGGGCCAATAAAGTCTGAAAGGCTTTGGGTTCGTCATAGCAAACCTTTATATTGAGACCACTTTGCTTTATTATTCCATTCACATAGTCATCAATGACATTCCTCGCGCTCTCCTCGATTGGTTTATCAAGATAGCGGCGCACCGAGTGCCTTTGACGAATCAGTTCCATGATTTCCATATCTTTTCTCCTATAATCTTTTATCAAATGCTATGCGGGGCTTAATGCCTTCAATCATCACTTCGCCACACATTTCAAAACCATTCTTAACTAATAAGTTAATCATTGGGATATTCTTTTCGTGAGTGTCGATTCGAATTGTTCTAATGCTTCTTTCTCGAGCGATATTCTCGACGGCTTTAAGAATATTCGTGGCGATGCCTTGCGAATGATAATCGCTTTTGACCGCGAAGCGATGGATGACGAGATAAGGCGCCGGAAACCGCCACTGGCCAGATTTTAGATGATCGTAGTCTTTGTCATAATCAAGGATGGCGATAATGCCGACGATAATGCCTTCCTCTACCCATACATAAAAGCGGCCCTTCATGCTGTCTTCGACAATCGTGGCGATGCTCGGCGTGCCATCTTGCCACTGCCCTGAATTTTGCAATTTTAAAAAGTTTTGGGCGTCTTTAACGACGTCCATGATTTCGTTTAAATCCGAAAGCCGGGCGAGGCGAAGACCGTTCATGTCATCAATATTTTACCACCGATTAACGGCGTGTTCGATAAAGCCGAGAAGACGCGAAAACTCTTTTTCGCCCTCGGAGGTTTTAATCTTCCCACTAAAGTGGCCATAGACTTGATGGCAATGCGTATTGACAACGACGAGTTTGTTTTCGGTGTAGTTGTCATAGATTGGTTCAAAGGATAACTCGATAGTGCCTTCATCGTCGTGAAGATGCCACGGCATCATATAGTTCGATATATCCTTATCGACTCGCATAACGCCTACCTTGTAGGCTTTCTTGTCATAGAAATACATGTTTTCGGTCGCTTTCGTTAAATCGCCGAAACCCCATCCGATATTGAGACCAAAAGGAACGTCGTCGATAAAAGAGGTTACGCTGCCCCAAAACCATTCGTGGGAGTAGGGCCAGATGCCTCGGCCCCAATCGAGGAGGCCAGTCGCATTGACAAAGTCGACTTTTACATCACCGAAGATGACGTGGCCGTTTGCTACATAGTAGTTTTCTTTATAATTTAGATAGAACTGGCGGCTTGTTTTAAAGGGAGTGGCGATGACCATCTTCTCATTTTCAACATCGTTTTCAATATTTAAAACGACATCGATATTCTTGCCGATTTTGTCTTTCCCTTTAAAGGTTAGAATTCTTTCCTTCGCAGTCACGCGAAACGACATATAAAAGTCGCGGTCGCTAAATTCATTGAAGCTATCGTTTTCCGGGTTGATATCCAATTCGGGATTAAAAAACCACTTCATGCGGCTCGCTTGCTCTTTGCGGCCGGTCTTGATGTTAAGCAAGGTGACGGTGATTGATGCGACATAGGAAACGTGACCGATCGTCATCTGCAAAACATAGTCCTGGTAGACGAATTGGTAAAAATTCCATTCTTTGAGTTTCAATGGAAAAGACCGCGCTTCGCCGCGATTATACGAAAATTGCATCGTTTTCGCATAGCCGGCGACATTCAAATGGCCTTTGTGATTAAGCAGAGGTGTCTTCTGCAATATTTCCTTTTGTGTCATCTTTTGCTTTCAAAGCTTCTTTTTTTAGCCGATCGTTATATACCTTCCAAGCGATGCCGAGGGGAATAATTGTGACCAAGACCAACAACCCGGCATACAAGAATAAATTCTCTTGGGGAATATCAATCGGATTCCCATATAAATCAAGTCTCGTATCGTGAGATGTGTTTTTGATGATGACATTGCCTACCAGCGTTCCAATCAGCATCGGAATCAAAGTGAAAAACAAGGAACGGATGCCTTCGAACTGGCCGCGATTTTCTTCGGGGAACAGACCACGCACCCAAATCATGCATGTCTGGGTGATCAAGACATAACCGGTGCCCACTAAGAAGACAGCGAGGAGAAGCGGAAGATTCTTAGCGGCAATAAGGGATGAAGTATCGACGCTTTGCGGCCCTTTGATAAAGAAGAACATAATCAATAGACCGAGGGCATTGACAAGGACCGCAACCAAGGCGACGAGAGGAATGCGTTCCTTGTTGATGAGTTTCGCAAACGGAATCGTCACCAAAACGGCGAGGAGCAAAGCAATACCTTGTATCAAGCCCATGTCGCCGGCGGTAAAACCGATATCGTAGATGAGCCAGTTGCCCATATGGACAAAATAGAAATTAAAAGGAATAAAGAAGAAGCAAGCGACGAGGTTGGCTAAAAGCATTTCTTTATTGTTGGGATTACCTTTTAGTTTTTTGAAGTTAAAAACATCAAACAATTGCTTAAAGTAAGAACCGTCTTTATTCGGCTTAGTCGTAGGAGCGTCCTTCATCATAAAGATGGAAGCGATGGCAATTAGGATAACCGCTCCGCCAAGCGACCAAAAAAGCAATTGATAGTTATCGAGGGCGGGGTCATAGTTTGTGGTCCCCACCGTCGGATTGCCGATGTTGACGAGGGCACCACCGAGGACGGTGCCGACGACGGTACCGATAACCGGTAGAGCTGCAAGAGCGGCGCCGACTTGCCCTTTATTAGTGGGCGTCGTGTAGTCGTTAACCCAGGTATTGTATCCGGCGTCAAAGGCCATCGAACCAAAGAAGCTCATAATCGCGTCAGTTAAGACGACTAGAAAGCCCGATAAAGCCACCAAGACACCGATGTTTGAACTCTTAGCAAACTCGGTCGTACCGAAGAGGATGGTTGATACGCCCCACATGATATAGCCGATCGAAACAAATCTTTTGCGTTTTCCCAAGCGATCGGACAATGTGCCAAAGATAAATGTCGAGATGGTCGTGACCGTCGCGCTGACGATGACCATCCATGTGACGATAGTGACATCGCCGCCGATCTTGGCGTATACAAAGGTGTTAAACCACTGGTTTTCCATGTTCCAGCACAGATGTCCGGCCAGACCCATGACCATGATAATAAACCAGAAACGAAAACTGCCTAAACCGTGATACTTCTTGTCTTTCTTTTCTTCTGTTGATTTCATAATGCCTCCTATGCATCCTTGATTGAATCAGCCATCGTTCCGGCTTTGTTCCATAATTTATCAGCCTTCTTTTTCCACACAAAGTAATCCTTTGGATTATCAGGAAAGTTCTTGTAGTGCTTTTCGAGTTTTTTCCCGCAGCTTGACGCACTCATCAGGGACGCTAAGGCCTTAAGCGAGAACTGCCCGGTCAGCACGCCTTTAAGGAGTTTTCCGGTTATGCTTCCTTTGACCTCTTCATCGTCCGATTTGAAAACGATGCTCTCTTTAAACATATAGTCGTTGTCTTGGGGCGACATGTCGACCGCTCCAATTAGGGTGGCTCTTAGATTAGCAAATTCCGCGCCTTCGCCTCTTTGATAGAGAGTATTCACTTTCCAGAGAGCTTCTTTAGTTGGATATTTGCCGTCTTTCAAAGCTTCGGCGACAACTTCGGCGGCCGGCGTGCACTGCACCCAGGCCGAAGTGATGCCTTCGCCATTCATCGGTTTGGTGAGGCAGGCGGCATCGCCGATAACCAAAAAGCCATCGGTGACAAAACTAAAGGGTGGGCGGCGATAGGGCGTACACCCCATCTCTTCGTATTGAAGTTTATATTTCGGCAAGGGGATATTGGTTTCGAACTTGGCCATGCATTTGCGAGCATAATCATAAGATAAATTAGCCCCGACTCCGACAATCGCTCCGTTGGAGGCGTGCTGAGGAGCGATCCAGCCTTTGTAATACGGCCAACTCGTGCTCAGTTCGACTTTGTCTTTGGAATCGAGTAACTCAACATATTTCAAGAGCACATAAAATTTATCTTTCGGACCAATTTCAAAGCCTTCGATATAAGGATCGTTTATCGAGCGGCGAACGACCGAAGGAATGCCGGAAGCATCGACGACAAGGCGGGCTTTAATCTCTTCTCCACCTTTGGTGGCTATTCCGTTGATGCGCTTCTTCTCGTCATAGATAAGGTGGTCATAGGCGGTTTCGAATCGGAATTCGACACCGTGTGCAATCGCCGCCTTTCTCAGCCGCTTAATAAAAAGCGGCAGGTGCATGACCGCCACTTTTAAAAAGCTTTTCTTTAAATAATTATCAAGCGCCGACTTCGAATAGCATAAATCGAAGTTGCGAACGAATTCAGGATCTCCGTCTTTGGCTTCTTCGAGTCCGTAGTCTCGAAATGACTGACGAGTGAAATGAAAAATATCTAATCTTCGTGAAAGGTCTTCTTCTTTGTCTTTATCGATGACGAGAACTTTCAGACCTTTCTTGGCGAGGAGATTGGAAAAGTATGTGCCCGCGGTGCAGGCTCCGACAATTACGACATCGTAATATGACATGCTCGTGCCCCCTTAAAAATTAGTACTAACATTATTCTAATCTTAAAAGAACGATGTTTCAAAGGCACATCACGGATTCTGATTTTATGAATTGTCGGCTTTGTGCTCGATGCTCAACTTTTCTTTCTTTTGGGCTCTTGAGAAGACAAACAAGAGAATCACCGCCCCGACTTCCATGGCAAATGAATAGATGACGATGGCGAGAATCGAATACGCGTATACGATGCCAATGAGGGTCGAACCCAAAAACCAAGCGAGGCCAAACACTGAATAGAAGATGCCATAAGCCGTCGCGCGTTTTTCTTTGGAAACAATCGAGGATATGACCGCCTTGAGAATCGATTCTTGAGCCCCCATGCCGATACCCCATAAAACGACACCGAGAACAATGGCCCAAAGGCCGCTGACAAGAAAGAAGACCGGAACCGAGAAGGCGGCGATGAAAGTGCTGATTTGGAGGGCTCTAACCCCATACTTATCGAAGAGGTGACCAAAGATTAGAGCGGCGATGGCGTCGATTCCCATCGCCAGTGAATAGAGCAAGGGAATATAGGTGACGGTAATGACACTTGTGGCTTCCATATGAAAAGCCATCAGAGGATAATCGATAAAACCTAAAGCTAACATGCTGATGGCCAGCATGTAGAAAATAAAGGCTTTGTTTCCTTTAAATCCGCTGAAAGTTGTCCGCGTTTCAAATTGTTCGGGGTTGGGATATTTTTTCCACGATACGATTAAGATGACTAAAGTGGCAATCGCGAAAATGCCAAGAAAACCAAAAGTCAGGTGATAACCGTCAATTTCGCTTCCTTGGTTAAGGCTCAAGACGGCAAAGGCGAAAAGCGGTCCTAAAAAGGCCCCGATTTGATCGAGAACTTCCTGAATGGCAAAGGATTTACCCGCTCCAAGATGGGGAGTGGTAAACGAAACTAAGGCGCTTTTAGCGGGTGCCCGTATGGCTTTGCCGACTCTTTCTAATAAAATTAAAACAATTGCGACCTGCCAAATCGAAGCATCGACAAAGGCCAGCAAGGGAATAGCGAGCAAATTAACCGCATAGCCGAGGAACATCATGTGCCAGTATTTATGGCTCTTGTCGGCGATGATGCCGGTCGCGATGCGTAAAGCCTGCCCGATAAATTCACCGAGTCCCGAGGTGAAGGAGACGACAAAGGCGGAGGCGCCGATCAATCCGAGAAAGGGACCGTAGATGCTGCGCGCCCCTTCGTGAGTAAAGTCGGACAGTAGACTGATGATGCCTAGTAAAACAAGAAAGAGAATCGCCTGTTTTTTAATGTTGCCGGTCATAGTTAATCCTCAGCAAAGAGCATGATTATATCTTACGGCAGAATGAGAGCTTATAAAATAAAAAGCACTCGTTTTTAACAAGATTATCTTCTTGGCGAGTGCTCTATTAATTAGTACTTAATGCTCTGCTTGAGAAAGGTGCCTTCGTCCAAATCTTGAAAAGCTCGATAGAGTTCTTCCTTGGTGTTCATGACGATTGGACCGCCCCAAGAAACCGGTTCATTAAGAGCGGTTGAACTAACGAATAAAACCTGCGCCTTATCACTATTGGTTTTAATTGTCAGAGTGTCGCCTCCGCTTAACTTGGCGGCTGTCTTCTCTTGAATACTCACGCCTTCGACGACGATGGAACCGATAAGCGTAAAGAGCATGATTGAGCGTCGCGAATCGGTCTTTACTGTAAACGAAGAATGGGAATCGAGATGAATGTCATAGTAATCAAGGGGCTGGTATTTGCTCTGATAGCTTTTGACTCCTTCGTAAGAGCCGGCGATGACGCGAAGTTTGCCATTGGGCAAAGTCACATCTTTAATCTGGTCGGCTTTGACGCTTAAATAGGCAGGGGCGACCATCTTGTCTTTAGCGGCGAGATTGAGCCACAGCTGAACGCCGAGCATTCTCTCTGAAGCCGGAAGTCTTTCTTCGTGCATGATGCCGGAACCGGCCGTCATCCACTGCACTTCGCCATCGGTGATCATATCTTGATTCCCGAGGCTATCCTTGTGGACCATTTTGCCGCGATAGATATAAGAGATGGTTTCGATGCCGCGATGGGGATGGAGAGGAAAACCCGCGATGTAATCGCGCGGGTTGACACTATCAAAGGAATCGAGCATCAAAATGGGGTCGAAATCGGCAACGGTGTTACGCGATAAGACACGCACTAAATTGACGCCTGCGCCATCGGTCGTTTTATATCCTGTGACCTGTCTGATTACTTTGCGTTCCATTTGTGACCTCTAGATTATTGTTGTTATTTAACGGCGCTCATCTGCGGATTTGGGGTCTTGATGACAAAGACAGAAAAGATGCTGCCTTGATCGGCGAGCAAGCTATGAGGAATTTGCAGTGGGCTAAAAACGATGTCGCCAACCTCGACGACATATGTCTTTTCGCCGATGACGACCGTCCCTTTGCCTTCCATGACTTGAAAGTGAACATTGACCGGCGTCTTGTGCGCTGGCACGACTTCTCCGGGTTCCAACACGAGATTCGTGATGTTGATTTCGGGAATGTTGACGACTGGTCGAGCTTTGACGCCCCATCCGCTTCTTCTAAATTCGATGTTTTGATATTTGATTAATTCCATTTCTTTCTCCTTTGTTAACTATTTTGATTATATGAGATGAGGAAAGGCAAAGCACGCGTAACGATAAATGTTTTAGCAAATAAGGTGACCATGCTTTTTAATGTCCGTATCGCCACGCGCTTTCTCGATGCAAAAAGAATTGAAGATATAAGTTTGCTCGAATTGATTTTGCTATAAATAGCCCTTTTTTATGAGGTTGATTAGCGATTTATGGTAATTTCTTAATTCAATATTTGATTGTGTTGCGCCCGGCGTGTTTGGCCTCGTAAAGCAGATCATCGACACGCTTGATAACATCATCAATCGTCTCTTTTTCTTTGTATTCGACGACGCCCATGCTGATTGTTAGGTGCTTGATAATAGGAAAGGGCTCTTCGCGCACGGCTTGATGCACTCTCTGAGCGAGTTCCACCGCACCTCTGAGATCGGTGTTAGGGAGCAAGAGGAAAAACTCCTCGCCGCCATAGCGATAGAAATCGTCTTTGGCGCGCTTATCGGCGGTTATGAGCTTGGTGAGGCGCACCAAAGTATCATCGCCGACCAAGTGACCATATTTGTCGTTAACCAGTTTAAAACGATCGACATCAATCATGACGAGCGAAAAAGGCGTCTTGTTTTTGTGCTTGCAGTCAACATGCTTATTTAAATGGGTAAAGAGCATTCTCCGATTGTAAATTCCCGTCAAAGCATCGTGTTCCGCCAGATACTGCAAACGCTCCTCGACCTTTTTTGTTTCCGTGATGTCAAAAACGATACCGTGCAAGACCAAAGGGAAGCCGTTTTCATCGCGTTGAACGACCGTGCCGCGGTCATAGTACCAAATATAGTGACCTTCTTTGTGGCGAATGCGATATTCAACTTCATATGCCGGGGTATTGCCTTGGAGATGGCTGCGCATGTTATCCATGACTCTCTCATAGTCGTCGGGATGTATTTTATTAGTAAAAAATTCAAAGCCGACTTCGCCTATTTCTTTCGGATTATAACCCACGCTCAAGGTTTTCTTTTCGTTGAACAGCACTTTGTTTTGCTTATAGTACCAAAACCACTGGCCGAGATTTCCGGCCCACTTAAACTCATGTAGAAAGAGGTTGTTGCTTGTCGCAAGAGAGTGTTTCAGCTCCTCGTTGTAACTTTCGACTTGTTTTAAATAATCAACCAACTGCTCGCGTGACCAGACATCATAGTTGTCCGACATTTTATTTTTCCTTTTATCTAGTTTAATTATCGCACAAGAGCAAAAGGGGAATGAACAAAAATATGACACGTGTATGAAATCGTAAACAGGGCCCTACTTAGATTTGCTTATAAGCAAAGGAAAACTGATTGTTCGTCTTCGAACTCACAAGTTAACAATTTCGTCGTCTTTTCTAACTCAATCGGTATAAATGACAATCACTTTGCAAGAACGGAATCGACATGATGTTCAAAATCTAAATATTCGCTTTCAATCGCGGACATAATGACTTGGCAGCGATCAAAGTCGGGTTTGGTTTTTATTCGCTGCTCGACAATCGAATCGACACCAGGTTTTATCATTGATAATCGATAATTCAGTTTACGATTCGATAATCTTTTAATGTATTCGGCTTGAACGCTTCGGTTGACACCGGAAAGCCATACCTCAAAGGCGTTTGGCTCGTGAAGATAAACGATGGCAATTTTTTGATTATGTTTTTTGAGATTCTCGGGAGTGATTGAAAAATAGGTCATATCCATATATCCGGGGTAAAGCGCACTGATGATATGGCTTGGATATTTTCTTTTTAAGTAAATTCAAAACTTCGCCATGAACCCGATAATCGAACGATAGGCCTTTTGGATATCGCCTCTTTGCAGCTGGATGTTGTATTCGTCGATTTCTCTATTCATGCGTAGCTCCTTTTTTATCGTTTGCGTTTTTTATAAGTCAAAAACTCAGGATCGCAGTTTAAGCATGAGTGCGTATGGCAGCATTTGACTTCGTCGCAATCCGGGCACTTCCACCGTTTCTCTTGATCGAGTAAGAATGAATCAATGCCATATTCTTTGATGCGATTCAAATTTTCGATCATGCTCATCGCATATTTATCGTGATAGCGCTTATCGAGTCGCTTTAATCTGGCGCACGGAAACTTATCGCATTCATAGCAAAAGCGGACCAAACCATTTTTCAATAGTTCGCAGTGGCTGGCCATAAAAGTGCAGTTTTTGCCGCGAGGTATACAACCGGGACAATAGCGGCGATGAAAACCGAAGCGATTGAGGTCGTTTTTCGCGAATTAAAAAGCGATGCATAAACCGCAATTCATGCCGCATGGCGCGATTAATTGCTCATCGAAGAATCTTGTTTTTGCCATGTAAAAGTCTGTGTTTTCCTAGTACCAAAGTATCACTAATAGATACTAAATAATAGAAGTTATTATTGGCTTTTATGTCGAAAACATATTTCGCATTTCGCACACGTGTAAAATAAATGCTATTATAAACAAAAGGTCGATAAATGAATTTCTTTGGAAACTTAGTCATTAATGCTATTTGCTTAACTATCCTGATCGTAATTTTTGTCGCCAATATCAAAAATTTGCGAGGGAAGTTTTTTGCTCCGCTCCTTTTCCAATGGCTCATCTTCGCAGGCATCAGCCTATTTGTCGTCGATACTTTTGGGCGGATGGACGGATTAACCAATCTCAGCGTGCCGCTCATGAATCAAATTGGCAATTTCATGCTTTTTGCCTTAAATCTCGCGCCTTCTCTATTGTGGCTACTCTATGTTGTTTACCAGATTTATGGTGAGATCAAAATCATAAAAAAACTAGCGGCGCCAGCCATAGCGTATTTCGCCATCAACCTGATTGTCGTCATCATCAATTTATTTTATGGTTTCTATTATTCAATCGACGCTAACAATGTGTATAGCCGCGGTCCGGCCTATGCGGTATCCGTCGTGTGGACCTTGCTACCAATGATCGTGTCTTTCGTTATAACATCGATAAACCATAAACGCATCGACTATCGCAAATTCAGTGCCTTTGTCTTCTTCCCGACCGCCCCAATCATCGGCGCGGTTTTATCTTTCTTTACATATGGCTATTCAATTATTCTGCCTTCGAT
This sequence comes from Bacillota bacterium, assembly GCA_023393065.1. Taxonomy (GTDB): domain Bacteria; phylum Bacillota_I; class Bacilli_A; order RFN20; family CAG-826; genus UBA1424. The sequence continues at coordinate 12,547 of JAEWMX010000006.1, read as the reverse complement.
GCTAATCGCTTATATACTTGTTTTTTTGAGCATTCAAAGCGACACGATGCGCCTCGATTATTTGACCGGTGTCTTCAATCGACGGCATTTAGAAAATTTCCTTCGCCGCAAAATCGGCGAAAATAACCCGTCATTCGCCGGCATCATGCTCGATATCGATTCCTACAAAAAGATTAACGATGAATACGGCCACTTGGTAGGTGATCAAGCCTTGGTCGATTTTGCTCGAGTCTTAAAGAAGTCCGTCGGCGTCAACGATGTGGTCGCGCGTTACGGTGGGGACGAATTTATGATCGTCATCGCCGCCAATGACGCAAAGCGGCTGCAGAGCGTCGTCGATGAGATAAAAGAGAATATCGAAAAGTTTAACGCTAAGAAAAAATATCCGTTCAGTTTGAATGCTAGCCTCGGGCAAGCCTTATATGTTCCAAGCGAGAAAAAGACGATGGAACAATTTATTAATTACGTCGATGATTTGATGTACAAGAACAAGAAAAACAATTGTTTAACCAACTCTAAATAAGAACTTTTCTAAAGTAGTATAAATTCGTTTTACTCAACTATATTTTTCTGCTTTCGTGGCAGGAGAAATATATGATCTGCTTGCTTGATGAAATCTCTTTCATCAGCGCGGCGACGGCCCTGATGTTGTTTTTATCAAGAGAGACGAAGGGGTCATCCATAATAGTGAAGGGCGTCTCGTCATTAAAAATATTATCGAGCATCGCTAAGCGAAAGCAGAGGGCGCATATCGCTTTCTGCCCAGCGCTCAAATGCTGATCAGACTTGAGCTCGCCGCCGATATTGAGCAAAATGTTAAAATCGCGTCCCATCTCAATTTTTACTTTTAGTAAATCGCCGAGCATCTTTGAGTAGGCTTCAAACTTATCCATGATTGGGGCGACATATTTGTCGTCTAAGTTTTTTTGCGCTTTCCGCAACTCTTTTTCGGTTTTCTGCAAAATATCCAATCGGTGCGCGTGCGCAATAATTTCATCTTTAGTGCTTTCTAAAAGACTTTTGTTGTCTTCTAAAGTTTCGATGGCCCGCTCGTCGGCATCGATTTCAAGGTCAACCTTACTTCTTTCAGAGGTGAGCTTCTGAATATTTTCGCCAAGCTCATAATCCTCTTCGGCAATCTGGGGCTTATCGATAAGGTTCTTGCTAGCCTTATAATTCTCAGCATCGCTTTTTTCTTTGGCTAGGTCGCTTCTTATAGACGATAATTTCATGGCGTCGCGTTTGACGTCGTCATATGTTCTCCTAGCCAGGAGCAAACCGAGATCATATTTATCGTCAATGTCTTTTATGGCTTTTTCCACCTGTTCAATTTCGCTTGCGCTTAATTTTTTATTTGATAGATAATCGTCATATTCTTTTTTAAGATCCGAATATGATTTAACATCGAATTTTAAAGTATCGAATGAATATTCGCCCAAGATATTAAGGCCGTATTTATCTGTAACGGCGGAGATTTCTTTTTCAATGTTTAGCAAGTTGATGTCGTTAGCCTTTTTGCTAGCGATAAAATCGCTATAGCTCTTATCAAGCCGCTTGTACTCTCTTAGATCGTCTTTTAACTGATTAAGTCCGGAAGCGTATGCCTGATACGCGACATAGGGATTGAGCAGCGATTCGATGGACTTGCGAAGGATGTTAATTCTTTTTGTCAATTCGGCGTTCTTCGCTTCGGCGCTTTTTTCTTTCTTACATATTTCACGGTATCGCTTAAGGTTATTGTCATATTTTTCGATGTCGGAATAAATAGATGACGTGAAAATGCCATACGGGGTGAGTATTTGATGAATTTGATCTTCTTTAGCTTTTAATAACCTCTCTTGTTTTTGAAAGTCATCATTTGTTTTGACATTGGAGGTACTATCGATTTTCCCCATCAGATAGGTAAAGGCCGCTCCGATGAGCGTCACGCCGCCTAAAGCGGAAAGGATAATCCCGAGAATCTGAATGACAAAAATTAATGCGACTCCCACCGCCACAAGCACTAAAGAGGCAACCAATAAACCGAGGGCGAGTCTTGATTTTGCCTTGGAAGGATTTCCTGCTTGCTCGGCAAATTTAGGAGTGGACTTCATTCGCTCTTCAATTTCTTGATATTGCTTGGCCAGTTCCTTTACGGCGGCCGAATCTTCTTCGAAACGCTTGTTGATAAAGCTATTTTTTATAGCTCTTTCTTCTTCGCTTAATGGGTTGTCGCGCATTTGCGACTGCACGATCAACTTGTCGTACTCATTTACGTTTTCGCTCAATTCATTAATATCTTGCTCAGAAGGGGTACCGGTTCTAAACTCCGAGCGATATTTATCCAAAGCCTTGATGTCGGCATCTGCAAAATTGATGCCGTGGCTTTTGGCGATGATCTTTTCGCGGACATCCACTAAATGCGTCAATTCGTCCATCTCAGATGGGCTTGGATATCCGCTCGAAAATATCTTCGCTAAGCCTTGCATTCGCTCGCTTTTATCGGAGCTAAAAGAAAGGCTTGCTGCCGCTCCGGATAACCTTGTCAAAAGTTCTGTCTTTTCGTTGAGAAGGGCGATTTCTTTTTCGCTTGGATATCCTAAAGGATAATCAGATTCGAGTTTGCGTAATACTTCTTCTTTGGCTGCTATTGCGGATAATTTGTCTTCATAGGTGTTCCAACACTCTAAGACCGACTTCTGATCAGAGAGATTTTTTTGGCGCTCGGCCAAAACAGTCAATTCTCCGCTCAGTTTGTTTCTTCTTTCATACTTTTCATTTAGATGTTCGGAAATCGTCTCTTGATTGCGAATTTGCTCTTCCAAGTCTTTCTTTTTGTTTTTGGCGTTCAGGATTCGATTATCGCCTCTTTTGTCGTAGAGTTTCTCGGCGAAGCTCAAACGATCGATGATGACGTCGAAATCAATACCTTCCGCGGTGTTGTCGATGATGCTATTGAGATTTTTTTTAATGTTTCCATTCGAGACCATTTGAATCTCATCGGAAGTGATGAAAAGGAGGCGTTCGAAGGTTTCTTTGTCTAAACCGAGCAACTCTTCGCCGATTTCTCGTTCAAAAGTTTTGGGCTCGTTATCAATTAAAATACCTAATCTGTCCTTAGTTGCTGACTTAATGTCAAAATCCCTAACGATGCGATATTCGTGCCCGCCGTGACTCAATAAGAGGGCGCCGCCAAAGGCCTGTCCATTAAATGGGGCGTAATGTTTTCTTTCTTTAAAGTCCTTGTCGTTGTCCCTCAGGGAATCCATTCCGTAAAGCATTGCTTTAATAAAAGCCGCTAATGTCGATTTCCCCGAACCGTTTTCTTCGACAAAGGAGTTGATACCAGCATTAAAATCATAATGCTTGCCGGAGAGCATTCCGAAATTTTTAATATCGGCCGATAGCAATTTCATCGCTCGATAGCCTCCCCATTAAACAGTTTGATTCCGGTATTGATAATCTCGTCTTTTTCTTCTTGGCTGTATTCCTCTGAAGATAAGATCAAACGAACAAACTCACCTTTTAAGGAGAAGTCGTTTTGATATTTTTTGGCATTGATAATCTGCTTTAACTTGCTTTCGACTTTGACGAAAAAGAACTTGCCTTTAATAAAGCTTTCGATATCGCTTTCGATCGTCTCGATATCGAAGTCGACCTTGCCGCTTAGAACTATCTTAACCATGGCGTTTGAAGGAAGAGACGCGGCATGGGCTTTGACGGCGGCTTGCGCTTCGTATAAGTTCTTAACGCCGCTCAAATCGATTTCTTTTTCGACGACTAGTCTTGAGGAAAAAGGAATAAATTGGTGGGATATTTTTTTATTGTTGACCTCGATGATGATAAAGCCTTTTTCTCCCAGTTCGTCAAAGCCTCGACCATCTAAGCATCCGGAGTAGACGGCTATGCCGCGACTATCGATTTTCGTCTGCGAGTGACTGTGGATGTGTCCTAAAGCTAGGTAATCAATATTTTTATTGGCGAGTTTGCTCAAATCAATGTGCTCTTTGCCTTTGGTGTTGATGTCGCCGTGCATCATGACGATGTTGACGTCTTCTTTTTTTAAGTTCAACGAGGAGTAAAGCGAAGTCTTATTCGACGAGGAGAGTTCAATGCCGGAGATGACGGCATCTTCAAACTTGTAACTTGCCCACTTTTCGCTGAAGGTGTGAAGATTGTCGTAATTTTCCACGAGCGACTCCTCGGTATCGTGGTTACCTTTTAAATATAAAAAGGCAATATTGGGGTTAGACTGGATGGCACTGTAGAAATAGGCTTTGTCTTTTTTGGTCGGCCGATCGGAATCAAAGACATCACCCGAGAACATAATGATCTGAACACCATTATCGTTGGCGTAGTTAATTAGGCCATCAAACGATGCCAAAATATCGTTTTTTCTGGCATCGCGAATTTCGCCAGCCGGTAGAGATGTAAGCCGCGAGCCGAGATGCAAGTCAGCGCAGTGGATTATTTTCACTATAAGAAGCCCCTTTTCCGTTTTGATATCGAAGATTTCATTATCAATGAAGGTAAATAAATATCAGGTCACTATAACTATATCATTTAATAGTCGAACTGGGCTAATTGTCTTGAAATATAAGTGACCAAATTCTTGTGCGCTCAGGTATTTAGAAACATTCTTCATTTCATGCTTTCAAACTTTTTTTGGAGATGAGCAGAAGATGGTTTCGAAGCGGCGCGACTTTGCTCGTGTGCACTTCTATTTGTCGATAGAAAACATATCTTGATACATTGAAGGTCGAAAGTATATTGCAAAGCGAAAAAGTTCACACAAAATACCAGATGACATACTTACAATAGCGATTTTATCATCCGTTTTAAGGTGTTTGGGTTAAATCGTTATTATCCTCTAAATCTACTTTAATTTGCTTCGTGATTGATTTAAAAAAATCGCGACTCCAAAGGTTTAAAGTAGACTGATCTTTTATAAATGGCCCAACATCTAATTTAGCTATATCATAGTCAATCTGATCGAATCGTTTTTCCAATATATCAGTTAACAAAACTCTAGTTAATTTGATGTTTCCGTCAATTGTTTTAGTTTGTTTGAGTCTAGCTTCTAAGTGTCTTAAATTCACTTTTGACTCTAAACTTAAAAAATGAACATAATCGTATAAATCTCTTCCCTTTATGCGGTTCTTCCAACTTCTAGCAATAACGGCATGAATTTTACCAGCAAAAAGAGATGATTGGTCATAAACCCTAACTTGGTATGGGAATGGTAGTAAGCGAAACTTAATTTCTGTTTTTGCATATAAAGGAGGATTTATATCCACTTCAAATTTTATAATTATCTTCTCGTTATGAATTATAAGATTAGAATCCGATGAATTCGGGTAAATAGTGATAAGAGTTTCTTTTGTATTACCTTTAATGAAAGCCGATTCAATATTCGAGTTTGTGGTCTTATCCTTTTTTGAAACTTCAAAATTGAGACCAAGCGAATTTACGACATCATTTATTGCTTTCAAGTATTTACTCATATCAAAATTCTCATCAGCTACAAGGAGCGAAAAATCCAAATCATCACTAAATCTGTCCATCCCGTAAAAAATGCGTAAAGCCGTTCCGCCATAAAAAGCCGCGTGTGTAAAAAAGTCAGTTTTAGAAAGGCCTGCCAAAATCACCTCTTGCAAAACTTCTTTAACGGCGTTCTTCTTATCTTCAATTGTTATTGGATTATACTTATTGATCATTTGCTGAATAATTGTCATTTGATATACTCGCTTTCAATGTATTTTCTTAGGTACTTCATATTGTTTGATATATATTTATAAGACAAAAACAATATATCACCAAAGTTTAATTGGCCAAACGCGTCTTTATTTATTCGCAAATCATCAAAAAGTACCATTTTTAATTCTTTAATGCTTCCAACGGGTTCTTTTATATACAGCAAATCACATAGTGCTTTCTCGGGACTCGCTATGAAGTATGCGTACCCATCTTCTTCATAAGCTTTTACTGAGAAAGGAAACGCAGTATTCGGCACATCTCTATAAGTAAAAAGACCGAAATAGTTTTGATAGGACTTGCTTTTTCTTTTGTTGAATGTCGCGTTCGTATAAACAACGACTCTTTCAGGAATGATATTATGAAACGAAAGTGCATATTCAAAAGATAAGTAAGACGGACCATAAATATATGATGCGAGTAAAAACCCATCAGCAGAGCTGTTGGTTTCATAAATACCTCTTACAAGCGGAAGCAAGATACCTTTATCAATATCTCTTTTTATTTTTCCATTAACATCGGTATAATCTTTATACTTTTCTTTTAAATATAAAGTTGTAACAATCATATTATTTCCTCCACTTAGTTTTATAATGTGCTATTATTTGGAGAAAATCAATATATTTAGACTGTTTGATAAATCATTATTCGAAGAATTTTTATAAAATGAACCACTCGTCGTGGGAACATATCACGCAACTGATGGCTTAACCAAGATGTTATTTCGGGTTGTGGAAATTTAATTTTTGAGTGAATAACCGTTTTCCAAATCAAGAAAATATATGCTTTAGGCATAGCTTGATGTATCCACAATGATTATGAGGCGTTTCATATCGCCCATAAAGCGAAAAAAACTATTGACCCTATTTTGAAAAGGTTAAATGCTTCTAGTTCTATTACATAAACGGCTTTGTTAAGTCGTTTTTAAAGAAAGCAACGCGATAGTTTCGACATGATGTGTCTGCGGAAACATGTCCACTGGTTGAACGCTGATTACATCATATCGAGAGGAAAGGATTTTTACATCGCGCGCTAATGTTTCGGGCTCACAAGAAATATAAACAATTTTCTTTGGACTTAACTTTAACACGCTCCTGAGAAACCCTTCATCTGCACCTTTCCGAGGAGGATCCATGAATAAGACATCAATCTTATGATTCTCGTCAGCCATTTGCGTCATGTAATCCGCTACATCGGCGGCATGAAATTCGACGTTGCTAATCGCGTTGTGCTTGGCGTTTCTAATCGCGTCGCGAATCGCTTGATTGACAATTTCAACTCCGATGACGTGCTTTGCGTGTTTCGCCGCCAAAAGGGCTATTGTTCCAATGCCTGTGTAGGCATCGAAAACAACATCTTCTTTAGAAAGATTCGCGGCTTCAATCGCTGCGGTGTAAAGCTTTTCGGTCTGTCGCGGATTAATTTGGTAAAAGGATTTTGAGGATATTTGATAATTGATGCCCAACAGTGAGTCTTCGATGAAACCTTTGCCATAGAGGATATTTTCATAGTTTCCTAAAATGACATTCGTGTCGCGCTTATTGATATTTTGCACGATGGTTGTGATCTCCGGATGTTTGGCCATCAACGCGTTGACGAAATTTCTTTGTCCCGGAAAACTATTCACATTTGTGACAAGCACAACCATGATTTGCTTTTTGTAATGGCTGGTTCTAATCAAAATGTGGCGGATGACACCTGTTCGCTTATCTTCATCGTATGGCTCGATGCGCATGTCTTTCATCAAGGCGCGAATCGTCGCAAGAATCGGCGACGACCTCTCGTCTTCGATATAGCACTTTTCAATCGGGACAATCACATGGGTATTGGCTTTATAAAAACCGGTGATAATTTTACCGCTTTTATCTTTAGCGATTGGCATTTGAATTTTGTTGCGATAAAAGTATGGGTCATCCATGCCGATGACATCATTGACAGAAACATTTATTTTCGCCGTTCTTGAAAAAGCGTTTTTGACTTTATTCTTTTTAAACGCTAATTGGGCTTGATAGCTCAGTTGTTGGAATTGGCAGCCGCCGCACGCGGTACAAACCGGGCAGCGCGGTTGAATTCGATCTTTTGAGAAGGTAATTAGCTTCTTGATTTTGCCAAAGTTGGAACCCGCTCGCGTGTAGGTGATTTCCACCTCAGCCTCTTCGCCGGGAAAAAGACCATCGACAAAGACGATGCCTTGATCATATTTAGCGACACCTTTGCCTTCAAACGATAAGTCGATGCATTTCGCGGCTACAATTTGGCCTTTCATAATGTAATTATTATACCCTATCGCAAACTTAAATAGCGAAAAAAAGCGCCCTTAGAAAGGACGCTTATAATTCAAAAATAGAATTTGGTTAATCGCTTTCCACCACCGCGATTGCGCACGGCCTCCAAACTGAATTGCTCGATTTTAAATTCAACTGCTGAATGCCGACATATATTTGGATTTCTAAACCGATATAAGGTTCGAGCCATTCGTAATCGCGACCGTTGTTTTGTGAATAAAGAAGGAGTTGGGAGCCACTTGTTAAAGAATCGAGATAATAGTTTGTAGAGTATTGCGAAATCACCTTCGAAACAGAGACATTCATCTTATAGATGAGTGAGGAAATATTAGTTGAAGGAAGGGTGGCGAGAATGCTTTCAACACTGCCATCGAGAATCGGAGCGGTCGGCAAGGCATAGATGTTGGTATCGAGGCTTTCGACAGTCACATCGGTAAGTTGTAGATCGCCGGTGTAACCTTGGCTTTCAGCATAAGTAGCGTTCTTAATATAGTGAGCAATTGTTCCTGTCACTACCACTTTATTGCCGTTTTCGATCGCGGCGAGATTGGCCTGCGTATCGGTGCCGTTATAGACAAAGATGGTGTCGGTTTCATCGATTAGGAACATGCCTTGTTTAACCATCGAGGCCCGATATGTCATGCGGGCGACAATCGCTTGAACGGTGACGACTTCGCCATCGGTTTTGCTTTTAGCTTCGCTTAACGAAATGGTGTCGTATTCGGTGGCATCGGTTATGGTGATTGTCTTCGTGGCGCTGGCGCTCTGTCCACCATATGTGGCGGTCGCCATCAACTCTAGCGTGCCGGTGACGCTGACTTTAAAAACAAGGACATTGTTTTCGCCAACTTGCGTGATTTCTACTTTTGTTGATTCTGAGGAATATTCTCTGGTGAGACCGCTTAAGAGCTCATCTTCAATTGGAATTTCTCTTGTTGTTTCGACATCGAAAGAGTCGGCGATTGCGTCGATTGCTCGCTGCGCGCCATACTCAGCTTCTTGCAAGGGGGTCACGGTGATTTCTTCGATAAACTCAACCGGATTCATTCTCCATAAGCCGACGCCGGGTTTTCCGAGGCTGATGATGATAAGCATCTCGACGGTTTTGCCATCTTGAGAATCGGTCCAATAGTAGTCTTTGCCGTTGCATTGTGTGTATGCTAGAAGACTATCGACGCGATTTAAATCATAAACCGCATAATTGACATAAGAGATATTGTCATATCGATAGTAGCGACCTTGGACGCGATAGATATTGCCGGTGATATCTCTCGTAAGAGGAATATCGTTGATATCCGCTATTGAGAGTTCGCTTATCGATGATTCTGGAATTGCGCTTGTCGTCGTGGACACGCTGATTATTTCCGAGTTAATTAATTGTTGCATACCGACGTAACCGATGGCTGCTGCCGACCCAGTGTCGGTTTCAGGAATGTAGTAGGCTTTTTCACCGCTCAGGGAGACGGTTTTTCCTTTGGTGACTTGACTGGCGACCTGCTCGCCATAGACATATATCGAACCCGTCTCATCCGCAAGCCAGAAACCAATTAGATAAGGGGTTCCTTGGCCGGTGTAATTCATGTTGGCGACGACACCTTGAACAAGGACTTCGGTGCCGATGCTCATATCGCGGATTGAGGATATGTCGACATAGTTAGTTGTATCGCTTGTTGAGGTATCCGATGAGTTTTCAGTCGATGTATCAGGTGATGTTTCGGTAGAAGCGCTATCCGAAATATCGGTTTGAGATGATGTGTTGTTATTACCGCAAGCGGCTGAGACCAGCGTCATGAATGCAATGATTAGTGGGAAAACTTTCTTCTTCATAATTTAATTGTTAACTAATGTTAAATCCTTTCCATACAAAAACCAAAAAACATAAATGCGACAATTGCTTTTTTTATCCAATCACTAATTTCCTCCCTATGCTAAAAATAGTTTTGGGGGAGTTAGTGTTTACTAACTAATGAAAAGATAACATTAAATAGCACAGAAAATCAAGCCACCTGTTTAACAGATAAATGTCTTTTTGTTGAGTCTTTTTTTATTTTATTAACATATAATCATTGCTATTATTGAATTATCAAAGGGGTTCTAATATGAAAAACCACAAAGTATTGTCCATCATTTCTTTCGTCGGACTCGGCCTCATCGGCCTTATTTTCCTTTACAATTTCATCTTTGCTCTAGCGGCGGATATCGATCCCGTGCTTCCTATGGAAGCGATGGTCGTCACGCTTCCGCTAGCCATCGGTTTGTTGCTCGTTCCTTACGCAGTGAAGACCGAAAACCGCCAGTTGATATATATCGGCAATATGATCAGCGTCATCTCTTCGCTCGTCTTCGTCTATCAGACAGGACGTCTTTGTTTAGCCGGCCTCAGCGGAACGCTTAATGTCGCCTTGCTAATCTCGATGATTTGGCCGCTCGTCATGCTCGCGACATCTTTGACGATGATGGCATATTACAAGAAAGCCGATTTCCGCCCCATTCACAACATCGTCCTTCTCGTCGCTTTCGGCGGAATCGCCCTCAGCGTCTTAATCACTTTTATCACCATCTTGGTCTTTGCCATCGTAAATCGCAACGGCTTTGTCTTCGGGGCCCTGCTTCCGACATTAATCGTCTTCTTAGCGATTGCCCCAGTTGTTTTTATGGCCTTTGCCCTCAAGGACGAAGCGCGCCTCGTAAAGCTAGAAGTACCAGAATGGGTCAAGCCTGTTAAACCGGCGAAACCAGCTCCCGCGCCAAAAGCTGAACCGAAAGAAGAGACGACACAAGCCGCTCCAAAAGACGAGGCACCGGTAGAAAGTAAAGAAGAAACGCCTAAGGCGTAACTTCATTCAAATTTTGAGAAAAAGGCGGAAATTCCGCCTTTTTGCTATTTTTTGTTTTGGTTCCGAGATTACGGTTGATTACCGTTGGAAGGGAAGGTAGCTTGAATGGTTTCAAATGACGAGGTGAAGAAGTAGACGTTTTCGTTATGAGCGTGATAATTGTAATTCTTATTGCCAGTCAAGGGCCATACTTTGTAGAAGTATGCTGCACATTGCTCATCGTTTTCAAAAATTAGTATTTCGCAGAATCGCTGAGATTGATTGATATAGCCAACATAACGCTTTTGAATGCTGACGGTTATTCCATAATTGGTAAAAATTTGATTTTCGTAATAATCAAGACTATCGCGGTCGTAATTGGAGTTCAGAACATATCCGATTTCTTCAAGCTTATCAACTAGCCATTCTTCAGTCCGGCTCTTGTATTCGCGGTAATCGCTGAGAAAGCCTTTTAAGCTTTCGGCGGCGGCGTCTAAAAAGCCTTCAACATAGGTTGTATCGCCAGCTGTGACGCTGCCAGAAGAAGCGGTGGCTGCCGAAATTTCCGAGGCGGTACCCGCTTCTAAATCGAGTGTCGCTTCGTACTCAAAAGTAACGGTTGCAGACTGGAATCTTCCTTCTTCTAATTCAGGTAGGAAATAGCAATATTCTTCCACATCTAAACGATTGTGGCGACTCTGAATGCTATCCCCGCTAAAATCAAGGGCGACATAGAGATTTACAGAGCTGATGGGGCTATCTTCATTTTTATAGCCGAAGACGATAGCTTTCGAATCGTAGGTTCCAACAGGAATTTCTTGACCGCTGGCTTCTCCTTCGTTTTTTAAGACATCATAGTCGGTCAAATCTGCATTGCCCCCACAACCAACAATCATAAAAGCGGTAAGAATGAACGAAAAAAGATGTCGACCAAATGTTGTGTGTTTTTTCATGTGTTATAATCTCCTGCCTTTATAATACTTTAAAAAATAATGCCCTTGATATAAATATTTCGACATATGTAAGGCGGCAAACAAAAAGCGCCTTTTGAATCCAAAGGGTGTGAAATACATTTCACAAAGGCGCTTAGAACAAACTACTTACTTTTGATTATTTCGGCTACTGAGGTCGCGAGCGAAGCGACGTTTTGCAATTCGCTAGGAATGATAATTTTCGTCGATTGGCCATCGGCGACCTTGGCGAGAGCCTCATAGGACTTTAGAGTCAATACGGCTTGATCGACTTTGGCGTTTTTAAGCATTTCTAGACCAGCGGCTTCGGCCTCGCGAATTAGCTTGATACCTTCGGCTTCCGCTTTCTTGACTTCGAGGATGGCTTGCGCTTCGCCTTCGGCGTGGCGAATCGCTGATTGTTTCTGGGCTTCGGCGTTTAGAATAACGGATTCCTTATCGCCCTCGGCGACGAGAATCGCGGACCGCTTTTGACCTTCGGCGAGAAGAATCTTTTCCCGGCGTTCACGCTCAGCGCGCATCTGCCGTTCCATGGCGTCGCGGATATCCTTTGGAGGAAGGATGTTTTTAACTTCGACACGGTTCACTTTAATGCCCCAGGCATCGGTGGCTTCGTCGAGAATGCTACGCATCTTCGCGTTGATGATATCTCTTGATGTCAAAGTCTCGTCGAGATCTAGGTCACCGATGATATTACGAAGGGTTGTGGCTGAGAGATTTTCAATCGCCGAGATGGGATTAA
>JAEWMX010000011.1 GCA_023393065.1 Bacillota bacterium | reverse complement strand
ACTTATCAAAAAGATACTAAACAAATTTAATTACTACACGCAATCCCATTTTTATAAACACAAATTAATTCGATGTGTTCTATTCTTTTTGGCAAAAACCCGCTAAACAACTGTCAAAGTCGAGATTTTTATTGTAATGAGTATTTATAGAAACAACAAGTAAATAAAAGGCGCCGGTAAGGGCGCCTAAAAGTAAAAGCTTAGTACTAGAATTCAACAGATTTTCTTTTGCGATTAAGCAAATAAAGGCCGGCTAAAGAAGTCAAACCAACGATACTTATCGATACTATCAATCCAATTTTGCCGTTTTCAGAAAAGATATTGGAATTAACGCTATTTAGTTCAGTTTGAATATTATAGCGAGCCCTTAAATAATTCAAAACTTGCAAACCCGTTTTTCCATTTAAGTCGGTGCCCTGTTGACCCGAATAACCCGAATATGTGTAAGCATCAAATTGATTTTGTTCAAAAGATGACAATCCGTTGTATGTATCTACTGCTGTTTGTGCTTTAGCTTCAGAACAAGCTTCGGCATATGTGTCAAGAGAGTCTGCGAAGTTCTGAACAATTGTGGTAGTATCTAATGAAAAAGAGACATAAGCGCCATTTTTCTCGGAATACCATGTGCCAGGCGGGTTTTCAAACCAAACATCATCATTCCATAATTCGAATCGTTTGCTATTGCAATCTGTTGGTACAGCGACATCTATTGTCTTATTCCAAACGGTTGAAGAGTTTGCTGGATCCGTCCTAACAAATTTAACATTTTCAGTATTGTTTGGAACATCATAAAACCATAGTCCATTGGCAGCATCACTAGACATAGCGACTCCCGGCCAATCGGTTCCAGTAACGCCTGTGCCACCCCAGTAGTGAATTCTAGTTGTGGAGCCGTTATCCCACCAGTCGTCATTCGCATAGTCTGTATGGAACCAAATTCTTTTAGTGTCAACAGTTGCTGCTTCGACTTCTCTAGAAGGACTGACGGTACTTAGAGTCGCGCCAACACCAACAGTCAAAACCGCTCCAAGAGCTATCGCAGCGAACTTCGTCAGCAATGTGTTTCCTTTTTTCATAACTTGATTCTCCCACTTAAATAATTAAATAGCAAAAAAGGTTGTATGTCCAAATTTACCTCATATTGTAGCAAAATACATACACTTGTCAAATGTAAAAATGTTTTTAATCATGGATAATAATCTAAGCGATTATAGCTATGCTACTAGACATGTATGCACTTATTCCGCAGGCAATAAAGTCTCTTGAGTCTTTGATGTGATTAATGGAGAAAATTAATTTGCTGACTTTTTATTAACAACAAAATTGCGCGAACGCGTCCTAAATTATTATTAATAGTGCGTGTCTTTTCGGGGTTTGATGGTTCCGCTAAATGTTTACAAATGTCTAGTAAATATTATAATAAGAACGTGTAAACTTAAATTGTAACTGGGCATGCGAAGATTTTCGCTCCCTTTACAGAAAATTGCGAAAGGAGACAATTTATGTTTAAACCGAAAAGCCTCTTTCTATTGATGGCGTCGCTTTTGGCCTTGTCGGGCTGCGGCGATACTACCGAAGGAGAGACGGTCCGTCTGCAGGTGTGGGGTCCCGCTAAAGAAGGCGAAAAAGAAGTTTACGAGTATTTAGCCGGCAAGTTTCAAGAAGCCCATCCCGAAATCACATTTAAAATGGGTTTTGGTGATGTGGGTGAAGGTGATGCGGCCACGATGGCGCTCGGCGATATCGACACCGCCGCTGATGTCTTCATGTTCGCTGACGATCAACTAGCCAACCTCGTTCAAAAAGGCGTCCTCAATGCCTTGCCGACAACATATGCAAACATTGTCAAAGGCCGCGATCTCGAAAGATGCGTTAACGACGCCAGCTTCACAAAGCAAGATGAAGAGGAAAAAGTTTATGCCTTTCCGCTATCCTCTGATAACGGATACATGCTTGTTTATAACAAAGCATTTTTCACTGCGACCGATGTTCAAACTTTAGAAGGCATGATGGCCAAAGCTAATAAAGATCATCAAGTCGTCATCGATATGGGTAATGGTTATTACTCTTTAAGCGGTTTGCTCGATTACGGTGAGTTATCTTATGATCCGTATGCTCGCGTTCACGAGACTGATTTTGATTCGACCGCTAACGCCAACGCTCTACAAGGTTTGATTGATATTATTCAACCGAAAAAGGACAAAGGCTTTAAGAGCGTTAACGTCGACGATATCATGACTGATTTCTCCGATGCCAACGGCAACAAAGTCGTCGCTGCCGTCACCGGCAACTGGAACGTCGATAATATCATGGAAGAACTCGGCGATGATTTTGCCGCCACCAAGCTTCCAACATATACAAGCGCCGATAGCAGCACCGTGCAAATGGGATCTTTTTCTGGCTCTAAATTAGTCGGTGTTAAGTCTTCCTCCTTAGTCTCTGCCTGGGCTTTGGCCTTTGCTGAGTTCGTCACTAATGAAGCTGCTCAACAATATCGTTTTGAAGCGATTAAGAAGGGTCCTTCCAATATCGTCGTCGATGGCTCTGCGGCTGTTCTAGCTGAACCTGGACTAGCTGCTTTGGATGCTCAATATCCATTCTCGATTCCGCAAGGCAAGTCCGTCGGCGAATCATTCTGGACTCCAGCCGCTTCCGTCGGCAACTTCATCGTCAACGGCCCAGCCGGCGTCGATGGCCCGCAGACCATTCAAGAACAACTCGCAGCTTTTGTTGCAGCCGTCACCGCTGCTCCCGAAGTATAGTGAATAAGATCTTTTAAAATTAACAGTTAAGGGGATTCATAAAGAGTCTCCTTTCCTGTTTGTTTACTAGCTCATCACAAAGTGATACATTAAATACGGAAGATTTTAACAACTGTCAATCTAAATGAGTGTCGCTTTGTCCTCGATAAGCTATTCGCCAATCATCATGCATCATTAAGCAAAGGAGAATTGTTATCGCTTGATAATAATCACATAATTATGAACGAGAAAAAAACGACACCTCCCTTAATGTTCCCCGGCCAAGACAAGAAAGATTTTTATCTTTCGACGGGAACTGGACATTATTCCCATCTCATGAGTTCTTTTTCGAATTTCGTGATCGGCCTCGTCATCGCCATTGGCATGGGAGGCTTTTTTATCGCTCGCCTCCTCCATTTGATTTTCACTTCCACGAGCGTTGACGCGTCTTCTCAATCAGCCTATTGGCTGTTGATAATCGCGACTCTCGTCCTTTCCGCCGCCTCGCTGGCTGGGGGAGTCTTAGCCGCCGTTTCTTCATCGTCGCAGCGCGCCAAGGTCAACCGCGAAGAAGTTCAAGATGAAGTCTTAATAAAATGCTCGCGTTATCAAGCCATTGTCGGTCTTGTTAACGTCATTCTAACGAGCGTTTTATTAGCCCTTGAAATCGCGGCAATAATAATTCTTAGCGCCTCGACCTCAGGAGCCGTTATCACCCCCTCTTTTTGGTGGATAATCCTCCTCGCCGTTTTAGTTTTGGCATCTATCGGCTATCTCATCATCTCTCTTGGCCATATCAAAGCCGTTAAGAACGGACGCGAATATTATTTGGCCAAGAAAGTACAACCGATCAGCATGGTCGAATCGATTGTCATCGGCATTGGAAGCGGAGCCAAAAATCTTGGAGTTGGACTATTTACCTTCATCATGCTCTTCATCAAAGCTTTCATTAATTTATTTGTCGCTCTATATAAACTTATTGTAAAAGTCGCAATTGCCGTCGCCAAATTCGCTAAAAAGTTTACCATGACTTTTATCAAAGGCACATATCGCACGAAACTATCTTATTTCTTTATGGGCTTGGGTCACGCCCTCATGGGAAGACCGATCAAAACCATCTTATATTTAATCCTAGAAGCTGGCTATTGGCTTTTTATGTTTTTGCCTCAAGGCGGTTTTTACTGGCTTTCGAAATTCGATAACCTGGGCGACCAAGCTTCTAAAATTGTCTATGAATGTTCAATTATCGGCATGCCGATAAACATCTGTCCCGTCGAAGACCAAATCGAAGTTACAGTCTTTATGGATAATTCGATGTTAATCACTCTCTTTGCTGTGGCGACTATCTTGCTGACCGTCGCTTTCTTCGCCCTTTATTGGATTTCGATTCGCGGCGTTGTCAAAGCTGAAGAAACTTATGTTGAAGCTTTGAAAAAACACGAGAGCACCGATGAGGGGACAACTAATTCCGCAACGCAAGAAAAACCAAAATTCAAGAGTCCACTTCCAACTTTCAAAAATGAAGTTAACGAGCTCCTCAACTCGCGCTTTCATCTGACGACTTTGTCGATTCCCGCCATCACGATTACGGTATTCACCCTCGTCCCGCTGGTATTCATGATTCTTCTGGCGTTTACTAATTTCAACCAGCAAAACGGACCGCCGAACACCCTTTTTACATGGGTTGGGCTTCAGACATTCGCCCAACTCTTCACTTCCGTCGGCGGAAGCAGCTTTTCAAAAGCTTTCGGCGATATCCTCGGCTGGACGTTCATCTGGGCTTTCTTTGCCACTTTTTCTAACTACATCCTCGGCTTAATTTTGGCGATGATGATCAACCGCAAAGGCATCAAACTCAAAAAGATGTGGCGGACGATATTCGTCATCACCATCGCCGTTCCGCAATTTGTCACCCTGCTATTGATGAGTCAATTGCTTTATAAGTACGGACCGCTTAACGAGACATTGTTACGGCTGGGATGGATCAGCGAATATATCGATTTCTTGACCGTCCCTCTCAACGCTAAGATCGCCGTCATCCTCGTCAACGTCTGGGTCGGCGTGCCTTATACGATGCTAATCACCTCGGGAATTTTAATGAATATTCCCGATGATCTCTATGAATCGGCCCGCATCGACGGGGCCGGACGTTTTACTCAATTTGTCAAAATCACCATGCCATATATGCTGTTTGTGACCGGACCATATTTAATTACGCAGTTCATCGGCAACATCAATAACTTTAATGTTATCTTCTTCTTGACCGGTGGCGGTCCTTCCGCCAACCTGCCCGGTGTCGAATACGGCAAGACCGATATCCTCGTCACTTGGCTCTACCGACTGACTGTCGGCGGAGCTCAGCAAGAATACGCCATCGGCAGCGCCCTCGGCATCTTCATCTTCTTAATCAGCGCCTTTATCACGTTGTCGCTCTACGCTAAAACGAGCGCAGCGACACAGGAAGGAGATTTCGCCTAATGAATGCCAAAATCGAAACCAAGCCGACCAAAATCGTCGGCAATGTCCGCGGTTTTAAAAACCAAAAAACAGTTGAGAGAGCAACAAATATCGCCGTCTATATCATCTTGGCGGTCCTATCCATCATCTGGTTAGCTCCAATCGTCTGGCTCATCCTTGATTCACTGCGTATCGAATCGACGGGTCGCGTCAGCTACTTTATTCCTCAGCAGTTCGGATTCGATAATTACATTCAACTCTTCACCGATCCGCGCATTCCGTATCTACAGTGGTTTTTAAACACCTTTATCGTCGCGATTTTCACGAGTTTAATCTCCACCATCATCGTTCTCCTTACCTCCTATACGTTTAGCCGCCTGCGCTTTAAAGGGCGTCAAGGAATGATGAAACTACTGATGATTCTCGGCATGTTCCCCGGTTTCATGGCCATGATTGCCATCTACTTCATCTTAAAAGGTATCGGATTGCTACCTAGCGGTAGCGAGCAAGTGCCGATTTCTAATTATTTAATCTCGCTCATCCTCGTCAACAGCAGCGGGGCGGCCATGGGCTACCTCGTTTCCAAAGGCTACTTCGACACGATATCTAAATCGATTGACGAAGCCGCCGAAATCGACGGAGCTAATAAAGCACAGATTTTCTTTAAGATTATCCTTCCACTTTCAAAACCGATTCTCATCTTTACCGCCCTCACTTCCTTCATGGGTCCGTGGGGCGACTACATTTTCGTCGCGACCATCACTCGTCAGAGAACTGATGCGTGGACGATTGCCCGCGGTCTATATAATATGCTGAACGGACAAGGCATGGTCGCCGAATATTACACGATGTTCGCCGCTGGTGCCGTCTTAATCAGCATACCGATCACCTTACTATTTATTTGGATGCAAAAATATTACGTTAGCGGCGTCACCGGTGGCGCGGTTAAAGGTTAATATGATGACAAAAAGTCGCGTTTCAACACTCTTTGGCCTTTTATCAATACTTCTCACCTCATGCGGAGCGAACACCGTTCCGCAGAATTATGAATTCGATCCCGATGTCGCTCCGGGAGCAAGCAAAGCTTACTACGAGATTTTCGTGCGGTCCTTTGCGGATTCCGACGATGATCAAATCGGCGATTTCCAAGGTTTGACCGATAAAGTTCCTTATTTAAACGAACTTGGTGTCGGCGGGGTGTGGCTCATGCCTATTCACCCTTCTCCCACTTATCACGGGTACGATGTCGAGGACTACTACGCCATCAATGAAGATTTTGGCACACTTGCCGACTTCGAAGAATTTGTCGATACCGCTCATGACGCCAACATCGATGTCATCATCGACCTCGTCATCAATCACACATCGTATACCCACCCTTGGTTTATCCAAGGAAAGGAAAATTTCCGCACTAACAATTTCAGCCCCACTGACGAGACGAATAAAGCCAACTGGTACAATTTCTACTGGGAGGGGGGAATCGTCAAATACGAGGCTGGTTTTGGCGATTGGATGCCTGATTTAAATCTCGATAATAGCAAGGTTCGCGAAGAAATCGCCAACATCTGCGCGTATTGGCAGGATTTAGGGGTCGATGGTTTTCGCCTCGACGCCGTCAAATATTTCTACATCAGCGAAGCTCAGAAGTCGATTGATTTTCTCTCTTGGTTAACCAATGTCGTCCGCGCTAACGACTCCGACGCTTATCTCGTCGGCGAAGTTTGGGATGATCAACCGACCGTCAATCTCTATTACGGCGGAATGGATAGCCTCTTTAATTTTGCCGGAGCGGGAACAACCGGCTATATCATCGACAACATCACCTCGGTAACCGGCAGCACTTTTGCCTTTCGCATCGCCGATAGCCAAGAAAAAATCTTAACCATCAATGAAAATGGACTTATGGCTAACTTTCTAACTAATCACGATATGGACCGCTCGAGCGGCATGTTCATCATGGATACGGAGGCACGCCGCAAGCTCGCCGCTTCCGCATACTTGCTGACACCCGGTGTTCCTTTTATTTATTACGGCGAAGAAATTGGTTTACGCGGGACACGAGGTTCAGCGCAGACTGACGCCAATCGAAGATTGCCAATGCAGTGGACAAGCGGCGATGATCCGTGGCGGACGGCGTGGCCAGAAGGCACGACCTACGACATGACCAAGCAAGTTAAAGAGGGAGCCTTTGAACTGCTCGAGGAGCCCTTTAGCCTCACTAATCATTACAAAAAAGTTCTCAATGTCCGCAATGCCTACCCGTGGATAAAAGATGCCATCGTCGACGATGTCGCGGTCGCCAACAACGCATTGGCAGCATTAAAACTTTCGAGCCGCGATGGAACAAAAGACATATATGTCGTCCATAATTTCGCCGCTGAAGAAATGGCGCTTGACCTATCGCGTCTAAGCGACGACGAATTAAAAATAGCCTATGACATCTTCACAAATCAGACTCGCGCGTCAATTAGCGAGAACAACCTCACTCTCAGCGCCTACTCATCAGTCATTTTTGAGAAGAAGTAATTAATAGGAGGATAATCATGTTAAAGCTATTAGCGATCGCCTTGCTGACCGGACTCATGTCGTTAGGAGGTTTAAATCTCCCATCAGAGCCAACGCAAGTCAGCGGGGGGCAAGAAGCCCCAAATGTTTCTTCTTTAGCGCCATATGAAGAAGAAACCGTCGTCTTTCACTATCATCGCAGCGACAACAACTACACGAACTGGGATTTATGGGTGTGGGGTGAGGGCGTCACCGGCATGGCCTTTAAATACACAGATGATGATGATTATGGTAAGTGGGGAGCCTTGCCGCTCACCGATTTCACCGATAAGACATATATTAATATCATCATTCGTCCGGGGAGCTGGTCTCAGCAAACCGGAGATATGACTGTCGAATTTGCCGATTTTACCTTGCAAGACGACAACGCTTATCACCTCTATCTAATCAATATGGAGGAACATGTCTATTCGTCCGCCGAAGAAGTGCTAGCCGGCCGTCTAGTCGTCGCCGAGTTCATCTCGCCGACACAGATTTTTGGCGCCACCAACATCGCCACCACTTCTTATAGTCTGAGCGTCGGTGATGATGCGCTAAGCTCTGGAGCGACCGGAAGCGCCTATGACGCCACGCAATATCGTCACGAATTCACTCTGACGCTCCCTGTCAGCCATACGATTAATCTAAATAGCAATTACTATTTGCGCGTCACGTTTGCCGAAGCCGGCAACGACGATGTCACATCCCTCGTCTCCCTCGCCGGTCTTTTCGATGACGAGATATTCGTCGATGAAGCCACTTATAACGGCGCTGATCTCGGCGTCACCTATTCTTCGAGCCAATCGACATTTAAAGCCTGGGCTCCGACGACTTCTTCTTTGAAATTACGTATCTATGAAAGCGGAACCCCGACCTCCCTCGACGATGAAATCGGTGATGACACTTTTGAAGAATACGATTTTTCCAAAGGAGAACAGGGTGTCTGGACCGCCGTCGTAAGCGGTAATCTCCATGGCAAATACTACACATATATCGCCACCAATTCCGCTGGGACGAATGAATTTGTCGATCCGTATGCCCGGGCCGCCGGAGTCAATGGCTTACGCGGCATGATCGTTGATTTTAGCCAAACCGATCCCGAAGGTTGGGACGATGTCACCTTCAGCGCTAAAGAAGAGACGGAAATAATTCCTTACGAACTCCACGTCGCCGACTTGACGGCCGATGACACGTGGAACGGCACCGAAGCCAATCGCAAAAAATATCTTGGTCTCATCGAAGAAGGAACGACTTACACAGAAGGTGGAGTCACTGTTAAAACCGGCTATGATCACATCAAAGAACTCGGTGTTAACGCCGTGCAAATCCTCCCGATATTCGATCAGGAAAACGATGAGGTCAATGTCTCCTTTAACTGGGGATACAACCCGCGAAATTACAATGTTCTCGAAGGGGCTTATTCATCTAATCCTTATGATGGTTTAGTTCGCATCAGCGAATTCAAGCAAGTCGTCAAGCGCTTTGCCGAAGATGATATTCGCATCATCATGGACGTCGTCTATAACCATGTCGCTAACATTTCCGGCAATTCTTTAAGTAAGCTCGTCCCCGGTTATTATTTCCGCTATAACGAAGCCGGCGCTCCAAGCAATGCCAGCGGCGTGGGAAACGATACCGCTAGCGAACGCGTGATGATGTCTCGCTTCATGACCGATTCGACTTATTTCTTGGCCAGCGAATACAAATTAGGCGGCTATCGCTTTGACTTGATGGGCCTACACACCGTCGAGGCGATGAACGCTTTAAGCAGCAAATTACGCGAGGATTACCGCGAAGATATCATTATTTACGGCGAACCTTGGGACATGTCATCCACCGCGATGAGCGTGACGATGCCTCTTGCCTCGTATCAAAACATCGATGACACGAATCAAGTCGGGGGCTTCAGCGATCAAATTCGCGATGCGGCTCGCGGTGGCGTCTTTAAAAGCACCGATGCCGGATTCGTCCAAGTCGGAGCCGATAAAATCGACGTCCAAATGAAAAACCGTCTCAGTTTCGCTTTGCTTGGCAAAGTTTTCAGCGGAACAAATGATCCGACAAAAACGATCAACTATGTGTCATGCCACGACAACAACACCCTATATGACAAGATTCGTCTGGCGGGTGAGAGCTATGGTTATGATGAGGCGCGCCTTAGACAGCAAGCCGTTCAAGCTCAGAGTTTTGTCTTATTAGGTCAAGGCGTGAGTTTTTTGCACGCGGGCAGTGAGATGCTTCGCTCCAAGCCTCTCGGAGATGGAAAATACGATCACAACTCTTATATGAGTTCCTATGAAGTCAACTCTCTAAAATGGGATGAAAAAATCGATAATCTCGACATCTTTACGACTTATCAAGCCATGATAGCCTTAAAACGCGATAACGCCGCCTTCCAGTACGCGACTCGCCAAGAGATTGACGATAATGTCAGCGTCGAATTCGGCAGCGACTTTGATATGGCTGACACCTTGATAAAAATGACCGTCGAACACGGAGACAAAACTTATGTCGTCGTCTTTCTCGGTTCAGCGCCGCGCACCAAAGTGAATCTCGATGGTATGGAAGTTTTGATCGACACGACCGCCGCCCTCGAACCAGGAACGGTAATCGAAGGTGAGTACACGATGTCGGCCAACACGACATTAGTCCTCGATGCAAATCCCACCGCTGAAGGGGGTGGCTTATCGACTGGAGCAATTATCGGCATCAGCGTCGGTTCGGCGGCCGGTGTCGGAGCCATCGCAGTATTGCTATTCTTCTTGCTTAAAAGAAAGAAAGTTGTCTAGAGCATTAACGCGTATTCGTAACATAAATATTTCAAGGAGGTAGAGACAGGCAAGTTTTGTTGACAGCAATTGTTTACAATTGTAAAATTGTATATGAAGAAAAAACCTATTTAGGAGCCTAAAAAACAAAGGAGGAAACATGAACAAATTGTTTAAAGGCCTATTTGTCACAGTCTTAGCAGCTGGGCTGTTGGCGGGTTGTAACGGCGAACCAGTCGTCACCCACACAGTCACCTTTTACGAAGACACTGTCGGCAAATTCTATGCAGAAGTCGAGGTTGAACACGGCACGGCAGTCGAAATGCCGGCTGATCCAGTCGTCGAAGGAAAAGAATTCATCGACTGGTTTACCACCACAGATCTCACGACCACGTTCGATCGCGAGACACTCATCGTCGAAGACATCGATCTTTACGCCAAGTTCCGTAAAGAATACGAACCAGATACTCGGACTTTCTACGTTATCGGTGATCTTAAGAATACCGCTTTCCCTGGCGCCGCTTTATGGGATCCAGTAGCAGTTCCAGAAGAAGGTTTGGTTTTTGAGTTAGTCGAAGAGGGTGCTAACCTCTTTGAAGTCGTTGTCGAAATCGGCTACATGGGCAAGTTTAAAATCAAGCAGCCAGATGTCGCTTGGAACGCCGAAGAGGAATATAACTGGACTAATATTCCCGCCGACCAAATCGATGCAGAGATTATTAAGGAAGCTGATTTTAGCAACATTCAGATGATTACGGCAGGCAATTATCAAATTCGCATCGAAACTGACCTTCAAGAGCTCTATATCACGCGACTCGGCGATGCCGTCGGTGAAGGTGTAACTCAAGATCCAGATCCTGATGCCATTAAGAATTGGGGTATCGTCGGCGCCGTCAATGGTTGGGGTGAGACACCTGATATCGCTCTTAATTATAAAGAAGATGGCGCTTACTATTACTATGATGCTCTATATTTAGAAGCCGGTGATCCAGCTGGATCAAATGGCTTGAAACTCCGCACTGACAACACTTGGGGTGAAGAGTTAGCTTCTCATGAAGATAATGTTCTTCCAGCCAATGGCGGAATTACTAACACGGTAGAAGAAGAAGTGGTTACTGAAGGTGGTAATCTCAACGTCATGATTGATGGTTTCTATTCATTCTATCTCATCGAGACCGAAGGTGTCTGGATGCTCACCATCGAGAATATGGAAATGGTTCTCCGCGGTGCTGTATTTGGCGATTCCTGGGGTGCCGACCACGATGCTCTGCCACTCACTTCAAGAGTTGCCGATGTCGAAGTCGCCACTACTTATGATCTCGTTTTTAGCGGAACCGTAACTGGTTTATTAGTTGGCGAATTCAAAGTCAAACTCGGCGAATATGGCGGAGTTAGTGGCTGGGATGTCGCTTTTGGCAACGCTGAGGGCGGAAACCTCGTTATCGAAACCGCTGGCGATTATGTCGTTGAATTAGCTGTTGAACTCGATACCCTAACTGGCGAATTTGCCAATGGCGTAGTCACCGTCACAGCAGTTCCCGGCGAATAACAACAAAACAAACTTTTCCTAAAAAGGGTTTTAAAGGCCTGCATAAAGCAGGTCTTTTTTCTATTCTTTTGACAAATGTTATATATTTAAACAATTAATTGTTATGATAAAATTGTTAAAAGAGGAATTATCGCATGAAAAAAATTAAAATACTTTTTGCTTTATCTCTCATGGCCACTTTTGTCCTCGGAGCCTGCGAACAATCAAACACAAGCGGGACGACGGACGATATTAGCGGAACTGATACGACATCAGCATCAGGTAGCGACAGCGAAAGTGGCGATATCGTCGGAACGCCGATTCTTCCTGGCGAAGTCCCGAATTTCGTCGATATCTATTTTAGTTTTATGGGCGAAAATTTAGGAAATTACCAATTGTGGCTTTGGGATGATGGCGGCACCGACGGGGTTGCTCTCGACTGGGATTTGATCGAAGGCGATTGGGCTGTTCGCCGAATCGACACCGCGGCTTTTGCTCCTGTCCACGGTCTCGGAATTATTATCCGATCACGAAATAGCTGGTCATTCCAGACTGCTGATGGTTTCATTCGTTTTAGCGATTTTGGCCAGGTTGACGGGGTTTTAAGCGTCTACACAATTATCGGCGATGGCAACATTCTTGAATACTATTCAAGAGCCAGTGACGCTCTCGGCGATCGCATCATCAGCGCCGATTTTCTCGATTTTGATCGCGTGGAACTCGTCTCCACCGCCGAACCGACATCGATTATCTTGTATATTGATGGGGTGGAAACACAAAATTTCGTCCCTTCGCAAACCACACAAATATTGACTTTGTCAAATAAAGCTGTCCTCACCAAAAAGTATGAGATCTACACGACATATGCGACTCATCAAAAAATAAAGATTAAGCCGGTTTCGCCACGCGCCATCTACAAGAGTCAAGCTTTTAGTGACGCTTATACCTATACCGGCGATGATTTAGGCGCGACATATACACCTCAGCAAACGATGTTTAAATTGTGGGCTCCGACATCGTCGGCCGTCCGCCTCCATCTTTTTAATTACGGCTCACCATCAACCTTGACGGGCGACGTCTTAAGCGATGTGCCGACCGCTAAACACGATATGATCTTAGGTGAGAAGGGCGTGTGGAGCGTCACCGTTCAAGGCGACCTCAACTTAAAGTTCTACACCTACCGCGTCACTAACTCGAACGGGGTCAGCGAAATCGTTGATCCATACGCAAAAAGCGTCGGGGCCAATGGTCTACGCGGCCAAGTTATAAATTTCGAAAACTATGAAACAGCGACATTTGATTCCTCAATCAATCAACTCTCGCCAATTGACAGTCCCACTGATCTCGTCGTTTACGAGATGCACGTCGCGGACTTGACATGGGATGAAACATGGAATGGCTCCGAAGAAAATCGCGGCAAATACCTCGGCCTCATTGAAGAGGGAACAACTTATACCGAAGGTGAGACGACGGTAAAGACCGGTTTCGACCACATTAAAGAACTAGGCGTAAACGCCGTTCAAATCATGCCGTTTTATGATCAGAGTAATTTTGAATACCCGCGTCAAGAGCTCATCGTTGATGAGGATGGCAATCCGATTCTTGATAACGAAGGTAACAATCAGTACAACGAAATTATCCCAGCGCATAACTGGGGTTATAACCCTTTAAATTTTAATGCTTTGGAAGGCGCATATGCGAGCAATCCATATCGCGGCGAATATCGCATTCAAGAATTTAAGCAAGTCGTTGAAACATTTGCCGAACATGACATTCGTGTCATCATGGACGTCGTCTATAATCACGTCGCCAGCGCCAGCGCTTCCAATTTCAATAAAATCGTTCCTGGCTACTATTTCCGCTACAACTCAGATTGGACTTTAAATAACGACTCGGGAGTCGGCAACGTCTTCGCAAGCGAAAATCCGATGGCTGCCAAATTCCTCATCGATTCAATCCTTTTCTGGATAGAGGAATATAATATCAAAGGTTTCCGTTTCGACTTGATGCAGTTGATAAACGATGACACCCTCATCGCTCTCGACCAAGCCTTAAAAGATGCCGGACATGATGATGTCACGATCTGGGGCGAACCGTGGAGTGCAAAA
Source organism: Bacillota bacterium (assembly GCA_023393065.1). GTDB lineage: Bacteria > Bacillota_I > Bacilli_A > RFN20 > CAG-826 > UBA1424. The sequence continues at coordinate 3,405 of JAEWMX010000011.1, read as the reverse complement.
TTTGGCGATTATTCCGGCGGCGATAAAGTCAACCGCGGCGTCCTCAAAGACACGCGTATCGGCGCCTTTAACGATCAAGGACGCAATGCTTTGAAAGGTGGTAACAACATCACAAATAATGAGCATTGGGGTTGGGTTAATAAAGGCGTTGCCGATAACTACGAACAGCCATACATTAATCGGGTTAAAGGGCTTTTAGCTGGTATTCACGGCAACTATTACGAGGACAATGGTCAATTTGACTCCAAGTATAATAACAATCCTAGCAAAGCTGTTAACTATGCCGGAAGCCACGATAACTTCTCACTCTTTGATCAAATGCTATTTAGTTTCGGAGGGAACGAAGAATTGGCGATGCGCGCTCAGACGACGGCCAATGCCATCATCTTGTCGGGACAAGGCATTCCCTTCTTTCAAGGCGGGGATGAAATCGGCCGTAGCAAACCATTTGATGAGACGAGCGAAATAGCAAGCGAATTTATCGCCACTCACGGAGGCGAATACGCTATTCTCAACGGTCAGTATTACAGCGGCAATTCCTACAACATCGGATACGAGACAAATAGTTATAAATGGGACGATAAAATCAAGTGGCTTGACTTCTTTAATGCCTATAAAGAGCTGATTGCTCTACGCTTAGGAGAAAAAGGTGATTTCCTCCACCTTAAATCAGCTTCCGAAGTTGGAGATAACTTCCGCTATTGGCAGGACATGAATCCGCCACTTGGCTGGAGTTCGATCGCCAGCGAAAACAAATTTAATTCAACCGGCTACCAAAGTTCAGGCGCCATCTATTCTTTCTACACCGCTCGCATTTCTGAAAGCGATACCGCAACTGAAGTTTTCCGCTGGTCGAACACCGGCGTTCAAGCTCGCGTCATCTACGATAGCGAAGGGCTATTAACCGGTCAGACTTTGACCAATCAAGTCGCGATGGGGCGTTTCCGGGTTATCATCGTCGAACGCCTGTAATGAAAAAGATCAAACGTCCATATCCGAGCATTGTCGAGGCTTCTTTTGCAAAGCGCCTCGGGGCTTTGCTCATCGATTTGTTAGCGACCGTAGCGATTGGCCTTTTAGCCTATATGGCCGTCGATGGAATTTTTCATCAAACGACAGTCGGCGGGCAAATCGATACGCGCTTGTTTAGTTTAAAACAAGCTTCTGGCCTCTATATTGCTGATGGCGAGACGGAGACGACTTACATTCTCGAAGGCGACATCAATGATGAGGTCAATTCCCATTATCTTCCCCGCCTCTCTCATTATTATCTGCTAGCCAAAGATCCATCTGATAATTCGAAACTCTTCTCCTATGCCGATTCGACATTTTACAAATATGGTTTCGCATTTGATTTTTACGATATGGTTTTAAAGCGCGGGCAAGAGGATTGTTTGTTTGATTTTACAGGTGAAGAGCAGATTACCTTTGCTTTTAAAGATAGCGTTAGCTCTGATGAGCGCCAAGCGGAATGGATTCGCCTCTACAATCAAGCGATTGACGACTTTGAAAATTGCGAGCAATATCTTGCCGCCCGCAAACCTTTAGGCTTGCTCTTCTTAATCGGGGGCGGTTTTGGCTTGGCCATCGGGGCTATACCGCCAATTTTGATCATTCCCCTCGTGTTGGGCAACGGACAAACGATTGGCAAATATATCCTCGGCTTAGCTCTTGTCAACAAATCCGGTCACCAAGTGAAAAAGGGAGCGATTGTCATTCGCTACTTTGTCTTCGGTTTTTTTGAAATCGGCGCTTCGCTCGGCCTCTATGCGATGCCGTTATTCATATCGAGCGCAGCCGTGACTGTGACAAACTCCAATCGCGCGATTCACGATTTGCTCGCGGCAACTTATGTCGTCGATGCGAGGCAATCGAAAATATTCGCAAATGAAGAAGACGAGAAGCGCTACTACGCTGAAAAAACGTCAGCTGAAGAACGATCTAAAATACCCTTCTTTCAAATGCCGCCAAAAACCATTAAACGAAGTTGATGATGAATTTTATATAAAAAAGACCGTGAATTGCAAGGTTCACGGTCTTTTTTTAGCTGTTTTATCTCGCCGATTAATAAATGCGTTTAGTTGAACGCGGATCAAAGAGATGGAGCTTTTCTTTGTTGAAGACTAGTTTCAAATCATCGTGAATGCTGATGAGATGATGGGCGGGAATCTTCGAGACCATGTCGGTTCCGCCAAAGTCGGTGTGAACATAGTATTCGTGGCCGAGGAGTTCGGAAACCGATACTTTGGTGCTATATACTTCGCCAGGGTATTTCTGAACATTTTCATCTGAAGCTTCGTAAATATCTTCTGGACGAATGCCAAAGACGAGGCGGTGAGAACCCTTATATGAGGCGAGAGCATCCTGCAAATCAGCGATTTCCTTATCGAGGGCTTCGTCAGGCGCTTCGCTGGCGGCGCGCTTGCTATTAAGTTCGTCTAATTTGGCATTGCCTTCGACGAGGGCGTTAGCAAAGAACTCATCATGGGCTTTGACGATATCGGCAGGGAGAGTAATCTTTTTGCCATCATTAAAAACAACAGAGCCTTTTTCATAATTGACATCGATAAAGTTCATCGGTGGAGAACCGATAAAGCTAGCGACGAATAGGTTGTTAGGATAGTTATAGATTTCAAGCGGCGTCCCGACTTGTTGAATATAGCCGGCCTTCATGACGACGATGCGCGTCGCCATTGTCATAGCTTCAGTTTGGTCGTGAGTGACGTAAATCGTCGTCGCCCCGAGCCTTTCGTGGAGCTTGATGATTTCGCTTCTCATCTGAACGCGCAATTTGGCATCGAGATTTGAAAGCGGTTCGTCCATCAAGAACACTTTGGCATTACGGACGATGGCGCGACCGAGGGCCGCACGTTGCCGCTGACCACCGGAGAGGGTTTTTGGTTTGCGTTCCAATTGCTCCTCGATTTCAAGAATTTGTGCCGCTTCGTGAACGCGGCGATCAATTTCTGATTTTGGCAAACGGCGGATTTTAAGACCAAATGCCATGTTATCGTAAATCGTCATGTGCGGATAGAGGGCATAGCTTTGAAAGACCATGGCGATGTCGCGGTCTTTAGGAGCCCGATCATTAGAGTATGTGCCGTCGATCCACAATTCTCCGGACGAAATGTCTTCAAGACCGGCAATCATTCTCAGTGTCGTTGATTTGCCACAGCCTGAAGGACCGACAAAAACAACGAATTCTTTTTTGGCGATTTCGAGGTTGAAATCATAAACGGCTTGAAACTTGTTCTCGTAAATCTTGTTGATGTTTTTTAGCGAAACATAAGATTTTTCGGCTTCTAGTGCTTTCGCTTCTTTTTCTTTCATAAAATACCTCCGTTATTCAAATTATAACGCGAGCGATTTTAAATGAATAGTGCACAGTGCACAAATCTAAAAGGC
>JAEWMX010000009.1 GCA_023393065.1 Bacillota bacterium | reverse complement strand
GAAGCGGTCATCGGATTAGAGATCCATGTCGAGATGAAAACGCGGAGCAAGATGTTTTCAAGCGCTCCGGTCGAGTTCGGCGCGGAACCGAATACTTTGGTGTCACCTAACGACATCGCCTTTCCGGGCACGATGCCGACCGTTAATAAGCAAGCGGTCATCAACGCCATTCGGGTCGCCAATGCTTTGCATATGAGCATCGATAACACGCTTGTCTTCGACCGTAAAAACTATTTCTACAGTGATTTACCTAAAGGCTATCAAATCACGCAGAATCGGCGTCCGATCGGCTCAGAGGGCTATTTAGAGATTAAGACGGATACCGTTCGGCGTATTGCCATCGAAAGACTACACCTCGAAGAAGACACATGTAAACAACTCCACTTTAGCGAATATACCTTGCTCGACTATAACCGTTCCGGCGTGCCGTTAATTGAAATCGTCTCAAAGCCGGATATTCGCTCGGGCGAAGAGGCGATGAAATATGTCGAAGCCATTCGCTCGATCGTCATCTATGCGGATGTAAGCGATGGCAAGATGGAAGAGGGCTCACTTCGCTGCGATGTCAATATTTCGTTGCGTCCAAGCGGAGCGGAAAAATTAGGGACGAAAGTCGAAATCAAAAATTTAAACAGCATCGCCAATATTCAAAAGGCCATCGATTTTGAAATTCGGAGGCAGGAAGGATTGTTGCTGACCGGCCACCCGATTATTCAGGAGACGAGGCGCTTTGATGAGGCTCTAAAAGAAACTGTGACCATGCGTGTCAAAACGGATGCGGTGGATTATAAATATTTTATTGAACCGAACATCACCCCGATTAAACTCAGTCCGGAATTTATTAATGCGGCGATTTCTTCTTGTCCCGAACTAGCCCAAGTTAAAGAGAAGCGCTATCTCGAAGTTCAAGGTTTAAATGAACGCGACGCGATCATCATTTTACAAAGTAAAGACTTATCTAAATACTACGATGACGCCGCTAAGTACACAACCTATTATAAGTCACTAGCGAACTGGGTGACCGGCGAAGTCATCGCTTATTTAAATAAGCGTAATATCCCGATTGAAAACTTCTTTATCTCGCCTTCGCAACTCGCAATGCTTGTGAACATGATCGAGAAAAACGAAATATCCAATAAGCAGGGAAGAGATATCTTTCAGGAGATGCTAACAAACTCAACAAACGTCAAAGAAGCCAAAGAAAAACTTAACATTGGCACACAGATAAATGATGATAGTGTTATCCTTGCTTATATAAACGAAGTTCTTAATGCTTTTCCGGATTCAATCAAAGACTATAAAGACGGAAAAGATCGAGCTCTTGGTTTCTTGGTCGGCCAGGTTATGAAAAGATCACAGGGGAAAGTAAATCCAGGACTGACATCGAAACTTCTTATGGAAGAAATTAGGAAGAGATAATAATCAATTACCTTTCAATATTTTAAAGCCTTATTTATAATCGTTATCAATAAATAGTAACAAGATTTTATAAAAGAAATCCTTTCGATTTTTCTATAGACTCGCCATTGATATTTTATCATTTTGCGCTTTTTTGATGAAACCGAATTCTTTCGTAAACGATATGTAGCTAAAGTCTCTCCGACATTATACGCGTAGGTAACGATTTTTAATATATGCAACCAAGTTGCAAAGTCTTCTCTTTTTGGTGCATCAATATTATAAATTTTGCCAATTAATGATGCATCGTATGTTGCGACCAAGCATCCGATGGTATTGCCCTTGCAAATATCTTTGTAATTTACTTTTTTTGGTGCATAAAATTCATTCACAACAGAACACTTATTCTCGTCAAATACGCGATAATTAGCATATGAAAATGCAATTTTATTAGTTAGCATGAATTCAATTTGTAATAACAGTTTTTTTGGATCCCACAAATCGTCGCTATCAAGAAATGATATGAACCGACCCCTTGCTATTTTAATGCCTTCATTTCTAACGCCAACAACTCCGTTTTGTGACTTAGTTTCCAATTGTATTAAAATAATTCGATGGTCTCTGTCAGCATACTTCTTTACAATGTCTCTACTTGAATCAGTCGAAAAATCATCGATAATAATCATCTCCCAATTTCTGTATGTTTGAGAAATAACCGATTCAATGGTGTCGCTAATATATCTTGCAGAATTATGCATTGGAGTAATGATGCTAACTAATTCTTCAAACTGATTAGTGGTATTTTTTTCCATTTTTATATCTTTTTGAGGTATTTATTTGAAAATATTATATCATATTTACGTTGCCCAATAAGTTTAAGCACGGCAAATATATTTTTTTATAAGGAGATTAGTTTGAAAACAGTTTTGGTTACGGGTGGGACAGGCTATATCGGTTCACACACGAGTGTGGAACTTATTAACGCCGGCTATGAAGTTATTATTATTGATAGCCTGGTCAACTCGAAAATATTGGTGTTGGACCGCATTGAAAAAATCACGGGCGTAAGACCAATTTTTTATCAAGCGGACCTTAGAGATGAAGCGAAAGTAATCGAAGTTTTTAAGAAGCACAGGATCGATGCCGTCATTCACTTCGCGGGTTTAAAAGCGGTGGGAGAGTCAGTTGAAAAACCAGAGCTATATTATGATAACAATATCGGCTCTTCGAAAGTCCTCTTGAATGTTATGAAGGAGTTTGGCGTTAAGAACATCGTCTTCTCATCTTCTGCGACCGTTTATGGTGTTCCGGACCGCGTCCCGCTTTACGAAAGCGACCCGATTAAAAAAGCCACAAATCCTTATGGACAGACGAAGATTGAAATCGAAAAGTTGTTAAAAGCTGAGTACAAGAAAGATAACAGTATGAATATCGTTATTCTTCGTTACTTTAATCCGATTGGTGCACATTCAAGCAGTCTTATGGGCGAAGACCCCAATGATATTCCAAATAATTTAATGCCATATATTACCCAAGTAGCAATTGGTAAAAGAAGTCACCTCAATGTTTTCGGAAGTGATTACAAGACTCCGGACGGAACGGGTGTCCGCGACTACATCCATGTTGTGGATCTTGCCAAGGGACACCTCGCGTCTTTAAAAGTAATTAAAGACAAATTAGGATTGAAGATATACAATCTTGGCACCGGAAAAGGAACATCAGTCTTAGAATTAGTTAAGGCATTTGAAAAAGTTAATGGCGTTAAGATTCCTTATATTATCGGCCCGCGAAGAGACGGCGATATTGACGAAAACTACGCGAACTGCAATAAAGCATTGAAAGAGATTAATTGGAAAGCGAAATTAACGATTGAAGACTGCTGCCGCGATGCCTGGAAGTGGCAGAAGAATAACCCGAATGGTTATGAATAAGGATTAGATATCTTATAATAGAAAAAGAGGAATTAGATATGGCAAGAGATAAGATTAAAATGACATACAAAAACGGCGAGGAGCTGTTTGGCTATTCGTGGACAATCGAAAAGCCCATCGCTAATGTCGTTATACTAACAGGGATGGAAGAACATTCACTTCGCTATGATCATTTCGCTAATTTTCTAAATGATAATGGTTACAATGTGTATTGCATTGACCATTATGGTCAAGGCGAGAATGCGAACGAACCAGAACAATTAGGCGTTTGGCCGGTTTCGGGATTTTCAAAAACAGTAAAAAACGCTGATGAATTAGTAGAAAAACTTCGCGTCTCTGTTTTACCGACTTACTTATTTGGTCATTCGATGGGCAGCTTTATCGTTCAAGATTATATTCAAAGATACACCGAACACGTTAACAAAGTTATTTTAAGTGGGACGAATGGTCCTAATCGCTTAATGATTGGCATTGGCTATTTCTTGTCGCGTTTGCTCGTTAATAAAAAAAATCGCAGGAAACCCTCAAAGTTCTTAAGAAATCTGATGCTGGGACCCTACACGGCAGCCATTAATGATCATAAAACAAAGACTGATTGGCTGAGTGTTAACGAAGAAAATGTTCGTCGTTATAACGAAGATCCAAAATGTGGTTTTTTGTATGAGTCAAAAAAGAGTTTTTATCGGGAGTTTCTTAAAGGCCTGAATCGTCTGCATAAGCCGAAGTTTATGAGAAAGATTCGTCAGGATATGTCGATTCTTC
>JAEWMX010000005.1 GCA_023393065.1 Bacillota bacterium | reverse complement strand
GTCACATGACGAAAGAGGAACGACTAACACAAGAGCGGCTAATAGCAAAGCTGTCTTTTTAGGAAAAGTCATATTTTTGTCCTCCTATTCCTTTCAATCTTTTAGATTGTGTTTTATATTAACACTTATCAAAATATGTATCAACGATTTTTTTGGGCTGTAAGCGATTACATGGAAAACCAAGAAAAAACCACCATAATGGTGGTTAATCAATAAAATTTGACTTGATAAGGTGATTTTTTACTCTTAAATCGATACAAAAGTGAAGATAATTCCACCGATGATTGACAAGATGGCCGCGAGGTAAAAGGGTAGAGAAACCGACCAAGCGCTGTTTATGATTTCCTCGGGGAGAGGACCGTCCCAGTTCTTCGTCTTACGACGATGCTGAGCCTTTAAAAGGTCCTGCCAGACAAAGCCGACAAAGATGAGGGCAACACCCGAAAAAAGAAAGATGTAATGAGCATACCACTCTTCCATCGTCGCGGCATAATTGTCGACGATATCGGGGATGATGGCGACACCTGAAGCGATGAGAAAAAGCGCTCCTCCGACGACATATGTCAACCAACTCTGCAGTGCTTTTTTCATCTTTGTGACCGATTAGTATTTTATACTATCACATTTCTCCTGTTTGTAAAAAAGAATGTTTGCGTCTATACTATTTCTACGAAAGATTATGGCTAATCCAAACCTCAGAGAAAACAAGTTTAAACGTGCGTTCTACGCTCCCTTCCGCAGAATTGTAAAAACCCTTTTCCCCGTCTTTTTTGTCAAGCAGCAATACAAGTACATCACTCACCACAAATTGCATCTTGATAAGCCGGTGCGCTACACCGAGAAACTGCAGTATCTGCGCCTTTTTGTCTACCCGCATGATGACTTAGTCATCAAATGCGCTGGGCGAGCCGGCGTTCGCGAATATGTCGAAGATTGTGGTTATGAAAAAAATCTTATTCCTGTCTACGGATTGCACAATTCATTTAATGAAATCGATTTCGCTCGCCTTCCGCCTTCGTTCGTCATGAAGGCCACTCACGCCTGTGCTTATAATCTCATCGTCCGCGATAAGAGCAGTCTCGATTTGATTCCGCTTAAAAAACGCTTTGAAAAATGGCTCAAGACGAACTATGGCGAAAAGACGCTTGAGCTCCATTACAGTCCGATAAAACCACAGATTATCATCGAGAAGTACTTAGGCGATGTCGATTCTCTGCCCGTCGAATACAAAATCCACGTTTTTAATGGCATAGCTAAAAGCATGTATGTCGTCACCGGTCGCGGAACGGACATTCGCTACAACAATTACTATATCGATTGGACGCCTTTTGACGGTTCGCAGTTTAACGGCTGGAAAAAGCGCGAAGAGGAAATACCGATACCCGAAAATTGGAAAGAGATGGTCAAGATGGCCGAGGATTTAGCTAAGCCTTTTCCTTTCGTGCGAGTTGACCTCTATAACATTAAAGGCCAAATCTACTTCAGCGAATTGACATTTACGCCGGCCAAAGGCACCCTCATCTTAGATGATGACAGATGCGATTTCGAAATGGGAGCATGGCTAAATATCGAACAATACATAGTCCATAACCCTAAAATTATTAAGAAAAAATATATTAATTAGTTCCAGGTTGATTTCGGCAAGAGCACTTCATATAGCATCAAGGCAAAGCGCTCTTTTCCTTCGGTCGCATCCTCGCGGTCGATCGTATAATCTTCATAATCACCTTCGAGGCTAAAAGTTATCGACATGCCCGAAGCTCTTCTAATTAAATTAACATCCGCGCCCATCACGCCGGCGAAGTAAAAGCCGATAATCGTCGTCCGACCGCCGGAGTTGGTCATGATCGGAAAGTTTTTCATTTGAAAAAGATAAGGAACGTAAAGAGAATTGGCAAAATCATAGACATAAAAAGTGAGGTTGATATTGACATTAAATGTCGTTCCGAGATTATCGGTTTCGTCCGCGCCGCGAAGCGAAAGGGCAAAATAGCGATACGACATCATTTCCTTTGGAAATAAAGCGCCATAGCCGCTGCCATCGATTTGCACGCGAGTTTGCGCATATGTGATGCCGTCACAGTGAATGCGGCCGTCGTACAAGCGCGAAAGGAATCCACGAGCAAATGAGGAATCGATCGCAATCAAGTTGTTGCTTGGACCATAGCCGTATCCGGCATTCTCGTGTGGAGTATCGGCAAAATAGGAATAGTATTCGCCGCTTTGCCCGTTTTGAAAGCCATCTGGCTCCCACAGCTGAGCAAAATCAGCATCTTCTTCGATCTGAAAGGAATTAGCGTTGGTAACATCATATGTTTTAGCGACGGGAGCGACGCTGCTTTTAAGGACTTCATTCCATGTCGAATAATAGTTTTCAGCGAAAATTCCGGTGTCATAGGCGTGCCCCTCGTAAAGCTCGGCGACATCATTCATGCAGCCAGTTAAAACGAAGGCAAAGGTTAATAAGAGGGCGAAAGCAGTTCTCTTTCTCATAGTTTGATTTCCTCCTCGCTATCTGCTTGATCGCTGATGTTTGCCGGTTGTTTGACGAGAGTGTTCGCCTCCGGTTCTTCAACCAGCGGCTTTCCGACAAGCGGATAATACGCATAGCCAATTAAAAATAAAACGATAAGATAAGGGGCACTTCTAAAGAACGAGAAATAATAATCATTTTCATAGATTAATGGGAAGGTATCCCATAAGAAGCTGCCATTGAGTAAAACAGCGATCAAAAGCGATAAAATGACAATTTTCACATGCCCTTGATCTGGGCTTTTCGCCGAGTAGCGGACCATTGAAAAGATAGTCAATAACAAGAAGGCCAGCAAGGCTAAAAAGGCAAGCAGCCCGCCTTCTTTTGCGATTTCAAATTCAAAAGCGCCAGTGTTGGCCATCAGACCATCGATGTAAGTGAGAGGAAAGCCAAAGAAGCCACCGGCCGTAAACATCGGCCTCAAAACTTCGTTAATCGGCGACATGATCCGGTTGGTGTTAAACAGCCGATTTAGAAAGGCATTGCCGGCTATGGCGTTACTGATAAAGGAAATGCCGGCAGCGTTTAAAAGGGCGATTAGCAAGGCGATCCCAGCGACTCCTAAGACAGCAAAAAAGATGTATTGAACGACTGCTCCGACTTTTTCTCGCGCTTTAATAAAGCGATAGCCGAGAGCGAAGAATAAAACTGGTATGAGTAATATCAAGGCCTCAAAATTAGGAATTGTGACGATGGATAAAAGGCCGACGAGACCGATTGCGGCGACGATGATGAATTTGCGAGTATCTTTCGTCGGCGAGATATATAAAAGGGCGGCTAAAGCCGTGCTTAACATCACACCAAATAAAGAGACATAATTAATCGAGATTTCCACAAACGAGAATCCGAGTAGCCACTTTGTTTCTTCGCTGACCACAAAGAGGCGTCCATCGTAGTAATAAACCATGCCTTCATATAATGAAGCATGAAATGGTCCGTAGCGATATAGCGAATAGACGAGGCCGAGAAATACCAGAAGAGCCATCGCCGCGCCAATCGATAGCAAGGCGATATCGATTTTAAATTTTTTGACGCGCCTAATGGCAAAACCAAGAAAGAAGAAGGCTAAGGTGCCGACGACGACCGATAGATTATCCAATAAGCCAAAACCCATCGATATCGAAAAAGTCGAAAAACCCGTTAAAAAAGCGATGACGACAAGAGGTATCGCAAAAAGGCCAAGTGAGAGCCATTCGCTTTTTGATGTAAACATCAAGGCGAAAGGAATGAGAGCGAAGGAAATAAGAAAGCCCAAGTAGCGGAAAATGATATTGGCATCAGCAAGCGAGAAAGCGGTTAAAGCTAAACACTCGATGACAAGAAAAACAATTAACGAATCATACTTGTCGACCATTTCAAATAATTTCTTTTTTAAGTCCATAGGCCACCTCTATTTCTCAAAAAATGTAGATCTATTTAATCTCCTTTGCGCCGTCCCCGAGCAAAGGGAAGAGGAAAGAGCATCCACGTCTCATCGCGGTATTGCTGAAAACCTTGTTTATAGGTGGCGAGGCGCCGCTCCGCCATCGGTATCGAAATGACCAAGAACATTAAAGTATTGATGAGAGCGCCGAAAAAGACAAACCAGATCGAAGGATTTAAAGCGAGGACGATCGCATAGACTCCCCACCACATCAAGATTTCGCCGAAATAGTTGGGATGGCGGTTGTGTTTCCACAAACCGACGCGAATAATCTTTCCTTTGTTCTCGGGCGAACTCCGAAACAGTTGCATCTGCACATCGGCGACCGTCTCGAATAAAATGGCGATAAGGCAGAGAACAAGTCCGATTAATGATAATAAATTAAAGGTCGCGCTACCTCCTCTTTCAACATAGAGGAGCATCGGATAGATGCAGGCATAGACGACGAGAGTGGGAAAGAGATTAATGCCGAAAAGATTGACGAAAAAGTAGAGTTTACCACTCTTTTCGCGAAGCATTGTATAACGCCAATCCTGATAGGATAAGTCGCTAAAAGTATAGATGAAATTCGCCGTGAGCCTTAAACTCCACAAGGCCACCAAGGACAAAAGGACGATCGCCCCCATATCCCAGACGCCGCGATGAATCATTAAGGCGAGGAGGATGACGAGGGGCTGCACGCTCCAATATGGATCGTATACCGAGGCGGTGTTAAAAATGAGACCGACGCTCCATACAAATAATGTCGCGACGACATCGGCCACTAAAATTCGCATCAGAGTGTCGGGCAGCAAATTACTTAATAAATTAAAAACGATTAAACCAACAAAAAAAGCGGCCGCATATGTCACCAAAAAGACCAAAAGGCCGAGAACTTTGCTATGTTTCATATCTTTCTCTCCATGTCAAAAAATATTATAGCAATTAATTTGTTATATTTCAGTGAGAAATATTACTTAGTAAAATAGACGATGGCCACGCATCCGGGACCGGCGTGCGTGCCCACCGCTAAGCCGATCGAAGCCTCGCGATCGAGAGGGAAATCCGGTTTATGAATTTTTATCAAATCCGTGAACTTTCGATACATCTCGACATTATCCGTATGTCCGACAAAGGTCGGTAGCGAGTAGTCAACATCATTGTCTGCGAGAGTGTAGACGATGTGATTGAGGGCTCGCTGCATGCCGATAATTTTCGCCGAAGAATGGATTTTCCCATCCTGCATGGTAATGATCGGTTTCATGTTGATGACCGAACCCAAAACAGCGAGGGTAAAGGGAATTCTTCCCCCCATTCGCAAGTAGCGAAGATCATCAAAAGCGGCTTGCACGACGATGCGCTTGCTGATTTCCTGAATTTTTTCGACGATTGTCCTGGCGTTATCGCCGACATCGCGAAAACTGACGGCGGCATGAACAAGGGCTAATAATCCGATGGTGGCTTGCCTCGTATCATAGAGGACGATGTTATCGCGCTCGGATTCTTCAACGGCTAACTTAGCCGAACTATATGTCGCACTAGCATCGCTTGAAATAGTCATGATTAGTATTTCTTCATCCTTTGGATATTTGTTGATAATGTCAAGAAACGATCCAGGACTAGGAGCTGAGGTTTTTGGCAAAATCTTTGCGGTTCTGAGCTTTTTAAAAAAATCTTGATTGTTAATCGTCAAACCATCGATGTAATCAACGCCATCGATGTTGACATGCATCGGAACGACATCAATGCCGAGTTTGGCTGCCTCGTGTTGGCTGATGTCCGATGTGCTGTCGGTGATGATATGAACTCTTTTCACGATATGCTGACCTCCGTTTTATTTTTTCTTTTTGGGAAACCACGGGATGAAGATGCTGACGCGCGATGCGTATTCAGCAAATCCCGGGCGTTCTTTAAATGCCTTTTCGAGAAGCGGGACACCCGAGACAAACAGAAGTAAACTAGTTATGACAATATAGGAAATAAAACCGATATAGCCGTAGGCGACAGATAATCCGACGACGCCCAAGCCAAACCACATCAGCGATTCGCCAAAATAATTGGGGTGGCGAGTAATGCCCCATAAGCCTTGATCCATGATTTTGCCACGATTTTCCGGCTTGCGAATGAAACTGCGCAGCTGGGCATCGCCAACGCTTTCAAAGAAAAATCCCACGAGCCACAAAAAACCGCCGGCAATCGTAAATCCGTAGACGAGCCAATCGTTAGTGTGTGCCACTCCATTAAGGGTGACGAGGATGACCGTCGAAACGAGAATAGAAAGTCCAGCTTGCGACATGAATATTTTGCTGTAAGCTAATAGCTTTGGATGCTTTTTGCCTACTAAGTTATTGCGCATTGTCACATAGCGGTAATCTTCTGGTTTATTCCAGTTGCGCTTAAAGAGATAAGTTGATAAGCGAAGACCCCAAATCGTCACGGCGACCGTCACGACGATAGCGGGAATGCTCGGCCATGTCATGTTGATAAGCGAGGTGACGATTATCGCCGACCACGCGTTGACGACGAAACTCGCACCCCAGACGATATCGATGTAGCCATAATTTTTTTTGGCTTCAGCGACAAAATAGGCGATGGTGAAAAAGATGACGACGAGAACGGGCGGCAAGATATATCCGAGTATTTGCATAGGTTAGACCCCCATCAACACAGCGAGAAAATAGACAGCGACCGATGTCGAGGTCGAAAGAAAAGTTCCCCACGCGATATCGGCTAATGTGACATTGAGGGGCCACTTTTTCAAAGTTGCGAAATTCGTTAGATCATAAGTCGAATAGGTTACGAGTCCGAAGATTGCGCCATAAATCAGGGCAAAGACCCAACCGCGGCCGCCGACATATGCCGGTCCGATCACAAATAAGGTGATGCCGATAATGAAAATTAAATAGAAGATGACAGCGGGAGTATAATTTACTTTCTCCGCCATTAAGTGACCGAGATTTTTCTTATAAAAACGCGGGGAAATCTTAACGAGCCAAACTAGATCAACGAGTAAAAAGACGACGAATGTAAGAGCAATTAATATTAAGTATTTAACGAAAATCATCACATGTTCCTCCATTGTAAATATTACAGTTGTCATAACTAAAAAGATAGTGAGTTGCTCTTCATTTTTGCTTTCTAGTAATTATGAATAATTGCTATACTGCTAATATGATTCGTCGCAATAACCAATATATAGCAAGGGCTGGTATTATCTATCTGGTATTATTTGCCGCCCTGATGATACTCATTCTCGTCTTATCGGGTTTCAGCGGGGAAATCTCGTCATCACAAAGTGGATTCGTCGTCGATGTTCTCAATGCGCTCTTAAAATTTTTCGGGATCAATTTAAATGCCGACCAACTCGATATCTTTGCTTATGTCATTCGCAAGCTCGTCGGACACTTCTTACTTTTCCTGCTCGATGGTTTGTTCGCTTATCTCGCGCTTAACAACATGACGATTATCAAAAATAAATGGCTCCGGATCCTCGTGGCTGGAGGAGCGATGCTTCTCGTGGCGGGATCCTCGGAGCTGATTCAGCTTTTCACTAGCGGGCGTAGTGGCAATCTGTACGATGTCGGCATCGATTTATCCGGGGCTTTGCTTGGCATTGCCATCGCCTTTCTCATCACTTTCCAAAGAAAAGAAAAAGCGGAGATTGGCTCCGCTTCATAACCTATTAAATATTACTTATCAAATTGATGGGCGATTTCTTTTAAGAACGCGACGCGACTTTCTTGTCCGCCCGAGAAGACCATGTCTTTATTAATCCACACATTGTCTTTGATGCCGATGCTCTCGAGGATGATTTTGACAAAAATGTTGTCAATCGGATTGCCGAGATGTTCTTTATAGATAAAAGTCGGCGTTTCGGAGGTTGTGATGACATAACCTTTTTTGATGTGGGTCAGCTTTCCGATTAAGCCGCTTTCGCCTTGATCGTAAGCAAAACCTTTGAGCATGACTTTGTCGATAAAGCCTTTGAGGATGGCCGGGCTATCGCCCCACCAAATCGGAAAGATGACGACGAGTTCGTCGGTTTCGGCGAGCATCTTTTGATATTTGCCGACGAGAGGATCTGAGAATTGACCTCTCGAGAAGAGGGCGAGCTCTTTTTCCGTCATTACCGGATTAAAGCCGTCTTTATTCAAATCTATGATTTGATAGGGCTTGTTAAGACTTGTTAGTTTGTTGACCACGGTGTCAAAGATCGCCTTGTTAAAACTGCCGTGCCAAGGGTGAGCAAGAAGGATAGTTGTCTTCATAAATAATGTTCCTTTACTGCGCGAAATCACGAATGCGCAGCAATATCTTATCTAATTGACTAGTGGCTTATCAACTGAAACGATAAAGCGAGCCAGCGATTCTAAAGCTGCATTTTGCGCATTGACGATGCAAGCGACTTCTTCGTCGCTTCGTCTGGCAGCGATCAGAGCCTTGTTGGCATACTCGGTGGCATGCAAAGCGTGTTCCTTGACGTGCGCGGTTGCTAAGATGTGTCCATATGCTCTTAATAGATTAATGCGAATGGGGTCAGTTTCGTGACGGGCGAGTTCGTGCATCTTCAAAGCTTGATTTCGCATATGCGAAACTTTGTGAAAACCAGTCAGATAGCGATTGGTTTCAATGACCATCAAGCGGTATTGCTCATCGTTAGTGACATTGATATTTAACACATCAAGAACCTCGCGAACATTGCGAAGCGCCCACTTCATCATCTCGCGATTGGATAGTGATTCAGCGTATTTTATTAATTGGACAATCGTGCTTGACGGCATGCTATTCACCCTCTCTTACCTTGTGTTTCAAATCGAATTTTTTAACTTTTTTATCGAGATTTTTTTCGCGGGTAAAGTAGTTGGACATCAAGTACTTACCGAGTTCGATGAAGGTCTTGCGAATTAGCTTTTTCGTCTCGCTATCTGACTCTTTATATTCGCCATACATCGCCTTGATGTTCGCGCTTAGATTATCGCTGAACTCGCTGAGGGTTGTACATTCTGACGCCTGCAGCATGTCGAAGAAATTATCGATGATGATTTGCCGGTCGCGAACATTGAAACTATAGAGCCACGCATATAATGAGTTCTTAATTTTTTTCGACGATTTGCTTAGCGTAACTTCGTGAACGAGATCGCTCGTCTCGCTATCGATGTGCCAATTATACATTTTGTGCTGAGCAAAAAGGCTGCCATCAGATTTGACGATGTGATAGTAGTTGTTGGTTTGCAAAATCATGCCGATAATACTTTCTTCGGGGACGATTTTATTAACCTTGGGCAGCAAGTCGATGTAATCGGCGGTCGCCGTGATGTTCTCGCGAAAATCAGGACCGTCGAGATTGTAGACGGAAACGATGCGCTTTTTAACGGATCGGCTCTGTTTCATCGCTGCATAAAAAGCTAAATTGCCGCCCTTGGAGTGTCCAGTGATGATAATGCGTGCGAATCGATATTTCTTCGCTATCGTTTTGACATAGTCAACAGCTTTGCTCTGAGCGGGAATCTCATCGAGAAAGACCATGTTAAAGTCTTCCTTCCAACCGTTAATCGTATCGTCCGTACCCCGAAAAGCGATGACGATGAAGCGATGGTTCACGATAAAGGTCGTCGCCGAGAATTGCAGTTCAAAGAGCAATTTGGTTTCGGCGACGTGCTTGACGACTTTGATGTGCTGATAGCGAAGGCTTTTAGCCACGCAGCGAAGCAAATCCTCGTTTTCTTCTTTGAGGTGGCTGACACTCGCGGCCTCTTTGGCTTTCGCGGCGGCGAATTCTAATTTGCTGCCATTTCGATATGGGTGGTATCCCAAGTATGAAAGTTGGGCGAAGACCAAAGCGTCTACATCGCGAAAATTGCTAAGTTTTAATTTAGCGTTTTCTTTTCTGACATAATCGGGGAGATGCATGATGGCCATATTAATTGTCGCGCATTTTCAAATATTAATTTGATGCCTATTTAATATGGTATGGATTCCCGATTGCTATTTCAATCTTTACGGATATAAAAAAGCCACTTATTTTCGCAAGTGGCTTAAAAATGTAATCGGATTTAGATAAAGAGCGTAACGCCGGCTTTTTCCGACTCGGCCAAATAGGTGGCGACACCCGCGTATTCGATGCCGTCGATGAGCTCTTCTTTATGAATCCCCATGACATCCATGCTCATCGTGCAGGCGATGAATTTGACGCCAGCGGCTTTCGCTTGGGCAATTAGATCAGGCAGCGAATCGACATTTTTCTTTCTCATGACCGACTTCATCATCTTGGCGCCCATGCCGCCGAAATTCATCTTTGAAATCGGCATCTTTTTAGGGCCTCTCGGCATCATGGCTCCAAACATTTTTTCAATGAATGATTTTTTGACCTTTACTTTCTGATCTTTACGAAGTAAATTCAAGCCCCAGAATGTGCAGAAGATGGTGACGTTTTTACCCATGGAGCGGCTGCCTTGACCGATGATCATGGCCGCCATGGCTTTATCCATATCACCGCTGAACAAGACGATGGTCGTGTTTTCGTTTTCAACGACCTTTTGAGTTGATTTGACCGACCCTTTGCGAATGACAGCGGTATAACCATCTTTAGTAGCTTCTTTTTTGAGCAATGTATTGCCGGTCGTCACGCACCATTTTTCGACATCGCTAAAATAGCCGCTGTCGGTGGCGATGATTTTTACGATCTCGCCATCTTTGAGTTTTTCGACGGCTTTATATGTCTGCATGATCGGGCCCGGGCATTGCAAGCCGCAGGCATCGATGAAGATTTTTATCTCATCATCGCGATAATCGCCGCTATTAATCGTCGCTTTTTCTTCGATGACGCGATGTTCGGGATTGTGCAATTCTTCTTCTTGGTTTTTTTGATGGAGGGCCTTGTAGACTTTATAGCCACCGAGGAGATTGTGGACGTTTGTGAAACCGTTGTTAACGAGAACTTTAATTAGCAGATAGGCCGTCTGACCGACATTGCAGTAAACGACGATCGGCGCATCTTTTTCTTGAGGCAGCTTGGCGAGATTATCGCGAATGCCCATGTAAGGAATATTGACCGCTCCTTCGATGTGGCCGATGCTAAATTCCAAAGGGGTACGAGAATCAATTACGAGTGCTTTTTTTTTACGAAATTCCTCTAACTGCTGCTGGTTGACGACGCCAAATTCTTTTTGCATCATATTGCTTCCGACATAGCCGGCGATATTGACGGGGTCTTTTGAAGAGCCAAAAGGCGGAGCATAAGCTAGTTCGAGATCCGGCAAATCAAAGATTGTCAAACCGCCTTTAATGGCGGTAGCGATGACGTCGATGCGTTTATCAGTGCCATCTTTACCGATGGCTTGAGCGCCGAGGATCTTTCCGGTCACGGGGCTAAATAGAAGTTTGATGACGATGTCACTGGCGCCTGGGTAATAACCGGCGTGATTGGATCGAGTGACCATCACCGCCCGATACTCAACCTTTTTGCGATCGAGAGTTTTTTGATTGTTGCCGGTGCTGGCGGCTGTCAGTGAGAAGACCTTGACGATCGAGGTGCCTAAACTACCATTAAATTTTACATCCCAACCGTTCATGTGGTCCGCCACTAAACGGCCTTGGCGATTAGCTGGCCAAGCGAGGGGCACCGCGGTTGGTGTGCCGTCAATGAAGTCTTTTACTTCAATGGCGTCGCCCGCTGCATAGACATCAGGAATTACTTCATCGCTTTTCGCATCGATGGTTTGGAGGTGTTCATTAGTGACGATGTGGCCTTTGGGACCGACTTTTAAACCGCCGGATATGGCGAGGCGCGATTCAGGGCGAACGCCGACGGCCATGATAATTAGATCAGTTTTTAAAACGATACCGCTTTTAAGCACGGCCGTCTTGCCATTGTCTTTGATTTCGGCCACCGAATCCTTGAGATAGACTTTCACGCCGTTGGTCTCAAGCTCGTTCTGGGCCATTTTGGCCATCTCGAAATCAAGAGGAGGAAGAATTTGGTCGGCGAGGTCGATAATCGTCGCTTTAATACCTCTCTCGACGAGATTTTCAGCCAGTTCAATGCCGATGAATCCGCCGCCGATAACGACGGCTGCTTCGACTTTTTCTTTATTGATAAATTTGTAGAGTTTGTCAGTATCGACTAAGTTTCTCATAGAGAAAACATTATGAGCCTTTTCGATGCCGGGAATCGGCAACCATATGGGTGCGGCCCCAGGTGAGAGAAGGAGTTTGTCATATGTCTCTTCATAAGTGCGACCGGTTTTAACTTCTTGGACGGTCACTTTCTTGTGTTTGGTGTCGATGGCGATGACTTCCGAAAAAGTGCGGACATCGATATTGTGATTGTTTTTAAAAGTCTCGGGTGTCTCGACGAGCAAACGCTCGCGGTCGGTGATGACGCCGCCGATATAATATGGCAGGCCGCAGTTAGCAAAAGAGACGTGCTCGTCTTTTTCAAAGACAATAATCTGGTCTTCTTCGCTCAGCCTCCGAGCTCTGGTCGCGGCTGTCGCACCACCGGCAACGCCACCGACGATAACTATTTTTTTCATATATTTTTACCTCATTAAAAATAAGCGTCTTTGGGACTACCAACATTTTAGCACACGAAATCGAGCTTTATAATCATGATGCTTTCTTAAAATTTGTCGAAACAGACCATTTTTTTTGAAGGAAAAAGGAACGATAGACGCTGGTCGCCGCGACCTGTGAAGATGGCCGAGGTCAGGTCTTCGATGCTAAGTTCAAAATCGTATTCCTCTGAAGGTTTCACAAGCATTTTATTATCTTGAATCGAAAGGCTGATAATAATATTATTTGTTTTGATAAAACGATCGTTAATTTTGAGGCGAATCAAACTTCTAATGCCGTCTGCGAATGACATTTCTTGTAGAAACTTTTCAAGATTGATAATGCGTATCATGTTAGAAGGGGTATCGCCATCGGGATGAGGTAGATATGTTTCGCTCGTGTCAAGATCTTTGTGGAGTGGCTTCTCGTCTCCACATAGTAGAATTTCGCTGATATCGTCATCTTTATGGACGAGGTAACCAACGATTTGTCCTTCTTTTTTTAGGAGTTCAAAAACATACCCATCCTGCCACAATAAATTCATGTATCGCGTGTAATAATCTTCATCGCGAATAACATAACCATCGTAATTTTTGATGCACTCGCCATACATTGTCGCCAAGAGGGCGAAGTCGTTAGTCTGCTCGAGGCCACACTCAAAAGATTTATTATATAAATCGATATTTTTTGTGTATGTGTATTGCACAAATCCGTAATCGCGATAAAAGTCAGGATTAACTGGGAATAGGGAGACGACCGTGAATCCTTCCTCAATCAGCGACGCAAAAGTTTTGGCCATCACTTCGCGCATCAGGCCTTTACGGCGGTATTCGACGCGAGTGCTTGCGGCGACGATAAACGGTAAATCAATAATTTTATTTTTGTAGGCCATTTTTTTCATCATGATATGAAGCGCGGATGCGATTGTGCCATCGCGTTCGACGCTAAAAGCTCGATTCGCATGATAATAGTGCAAAAAGAAGAAGTCGACATAGTCGCGGGAGTCTTCAAAAGAGGTTAGATACAAGTTATACAATTGAATTGTTCGCGCGTCAAACAGACAAGAATACTTGCGTTCTTTTTCGATTGGGTTAAGAGCTAATTTAGCTTTTCTTAACTGCGGTAGACCCAAATCTTCCTGACGAGTCAAAACTCGACATCCCAAGTAGTGGGCGTTTGTCGCAAGTTGGACGAGCATCGCTCCGCTCCCAATATAGTTGAAGTCGTTTTTCTCAAACAGAATAACTCCGTGATTAAAGATGCTGATAGTTCCAATACTCAATCCAATCACCATGTCGTCGACGATTAAAAGGTCGCAGTACAAATCAACTTCATTGTGATTTTGCAAAGCAAAAAGTATCGCGTCAAAGTCTTCTCCAGCCCCGCCTTCTTGTTCGTAACGATTCAGAAAAGATTTTACCGCATCTAAATATTTGTTGTCGAATGGCACAAAAGAATAAGCATACTTTTTCTTAAACTGGGCGACGAGATTCCGCTTTCGCGAAAACTTTCCGCCTTTCATTTCTGCTAAATCGGACGGATTATAAACATACTCTGAAAAGTAGTCGTCATAAAGATACAAAGCACCGGTGATATGAGCGCATTCCACCATTGCTTTGGATAAGCCGCCCACAATCGCGTTTGGATAGTTTTCTTTAATGTGCCTAAGCCCCTGTTTAAATTTCTCTGGAGTATGGCAGATAGGAGGAAAGAAAATCCAGCGATTGTCTTTTTCAAAGCTTTTTATAATAGCTAGATCATCTTCAAGCCAAAGGATTTGGATTTGTTGACCATAATTCCAGACGAACATGTTTTCAAAGACGAGTTCGCTCGATGAGTAGGAATCACGAAAAAAAGAATCGTTCAACAAATGATTGATTCTTGCTTTATCGCTCAAACTGATGGTTCTAAAGATATTCACTGTAAGTCTTATTATATCAATTTGCCGCTCATTGCATCTTTGCTTGATAGAAAAATGTTTCCTTACCTATAATTTTAATAAAATTGACAACGATATCATTTTGACTATATAATGGAAATGAGATTCGAATTATGGGTATTACATTAAAAGGGTTATCCAAAATAACGGGCTACTCTGCCATCACTATTTCCCGCGCTCTAAATAAACCAAATTTAGTCAAAGAAAAGACTAGAGAAAAAATACTTTACGCCGTCAATAAGTATCATTATTCGCCGAACAATGTTGCGAAGGCCTTGGTTTATAATCGCACTAACATAATTTATCTATATGTACCATATAATCTTGATCCAACAAACCAATTCGTTCTTCAAGTAAGCGCTGGTATCAGCGGATATCTCGGAGAACACGGTTATTCCGTTTTGCTCAGCAAAAAATGGTACAACCACGAAGCAGTAGATGGTTTGATTCTCATGGGTCTTTCTATAGAAGATGAACAAAATCTCAAATCGTTAGCTCTCGAAAAGCCTCTGGTTCTTTTCGGTCACAGCGAAAATGTCGATTGTATCGATGTCGACAATGTCAAAGGTATGGAAATGATTACCGAGTACGCTCTTGCAAAGGGGTACAAGAAACTCGCTTTTCTTGGTATTAACGAAAATCGGAAATTCACACAAGACCGATTCCAAGGTTTCAAAAACGCATTAACGAAAAATCACATTCAATACGATGAAAAAACGACGATTTTCGCTGAAAACAATGCAAATAGTGGATTATTTGCAGGTAAAAAATTACTCACAAATAACCCGGAAATCGATTGTATTTTATGTTCAAGCGATGATCAGGCCGCCGGTGTTATGCAAGCCGCCAACCAATTAAATCGCGCGGTTCCCGATAGTCTAGCCATTACCGGTTTTGATGGTTTGGGGAAAGAACTAGTCATCACGCCACAACTTACCACAATCCACCAGCCGATATACGAAATAGGAGTCGAACTCGCTAAACTTTTGCTAAAAAAGATTCACCATCCACGCAGCGGTAACGCAACCGTTAATTACTATACCCCAATCTTAAAAATCGGTAATTCAACTCGCAAATAATATAAGGTGTTTTCTTTTCATTCAAATCTCGTTCTTAATAAATTGTTAACGATATCATTAGGAGGCACATGAAAAACTCGATTAATTCAAAGATTGCATTCCTAGCAATCACTCTCTTATCCTTGGCAGGCTGTCAAGACGGCCAGGGTGACGATATTGTTTCCTTTTGGGCATATCAGCCATCGACTCAGGAACATCAAAATGCGTTTCGGGCTTTAATCTCTAACTTCACTGAAGAGACGGGGATAAAAGTTAAGCTGAATTTGGTAGTTAAGGACAGTTTTAATATGGCTCTTAACAGTGCGCTCAGCGGACGTTCAAAACCAGATATGTCTTATCTTGATCAGCCTTTAATCTCGGATTACGCGTCTGATGGAACGATTTTTGACATCACATCGATATTCGATGATTTCTCATCCGTTGAGCAAGAAGATTTTTTCCCTTCTGTTTTTTCCACCAATGTCTACGATAGCAAATTGTATGGTTTACCTCTCAATGTCACGGCTAGCGTTTTATTTTATAATAAAAGTCTTGTCGAAACAGCGCCTGAGACATGGGCGGAATGGCTCGCTTGCCGCGCCGATCTTCCGACTGGCAAGTCACTATTTGACGGAATTGGTAACGGCGGTTATGCCGGTTGGTACTTTCAGGCCTTTTTAGCCAATTGCGGTGGCCGACTCATCAATCAGCAAAACACGGCTGTGGCTTTTAATGATGCTCACGGCGTCGAAGCCGCACAAATGATTCGCGATCTCTATGGCAGCGATGAAACTTCGATTATTAATCGTGGGACGAGTGATGCTTTCGGTAACGGGCTCGTCGCTTTTAAACTCGGCTCGTCTTCGGATATCGATCGCTTCGACATCAATTTTCCGACTCTCAACTATGACGTGGCACCTGTGCCAAGTAAAACGGGCGAAACATCTTTTTCAAACATGGGCGGAGAAAATGTCGTTGTTTATAGCCATTCAAAGCTCAAGAATCAGTGCGCGACCCTCATCGAATATCTACTGCGAGAAGATAACTTAAACAAATTATCTGACTTTACCGGTAACTTTCCGGCTATTCGCGAGTTCGCGACGAGTGATGATGCGCGTCTTAATACAATTATTGCGCAGATGGAAAACTCGGTTCCACGGCCGGTAATTCCCAAGTGGATCCGGGTTAATGACGATTATTTAGGACCGGCGTTAAGCGACAAGATTCTCAGCGATGAAAATCCAAGAGATATTCAAACATCATTAGATGATGCTGCCGCGGCGGCAAACCAACTCCTTTTCTAGAGGTGTAGCACGGGGGCTATATGGTCGTAATCGATAAAAGGCGACAAAAGCGTAAGACGGCATTGATGGGCTGGTTGTTCATCATGCCTCTTATTTTATATTTTATCGTTTTCCAAATCGCCCCAATATTTATGTCTTTTGGAATTTCTTTTACGGAATGGAATTGGCGGACGGCGCCTCGCTTTGTCGGATTTGACAACTATATTCAGCTATTTAGCAACCGCATCCTCTATCCCAATTTTTGGAAATCACTATGGGTCACGATTCAGTATATGCTGATGAGTGTCCCGCTAAGCGTTATTGTCACCTTGATTGTCTCAGCAATGCTCAATAGCAAAATAAAGGGTGAGAAATTCTTCAAGTCGGCTTTCTTTATTCCTTCAGTCACCGCCGGAGTCGCCATCTCGGCTATCTGGATGTTTCTGATTGATCCCACATATGGTGTCGTCGGAGCGATAAACCGGGCTTGGGGAACCAATATTAATCTTCTCGGTCGGACGACGACGGCTTTGCCGTTGATGGCGCTCATGGCGATTTGGTCGGGTCTTGGCTATAACGTATTAATCATGCTTTCAGCTATGAA
The DNA here is from genome assembly GCA_023393065.1 of Bacillota bacterium. Lineage (GTDB taxonomy): Bacteria > Bacillota_I > Bacilli_A > RFN20 > CAG-826 > UBA1424. Next base: position 166,036 of record JAEWMX010000005.1, on the reverse strand, counting down.
AAACATCAATCCTTCATTATATGAAGCATGTGAAATTGATGGTGGCGGCACAATTCGGAAATTTTTTCATGTCACGCTTCCTGGCGTCGCGCCGACCATCTTCTTTTTATGCATAACGAGCACGATTGGTTCACTCCAAGCTTTTGATCACATGTATCTGATGACCGGTGGCGGTCCTGATGGTTCCACCACCACTTTCATGCTCGAAATATACAATATGATTTTTGGATATCAAGAAGTCGGTACGGCCTCGGCGATGAGCTACATCCTCTTCGCTTTAATTCTAACCATTACTTTACTTGGTCAGCGCTTCCTTCCCAGTGGCAAGGAAAGAAAAATAAAAAAGAGAAAGGAAAAAGATGGAAAACACCTTAAGACTTGCTAGCCCACGCAAGAAAAAATTCCGTCTAAAACCAGCGCGCATACTCATGTATGTCATATTGGTTCTTTTAGCCCTTTCCTTTATTTTCCCATACTTATGGCTCATCTCGGCTTCCTTTAAAGAACCGGCTCAGATATTTAGTCCGAATTTCACAATTATTCCCCGCGATGCAAACGGAAACGTCCGCTTCGTCTTATCAAATTATGCATCGGCTATCGAATATCTAAATCTTTCCCAAGTATTTGCTAATACGATGATTGTCTGTCTCGTAAACACCTTCTTAAATCTCTTTTTAAACGCCTTAGCTGGTTACGCCTTCGCTCGCATTCAATTTAAAGGGCGGGACTTAATCTTCAAGATAATGATTGCTTCGATGATGGTCCCCGGAGCCATTATGACGATTCCCAATCTCATCATCAGCCGGACATTATTAATCGACGATACTTTACTCGTTTTGATTCTTCCTTTCATCATGTCGATTTATAACGTCTTTTTGATGCGTCAGCAATTCTTGGGACTCAATAAGGAAATCGAGGAGGCGGCCGTCATGGATGGGGCTGGGCATTTCCGTATTTTTTTCACCATCGCCTTGCCGTTGGTCAGCCCGATGCTAGTCGTCTTAGGCATCACGACTTTCATGTGGAATTACAACAACTTCATGTGGGCTCTCGTCGCGACACAGTCGCCGGATGTCTTCACTCTGGCTCGCTCGCTCGGCTCGTTGATCAGCGCCGGACAAAATAACCCTTCGATGTATCCGCAGATGCTAGCTGGATCAGTGATTGTATCAGCTCCACTAATCGTTATCTTCTTTGCTTTGCAAAGATTTGTCCTCCAAGGCATAAATATCGGCGGTGTCAAAGAATGAAAAGGAAAACGATTCTCATCATCGGACTAAGTTCGATCATCGCCTTAGGTGCGATCGGAACTTCTCTCGGTCTCTATTTTGCCTTGAAATCAAAAAATCCCGCCCTTGCCGATTTTGTTGAGGTTTTTGAAACGACTGGCACAAAATCCAAGTTGCACGCTCGCCAAGCCGATTTAGCGTGGCGCCCATACGAGTTCAGTGGCAACACCGAAGTAAATGTCTATCCTGATGTCACGCAAAATGTTTTACACGGCGCCGGGGTAGCCATCACGCATTCGAGCGCATACTTGCTCAGCACTTTGAGTGAAGAAAAACGAGCAGATGCTCTCGAGTCGCTTTTTCATAGCGAGGAAGGAGCCCTTAATGTCGTGCGAATTCCCATCGGTACGAGCGATTATACGAATACTGACGCTTTTTACACGCTCGACGACATGCCTTTGGGGCAAAAAGACTATGATCTCACAGCTTTTAGCCTCGAAAAAGATTCTGAATATCTCATACCGGCGCTTCTAAATATTCAAGCGATAAACTCCAATGTCATTTTCGTGGCTGCTCCTTGGAGCGCTCCGGCGTGGATGAAGACAAACGAATCGCTGATTGGTGGCAACCTCATCGGCCATAGCCAAGACGAATTGACAAACGAAGAAGAGTCTTATGCAAAATACCTCGTAAAGTTTGTGACGAGCTACAAAGCCAGAGGGATCGATGTTCAATACTTATCTTTGATAAATGAACCGACAATTGCCAACGTTGATTATCCTTCAATGCAGATGGGAACGACCCAATATCTTCGCGTCGCAACAAAAGTGAGCGCCTACCTAAAAGAGGCCAATCTCAATACGAAAATAATGGCTTATGACCATAATGTCGGTTCGGAATCAGATCGCACTTTATTCGATCTATTTGCAGAAGAGATTAATGCCAATAAGACTCTCAAGAAATCAATATCGGGTTTCGCTTTTCACGCCTATGGAGCCGAGTGGTCCAGCGTCTATCCAAATCTTTTAGCAAATAATCAAGAGCGATATCCCGAAATGGAAAATTACATGACAGAAATCACGGAAAGCGACGAGTCAATCGACTTTGCTGCGAATTTGAGCTGGTCGACGGCGAACGTGACGGTCGGACCGCTCAGCCACGGGGTTAGCATGTCAATATATTGGAATGCCTTGCTGACAAATGAGGGTCAGCCCGTCTTGGGAAACGATGCGCATTGTTACGGCATGTTGTCATTAAAAAATGGGGTTGTCAGCAAATCGGCAGCCTACTATTCGTTTACGCACATCAGCAAATACAATCAGCCAGTCGCTGGCAAAAAATCGGTGCTTGTTGACTCGCTAAGCGATAACGAGGCGAAGATCAAGTGCGCCGCTTATCGGCGCGGTGATGGCTCATACGCCTTCATTCTCGCCAATAACGATTCGACAACCTACGAAGATGTTGATGTCGTGATGAATGGGCGAGTCATCACCTACCGCCTTCAACCCGAAAGCGTCGTGACATTAGTAGCGCCTCTTTTAGAAAGACACGAAACATATAGTGAAGGGATTGAAATACAAGGAATTCAAATCGTTCAAAAAACGGTTGAGCAATATGATTTGTACGTCTCTCTTGATAAAGCCTATAGCGAACTTGAATTTCGCATCGGAGCGTCTGACAACCGCGATGAGAGCATCGAATATTCCTCGATAAGCGAAACAACGACTACATATAAAATCAGCCTTGAAGGTGTCTCCAACGACTTCTATCTTTGGGTCATTTCCGAAGCAAAAACGGCTTTTTTACCGCTTTCCATTCCAAAGATGCAGCCAAATATATATGTCGAAGAAAATATAGCCACCATTAATTTCGGTCTCGATATCGAAACTTCGTGGAGCAGTTTCTGCGATCCATATGGCAAAGCTATTTATCGAAGTTCCACTCCTTCTTTTGACGAGTCCGCGGAATTAGTCAATCAGACAAATACTGGTGTCGTCGACCCCATATATATTCTCGAGGAGACATATGTCGATACCTCGTATGATGAGGAAAAACCATATTATTTCCTAGTCATGACTGGAAAAAACGGACTATCGACTTTTGTTTCTTATCCTTTGGTCGATGGCGAACAACTGTTCAGCGCTGCGCATCTAACTCTCAATAATGTCTCAGGAGTTCCGACGCTAAAGGTGACCGCTACCATCACCGGCCATGTCGCCCCAAGCAATCTCATGCTCTGGATCAAAGAAGTGGGCGGAGAATCATTCGAAATCGAAAGCGCGAGTTCAAGAACTCTTGATTATACATTCGATTGCTCTTCAATGAGCAAAAGCGGGGTATGGTACGACATTGTTATCAAAGATAAGACAACATCTGTTCTCTATGAAATAAACGCCGAAGCAATGGAAAGAAATAACATTACGATCAATGATCGTCGCTATGGATTCAAAGAGTGGGGAAATGTCGCCAAAATCGCTTATGACACTTTGAACTATTATGGGGCGACCGCCGATCTTGTCCTTGTTGAAGAAAGCCCTGTGCTCTTAATAAGCGGGATGATGAGAGGCGATTATGAGGCACAGCTTCTAATAACCTATTGGACTGGTTCAGCCACCGAGACCTTATCCATGACCGACAACGAATCGACGACAAATCAGCGCTTCGAATTTGCTTTCGCCCTCGGTGAATTAACGACATCGGGAACTTATTACGACATCGTATTAAACATTGACGACACACGGAGCGACATGACTAGTGACATGACTATCAATTTTGCACGCACCATCAATCACGGCGGAAGAACATATTCGTTTGAGAGATGGGAAGGGCTATTGAAAGTTGTGTTTAATTGAGGTGAACATCGATGATTGAAATTGTACAGACGAGTAAAGCGGCGGGCTATTGGTGCAGGAGATTTATCCCTAAATTTAGTCCTAAAACGAGAATCAAACGCGCAAATATTGCGCTTTTTCCTGAAAAAAGGTTTCAGAAGATCCTCGGTTTTGGCGGAGCTTTTACCGAAGCAGCTTGCTCTAACATTATGAAATCTAGTCCGCAGACGATGGAGACAATCATGCGTGCATATTTCACTTCAGGCGGCCTCAATTATTGCCTGGGGAGAGTAGTTATCAACTCCTGTGATTTCTCGTTAGATACTTATTCTTATGTCGCTGAGGGCGATACAAATCTTTCGACGTTTAATTTGGCCCGCGAAGAGAAATATGTCATTCCCGTCATTGAAATCGCCAAATCAATTTCCGAATATCCAATGCGCTTTCTCGCCTCACCATGGAGCCCGCCAGCATACATGAAGACGAACAGCTCAATGACCGAGGGCGGCACATTAAAACCGGAATGTTATTCGCTGTGGGCTAAATATATCACCCGCTATTTGCATGAGATGAGCAAGCGCCATATCTATGTTGAGTTTCTCTCAGTCCAAAACGAGCCAGAAGCGACGCAGACATGGGAATCGTGCCTATACTCAGGAAAAGAAGAAGCTGATTTCATCTTGAATAATTTATACCCCGCCCTCGTTAATCAAGGATTAGAAAAAACCAAGATAATCGCTTGGGATCATAATCGCGACCACATTATTGAACGGGCTGATGATATCTACTCCAAAGAGGAAGTCCGAAATCTCGTCTGGGGGCTTGGCTATCACTGGTATGTCTCTGATGAGCATCGCAATCTTTCAATCGTCCACGATCGCTATCCTAATAAGCACCTCCTCTTCACAGAAGGCTGTGTTGAACTCGCTAACCGCAACAATGGTTATAGCGAAATCGGCCTTTGGAAAAACGGAGAGACTTACGGGCGCAACATGATTAATGATTTCAACAATTATTGCGAAGGATGGATCGATTGGAACCTCGTCCTCGACGAAAGCGGCGGACCCAATCACGCGAAGAACTATTGCGAGGCGCCGATTATCTATAATCACCAAACCAAGGAGGTAACTTTTAACCCATCTTATTACTTCATCGGGCATTTTTCTCGCTATGTCTTGCCTGATGCCGTGCGCATTCAAACCGAAGTAAACGGCAATAAAAAAGTTTTAGCCGTGTCGTTTATGAATCCCAACAATGACTATGTCACCATCATTCAAAATGAAGGAAGAGCCACAAAAATGACCCTCCATCTTGAAGGGGAAGGAACTCAGATTAAACTTCCTTCCCATTCAATAACAACCGTCTTAATGCACGATAAACAAAGGGGGTAATCCACAATATGAGAAAACAAAGTTTATTCGGCATCCTATCCACCATCACGCTGGCAACTATCATGTCCATCGGCATCAGCCTCAACATCATGCAAAGCAATGTAAGAGAAACGCAAGCTTCGACCACACACTATGCTCGCGATGTCTTTCAGATGAATCGCATTCGCTATGACGGCGGATGGTCGAACGGTATCTCCACACGATATCAAGAATCTGAGTGGCAAACAAATATTTGGGATATGTCTTATGGACGAGTTGTCTTAGAAGCCGCACAAACAACTTCTTATACAATTGGTCTTCGCTATGCGGCCGGATCATATCCTGTAAAGGTTTTTATCAATGGCACTCTTTCTGATTACACATTTCCTGATAATGGTTGGGGAAACACCGTTTACGATTTATCAGTTGGTCTCAATGAGGGTAAAAATGTCTTTATCGTCGCTATTTTAAATTGGGGTGTTATCAACGAATTGATTCTGCCTGATGGGGTGTCATTAGTCGACGAGGACACAAGTGGTGGGGTGTACAACGCTGGTTATAGCGACCTTCAAAACACATACCTTTCTTATACTGGAAGTGGTGTCCATGATCCTGAGGCATATGTCTATACATCTGAGCTTAATTACGATGGAAGCGCCGATTGGCGTTCGAAAGCGACATTTAACATAACAGCTTCCGCAAGCACAAAATCCATCGATTTGACTTATTATTGCAAACAATATACCGATGGCATATCAGAAGTTGCCGTCTCCATCAATGGGGGTACAGCCTTCAATCTTTCTCTCTATGAACAAGTCGAATCAGTTCACAGCACGATTTCCATCCCTACTTCTGTATTAACTGCTAACGGATTTGTGCCCGGTGCTAATAAAATCGAAATCATCAAGCCAAACAATAATTCCGAAAAAATAGGTTTAATCAGTTTGGCTTTAAAAGATGATGAGGTCGCCAGTCATTCGACGACTCGTGTCGAGGCAGAATCCGCCACCTTATCGGGTGGTGTTGTTAAAGGAGCTGGAGATTTAGGAAGTGGCAACTGGTCCAATGATTCATACATTGGGGATATGGGAACCAAAACAACCCTTTCTAGCCTTCTACAAATCAGTTCTGATCTCTCAAATGTCAATTACATGTCATTCACGTATGCCGCCGCCAATACGGGTATATACAATATTTATCTTCGCTATGCGACTGGGGTGAATTGCACCGCTTATGTTCGCGCTAATCAAGGCAGCTGGTCAACGCTTGATATGCCGTCTACTTCGTGGTGGGATAACCCGCGCGTCGCCCACACAACGGTTAATATGCAACAAGGCAATCAAACCATCGTCGTTACCGGCACGACAAATGCCGGAGGATGGATGAACTATGACTTTGTTGATTTAGTTCAAGCCGATTCATTAAGCGCTGATGAAGTGGCATATAATTACGCTGTTTTCTTCCGCGAGCAGACTTCGGCTGGATGCACGGCGCAAAATGTCAGCCTCATCCCTTGGGCGCAGCTCAAAAGCGAATATCTAGCTCTATCCATAAATGAGAAGAACGCGTTTGCCTATGGCATAGACGAAATAATCGTTGATGCTCGAGCCCGCTATCAAGTTCTGATTAACAAGTATTCGACTCTCGCAGCCGACAATTGGCTTGTCGACGGAGAAAATAATGTCTTGTATGCCTCGCCGCAAAACATTATCTATGCGCCACAGGCATCCAATTTGCTCATCTTCGCTATCATCTTCGGCTTAACGGCTTTAAGCGTTTTAAGTATCGTTATTTTAAAGAAACACAGTAAATCCTTTATCTAGCAAGATAACTTAGCAAAAAAAGAAAGACACCCAGAGAGTTCTGAGTGTCTTTTTGGTGAGAGATTATTGGATTTCAATCATCCGTTTGGTTTCGACTTTGCGTGTCTCTTTCGGAACCGTGACGGTCAAGACGCCATTTTCCATTTTGGCGGAGATGTCTTTTTCTTCGACACCATCACCGACATAGAAGCTGCGGCATTCCGATTGATAGTAACGCTCGCGATGGATGTAGTTCTCCTTGTCATCATTGGTCTCACCTTTTTGTTCGGCCTTGATAGATAGATAGCCATTTTCAAGCGAGATCTCGACGTTTTCTTTGGCAAGACCCGGTAGATCAACCATTAATTCGTAATGGTCGTCTTTCGCCACGATATCGGTTTTCATCGTGGAGCGACGGCGGGTGTCGGACCACTCCGTCTTGAAAAGATCAAGCGGGAAAAAATCGTCGAAAAATGGATCGTGAAGAACTAGTTCTCCTTTTCTATTTCTCATATTTTCACCTCCCTTTTCTGTGCTCCCCTTTAGGGGCACTTTTATTGTAGCATAAATTTTAGCACTGTCAATAGGAGAGTGCTAACAATTTGCTCAAAGATTGACTTGGGAGTTATTCGACGGTGACCGATTTTGCTAAATTGCGGGGCTTATCAATATTTAAACCGCGCTTCAGAGCAACATAATAGGCGAGATATTGGCCAAAGATCACTTTGACTAGGGGACTTAGATATGTCGCGACATCTGAGACGACAAAGTCGTCATCCTCGTGGGCGAGTGTTTTTGAACTCACGGCGATTACTCGGGCTCCTCTCGCTTCCACTTCGTGTAAATTAGAGCGCATCGCTGCGGCGGTTCTAACATCGGAAATAAAACCGATGACGGGCGTATTTTTTTCGATTAAAGCAATCGGACCGTGTTTGAGCTCGCCACCAGGAAATGCCTCGCTGTGTATGTAAGTTATTTCTTTAAGTTTTAAGGAACATTCCAAAGCAAGATCGTAATCCGAACCGCGGCCAAGAAAATACACATCGTTTTGGGGGGCGACAAAATCGGCTATCGCTTTTATGTTCTGGTGATTTTTAATTATGTCTTGTTGGGCGATGACGACTTGCTGCAAATCTTTGATTACGGAAGTATCGCCGGAGAGAGCGGCGGCCATTAAGGCTAACGCGCTGACTTGGGCGATATAGGCCTTGGTCGAGGCGACGGCCACCTCGATGCCCGCGTAGAGAAGCACGGTGTGATGTGCGCTCCTGGATAGAGTGGAACCTTGCGTATTAGTTATCGCGATAATCGTCCCACCGCTTTTTTGAATGATCGAAAGGCAGTGAATCAAATCGGCCGTCTCGCCTGATTGGCTCATGAGAAGATAGACGGTATTTTCGCTTGAAGAATATGGATTAAATGCCCATTCGCTAGCGATATAAACATCACTAACTTTTCCGGCGTTTCGAAAGAACCGACTTCCGAGCAAACAGGCATGATGGCTCGTTCCGCACGCGAGAAAGACAAGATTATCAGCCTTTTTTATTTTCTGCATCATCGTCTCGTCAAAAAGAAACGATTTCTCATCCGAGTAATTATCGATTAGAAGTTGCACGCATTTATCGGCCTCTTCAATTTCTTTAAGCATATAGTGTGGATAGCCATTTAAATCCAATGCTTCGGCTTTCAAATCAGTCGTGTGATAAGCGACTGCAAGCAAACGATCGCTACGGTCGAACATCTGAATGTCGTGAAGTGAAATACATCCGTATTGATAGTCGCCGATTGCCACAAATTGGTCAGCAATCTTAAGCATCGGAAGATAGTCGGAGGCAAGAAAATTTCCGCTTTCCCCATGACCGATGAGAAGCGGAGAACGATTTTTTGCATAATACACTTTGTCTTTTTCGAGACTAAAAATAATGGCTAACGCATAACTGCCCTTAAGTTGCGACATCATCTTGCTGATAGATGTTAAAACGTCCTTTGATTGCCGGTAATTGTCTTCGAGAATGTTGGCGATGATTTCGGTGTCGGTTTCGCTTTTAAAAAGATATCCTTTGCCGATCAACTCGTTTTTGAGGATTCTAAAATTTTCGATAACCCCGTTATGAACGATTGTGAAAAGTTCCCCGTGACTCGTGTGCGGATGAGCATTAATAACTGATGGTTCACCGTGCGTGGCCCAGCGGGTATGGCCGATTCCGACCACACCATCAAGAGAGGCACCCAACGTGTTTTCTAAGTCCGCAACTCGACCTCTAACCTTGTAAATCTCTGGTTTTTCCCCATTAAATAAAGCGATACCAGCTGAATCATAGCCACGGTACTCGATTGTTTTTAAACCTTCGATCAAATATTTGCAAATCGGTTTTTGCGAAACGCCGCCAACAATTCCACACATGATGACATTCCTCCTGCTGGGTAATTATACAATTAAATCCGATAGGGTTGGATACGGATAGTATTCAGCCGGCAAAATTTTCTCTGCTTCATTGCATAGAGTTTTAATAATCTGCATGAGCGGGCGAATACTTTTGATACACATTTCGGCAGCTTCTTTTTTACTGTGGTTTCCGGTAGCGAGTTTAATGCCGGCGTCTAGCAACTCGGCGTGGCGGTCAAGTTCGTCGATCAGGCGACCGCATTCGGCACTGCGTTTAGCGATTGAAGCCGCTGAACCGTTCATCGCGATGGCCGTGGTTTTATATAGGGCGGCCGTTTTAATCAGCGCTGGGATGATGCCTTTATCGACCATCGACACCAACGTCTTTCCTTGGGTGAGGACGGTTTCGATAAACTCTGTGTAGTAAATTTCATATCGGGCATCAATCTCCTCTTCGCTTAGCACACCTAAATTTGATAGCATGCGCCGAACAAGTGGAGTCTTAAGCGTCTCGACGCTATCGATATAGTTCTGGAAGTTTTCTAAACCGCGATGAGCAGCTTCTTCCTGCCATTCTTGTTTGTAGCCGTCACCAGCAAATAAAACGCGGTGATGCTTTGCCAGAATCTCGTGAGCGAGTTTTATTATCTCGCCATTGAGTTTCTCGGGACTAACATCATGCAATTTCGCATCAATCTCACCGAGCGCCTCGGCGATACCCGCTAGCAAAACGGTATTGAGAGCCGCAGGATTCCGCGAAGAGCCCAAAATGCGAATTTCGAATTTGTTACCGGTGAAAGAGACGGGCGAAGTCCGGTTGCGATCGGTGATGTCAAGCGGAAGGGCCGAGAGATTGTGCATTGGTGAATACATCTTCTCATATTCAAGCGGCGTCACATTCGGGCGGCTGGCGAGTTCTTCAAAGACGCGATGCAAATGGTCGCCTAAAAAAACCGAGACGATGGCCGGTGGAGCCTCATGACCTCCGAGCCGGTAGTCGTTTCCAGCATCGGAACAAGCCATGCGAATCAGCGTCGCATAGCGGTCCACCGCTTGGATAAAAGCGGTTGCAAAGACGAGAAATCTGAGATTAGATAGGCTATCCTCACCGAGCTCGAAGAGATTCATTCCGGTGTCGGTCATCAAGGAGAAGTTATTGTGCTTACCCGAACCGTTCACGCCATCAAAAGGCTTCTCATTTAGTAAGCAAATTAAGTCGTGGCGCAGGGCCATTCGTTTGAGAATGTCCATCACGACCATGTTCTGATCAACCGCCACATTGACATTGTTGAAGATGCTGACGAATTCGTATTGTCCGGGCGCAACTTCGTTGTGCTCGATTGAGGCATAGATACCAACTTCCCAGCACTTCTGATTCACTTCTTTCATAAATGACGAGACTCGCTCGGTCAATGCTCCGAAGTAATGGTCATTCATCCCTTGGTCCTTAGGCATGCTCTCACCGAATAAAGTCTTGCCGGTAAAAACGATGTCCGGACGCTTAAGAGCATTTGCTTTATCAACCAGAAAATACTCTTGTTCGAGGCCAATCATGGCTTTAACCGATTTGAAATCGTCATAGCCGAGTTTGCGAAGTAGCTTCGAGGCATTGATATTCATTTTTTCTAAAGCGACGAGAAGGGGAAGCTTCTGATCAAGTTTAGCCCCGGTGTAGCTTACGAAGACGCACGGTATAAAGAGAACATGTCCCCTGACAAAAGCGTAGGATGTGATCTCCAAATATGTGTATCCACGCGCTTCAAAAGCCGTGCGCAGTCCACCGTTAGGAAAAGAAGAGCCATCGGTTTCGCCTTTTAATAAGGACTTGCCTGATAACCTGGCGATGGGTTGGCCGTCACCATCCATTTGAATAAACGATTCATGCTTTTCTGCGGTCAGACCTGTCATCGGCTGAAACCAATGGCAGAAATGCGTAGCTCCAAGATCGATCGCCCAAATCTTCATAGCGTGGGCGATGGCATCCGCCGTTTCACGATCGATTTGCGTCTCGTTGCAAATCGCTTGTTGATATTTTTTATACACTGATAGCGGCAGCGAGCTGCGCATCACTTTTTCGTTGAATTGCTTTTTGGCAAATTCTTCGATGACAACTTGTTTTTCCATTGTTAATACTCCCATTTTTTTACAATATAAAAAGTTTGGGACAATTGCTCATAATTATAAAAGCAAGCATCCATGCAAAACGCACTTCAGTGTTCCATAATTCAATTAAATCCACTATCTATATATCGAAAAAGAATCGATGTATTTTAAGATGAAAAGCTAAGCATGATCAGGGCTCTGTGCTTTTGTCCCTTTTCTCACGACCGCTTGGGCCGACAAGGCACCCGCCGAATCTTTCGAAAACCTTGTTCCTCGTCACCCTCTTTAAATAGAGGGCCAGGCGCTATCTGTAGTGAATAATGGATTAACCTCCTTTTCGTTCCATCTTGCTTTTATTATACATAGTGAAGTCATATAGACATAATTTTTTTGCTCACCGAACGATGAAAGCGCTATAAAAAATGCTGAAAAATATGATTTAAGATAAAATGATAATTATGAAAGAAGCGTTGCTCTATGATAAATTGCCTAATGGCAAAGTAAGATGTAATGTCTGCGGTCACGGCTGCCAAATAGCCCCCGGCCATCGCGGCCTTTGCCGCGTCCGCTCTAACATCAACGGGGTTTTGTATTCCATTAATTACGGTTTGTGCATTGCCGCCGCCATTGATCCAATCGAAAAGAAACCCCTCTATCACTACTTGCCAAAATCGGAAACATATTCGTTTGCCGCCGTCGGGTGTAACATGCATTGCCCGTGGTGCCAAAACTACGAAATATCGCAAACGTCGAGCAATGAATACGTCATCGAGGGCGAGGAAGTCACTCCCGAGCAACACGTTGAGCGAGCTCTTAAATTCCGCACTCCATCCATCTCCTACACATATAGCGAGCCGACCATCTTCTTTGAATACGCGCTTGAGACGATGAAACTCGCCAAAGAGAAAGGCCTTAAAAACATCTGGGTCAGCAATGGCTTCATGAGCGAGGCCGCGCTTCAACAAATCCTCCCTTACCTCGATGCGGTAAACATCGACATCAAAGGGCCGGACGATGAGTTCTACGCAAAGCATTGTGGAGGAAATTTGAAAGCGATAATAAATAATCTAAAAACAATGCAAAAAGCCAATATTCACATCGAATTAACGACTCTTCTTATTCCCGGACTTAACGATGAGGAATATCAAATAAAGAAATTAGTGTCCACGATCGTTGAAAACCTCGGCCTCGAAGTGCCGTGGCACATCAGCCGCTTTTTCCCGGCATGGCGCATGCTCAATGCCCATATCACGCCCCTTGATTCCTTGCATCTGGCTCGCTTGATTGGCCAAAAAGCCGGCTTGAAATACATCTATATCGGAAACGTCTAACATGAAAAATCTCCGCGCTTATTTCGTTCCGCATCCGCCGCTAATTGTCCCCGAGATTGGACGAGGCGATGAACAAGCGATTAATGCGACGATTTCATCCTATCGCCGCGTCGCAAAGGAAATCGCTATTTTTAAACCTGACTGTCTCATTATCATCTCACCTCACGCTTTGACATATGAGGATTATTTCCACATTGAGGGAGGTCGTTCCTCGCGAGGTCACTTCGGCGCCTTTCAGGCTCCCCAAATTTCTTTCAATGTCTCACATGATACCGACTTCATTAAAAAACTATCCTCATCAGCAAAAAATGTTTCTTTTCCGGCTGGCACCGATGGTAGAGCTAGTAACCCCCTCGACCACGCCGCGATGATACCTTTGCATTTTATCAATCAATACTACCGAGAATATCAAGTGGTGCGAGTATCTTTCTCTGGAATGTCTTTTCTCACTCACTATAATTATGGAAAAATTATTCAAGAAATCATTCGAGGCGAACCGCATAAAAAATATGTCGTTATCGCCAGCGGTGACTTGTCGCATATGCTAAAAAGCGATGGACCTTATGGCTATGCGGAAGAAGGCCCATTATTTGATCAGGCGGTTTGCCAAGTGCTCAATAGTGGTAATTTCATCGATCTATTTAATCTCGATCCACAAGTAATTGATAAGGCGGGCGAATGTGGTTTCCGCTCGCTGATGATACTCGCCGGCATCTTAGATCAGCTGGCAATCAATCCTGAACTCCTTTCATATGAAGGCCCATTTGGAGTTGGCTATGCCGTCGCCTCATTTACGGTCAAAAAAGCGGATGAAAAAAGAAATTACGGCGCTCAGCACGAAGAAAATGAAGAAAAAAGACTAAAACTAATTCGTCGTCAAGAAGATGAATTCGTATCCTTGGCTCGTCAAACACTTGAGTTATATGTCAAGACAGGTCAAACACTATCTTTAGATAAAGCGCCTGAAGCATTAAAAAAGTCGCGGGCCGGCGTTTTTGTCAGCTTAAAAAAACACGGAACGCTTCGCGGCTGCATCGGAACGATTTATCCGACGACGAATTCGATTGCCGCAGAAATCATCCAAAACGCCATTTCTTCTGGGACTGAAGATCCGCGCTTTTCGCCCGTGAGTATTTCCGAACTGGCCGATCTCGTCTATAGCGTCGATATCTTGCACGAGCCGGAAGCGATTTCTTCACCGCGAGAACTCGATATCAAGAAGTATGGTGTCATCGTCCGCCATCGAGGTCGAAGCGGATTGCTGCTCCCTAACATCGAAGGCGTCAATTCTATCGATGAACAAATAAGCATCGCTTTGAATAAAGCCGGTATTTTGAAAAGCGAACCATATACCATGGAACGCTTTGAAGTCATTCGTCACCAATAAAGAAAAACACTGACGGGGGACATCAGTGTTTTTATCGGTTTGAGATACGCCTATTTTTTACCTTCGCGCTTGAAGCACATAAACCAGTCTAAGCAATACTTATCGGGCGAGGTGTCTTCCATTCTCTCTTTGGCAGTTCCGCATGAACCGGCAGTCGGGATGATGACATCATCGCCGGGACGCCAGTCAGCAGGAGTTGCGACTTTGTCAGTATCAGCTTTTTGCAGAGCTTGAATGATGCGTTTGATTTCATCAAAATTGCGGCCCATGGAAAGCGGATAGTAAAGGATTGTGCGCACGATGCCGTTTGGGTCGACGACGAAGACGGCGCGGACGGCTTGCGTGTTTGACTGGCCTGGCTGAATCATGCCATAGGCTTTGGCGACATCCATGCGAATATCTTCGATCAGCGGGAATTTAACTTCGATATTTTCAAAATTCTTCCATTTGATCTCTTGAATCTTACGAAGCCAGGCGATGTGGGCGTAGAGAGAGTCGACGGACAATCCGACCAACTCGGTATTGAGAGCCTTAAATTCATCAGCCATTGAGGCAAACGTCATGAATTCGGTCGTGCACACCGGGGTAAAATCCGCGGGGTGCGAGAAAAGAATGACCCATTTACCTTTGTAATCTTCTGGGAAATTTATCATCCCTTGTGTGGTGACTGCCTTGAAGGCAGGCGCTTTGTCGCCAATCAATGGCATCCGGTTAACATTTTCTTCCATTTTATTCTCCTTATGTTATGTAGTGCATCGAAAAAATATGATGCTTGTATTTTTATATTAACATGGATAAATACATGTTATAAGTTATGTGCTCAGGATAGGAAATTAAACTGTAAAATGGCGGGGAAGAAAATCATCAGAATGCCTATCACAAGCATCAGGATGCCACCGATTAAATGGTTGTAAAAAGCGATTTTATTGGAGACGACTTTTAGTTTCAGAGTGAACATCACAATAAAGAAGACGATGATGTCGTCAAGGACAAAGAAGAAGATATAGAGCAAGACATAGCCGACACCCGCCCAGCCACTGAGGCCGTTAAGGGCTAATATGTAAGCGAAAACAAGTGGCACGCCCGCGGAACAAGCCAGTTCGATAAAATTGACAATTAACGCCAGGGAAATGACGCCTACTAAGGCGAGAATTAATTTGTTTTGCGTGATAATTTTGCGAACGCGTTCCATCAGCTTGTTGCGCCGCTTCTCGTCCGTAACTTCACAGCCGACATCTTTTTCGCGAACGTTTTTGATGAATTGATACAAGTTGTAGCCACCGGCCGCTAAAGCAAATACTCCAACAATTATCCGAAAAGCTAAATTAGTGGCGATGAAGACGGCGGTATTGACCCACGCCATCATCAGCGCGAAGTAGAAAAGAGCGGAAGTGAGAATAAAAGCTCCGCCGAGGATAAAAATTCGCTTGCGGTCATGATTGGGAAGCAGCAGTGAAATCAAGAACAGCAAAACCCACATCGCACAAGGGTTAAACCCATCAACAAACCCCAAGACGACCGAAACGAGGCCAAGAGAGATGGCTTGCGGATCAATGACGCCGAGAAATGGAAGTTTTACTTCCAACTCGGTGTCGTCGAGATCTCCTGGCTCGATTGATTCGACTCCTTCTTCAATGATTTTGGAGACGACATCCACTTGTGGCGTTTGGCTGTATCGCTCAATGCTTTGTGTTATAAAATAGCGAATCGTGACATCAAATCCCGAAAACGCCTTTCCGCCTAATGCCGTGGTTGGAACGCCGACTGAAAAATTAAAGACATCAGCTACATCTTCAAGCAGCTGCATATTAACAGCATAGTCAGGGTTGGTCTCACCACTTTTTAAATTCGCGTCGATTAAATAAGAAACGATATTAACATTATCGTATTGGCTATCATCGGTAATTGATTTAAGAAAGGTTTTTTCTTGGCTGCAATAGCTACAACTTTCGCTGTAAAAAAAGTGGAGTTTAACTTCGTAAGGAGGTTCTGCAACGAGATTGGCCTCCTGGGGAGTGATGTTTCCTCCGCTCGAGGACAAAAGAAAAACGGAAGCGGCGGCCAATAAAAGCTTTTGCCATTTATTTACCATGCCTTATGGCCTCGATTTTTAAAATCA
The DNA here is from genome assembly GCA_023393065.1 of Bacillota bacterium. Taxonomy (GTDB): domain Bacteria; phylum Bacillota_I; class Bacilli_A; order RFN20; family CAG-826; genus UBA1424. Next base: position 149,478 of record JAEWMX010000005.1, on the reverse strand, counting down.
TTTCTTTTAGTGATTTCTCACCGATAAAACGCGCGACTTCAATTCCCTCTTGATATAAAATCAAGACGGGTAGGGTCTTCCATACCTTATGCTCTATGACGGCCGCTTTATCGAGATCGTAATCGTATTCGAGAAATTCGATATCGGGATATTTGTTGCGCAACTCGTGATAACGGCCAATCATGATGAGACAAGACGGGCACCAAATGGCTGAGATAATGACGGCTTTCATCTTCTTATTTGCCCACTTTCTTCAAAGCGGCAACAAATTTTCTAAGTTCTGATTTTGTGGTGAGATGAGAAATGCTGACGCGAAGGCTCGAGAGCGCGCGCCGCTCATCGCCGGTCAGAGCAAGAACGGCAAGTGATTTGCGGTTGTTGCTCGAACAAGCACTGTGATTAGAAAGATATATTTCTTGCCGTGATAAGCTTGCTACGACATGGCGGCTTGAATGCGATAAAAAACTTAAATTGAGGATGTGCGGTAAACCTTCTTGGGGACTGTTGATAACGACCGTGGGCATTTTTGCTAAAAGATTTCGTAAATAGGAATTGAGAGACTGTACTTTGGCATATTTATTATCATGATGCTCATATATCAATTCTATAGCTTTCCTTAATGAGAGAATAAGCGTTGTGTTTGGAGTGCCAGAGCGATAAACGGTCGTGCTCGCACCTCCGTTGAGTTGCGGGTTTAACGACACGCCGTTTCTTTTGATGAGGGCTCCGATACCCTGCATTCCATAAAATTTATGAGCAGAAAAAGTTATGAGATCAGCAACACCTAAAGGAATGATTTCTTTGCCGATGCTCTGCGTTGCGTCGCAATGAAAGAGGGCTCCTGATTCATGGACGATTTTGGCAATTTCTTCAATGGGTTGGCGAATCCCGATTTCGGAATTGACCGAACCGATTGACACGAGGGCGACATCTGGGCCCATCAGTTGCTTGAGGTGATTGAGGTCAACTGAGCCCCGATTATCTAATCGAACATTGCTTACGGTAATCCCTTTGCGTTGCAAGGCGTTAATTGGGGCGATGATTGAGGAGTGCTCAAGGATGGTTGTGATGATTCTTCGCTTGTCTCTGCTGGTCTCGATAATGCCTTTAATGGCTAGATTGTTGGCTTCGGTTGCGCAGCTGGTATAGATGATTTCGTGATTATCAAAGCCGAGCATCTTTAATATTTTGGTGCTGGCTTTTCGAATCGCGCCTTTGCTTAATCTACCAATGTGATATAGCGAGTTTGCATTAGCAAAATACTTGTCAGTGACGCAATTATAATATTTTAAGACGCGTATATCAGGTTTTGTCGTCGCGCTATAATCAAGATAAATCACTGGTAATTCTCCAAATGTATTTTTAATTATAACACAAATACAATTCATCTTTTTCTATAAAAAAGAGACCCGCTATTGGCGAGTCTCTATCCTGCAATTATCTATAGTTTTTCGAGGACTTCCGGCACTTGATCGAGCCAGTTTCCCTTGAACAGTTCAATCAGACCTAGATCCGATAAGCTGGAGAGATGGGGATCAATAGGAATTTTAGCGAGGACCTTTAGATTGTACTCGGAGGCGATTTCTTCGATGTGGCTCGCACCGAATATCGGATAATCTTGGCCGTTGTCGGGACAGCGGAAATACGACATGTTTTCTACGATGCCGATTATCGGTATATTCATCATCTGTGCCATCTTGACAGCTTTGCTGACGATCAAAGACGCCAACTCTTGAGGCGAGGTGACGACGACGATGCCATCGACCGGAAGCGATTGAAAAGTGGTCAGAGCCACATCTCCGGTTCCCGGTGGCATATCGATAAACATAAAGTCGATGTCCTTCCATACGACATCAGACCAGAATGTTTTGACCATGTTGCCGATAATTGGCCCGCGCCAGATGACGGGATCGGTGACGTTGTCCAGCAAGAGGTTTATCGATATGACATCGATGCCGGTTTTAGTTGTCAGCGGAATCACTCCTAAATCGTTAGCATAGGCTCTTTCTTTTAAGCCGAATAATTTGGGTATCGAGGGACCGGTGATGTCGGCGTCGAGAATCGCCACATTGTGATTCAACCGCTTCATCAAAACGGCGAGCATCGAGGTGACGATCGATTTGCCAACCCCGCCTTTACCACTCATGACACCAATCACTTTTTTGACAGCGCTATGCTCGTTTAGTTTCGCAGAAAAATCAACTTTTTCATCTGTTCTTTCATCGCAGGCTTCTCCGCATGTGCTGCAGTCGTGAGTGCATTCTTTTTCCATAAAATTCTCTCCTAAAATCAACGTCGTTATTATACACCTACGGTTGTACAAAATAATCAAATGTACTCAGATCAATATAGAAAAATAAGCAATTTTCATAAAAAAGTGCGCAAAAGGCATGTTTTTGCAGCCAAATTATTCATCTTCGTAAATAAAATCATTGACTTCGTATGGAACTGATTTCTTGTATTTGTTGTTCAGTGATTCAATGAAAGATCGATTCTCTTCAAAAGCACTATCGCTTAAAAATGGATATCTAACACTTCGAACTTTACTATATCCGCAATCATTGCTAACGGCGTAAACAATGGCTTTGAGAAGCTTTTTAAAAAGCAATAGATTTTTGAGGCGAAGACCAAGCGTAAGTTCGACTAAGTCAAAGTCTTCTTCAGTCAAAAGGTGGTAGGGCAATTTCATGTCAATATGAAAACCATCGACCAATTCTTTATCCGAGAGAAATTTCATTTTGTCGTAGTTTGTTCCGTTGGTGTAGATGATAATCGGCTTATTGCTTACTTTGCGAACTCGCGCGAGATCGTTTTCCAAATCATCGATTGGCGCATTTAAAAATTCACCACCACTGAAGACGATGTACTCGAATAGATCTTTTTGCCTGACGACATATTTTATGACATCGTCAATCAAATAGTACTCATCGTGTTCTTTGTCAATTAGCTCTTTAAAATTAAAACAGTGAAAACAACGAAAAGAGCATCCCGTCAGTGCATGGACTAAAAGAGCGGGATGCCCCTTGATTTCGGTAAGGGTAAGCAACAGGTTTTTATAGTACTTGATCATCGGTGTCGCTCTCATGGAAACGCCGACGCTGCGCCCAGTCGAAACGCCGAGCTTTACTCCAGAAGTTATAATCTCCGCGATAATAACCTTTTTCGTTAATCTTGATGTTTTTGCGGGCGATCATTCTCACATAACCGATGACGCGGCTGTACGTGCCGATGTCGTTGCTGTGACAGACAGGGCATTCGGTAATGTTAAGGGCATCCGTCGCCGCGAGTGTTTGTCCGCAGGACAAGCAGCTGCTGACTGTCGGCGAAAGGGTAATGTAATTAATGGGCTTTCTAAACAGTCGTTCGATGTATTTTGCCAAGATTTCCGGCTCGATTTTTGATTCGATAAAGTGATGGAGAATCGAACCTGAAGTCGCATAGCCCTGGAACTCAGCGGCATTTTCAATTTGTTTTGTGAAGTCTGGCTCGCTAAATGGCAGCATGCAGCCCGATGTCAAGAAGACATTATCGGCTTCGCCTTGAACGAAAATCTTTCTTCCGTTGCGCTCAGCCCATTTGACGTCGTTACGGGCTAATTTGATGCCGGCGTTTTCTGCGGGCGCGTATTCGATGCCACAAGCCACTTTATCACGGACGATAAAATCGTCGACGATGCTCGACATATACTGCATTAATTCGTGTGCGTACATCTTGCCTTGCGGATCATTCATGCCCAGAGGATATCCGACATTTATCAAACCTTCGTGCATGCCGGTCACCGCAAAGACATTGAAATAGTTTTTGAGATTTTTATTAAATGAGAAGAATGTCGGATATAGTTCTTTGTGATCTTCGACCCATTGCCGCTTGGCGAGGTGACCTTCTTCCATGATTTCCATGTATTCGCGGATTTTATCTCTGAGCAGTTGCTCGTCATGGCCAAACTCAATGAGCATGCGATTCATGTTGAGATTTAAGACTTGAATAGCTCCGACATTGCCGACGGAAGAGCCGAAAATGCCACCGCCAAGGCGCGAAAGGAGTCCGAGGTTGATATTCAACCGGCAGCATAAGCTTCGCGATACAGCGGGGTCTTTTGCCTTAATTAAGGGGTTGAGATTTTTATAATAGGGATCACTAAAAGCTTCGGTTCTGAAGTTTTCAAAATAGACACCGCCCCAGGCATACATCTTTTCTAAGAGCATGAGAAAGACAGGATTGTGATAATTGAAGTTATCATCGATTTGAACGGTAATCAAAGGGAAGGTTAAGGGTATCCCTTTGTTCGTGCCTTTTGCCATGGCCGAGATAAAGGCGATATTGACGCGATCAAAATAAGCGGCTGGAATCTCTGAATATTTATATTCGCGAGCTTCGCCACCGATGACAACATATTCGTCTTTAATATCTTCGGAAGGTTTGCCAAACTCAAGCGTGCAGTTTGAGAAGGCCGATTCAGAACCGGCGCGAAGCGGCAAGTTTAACTCATAAATAAGTTGGTACATTAATCTGACGAGAAGCTTGTCGGAATAATCTACTCCGCGCAACTCTTCATCATATAGATAGGAGGCGAGAATGGTTGTCATTTGGGCGAGCATGACGGCTCCAGAAACTTGCTGGCTCATCAGCGTCACGATGTTGCTAAAATGGCGAATTAGGGTGAAGAGCGATGCGGCTGCATCCGATTCGAGCATGTTTTTAGCTAAGCTTGGAATTCCTCGCATCGCGACATCGCGACACGAAATTGACTGGCAGTATGAGCTGAGTTGTTTATCGTGAATATAAACGACCCCGTCCTCATAAAGATCGACGAGCTTTTGGGGAAGGATATGGGTCATTAAATACTCTTCTTCCGCGCGGTTTGACAAGTTTTTACGTAGTAAAGGTAAAGAGTAGACAAAGTTGCTATTTTCTCTTTTAAGATAGTCGGCGCGCTTATCGTCATCGTTTCCGATAAATTTGTCGATCAATTCATTCGTCGTTTTAAACATTCCCATAAAATAATCCTCCCTTATCATATTTACGGTTTTGGGCTAGTGATACGGACGCTTTTGGCGCACAAAAAAACTGTCTTTTCAATCGTCTTTTTTGTATGAGTCGTCCTTATGTGTATGAAGATTTGGCGTCTTCGTATTACATAGTATAGGCACTTTCAAAACTCCTTACAAGGCAATTTTGAAGTAAAAAAAGGTAAACGCAAAAATACCTCCGATGCTATCGAAAAATATGCTGATAAAAATATTTTGTAGTTGTATTTTTTATTTAAATAAAGTAGATGCAAATAAAAATGATCACATGCGTAAAAATATATATTTATTTAAAATTGGATGACTATTTAGTGGACGATAGTAATTGCTTAATGCTCGTTTTTGATTCTTAAGAATAGGTATCCGCCAAATGATGCAAGACCCAGCATCGCAATAACGACAATGAGAATAGAAGTGGGAGATTGATTTTCATCAAGCAAAGAAGAAATATTACCGGAGCCGATAACGAGATAGGCACCATCGCTATACATTAATGTTTTTCCTTCGTGTCTCGCCCACGCTAACAACCTTTCCTTTGCTGTTGAAATGGCATAATCAGTAGATGTCCAGAAGGCTTCTTTATCAGCGCTAGACATTGAGTTTAATTTATCAATGGCGAAATCAAATTTTGTTGTGCACTGATTATCTGTATCTTCATACATTATGTAGTTAGCAACATTAAATGGGTTGTCCTGTCCTGACAAAGTATAAGATATATTTTCGATGTTGCTGTATGAAGAAGAAGTGTTAGTATATTCGATTTTGAAAAAACGATAGCCACCCTTTGACACTTCATTAGAAGAATAGGTAATCCATGTGGTTCCATTCTTGCTGATTTTGATAGTGCCGTCTTGTCGAAATCCAGATTTTTGTGCAAATGAAACAGATGATAAATCTCTTTCGAAAGCATTTGCGTTATTGATAGAGCCTGTTGCTTTTCCAAAGGAAAGACAAGATTGGTAAATATAAGCGTTGGTTGTAACTGTGAAATCAATATTGTCGATTTTTACTGCAGTGCTGCTTTGCGTTCCGCTGCTTTTTGAGACAGTTGATCCGTCGAATTCTGTACTAGATAAAATGTTTGTTTCGCCACTTGGCGTCTGATAGGCGTTTCGAGACACACTGACCGAGAAATTATAAGAGATGCTGTCGTAGATGATCGAAAATAGTTTTGATTTGTTTGAACCGCCGCTATTAGTGTCAGCATAAGTGAATTGATATCCGTCGTTGGAAAACGAGAAATCAGTTGTTGTATTTGTGGTGCCACTCGCGTATATAAGAGTGACTGTAATTTCACTTTTTGCGATATATTCTCCGGGATGATATGTCTTATTATTTGAGACATTTACATTTGTTACCTCGTCATTCACAACGGTTACGCTAAATGTCGTTGTTAACGGTGATGATGAGGTTGGCAATGAACCGATATATGTGACTGTAACTGTTTTTTGCCCGGCTGTTGTGTTAGAAAATCCACTAAGCGAGTAATCGCTGGTTGATAAAATGGCATCTGGATATTTAGTGCCGTCGGTATATTTTGCCGTAACGCTTACGGAACCGGCGTTTAATGAGCCGCCGACATAAACACTTCCACCCGTGTATAAGGCAGATAGGCTCTGAATAATCTTATCGCTTGGAATAGAATCTGCATAAGTGAGAGCAATCGTAAGAATTCTTAATTGCGTGTTTGTCGTATTGGCGTTTTGAATTGTCAGTGACGAAGAAATATTTAAATTAGCAGCAGTATAAGTTGAACCACTTGCCGTTATTGAGGTGGCGGATCCACCATTAATCGTGTATTTAACGGTTGGAGAATATCCGCTTGAGGTCGTTATTTCAAAACCTGTATATATCATCCCCGCAAGAGGGGTGATTGTGATGCTGCAACCAGATCCACTTGAAGCATAATAAAGTCTTAATTCCTTGCTTAAATCGTTATAAGCGGGGGCGCTTGAAGCGTTGTTTTGAGCGGTTGTATATGATAAAAAACCAGCGGCGGTTCCTGAAACAGCAGAGAAGTTAGTGAAGGTTCCGGTATCTCCCATAGCGGTTCCCCAACCAATTGTATATGTCCCAGAGCCGCTTGCTGTTACCGTAACGGCCAAAGTATCATCGGCATTGCCATAAACTGAGATGGCGAGAATGTCCGCCGTACCTGCTCCGACAGCAGTAATAAGGCCGGTGTCTTCATTAATTGTCGCGACACTATTGTTCGAACTTTCAAACATGAAAATACGCGAAGCGTTGCTTGGAGCCACAACGATTGTCTCTTCGGCATTATATGTACCGCCGACATTTAAAGTAATTGATTCCGGATTAAAGGAGATTGAAGTCGAAGCGATTGCGCTGGCAACAGTGATGTCGACTGTTGCCGTCGCGGTTTCGGCGTTTTTGGTTGCTGTAATGGTAATCGTTGCATTCCCAGATGATTTGCCTTCAACCAATCCGGTGCTGCTTACCGTAGCAACATTGACATTGCTTGAACTATAAGAAATTGTTCCGTTCGAAGAAGCCAATGAAATTTGGCGAGTTTCTCCGACCGAAATATTTAAACTAGACTGGACCGTCGAAACATAAGGATCATCGGCATTCATTAAACTCGCGACATTTAGTCTTCCGTTGGTAATGTTAGACGGACCGACATTAATGAGTGAGGGATCCCAATCGTGGACAGGAACCATTTTGTCTGTGTAATATCCTTTGCCGTCCGCGGAATCCTGAAGCTGAGTTAAGAATTGATCAGGAGTACCGTTTGGATATTTTTGCTTCCAAAGACAAGCGGCCCCCGCAATTATTGGACTAGAAAAGGATGTTCCCTGAGTATCTTCATAGGTTCGCGTTGGACTGGTTTGTGTTCCTGTTTTATGAGCCGTATAAACATAGCCGGGGGCTAGTATATCTACATTTATTTCACCGGTTTGCCCCGCACCTACATAATTAGTGAATTCTGCTAGTGCGTCCGCATTACCTTTATTGTCATAATCGCCGAGAGCACCAACGCCAATTACTTTGTAATTACATGCCGGGTACGATTTGTAATCAGTCGCTTCGTTGCCAGCCGCGGCGACAACGATAATTCCGGCATTATAGGCTTGTTGGCAGGCATTTTGCAAATATGTGGCGACTCCTGAAGATCCAATCTGCGATTCACCAAAACCATCTGTAAAGCTTTGGGCATACGCGCCGAGAGACATATTGATGACATCAACATCCTGATCAATCGCATATTTTATCGCGGCATCAATAGCGGCAAATGAGAAATCAATTTTTAGTGCCAAAATATCGGCATCGGGAGCAATTCCAACGCCACCGCCATTATTCATCGGGGCAGCAGCTGTCGTCGATGTAGCGGTTCCGTGAGTATCCCATTCATTGTATTCAGTATTCCAGCTTTCACCGATACTTGCCGGATTAGTAGAATAGGATTGATAAACCACTGAGTTACCACTGACATAATAATATCTACTCGTAGATAAAATGGCGCTGGTTCCGTCACTTCTTGTATATTCGGGGTGCGTGTAATCGAAGCCGTCATCGATAATTGCAACTTTCGTGCCCTCGCCTGTATATGCGTTCCAGACACTTTCGATATCACCGATTAAACTCGTTCCTAAAGAACGCGTTTTTTGAGTATTATACTTATTATCGGTTGGTGTGATTAATTTGTGGGCTTTTACTAATCCAGTAGGGTCATCTATTCTTTCAACAAAATATGCGTCTTCATTAAAAATATAATCTTCATGTTTATATTCTTTTTTTAGATTGCCATTTACTAAAAGCGTTGCCGCAAAGGCAAATAACATAAACGCAATGCCAGATGCCGCTAATTTCTTATTTTTATTCATAAAAACCCCCACTGATACAAAACAACGATATTGTACTATATGTTGATAGATAGACAAAAGAAGAAAAACCCATCGCTCAATTGGCTTTCCGTTTTCTCAACCAAGGAGAAGCGACTATATCAGTTTTAAATATATTTCATATTTATTATATTTTTCCACTCAATAAGAAAAGCGTCGCGTTTCCGCGGCGCTTTTAAAATTATAAAGTGATGGCTAATTAAGCTGGTTGCATCGCGCCGAATAAGACGAGCCAGGCGAGGATGCTTTTAGCAACTAACGAAAGAATGATATAGACTCTTTCTCCGTAGAGGTAGTTGGACCATTTGCCAACCTTCAAATACTGAAGGATCATGTTGACTGGGAAGGTGTTGAAAGCGACGAAATATGTACCGACAATCGCCCAGACAAACCACGGAACTTGATCGTAGTTGCCGGTGCCAAACATATAAATTAAGATGACGGCCCAAGGGGCGATACCGGCGATTGAACCCCAGATGAACGGACCCCACTTCAAGTTTTTCTTGTCGGCCCCGGCATTTAGTTGTTCCATGACCAAACCAAATAAGTTCATTGAAGCGTTGACGACAAAGATAAGAATTAAAGAGGCGATGTCTTTGACTCCAAAAAGCGTCGCAATCAAAACGATCATCACCGAGCTGCTCAGCGCGTATTCAAACCAGCGGAAGCGGTTGATGCCTTTGCCTAAATCGCTCTCGTAAATGCGGTAAGTGGCGTTAGGAAGCGAAATTAAGGCATGAGCTCCGGCAGAGATGAAGAGGAAGACGGCGACTAATACTCCAAACGGAAGGGCAAACAAATGTTTGGATTCGACGACGAGCGCTTGTTGAACTGGGTCAAAAGTAATGTAAAATTGGACGATGTCCGGCTGAAATTCGGCAATCTTTTGAATGACGGTGCCGGCGAGGATGACCATTGCGAAGGCTTGCACGAGATGAAGGAATCCCATGATGACATTGAAGCGACGAAGACGGTTCATTTCAGTCGTTCCCCGCATGAAGGCGAAGTAGTTGTTCATTTTCGTTTTTTTCTCCTAATGAATATAACAATATTAGCGATTTGACACATGTAAAGTAAATAGTATTGCTTAGTGAAGAGTCTCACGCGAGTTGGTTGCAATAAAAAATTTTTATAAGGTTTTTTTGTAGGATGATACATAGTATACTTTCACGAGGGGATAAACATGAAATTGAAAAAAATAACACTAATATCGATAGCAATGCTGTCACTTCTGTCTTCTTGCGTCACACCAAATTCAAGCGACAGTTCGAGTAGTACTTCAACATCCGATACTTCTTCTAATACAAGTGGCGATGTCTCTTCGGACACGAGCTCCAATACAAGCAGCGACACGAGTGGCAATTCTTCTTCTAGCTCTTCATCAAGCGATACGAGTATCGAGCCACAAGTGATGTCAATTGCCGAAATCCGCGTTCTTTCATTGGCATGTGAATCATTAGCCAACGACGTCGGTGTCGGAGCATCAACAGACCTGGTGGAATTCACCGGCAAATTGCTTGCCAGACTAGATTCCGGCACTTCTAAATCCCAATATGGGAATCAATATAAATTCTTATTTGCCGACAGCACCGGATATATATACGTTAATGCCAACCTTCTTACTTATTATGATATGGCCGCGGGAATTGGCGAATTTTATCGAATCGTCGGAAATCCTTCCATCTATATCGGAGAAGCTGAAGTCGTCTTGAAAAATCACTATACCGCTCCAAGAACCGAAATCGATTTATCGACCTTGGCAGAGGAGATGGATGATATAAGCGAAATTCATCAGTATGCATCCTCTCTGCGACTCAATAATAAAGGTGTTGCCTTTAGCAAAATCGTCACTTTTGAGGCCGCCTTCCTCGGAAAAGCCGATAATGCCGTGCTGCTTTTTAGCGATGGTATCAATGCGATCTACGTCCATGGCGACAACTATGTCGGCAATCGCTTCACGATAAACAGTTCATATCGCCTGATCGCCGCTGTCACGATGTTCAATTTCCGTCCTGGTGTCGAGTTTATCGACAGGGGGCCGGCTGATAATAAATTTGAAACAGAAATCGAGGCTTCTTCTTTGCCCCTTATCTCCGGAAACGAATTATACAATTACAAATACGAAACCGACGAAAATTCCTCTTATCCTAATTATTCATCCAAATTCACTCATCTATATCGCTACGAAGGTTATGTGAGTTTGTACACAAAGGGCGGCAGCGATTACATCGTCCTCGAGGATACTTACCACGAAAATTTCTATGCGACATATCAAAATGCGGCGGCGGCCAAAACCATCTTTGCCAAAAACATCGATTGCGTGGATCTATATAGCGATGCCGACTTCCTCAGATGCCCATTCAATGACTATCTAGGAGAAAACATAAAAATACAAGTTGTCTTCGTCCCTTATCTGTGGAACACAAGCAATTATTGGCAAGGCTACTTCTTGACCAAAATAATCAGCAGCAAATAATAAACAAATTACTTGTTAATCTTAAAATAAATGTTAAACTGATGCGGTAAACTGTTGAATATAGGTTTACTTCGTTATGTTATTCAGAAAGGTGTTATCATGCTGGGAAAAGTTAAAAGCTTCAACAAGGAAAAAGGTTATGGTTTCATAACTGGCGAAGACGGAAAAGACGTCTTCTTCCATTACTCCGCACTTCAAATGGGCTCATTCAAGACCATTGATGTCGGCGCAAGTGTTGAATTCGAAGCGCAAGATTCCGAACGCGGACTCAGAGCTTCCAAAGTTGTTAAGCTATAATCGTTAAAACTTTATAGAAACAAACAAAGCCGCTATAAAGCGGCTTTTCATTTTTCGAAAACGTTATATGGACATTAAGTCACTATTTTTTTGTGCCGTTCGGTGCGGTATAGTCAAACAATTGATAATACTTCTTTAGCTGATCGCCGCGACGTTGAGCCAAAGCGACAAAAATAATATCAATAATATTTTCTTGAACGACGCGCGAGCGAGTGGAAAAGCTTCTAAACCCTCTCCCCAAAGAGGAGTGTTGAATGTTGATGTTACACGTTTTAGTCAGGCTGTTCTCGCCATATTTAGTAATGGAGATACATTTGACGCGACGATTGGCCGCGAGTTCAGCAGCGGCGATAATATCCTTTGTCTCACCGGAGTAGGAAAGGAAGATGGCGACTTCGTCGCTATTGAGCCCAGCCGCTGAAAGTATTTGTGAGTGGGGCGTATCATATAGACGGCAATTGATGCCGAGACGGTCGAATTTAAAGACGATATCTTGGGCGGCGATCAACGAGCCGCTGAGGGCGTATATCGCTACGTGTTTGGCTTCGTTAATGGCATTAACAGCTCGTTCAACACACTTTTCATCAACGATTTTTAAAGTGCTGATCAAGGCTTCGATGTTGAGTTTGCTGACGATGTCGATCGTTTGACGAATGGTTGACTCTTTAGGCATTTTGCTATCTATTTCATAGATGTTGTCTTCAGAAAGAGTATTGCTTACTACGTCGTGATAAAGACTCTTGATAAAATCGCGATATCCCTTGAAGCCAAGAAGGGTGGCAAAGCGGACGATGGTTGCCGTCGAGCTTTTGCTTTTCTTAGCGAGCTCGCTAATCGTCATCTGAATAACTTCTTCCTGATGATCTAAAACATAGCGAGCGACTTTGGCGACTTGCTTTGAAAACGAATCGAGTGATTCGTTAATCCTGACGATGCAATTGTTCATATAGCGTCTCCTTTAAGTTAAGCCAAAAGCGAAAATCAAATTTTGTAATAGCAATGAATAAAATTTTCAAATTCATTGTATAACAATTTTCATAATTGTGTTTGTGTTTTCTGTTTTTCGCTCCTTTATGCCCTCAAAAAAAGGCTTTATGACACAAAAACAGGCTATTTATTCAAATATCGGTCCCGCAAAACTCGTTTGCTGCTTTCTGAAACTTTTAACTGATTAAGGATGTAATCATCAATTGAGTTATACTTTTCGTTCACGGCATTAAAGTACTCATCTATGTATTCCTTTTTCGTGATATAGTAAGCTTCATAATATTTGATTTTCTGCTTATCATCAGGATCAATTTCTTTTAACTTTTCTTTCAATATCGGAATGGTAATTTCGTTGGTGCGGAAATGTTGCTGATAGATGGTTTCCAGATCACATCCAAGCACCCTGAGGAGCAAGGCGGCGGCAATTCCCGTCCGATCTTTGCCCGAGGTACAATGCCACAAAATCGCCCCTTCCTCATTTTCGATGATGAGACGGAAGAATTTGCGATATGCTTCAATCGCCTCTTCTTGCAAAGCAAGACGGCGATAGACATCCTTAAAAAATTCGTCTGGCTCCACCGTAATTTCTTCGTTGTAGGAATTTGTTTCTAAGAATTTTAAAGTGTATTTGTGATAGTACTTGATGCTTTCATCGATTAGATCGCGGCGATCGATGCTCGATTTCGTCGAGCGAAAATCGATTACGACGCGAAGGTCATAGTCTTTTTTCAAAATGTCTAGTTCTTTTTTGGAAAGTTTGTGAAGATCGCTGCTGCGAAAGAGGCGATTGAGAACAATCGTGTGGCCATCCGCGGTTTGGATACCTCCTAAATCGCGAATGTTATCGATGGTGGTGAATTTTAAAAACATGGTAGATTCCTTTTATTGCGAATTATTCCCTTCATCAACTTTGACGTGCTCGGGTATCGATATGTCGCGATTAGAGACGATATAAGTTTTCGCCACATAGTCATGCGGTCCCGAAAAGGTTTTCGTAAGCGACATTAAAATAATCGAAATGAAGACAGGAATTAGCGTGAAGTACGAAAAGCGAGCAAATAATAGTATCGGCACCCAAATATTAAACAAGAGCAAGATGACAAAACGGACGACGACTTGTCCTTTTTTTACTCGCGTATCGTCGCGGGCGTCTGCGATGCACAGTTTAAATACAAGTTTAAAAGGCGTCTGCCCGTTCTTCATCAAAAGAGGGATGAGAAGGTGGATGATTGCCATCGCTAAGGTCGCGCTAAAAAGGCTCGTAAAAATCACGATGTAAAAAGTCTTATTAACACCGTTTAAATATACCGGATCGCGTTCAAGGAATATGATGGCATCGTCATATGCCGAGACGAAAAAAGCTTTGACTTCATTGTCATCGGCTCCTTCGGCGCGAACAAAAACGCCTTCGCTCTCCTCGACAAAATAGCCGGAAACGATTTTAGAATTGTGATAGCGGGCAAGGCGGTTGTCAGCGATAGCTCGCGGATCATTTGTATAGTAATAAGTAAGTGGAATATCGTAGTTTTCTTCGGGCGTCAAATTTTCATCATAGACTTCGGTAATGGTAAACAAGCCGCGTTCATCGTCGAGAATATAAAGGTGCGAATCTTGGAGCACGGCTTGTGATTCATCCATCAAGCGATGATAGCCCAAAGGTTCAAAAAGAGTGAAATATAGAGTGGCTTCAAAACCAACAAATAGAAGACAAGCAAGAAAAAAATCCAAGAAAGAAGCCATGATTCGCGTCAGTAAATATGGTTTGGGCAAGTTTTTCTTGGATTTTTCACCAATCTCGTTTGTCTGGTTTTCGAGGTTTTCCATGGATACTTAAATATATCAAAAGCAAACGCTTATTGATAACGGAGTTTTGAAAAAAGCTATTTTATAACTTCGCAAGAGCCTAATGCGATGCTAACTTTTGATTCTTCGTCGAAGAGGACGATGCCTTTTCCAATGATATCGAAGTTAATCTTCTGATCAAAGGCATAGTCGACGGCACCGAATTGCACGGCTGACAAAATCGTATCTTTTAAGTTTATTTTTACCGTCGTCTCCATGCCGGATGGCAGCGTCGAATACGCAAGCCCCTTAATTGAGCCATCATCCTTGATCAGAAGAAATTCCGGACGAATGCCGATGATGACATTTTCAGATTTTAAATCGACGGCCTCGTTGCTCGTATATTTGATTTTGATATCCAAGACTTCGAGGTGTAAAACTTTTTCGGATATCTTTTTGGCTTTGGCTTTCAAGAAGTTCATCGTCGGACTTCCGACAAAGTCGGCAACGAATAAATTGGTCGGATGATTATAGACATTCAGCGGCTTATCGTATTGCTGCATGAGGCCTTTGTGAATTAGGCATGTTCTCGTTGCGAGAGTCATCGCCTCCAATTGATCGTGTGTCACGTAGACAAAAGTAGAGTCGGTGTCGCGATGAAGTCTTTTGAGCTCGGTTCTCATCTCGCCGCGCAGTTTGGCATCGAGATTTGAAAGGGGTTCGTCCATAAATAAGACTTGAGGTTTCGGGGCGAGAGTGCGTGCGATCGCGACGCGTTGCTGCTGACCGCCGCTCAACTCGCTAGGGTAGCGATCGCGGAACTCTGATATTTGCAAAGTCTTCATGACTTCGTCGACGCGATTCTTAATATCTTCTTTTTTCCACTTTAAATTCTCTAGGCCAAAGGAAATGTTTTTATAGACGGTCATATGCGGCCAGAGGGCATAGTTTTGAAAAAGAAAACCGATATCGCGGTTGGAGGCCGAAATATTGATACCTTTGTCGCTATCAAAGACGACGCGGTCGCCGATAATAATTTTTCCAGATGTCGGCGTTTCTAGGCCAGCAATCATGCGCAGCGTCGTCGTTTTGCCACAACCAGACGGCCCGAGCAAAGTGACGAATTCGCGGTCTTCGATGACCATCGTTAAATTATCGACAGCCACAAAGTGGCCCCATCTTTTTGTTACGTTGATTAATTCGATTCTTGGCATGACAATTAGCCTCCTATACCTTTATCAATAGATGCACCGGTCAATTTATTTATTAAGAAGTTGACACCGATGACGAAGACGACAATTAAAAGGTTGATGGCATTGCTCATCTGAGTCATGCCGTAGACATTATAAAACTGCAGAACATTTGTAATTAGGGAGAAGCTCGAGGTGATGAGAATAAATAGCGTCAATTCGCGCATGCAAGAGATAAATGGCAAAAGATAGCCGCTGATTAAGCTCGATTTTTGAATTGGAAATAAGACGTGAGTCATGCGCTTCCACCACGGGCAGCCGGTGATGATGGCAGCTTCTTCGATTTCGCCTGAAACCTGAAGCATGGCATTCGTGCCACTTCGCGATGCGAAAGGTAAAAATTTTATTGAGGCCACTAAAACGCAAATCGCCACAGCTGACCATTCGTTATTAGTCGTCGAGACATTGAGCCATTGGAAACCTTCTTTAAAAGTTAAGGAAAAGAAGATGGCGCCAAAGCTTAAAGCCGGAATCAAATAGGGCAGGAAAGCGGTGCTTGAAACGTAGTTGGCGACGCGGTTACGCCGATTTTTGCTGACGGCATAGCCGATGAGAATGCCAAAGGTGCCAGCCACCATCGCCACCACCGCTGCGACCAAGACGCTCCGTCCGAACGCTTTCCAGATTGTGGAATTATAAAATATGCCTTGCGACGATTGACCTTGAGCGGTAATGCGGACATCGAAGTTTTCCGGGCTAAACCAGTATTTAAAAGTCATTGAAGCATAATTTCCGGCCGTCTCTTGTAAACTTTCGAGGACGAACGAGACGAGAGGAAAGACAGCGAAGAACGAAACCACTAAGACGATGACGCTAGCGACAACCCATTTAATCCACGGTTTGTTGCCGATGCGGAATTTGGATACTTGTCCAGATTTTCCGCTGACCGTCGTAAAGCTTCTTCGCGAGCGTGTAAACCAATTGTTAATGGTCAAGATTAAAACGCTAAACGCGAGCAAGATAACCGCCACGACATAGCCTTGGCCTTTCTTGCCTGCAGTAATAATCAAACCGCGCATCGCGATTGAAATCGAGGTAAAACTATTGTTGGCATTTAAGAAAGCGGGAACCGTATAACTTGAGATCGAACTTGCAAAAACAAGTAAGATGGTCGAGATCAATGCCGGAGCGACAATTGGCAAAGTAATTCTTCTCAAGATTTTTAATCTTGATGATTTAAGGATTGTCGCTGCTTCTTCGAGGTTCGCGTCCATGTTGCGCAAGATGCCGCCGATGAGGATGTAGGCAAAAGGCGCGTAGTGAATACCGAGAACTAAGGCGCATGGGACAAGACCATAGACGAGAAACTCAGGGACGCAAATGCCGGTGACGGCTTGCAAAATACCTGTTCCATTTGATGCGGCGATGTTCGTGTTCTTAAAGAAGTTTTCCCAAAACATGGCGATTGACCACGAGGGCATGATATACGGAAAGATGAATACGGCCGAAATGTACTTTTTCATCGGTAGGTTGCTGCGGGTGATTAACCAAGCTAATACACCGCCGCCGAGAACCGCGATAACACAGGCCAACAAGGCCATTAAAATTGAACGATTGAGCGGTTGCCAGAAAAAGTAGAGTGAGTATTCGGGATTTTCGTTAAAGAGGAGATTCGGCCATTGGGCGAAAGTGAAGTCGCCTTTTTTGACGGCTGTACCCCATATTTCGTTGATCTCGCGAGCTTCGGAAATGCTCTGGACGATGAAAGAGTCGAGAACTAAGGAAATAAGTGGGTAAATGACGGTAACCGTCAACAAGATTGTGAAGAAGAGCAAGATGATGTTAGCGGGTTTGGAAAAGAAAGTTTTTGTTTTATTCCATATCTTGCTTAAGGACATTTTTTTCATGAATTATATTCCGCCTATATATTAGCAACGGGAGAAACCCCAGACCAAAGGATTTCTCCCGTTTTCTTCAAATAGCAGCTAAGTTATCGTAATACGATAATTAGGAAGCTTTGGAGTTTTCGGCAACGAGGGCCAGGATTTCGTTGATGCGAGCACCTTTGACGGTAGCTAGGTAATCGAAATCTTCGTTAATCGATTTTTCAATCCACTCTTCTTTGGACCAGTCGTTGTCGTTGATGCCAACTGTGGTCGAAGTGCATGGATAGTAATAGCCATACATATTGGCTGGATCGCCAAGGCTATTTGGAGTGCTGGAATTGTAGCACATGGCTTCGTAGCTCTCAGGAGTTAAAAGGAAGCGGGCGTACAAGCAGGCGGTGTATGGGTGTGCGGCGTTTTTGACGATTTGGCTATACATTGCATACATAAAGCCGTTAAATCCATCAATTTCCTTATCCCAATCGACGGTGACCATAGCAGTTTCTTCACCATAGACTGATCCGGCGGCATCCTTCATTTTGGCAAACGCGCCATAATAAACGAAGGGATCGACACCTTCTTGAGCGGTTTCTTCGTATTGGGTTTTCTTCATGGCTGTGCCATCGCTGGAGTGCCATCTGGAAATGTTGGCGACAAATTCGTGAACGAATTGTTCACCGCATGAATCGTAATCTTCGCTAGCGGCCCAAGCGGTTCCATAGTAATTCTCATAAGCTTCTTCGATTCTTGCCTGATTGGCTTCGTCGTAGAGGCTGAGAATGAACGACATGTTAATTTGTTCGGTAATTGGGCTCTGGAAGGAGACGTTATCCAAATGATTAGCATCTTCTGCGCTTCCGGCTAATTGCCAAATGTTGTTAAGATCGACACCGAGTCTCTCATTAGAGAAGAAAATCTTATTGAAATACAAGCCCTTTAACGGGTAAGTGTTTTCTTCAGGTAAATTGAGTTCTTCATAGTCGCTTGGTACATAGTTGACGGTAATTCCGGCTTCGAGATAGTCGGCCAAGCTGCGAGCATCTTGAACGAGGGCAAAGTCCGCAAAGTATGACGTATCGGCCTGTTCAAGGGCAGTTAATAAGGCGTAATCCTTATAGCTGTTGTTGACATAGGTGTTGACGTCGAGTTCCATCCAGTCATAGGTTTCACAGAACTTAACCATCGCTTTGGCGAGAGTTGAGGTGAGGCCGACGACTTTGAATGTTGAGGTCGAAGCTTCCATTTCAGCTTTAGAAGCTGCTTCCAATTCTGCAAGTGTCATTTTGCTGGCTTTTTCGACGACCGCGGCGGTTGAGCCATCATCGGTAGTCGGATTGCAGCCTGTCAAGACGACGGCAGACGTGACGAAAAGTGAAGCGCATAGAAATACAAATGCTTTCTTCATGTTTTTTATGATCCTCCTAGAATCTTTCTGAAAATATTTTAGCACGGTGATTTTTTATAAACAATATTTTTATTGTAATCGTTTACAAATATACATTTTTTTCATTTAGTTCTAATATTTTTAGTGATATCGTATTAGTAGGGACCTGTTTTTAAGAGGTCGCCAGGGGAGTCAGCATGCCATTAGTCAACACTAGGGAAATGTTTAGTAAAGCATACGAAGAAGGATATGCCATCGGTTGCTTTAATGTCGATAGCATCCCTATGGTCCAAGCCGTCCTCAAAGCCGCTGAGGAGAATCGCTCTCCGGTCATGGTGGCTTTTTCTCAAGGCTCGCGCGAGTTTATGCACCCGGGCAATATAAAGATTTTAATTAAGGTAGTCGCGCAGGATATCACGATTCCCTTTGCCATTCATCTCGACCACGGCAAGAGCATCGAAGTGTGCAAATCATGTATCGATGAAGGTTTCACGAGCGTGATGATCGATGCATCGGATCGTCCGCTTGAAGAAAATATCAAGATTACTAAGGAAGTGTGCGAGTACGCACATGAAAGAGGTGTCAGCGTCGAGGGAGAATTGGGTGTGATTGCCAAAGATGAAGAAAATCCCGATTTAATAGGTCCGGAACATAGATATACAAATATCGAAGATGTCGTGCGCTTCGTTGAAGAGACCGGCGTCGATAGTCTCGCCGTGTCAATCGGAACCGTCCACGGAATGCAAAAATTTGCCCCGGGAGAAACTCCCGCTCTTCGATTCGACATTCTTGAAGAGATCAAAAAAAGGTTGCCGGGCTTTCCGCTCGTCCTGCATGGCGCGAGCAGCGTGCCAGGCGAATTGCTTCAAAATTTCAATCGCTATGGAGGCAATATTCACGACGCGATCGGCGTTCCTGAAGAATTGCTTATCAAAGCTGCATCGATCAATGTTTGCAAAATTAACATCGGTACCGATTTTCGCATGGCTTATGTCGGCGGTCTCAGAAAAGCTCTCGCCGACCATCCAAATCGCTTTGAGCCTCGCTATTTTTTAGCGCCGGCCAAAGCCGCTGCTCAGAATCTCGTCGCTTACAAATTGGCCAATGTCTTTAAAAGTGCCAATCGCGTATAGACTAATTACATTGTTATGCTATTGCATAAGGAGGAAAGAATATGCCATTAGTTACGTCCAAAGAACTGTTTGCCAAAGCCTACAAAGGAAAATACGCCATCGGAGCTTTTAATGTCGATAATGTCGACATCATGAAAGCTGTCTTAAAGGCTGCCGAGCAAACCAAATCACCGGTTATCATCGCCATCTCCGGCGGCGCTCTCGAATTCATCGGTAAGGATTTCATCAAGAATGCCATCGATGACGCCATGAAAAAAATAACCGTCCCCGTCGTCTTGCACCTCGACCACGGCAAGAATGCCCCATTGTGCAAAGAATGCGTCGATATCGGTTTTACCAGCGTGATGATAGATGCGTCGGCCTATGATTTTGCGAAGAATATCGAAATCACGAAAGAAGTTGTCGAGTATGCTCATGCTCGCGGCGTATGTGTCGAAAGCGAATTGGGCGCCATCGCCGGGATTGAAGAAGACTTGAATGTCGATGATAAATACGGTCACTTTACCCATCCGGAAGATGTCGTTGAGTTCGTCAGCAAAACCGGAATTGATAGTTTAGCCATCGCCATCGGAACGGCGCACGGAGCTTTTAAATTCAAACCGGGACAAAAACCGCAGCTCCGCTTTGACATCCTCGAAGAAATTGAGGCGAAACTTCCGGGCTTCCCCCTCGTCCTCCACGGGGCCTCAAGTGTTCCAAAGGCTTATCTTGACACCTTAAATAAATACGGCGGCAAAATGCCGGAAGCGATCGGCATTCCCGAAGATATGCTTCGCGATGCGGCAAGGCGCGCCGTATGCAAAATTAATGTCGGCACCGATATTCGCGTCGCCTATGTTGGCGGTATCCGCAAGGCATTGACCGAAAATCCTCAGGAATTCGATACGCGTTTATTTATTAATGCCGGCCTCAAAGCCATCACTGAATTGGTAGCTGACAAGATGGTTAACGTCTTAGGTTCAGCCGGTCACGCTAACGACTAATATAGACGATTTTATCAACAAAAAAGCGCGGATTTGAAAAGAATTCCGCGCTTTTTGCAAGTATTTTATTTTCCGATTGCTTTGATGATTCGCACCGCTGTTCCCGACATCGAAACGCCAATGGTCCCGTCGTTGAGGTTTCTGGTCGTCTCGATATCGACTCCGATGAGAGCATCGGCCCCGAGGCGCACCGCTTTATCAACTAAAGCTTCTTTGACATCTTTTTTCACTTCTTCGATGCGGTTAGAAATGGCATGAAGTCTTTCTCCGGTCCATCCTGCGAACATGTCGCCGAGACCTTTGATGCCGGTCGAGATGCTAATGCCAAAAATACTCTCTTCAAAAATGACATCGAGATATTCCGTAATAATATAGCCTTCTAATTGATTCGTTGTCGTGATGATAAAGTCTTTCATAATTTTCCTCCGGGCTATAAATATTATTAGTTTAAGCAAAACATTACATCGAGTCAGCGATTTGCTTGGCAAGATTTTTAAGGGCTTCGAGCTGCTCGCTCTTAAGCGCTGATTTTATTGTAAACTTCTCCGAGTTAACGATGCTCACATTTTTCAGTTTGCTGATTTGCGCGCGAATGAGGCTATCCGCGCTCGGAGCCCACGAGCCATTTTCAATTATCGCGAAAACGCGATTGCCGACACCGGTGGCCACAATGTCGCTGACGAGCGTTTCCATCTTCGGAAAAACGCGAAAATTATAAGTGGCAGAGGCTAATACGACATGTGAAAAATGGAATATATCGCTGAGGATATGGGATGGGTCGACCGATGAAACATTGTGAACAACAACATTATTGACGCCCATATCGGCGAGATATCCAGCGAGAATGTCGGCTGCTTCCTCGGTGTTTCCATATATGGAACCGACGGCGATTACGACGCCTTTTTCTTCAGGAGTATAAGCTGCCCAGAGACGATATTTTTCAAAATATGGGGCAAAGTCTCCATGCCATAGAGGCCCATGTAGGGGGAGAAGCATATTAACCTTTAAAGTCGATATCTTATTTAGCAAAGACATAGTCTGCATGCCATATTTTCCAATGATGTTGGCGTAATACCGACGGCCTTCGTCGAGCCATAGCTTTTCAAAATTAGTAGGGTTTGTGAAAAGCTGGCCTTCGAGCGTTCCAAACGTTCCGAAAGCATCAGCGGAAAAAAGGAGGCCGGACGTTTCTTCATAGGTGACCATAACTTCTGGCCAATGGACCATCGGGGCCATGAAAAACTTTAAAGTTTTGGTGCCAACATTTAGACTATCGCCTTCTTTGACTTCAAGAAACCGCCCATTTATATCAGGACCATAAAACTGGTCGAGGAGCCGAAAAGTCGTCTTGTTTCCGACCAGCACCACTTCCGGATATAGCTTTAAGACATCGACGATTAAAGCGGCGTGATCGGGTTCGATGTGATTGATTATTAAATAATCGAGTGTCCTACCACCCAACGCGAATTCGATATTTTCCATGAATTGCTGACCACCCGCGCGATCGACGGTGTCGAACAAGACGGTTTTGTCATCGCTGAGCAAATATGAATTGTAGGCCATCCCTCTTGTGAGGGGGTGGGTATTTTCAAACCTTGTCAGATGATGGTCGTTGACACCAACATAGTATAAACCATCGCTGATTTTTCTTGTGTTATGCATAATATTACTCCTTGCGTTGACTTCAAAAAAATTATACTGACTGAATGGTTAATTAACAATTAATAAGACCGGAATAAACGATAAGAGACACGGTAGGGTTACTCTTTACTCGCTGTTTCTTTTCTTTTGCGTTCCGACAGTTTAAACCAAGTGACTAACCCCGCCGTGCCGAGGGCGGATAAACCAAAATAGACGTATGAGCCAATAACCGTGGGGCTTCCGACAAAGGAGATAACTATCTTTTGATAATCGGCCGCGACATCAAAAGCGATGAGACCGTCGATATTAAGCGATTCGAGGGCAATTTTCTTATCGTCTTCATAAGCTTGAATTCGATATCCTGGATAAAAGATGAGAGGCATTTGGATAAGACTATCGCTTGTGGCGTCGATGTCCATCTCATAATTAGGAGTTTCGCGCTTTGTGACATCGATTACACAATCGCCGCTTAAGACGGCGGGCTCGAGGGGGTATTGATCAACATATTGCTGATTGATAATTAGTCTGACGCTTGAATATAAAGAGTTGCTGTATTCGGAAACATATCCACTTTCATAAAAAACTTGTGGAATATACTCTTTGTTCCAGCCGATTGAAGACGTGTATTTAAAATAATCTTCATCGCCATAGTAGACGATGAGCGAACTATCTGGCTCAGCGGCGCGAATCATGTTGAGGCGCTTCTCAGGAAGTGCCTGGCCGGCCACCATGCAAAAGCCAAGAGCGGTAATCGCCGCATAGGAAACGGCCTTCTTATATTCAAACTTGTAACAAAGCCAAGCGACCGCCCAACTGGCAAAGAACTGAATATAAGCCCAAAGCCGCCACGGAAATTGAATCATGTAGAGGGGTTCGGGGATGATGCGCCACAGCCATTTCTGAGTAATTAACGCAAACGTCAACAAGATAATACCGATTAAAAACCAGAAGTCGACATCTTGATAGAAGACGCCCTTCGTCACCCGTTCGCTTTGCGAAAGGTGCAAGGCGTAATCAACACAAAAGGCCATTATGACGACTATAATCGCACCGAATATAACTTCGAGGCGGTTGGCGAAGAGAATGATCGACAAGATATAGGCGGAGGCACTAATCAAAAAATGGAAATACCGCATTTTCTTAAACTGCCGAAGGGTGTGGTCAAAAACAAAGAAGAGAAAACTTAATAGCAAAAAAGAAATTATTAGTGAGGTCAGGACGCTGGGTCCCATCGACAATCCGAAAGTGCCATTCATGTATAGATAATTGAGGAATCCCGAATAGTTGAAGGCTGTTTCAACGCGGCTTGAGACAAGCTCGTATGTCGTCCACATGCGAGACGGATTGGAAATGTTATATAAACCGCTGCTAACTAATTCAAGAGATGAGAAAAGCGAAACAGACATCAAGCCGACTAACAATACAATCGAGACGAGACCGCTAATCCAATATTGCTTTGTGCGGCACAATATGATTATTTTGCGAATATTGGCCAAAAGGAAAATGACGCCAAAAATAAAACCAAAGATGGCCGTCAGGTTGTGACTCAAAAAGAGCAAAGCTCCACCGATAATCACTTCAACAAATGGGAGAACTGTTATTTTGTCTTTGAAGTGCACAAGGCCATGCAAACCCTTAAAGAAAAGAGGGATGAAGACAAAAGCTAAAGCTTCGGCATAGGCGGCGCGACACAACGCATCAAAGATGCGATAAGGGTATAAGACATAGATGGCTGCGCCGATAGTCGCGGCTGCTACTTTTCCTTCGGTGGCCTTCAACAGGAAATGATACATGAATAATCCGGAGATAAAGACGCTGAGAAACATCACGATCTTGATAGCCGTGATGGCGGTTCCGCCAAGCCATTGGGTGGCTACATACATCAAACTTCCGAGCAAATGAAAAAGGGGTGAGTAGAAAAGGCGCGTGCCAATGCCAAGATTTGATCCCAAATAAGACGAGATGCGAGAAATGGAACCTTGATTGATTAATGATAAATACTCGTCGCTGATGTTAGCGAGATGAAAAATGATATCATCGCCCTGTAATAATCCCTTGTAAAAGAAGACATATAAAGAGAGAAAAGAAAATGCTAAAAGAACTAGATAAGGCACTAATTTTAATGCTGTCTTTCGGAGGTTGATACCTTTTAGATTCATATTCATTCCGCTACTTATTATTTAATATAATGCGCCATCTAGGCAACGACTATCAAAATTATCGATTTTAAAAAGTGAATCCCTTCCTTCAACGCTCCTCGAAATATGGGGTTATGCTTTTGATGGCTGTTCGTCATTGACTTCAATTATTATTCCTCTATCCGTTTCCTATGTCGGCGACAATTGCTTTGGGCGCTGTCCATTATTAACAATATACGCCGAAGCTGCGTCGCTACCGGAAAGCTGGTACAGCACGTGGAATCCAAATGAACGCCCCGTCACTTGGGGCTATGGTTCATAGTACAAATCTATAGCACATTTGTTGTTATCCCATCGCGTATCAGCGAAAATTTTAGTGAGGACAAAAAATATGAAAATTTATGATTTTATAATGAAAGATATTACTGGCAAAGATATTGCTTTGACACATTTTAAAGGCAAAGTGCTTCTGATTGTCAACACGGCGACCGGCTGCGGATACACTCCTCAATATGAGGGCTTGGAAAAACTTTACAAAAAGTATCGCGACCAAGGATTCGAAATATTGGATTTTCCGTGCAATCAGTTTGCTAATCAAGCCCCCGAAACGGAGGCCGAGATAGCAAGCATATGCAAGCTTCGTTACGACGTGAGTTTTACGCAGTTTTCCAAGATTGAAGTCAACGGCAAAAACGAAGCTCCTTTATATACATATCTTAAGAGCCAGAAGAGCAGCCCATTAGGCAGCAATATTCGATGGAACTTCACCAAGTTTCTCGTCAGTAGAGAAGGCGAAGTTGTCGATCGATTTGATTCTCGCATTAAGCCAGAAGATATCGAAAATACAATCGTTAAACTACTGTAAGAATGTAAAATTCGATATAGTTATATGTTTTCTGAAGCTTTTTCGGATTTTTTGGTGGCATTTACAGCTTTGATATCATTGATGACAGCCATCGCGATATGAATGATTAAGGCCATCCAAATCGAATTGGTGTAGTAGGTAATCAAACACAAAAGGATACCGAGAAAGAAGGCCCCGAAAGCTTCTTTTGGTCCTTTGAAAATGTGAATTAAAGCATAGATGATGCTGTTGATGGCAAGCGCCGGAAATAGACCGTAAGCATAAAGAGTTGTATAAAAGATCATTCCTCGAAGAGCAAACTCATATCCCAATAGATACACAGCCCAAAACGCCGCATTGATAATCGTCCTTGAAAGCGGCCATGTTTTTTTGCGGACTTCCGGATAGTAGGAAAGGTTGATTTTCTTAGCGGGGAGAAGGAGGCTGACGAGAAAGACGGCAGCTAATGGAATAAGTGACCAATAAAGGGCATACTCGCCTGAAGGTAGGCCGAGTCCGTAGGCGCTCAAAGGTTTTTTAAAGTAAAAAGCAGTTATGAGAAAAGGAATCAAACCCAAGAGGACGAAACCCATCGACCGGCGAAAGTAGACGGATTTTTCAAAATTTTCTTGTGACTCATTAAACCGTGCCCTAAATTTCTTAACGAATGGAAAATCGCTTCCGAAGTAATAGAGCAGGTAGAGAAGCGGATAGATTAAAAGTGCAATTACCTCTTCATTTAGCAGAACGGAAAAGTCGAGGGCCTGGCTATAGATCATGATGCTTTGTATCCTTTATTCTTCATGGCAAATTTTCTTAATAAAAATCCCGATAA
This sequence comes from Bacillota bacterium, assembly GCA_023393065.1. Lineage (GTDB taxonomy): Bacteria > Bacillota_I > Bacilli_A > RFN20 > CAG-826 > UBA1424. The sequence continues at coordinate 123,012 of JAEWMX010000005.1, read as the reverse complement.
ACGCGGAAACAAGCGATATAAAATGTTTGCCGTCTTCCCGATAAAAGTAAGATACGTGACTGCTTTTCGTCTACGGACTACTTTGACAACTTGCTTAGCGACGCCGACTTGCGTGTCGCTATTTTTATCGCGACGCAGAGGGATGAGATCTCCGTTTGCCAAATAGATTTGCTTATCTTCGTCGTTCTCGGTGAAACCGACATAGATAATTCCGACATGGACATGATGTCGATGTATCTCGGCACGAAGCGATTCGCTAAAGCCGGTAAGAGCCATCTTGGCGGTCGAATAGGGGGCAATTCCAGGAATTCCTTTGAGCCCTGAAAGGCTAGATATGAACAAGACACTCCCTCGGCTTTCAATTAAAAGCGGCAGCGCCAATTTTGTCATGTTCACGGCACCGCTAAAGTTTATATCGATTATTTTATGAAATAGTTCAAGATCGGTATCTTCAAACAATCCCCGCATGCTCATCCCAGCATTGTTAATCAAAACATCGAGGTGAGAATGTTTATTAATCACTTCATCAATGATTCTTTGGCAGTCGCCTACATCAGTGACATCGCCGATGTAATATTCGCATTTTCCGCCTTGCTCATTGATAAGAGAAGTGGTTTCTTTTAAAGCTTTTTCTCCGCGTCCGGTGATAATGACTTTGGCCTTTTGCATGGCAAAGAGCTTGGCGATTTCGCGGCCGATGCCCTTGCCTCCGCCGGTGATTAACACTACTTTATTTTCCAAGTCATTGATTTTGCTCATATCTAGTCCAAATATCCGTGTTCATCATACCACTTTATCGCTTCGTCAAGAGCTTTATCGAGACCTGTTTGTTCATAGCCGAGCTCTTTGATTGCTTTATCAGATGAGTAGTAATGGCCGTCGCCCGACATTCTCGCCATCGTCACGCTCAAAAGCGGTTTTCTTTTGCGAACCTTGGCAGCAAGTTGCATCAAGGCCGCGAACGGTACGGCAACAAATTTAGGAATAAAAATCTTGGGTGATTTAACACCCACTTTATCGGCGATAAGAGAAAAAAACTGCTTATAGTTCATGTTGGTGCCACCGGTGATATAACACTCGCCGATAACGCCTTTATCAATGGCATTCACACATGCGAGCGCGACATCTTTGACCGCCGCAAAAGAACGACCGCCTGCCGAATAACCAGGCACTTTGTGTTTTATCACCGAAATAATCATTTCGCCCGGTCCTGGTTTTGTGTCGTTCTCGCCAATCATAAATGTCGGATTAATGATAACGACTGGTAGGCCGGGTTCTTTTCTCGCTTCTTCGAGCAAATAGTCTTGAGCGGCTTTTTTGGAATTTATATAGTCTAAGCCATACTTACCGCTATTAAAAACCTTGTCTTCAGAGCCGGGTTCTTTAATTGATCCGTAGCCAAAGGAATTCGCCGTTCCGACATGTATATATTTCTTAACTGATTTTTTACGGACGATGTCAGCTAGTGTTTTAACGAGATCAAAATTAATTTTCCATGAGAGCGGATTTTTTGTGGGCCACACATCGGTAATCGCCGCCGTATGAATTAGAAAGTCACAGTCTTCGAGAGCGTTTTCGACATCGAGAGGATTTAATAAATTGCCATCGAATATTTCGCAGGCGAGGCCACTTAGTGTATCAACGGGAGTACCCTTTAAAACAAAGGCCCGAACATCATAGCCTCGCTCGATAAGAATTTTTACAACATGGCTGCCGAGGAAACCGTTGGCACCCGTAACTAATACTTTCATTCGATTAATCTTCTTTTCTTTCCCGCGATGCTTTGATTATATCAATTGGTGCTCAGCAAATATAGTTTCAATAGAGAATGCCGAGGTTTTGTTCCAACAAACAAAAACTGCGTTTTAGGATTTGACAACCGGTTGGCAAGCCGGACAGTAGTAGATGGTTCCACCCATATAAGCTTCTTTAACGAAGGCCGACTGACAGTTTGGACAGACTTCTTTATTGGCATAGCGTTGGCTTAGAGTGAGATAACGGCCATATTGACCGAAAAGATCGCTCTCGGTGCCACGGCCTCCTTGTTGAATCATCGCCTGAATTTCTTTGACGATGACCGAATGCAACTCGCATATTTTTTCCGAGGTCAAAGTATTAATTTTGGTTCTCGGATTCATTCGGGCTTTAAAAAGGATGTCTTGCAAGACACCGTTTCCCAATCCGGCAAAGCGCTGTTCGGTGGCGAGAAAGACTTTGAGGGAGAGATTGCTATATTTTTGAGTCTTTTCTAAGAAATATTCTAAGGTGGAGTCGGATTCATCAAGGGGGATTGCTTTCTTAGCGCCGAGGTAATAAGGATTATCAAATGTGCCTTCTTCAAAAGCCCAAATTCCACCATACATCTGCACCGAACAGGTGATTGTGCTGTGGTCATCCAACTCGAGTAAGAGTTGGTGTTTACTAGGAATGTTTTGGCTATTTGAATGCCAGGTTAGATTAGTGCCATCACCGATCACTAGACAGACGCCATCGAAGTCAATTTCCAACATTCCGCCATAGGCGGTGGCAGATTTTATCGTTCGATCTTTTAGAAGAGCGGGGTATTGGCTCGGAGAACCGTTGAACCAGGCGAATTTATGTGGTGAACTGTTGGCAATTACCCTAACAATCTTGCGATTCTTAAGCGCGTTATTAATCTGTGAGACTAAAATGTGGGACTCTGGATACTCAAGCATATTGCGGGTCTCCTTAGATAATAAAATAATGCAACTTTCCAAGACAGGTGGTTGAGCAATAATGGATTATTGCGCTTTCTTGTCATAAATATTGAGCAGTATTATATTTTAGTTATCAGGCAAGCAAACCAATTTTTGGTTTCACAACTATCATTTTAGGCTCGACTTTTCCGTGGTTCGCCCATGTAACAAACCTAAAGGGAGAAATGTATGAAACAAATGCGCTTTGGATTCGCAGTTTTGCTGTCCATATCTTTTTTGACCGGTTGCAGTGGTGCAACGGTTGATGATCCGCCATAATTTATCGAGATGTATCTTGATGACGAAGAAGTTGTCGTGCCACCTGCTGAAAGTGTTTCGATGGGCCTCTATCATTCAAAAATTGATTATGACGAATCCATTTATAGCGACACGAATTTTCAAGTCGTGGTGACTACCAATGGCGCAAACTACGATTTGCTCTACAGCGTCGAACTCAATGATAGCGAGCTCGGAGAATGCGTCTACACCGACCAATCGGAAACCTATCACGCGACTTCGACGATTAAAGTTGAAGCCGATCAAAGCTACACCACCGAAGTTTCTCTAACTATTCCCGGCTCAACCGGACATACGACATATCTATCCGATCGAACCATTAGTCTAACGAAAATCCTGTTCTCGCGCGATACGGTCGATGGAACATTTCCGGCCGACATTCCCGAAAACTCGACGACCATCTTAAATTTCGAGGTCCACGCCATCGATTATTTTGATAGTGATCTTGGATATCAAGTCCAGCTAAATGAAGGTCTTGTCGATGTTGTTATCAAGCCAGATACGCCAGAATATGCATCTGCACAAACTGCCGCCGTAAGTGATTTTGTGGTTCCAAATGAAATTAATGGCTATGGAATCGGTCGCGTCTATCTACAAGATTTATCTTGGATTGAAACCTTAAGCATCGAAGGAGCGTCGGAGGACGTCTTTATCTTAGGCGAATTCCCTCTGCTTACGACAATGGCGATATCCGGTCTATTATTCACCCCTCCGGTCGTGAATCCATATTATAAACATTTAACGATTAACGGTGAATTCAGTTTGTTGACATCGATCGCTATCGAAGATTGTTCTGGATATTGGCTGTTTATATCTAATAATACCGAGGTCGAGAATGAAGATTATTCAACATTTAAAGAAGAACCCGGATTGACGCTTTATAGTTTTCCTGAGTTGATGCTAATAAGCATCGACGAGTCATCGTTTAGATATATCAAAATCGGCGATGACAGCTATGGTTATTCTTTTCCCAAACTTGTGGCCTTTACCATGACCAATTCATTTATTGGCGATTTCTATTTTGGTAATGAACAAAATGAATTTCCCAAACTTGCATCTCTGAGTATCGACAATTCGAATATCGGCACTGTGGAAATTGAGGGAAGTAAACCTGATACCGAGACTCCCGCCCTGCTAGATTTGACAGACGGACACTATAACTACATCACAATCAAAGGCTCCATTATCGGAGGGGTTGACTTAAGTGGCTCCACGATATCCTTTTTAGACTTGCTGGGCGGAACCGTATATCCATCGGCTTTGGTTTCTTTGATTCTCGATGGCGTAGAATTTAACGACTGGTCACAATCGATAATAGTTGTTGACGATCACCCAAATCTCACCACGATTGAATTGAGCAACATGCAAAATATGGGCGCGATGCGAATCGGTTCAACGGAAGATGAATATGATAGCCTTGAGACAATCTCATTAAATAGCATTGAGGGCAGCAGCATTTATATTGGAGAAAGAGACACATCCTTCCCTGTGTTGAGCGATTTGATTTTCAATCTAGTGACGATGACAGGCGATTTGCGAATCGGTGACGAAGCTTCGACTTTTGCGTCCCTTGAAGAAATCACAGTCACAAATTGTAGTTTTGCCAACATTAAAATCAGCCGTCTTGGCGATTACTTTAACGCCCTCAAATTAATCTACCTAAACAATGTCACACTGACTGGTGAATTTGCCGTCGCCTATCTCAATTTGCCAGCGCTTGAAACAATTGTCTTAATCGATTTGACCGCCGCTTCATTAAGCATCTCGGCGATTATGCCAGATCCTGCAACTTATATTATTTATATCGAAAATTTGGATTTAAATAGTAACCCGTATTTTGGTGGGGACTGCGGTCATATTTACCTTGATATAGAAGATGTAAGTTCGTGGGAATACTACACTTATGTGAATGGATTGGGCATTCCGATGTCAACCGGGGCGTATGTTCCATCTTAAGGGCAAAAAGATTCATCAAGAATTTCGTTACTTGTCTACCGTGTGATGACTCTTGTTAGCAAATAAACAGATAGACGATTCAATATTTAAAGTAAATTTTATATTGAAATCGCGTTTTTCTATACAATTGTGTGCAAGATTTTCCATTGCCTGATGTCAAGCAAGCAACAGACAAATTAGATATGAATCGCAAATTCGCACCTCTAAGCAAAATTGATTAAAAAATCTTCGAACATGATGAGTCGACTCGAGACCGGCAGTTTTGTGTTTTTGATTAAATCAGCGCGGTGGTGAATGTGAATAATTATGTTTATTTCTAAATTAATATCGCTATTGACATGAGTATTCTAAAATATTGATGTGCGCATCATCCTATCTGCTGACTACAAAATCGTATTATCGGCAATAGAGTTAGGAGACAACATATGGAAAATGCTTTTGTCCTTCGAAATGTCAATTATCGATATAGCAAAAAACAAAATAATGTCTTAAACAACATATCCTTCAGCGTGAAGGCCGGGACGATATTCGGATTGCTTGGTCCGAGCGGAGCCGGTAAATCCACGACTCAAAAACTCATGATTAAACTTCTCAATGATTACGAAGGGGAGATTCTATATTTCGGTGAGTCTTTAAAAAAATACAATAAGACCTTCTATGAAGAAATCGGTGTCGGCTTTGAAATGCCGGTCTTTTTTAACAAGCTAACGGCGATGGAAAACCTTTCGTTTTTAGCTAATCTCTATCGAAATAAGATCGATTATGAAGCGTTGCTTACGCGCGTTGGTTTGGGTGAAGCAAAAAACCAACAAGTCGGACAATATTCAAAAGGCATGAAGGTTCGCCTAAATTTCGTCAGAGCGCTGTTAAATGATCCCAAAGTAATCTTTCTTGACGAACCCACGAATGGCCTTGACCCCACGAATGCCCGCATCATCAAAGACATCATCTTAGAATTGAAAGCGGCAGGCAAGACGATATTCATCTCGACTCATCTGATGGGCGACGTCGAGCAACTATGCGATGAGGTGGCCTTCATCTCGAAAGGCAATGTCCTTGAAATTTCAACGCCGAGAGCTTTAAAACTAAAGTATGGTCAGCATCAAATCAAGGTCGAATACTTAAAAGAAGAAAAGACAAATAGCGATTATTTCCCGCTTGAGGGCCTCGGATCAAACAATGACTTTTTGAATGTCTTAAAACAATATCCTGTCATCACTCTTCATAGCGGAGAGATGAGCATGGAAGATATCTTTATCAAGGTCGTAGGAAAAGAAGAAGGCAAATGAAAAACCTATTACTGCTAATTAAAGGAGACGTTATCCGCTTATTAAAATATCGGATTTTGTGGTTTAGTTTTGCCTTGTCTCTTATTTGGGTTATGATTCTTGCTCTATCTCAAGAAGCGGAGGCTAAAGCTCTGATGCCTCTTTTGTTGGTGATGGATACCGGGGTGATGTCAATCATTCTCTTGGCTTCGAGTTTTTACTACGAAAAACAAGAAAACACCATCAAAAGCCTCTTCGTTTCTCCGGTTTTAATCGTGCAAATACTCGGTTCGAAAATCATTTCTTCGCTCCTGATGAGCATCGTTTCCATTGTTTTCGTCAGTCTAACGATGTTGATAGTGCACGGCGTCGTCATCAATTATCTACTGGCGATCGTCTACGTCGTCTTATCGACTTTGGCGCATCTCGCCATCGGTTACATCATCATTTTCTACAGTGTTGATTTCGCGTCTTTCCTCATTAAATATATGGCGATGGTCTTAATTCTGATGCTCCCGACTCTACTTGTGTTTCTCGGCATCATTGATAAATCGACTGAATATTTCGCCATCATATCACCAAGCTACGCCATTCAATTGCTCATCGGAAGCCTTTTTGAAAGTCAGGATATATTAAAGACGATTTTGAGCATCTTTGTTTTAACAATTGTTCCCGCCATTTTGTTTCCTTTGGTCGTCTACCCGAAATTCAAAGCTTTTGCGATTAAGAGCTAATTATGAAAAAGTATTGGAACCTATTAATTTATGAGATTAAAACCATTCTTCGCGATCCGATGAATGTCTTTTTGCTCATCTATCCTCTCTTCATGTTAGTTCTCATCGGTTGGCTTTTACCTTTGGGTCTTAATCGCGGAGGTTTGGGAAACGCTGATTATGCATATAGCTTAACGATGATTATCACATTTGTCGTCGTCATTTCAATCGGCGGTTACGTCTCAGGCGCGCTCCTGGGCTTTTCGCTTTTAGAAAACAAAGACGAAAAAACTATCAAATCAATCGCCGTAACTCCTGTATCTCTAGCGGGTTATATCATATTTAAAACTATTTATTCGTATATTCTCTCATTCGCCGGAAACCTCGTTCTTATCCTCGGCATCAAATGGTTTGCAAGCGATGCCTATTCGTTTTCATTTGGCCCGTTGACCTTTGGCTTTGACAATTTGAGCTACTTCCACATCATCGCCTTTTCGCTTGTCAGCTCATTAATCGTCCCTGCTATCGGGACTTTAATCGCCTCGATAGCAAAAAACAAAATCGAAGGGTTCGCCTTTATGAAAAGCGGAGGAATCGTGGTTATGATTCCCGCTCTTGTCTTAATCGAGGCGATGAGCGATTGGAAACAATACATTTTGGGCATCGCTCCTAACTTCTGGCCGGTCAAAGCCCTACTAAACGAGGCATTGAATACACAGGGACCGAACGATTTGCCCTTTTGGGCTTATTTACTTGTCGGCGGTATCGTTATGCTCTCGCTTGCAATTGTTTCAATTGTCGTATTTCTGCGAAAACAGGCTCACGGGGAATAACTTAATTCCATTTTGAAAATTTATTATCGGATTTAGAGAGCATATGACAGGTTACTGTCTGCCCTTGAAAATCAAAATTTGAATAAGAATATTTCAACTTCAAAATTATTATCGATTGGCATTTGAATGCAAACACGTCATTTTTAATTAAAAATGTTTACTAAATATATTCTATTTTTCACAAATAGCCTTGTATATAATTAGTACATGAGAAAGAATAACATTTTTATGGCATTAATCGGTCTATGTTTGCCTTTGACGGCATGCCAAGCCAATAAGACACCAGTCGACATAATTCTTATGGCTGGCCAATCAAACATGGTTGGCTGTTCACGGGTCACTTATTTGAATAATTCTGTTGGCAAAGTCAAGTATCAAGAATACGTAAGCGGTTATAGCGGAATTCGCATTGCTTACGATAATCTGACGAAAGACGCAATTGATGTCTATCCTCGGCAAAACACTTCAAATGGCAATTTCGTTAAAGTTATGCTTGGCGAGGGAAATGCCGACATCACTTTTGGGCCTGAAGTCGGAATGGGCGAGGTTTTATCGCAAACACCACACAACAATAATTTGTTTTTAATCAAATACGCTTGTGGCGCCAGCAACCTTCTCGATGATTGGGCCGCCCCTTCTTCGGGACGAATAAGCGGCTTATATGCGGGATTCGTCAGTTATGTTCGCGCTCAGATGAAGGCGCTCAAAGAAAGCGGCTTTGCCCCGACAATTAAGGCTATGCTTTGGATGCAAGGTGAAGGCGATTCCTATCCGGGTTATGCGGAACAATATTTATCTCAACTATCTTATTTTGTCGGAGATCTTCGCGCTGAGTTAATGGAATATTGCGAAGGAACCGAGTTTGCTTTTATCGATGCCGGCATTAACGATTCGCCTCTTTGGGCCGAATATGCAACCGTCAATGCCGCTAAAGAACAATTCGCGGCGCAAAGCGAACGCAATATCTATATTGATACAATCGCCGAAGGTTTAATTACTTCAGAAGAACCGCCTGAAGATCCGGATCGCGCCCATTATGACTCCTCATCGATGATTCAGCTCGGCCATCTCTTTGCCGAAGCGGTCTCTCCTTTTTTAAGTGCCGTTGAAATCGAATAAAAACCGACTTTTAAATGTATATATGAATATGAAACTAGACAAATTTTTGCTTCCCTCCAAAAAATTGGGCAATGCACGAACGATTCGCGTGTATTCTCCAGAAGATAAAAGCAAACGATATCCCGTTTTGTATGTTCATGATGGCGAGTTTTGCTTTCGCAAAGACACTCCCGCCGACTATGAGAGCATGGAACTTGATTTAGCTTTAGAAAAAACCGGCAAGCAGCTGATTATCGTGACTATTGAAGCGATGCCTTGGCAAATAAGGACTCGCGAATATTCTCCGTTTCCGTGGGTTGGAGAAGCGCGGCAGCATTTGCCCGAAGGTCAAGAATTGGGGGAGGTCTACATCGATTGGCTTGTCGATGAAGTTAAACCGTTTATCGATAAGCAATACCCGACATTATCAGATCGTGATCACACTTTTATGCTCGGCTGCTCATTAGGAGCCTTGATCAGTCTTTTCGCAAGCGTAAAATATGGGGATGTATTTTCTAAAATAGGTCTTCTTTCGCTAGCGAGCTGGGGCAACCAAAAAGCTATACTCAATTATTGTTCCATGCATCGGCAAAGCTTAAGAGCCTCATATTTTATGCGCGTCGGAACATCCGAAGGCACGCCTCGCAATCTAGTGAGTCTCGCCGATTGCTATGTTCCGCTTAATTTAGAAGTTCGTGACCACTTGCTGTCATTAGAAATAAAAAACCTTGATTTCAAAATTAATCAAGGCCGTTTTCATAAGACTGCTGAGTGGGCTAAAGACATGCCCGACTTTATATCGTGGCTCTTTAAATAATCGTCTTAATAAAAGCCGCGAGCTCTTGACCGGCATATTCATGCATGCGGGCATTGGGATGACCGCCATTTGGCATAAAGCCGCCGACCGACAGAGAATTGAATTGAAAATAATAGACACCACTTGTATATTCTTGGCACACTTTTGAAATCAAGGCCGCCACTTTTTGTACGCGAATCATGCCAATCGTTAATATAATTTTTGCGTGAGGATAATGTTTATTTATTTGAGATATAAAAGACCGCAATGATGCACAAAAAGCATCCTCTTCTGATTTTAATTGCTGAGGCGGTAAAGCGCATAAATATTGATCATCATTAGTTCCTAGATTGAGAACGACGATATCAGGAACAAATTTTTGATTATTCCAAGGAATGGCGTTTTCAAAGGTCGTCCCCCAATCATAATCGGCAAACGAAAACATTTGCGGGATGGTTTTAATAGTCGCTAAATCAGTCCATGGCGACTTATAAAGCGGGTATCCGCCGATTGCAATTATTGAAAAATCACCATCTAGCGCTTCACTAGCCAAAGCCGCATAACTAATAAGGGCATTCTCCGTGCGCGTTTCAAAAATATCGTCACCCAATTTTCCTTCCACGCCATTCCCGGCAGTGATGGAGTCGCCATAAAATTCAATCTTTAGTTGATCTCGTTTAGCGACAGGGCAAAAATCGCCGTCGGTGCGCAAATTCGTCCACCCCGTCAAAGAGCAAGAGCTCTCGGTTCTTTTATAGACTCTGATGCGATGAAAAGCTAATGGCAAGTTTTCAGCTAAGACATACAAGGCCTCTGGTTTGTCTAAAACGATTTTGACCGCCTGAGAATAATTATCATCGTCAATAACAACCCCGATCGCTCCTTCACCATCGCGCTTACCGCATTCAGTAGCGATGAAACCGGCTTCTAGTTTCGTTCCGTAAATACAGACTTCAAATCCAGAACAGGAAAAGGTCAGCATCTGCGCTTTTTTATTGTGGTTAATGTAATAGCGACCGATATTTCTTAACAACGGTCCCTGATAATCATAGTTGATGGTGTTCATGGTAAGACGCTTATCGCGCCATCTTCTAAATATAGATCAAATTTCGGCATTTTATAAACTGAGAAATTAGCTTCAACCAAGAACGTCGCATAGTGGTCAATGCCACTGGTCTGAACAAAAATAGCGTTTTTCCCTCCGAGCATTTCTTCATCATAGGCCGAAACGGAGATAAGGCGGTCTTTATTATAAGGAAGGTTAGTTATTTTTAGTTCTTTTCCCACCTTTTTATTAAAGATGACCCGCACTTTGTCTTGATTAAGTTTAATTTGATAACGGCCATGATATGTTCCATCTAGCGGCATAATCACTTTATTAGTGCCGAAGGAAATGGTCGATAAGTTCGTATTTGTGTCGGTATCGATGTCGGCTTCACAAACATTACTCAAAATTTGTTCGCGCGAGACCAGTTGCATGTGGTCAGCGTTACGCAAAACAATATCCTCTTCGTCGACATATACTTTTATCGTGTCACCAGATTTAATTAAACTGTCGGAATTTACCTGAAAAACGAGGTAAGGCTTTGCGTCTTTTAAATGAGCAAAGACCGTAATCGTATCAGTATTAATCTCAATGAAGTCCACCACTCCTTCAAGTTCTAGACCCGAATTGTTTTTTTCTAAGCGCACGGCTTCCGGAGCAAAATTTAAAGTAATGTCCTTCGCGGTAAAACATTCATCAAACATCCGCCTTTTATAATTTTCGGATAATGGAAAACGAGATTTGCCAAACGAGACTTTGTCATTATTAACTTGGCACGGAAAACAATTTTCGCGGGGAACGCCCAAAATCGAATTAGAAGTTTTTTGGTCAAAAAGATGTATTTTTTCGCTCTCAAAATTCAAAAAGACCGTTTGCTTGGATTTTAATCGACCGTTGGCAAAACCCTTAACGATGATGGTTATTTCGGTGTCGGCAAGTTTGACATAGGCTATCGTTTCATCGCCAAGTTGCTCGACGACATCAACCGTCGCCGGAATGCCGCTTTCAGCAAAATGAATATGCTCAGGGCGTATGCCAAATAGTAGATCGCGCTCTAAATGGCTTTCGTCAGTCAATTGTTTGGCTTTGTGTTTGCTTAATGGAACGAGTATTCCGCTGCTGCTTAATAAAACCGCTAATCCCTGTTCTTGCTTTATTAGTTTTGCCTCCAAGATATTCATCTGCGGTGAGCCCAAGAAAGTCGCGACAAATAGATTTGTCGGATTTTCATAAAGATTAACGGGAGTATCGACTTGCTGAATATATCCGTCTTTCATGACAACGATGCGATCGCCCATCGTCATCGCTTCTGTTTGATCGTGAGTTACGTAAATAAATGTCGTCGCTAATTTTTTATGAAGTTTCGTAATTTCAATTCGCATTTGAACACGAAGTTTGGCGTCGAGATTAGAAAGCGGTTCGTCAAGCAAAAAGACCTTGGGCTCGCGAACAATCGCCCGCCCCAAGGCTACGCGCTGTCGTTGACCGCCAGACAAGGCTTTTGGCTTGCGGGTCAAGAGCTCGCCAATCTCCAAAATCTCTGTCGCTCTTTTCACACGCTCGTCAATCTCTTTGGGATTTTCTTTGCGAAGTTTAAGACCAAAGGCCATATTTTGATAGACGGTCATGTGGGGATAAAGAGCATAGTTCTGAAAGACCATGGCGATATCGCGGTCTTTGGAGTCGACATCATTGACTAAAACATCATCGATGTAAAGATGACCGGCAGTTATGTTTTCTAAACCGGCAATCATTCTTAAAGTTGTGGATTTTCCACAGCCGGAAGGACCGACAAAAACAATGAATTCTTTGTCCTTAATTTCGAGATTAAAGTCATTGACGGCTCGCACTCCGCCTTCATACACTTTGTACACATGTTTTAACATTACTTTGGACATAATTTAATTCTCCTTTTTTGCTAATCCTTTGTTAACATATTCGGGATAGTGTTCCCGATTGATATACTGATCAAATACGCGATTTGCGTACAAATTCCACAGCAAAACACCGATAAAATTGAAAAAAACAAAAATAGCCATAGCCACGTATGCAGTGACATTATTAATCATCGCTAATCCGATAATAAGACCCGGAGCCAGCAAAAACAGAATCGTGTTCAATGGTATTTTCATCAAAGCAAAAAGAAAGGAATTTCTTAAGGTTGCTTTGACTTTGTCTTGATAGACGCACAATTGACTAAAGAAGTAAGGCAACATAACGCCAATGATTAGATATTGGACAACCAATAAGCCGATACCTATCCCGACAATAATAGGAAAGGCTTGATAATATAGCGATAAAAAGGCCGAACCCAAAAGCGCTAGAGCGGCCGATAGGGCATTGATAATGCTCATTAATAGTGCTTTCTTCCAGTTTTCTTTTAATCCATAGTAGAAGGCAACATTTACTAAAAGCCCTTCGCCAAAAGCAATTTTTTGGGCGACATTATAAGCTCCGGACAAACCGATGTTGAGAATAACAAGACATGGGATGGCAATCAAAACGCCATAAAAGAAAAGTGAAAAAATAACATTAGCATCATCGCCACGCGCATATGCTGCGCCAATGAAAACATCAAAAACGAGGTAGACAGCAAAGAGAGGCAACGCAAAGAGAGCAACCAAAAAACTGGTGGATACAACCGTTCGCATTTGATGGCGCATAACATCCCAAAACAACTGCGGACGGGTCGCCGGTAAATCTTCTGGGCGAAAGTCGCGCTCAGGTGTTTTGTTTCTCATTGTCCTTCTCCCAATAAGTAAGAAAAAGCCTGTAAGGCCAGATCATATTCGGCATTATCATACATACCGAAGTCGGCAATATTTTTGCTTTTGACATTAATGCATAGATAATAGTCTTCACTAAGAAAATCAATATAATCCTCAAGCCAACTGATGTTCGAAGCGCTTTTAAGGAGCACTCCAAAAGTTAGTGATTCATCGACATAATATGTCGAATTGTCCTCGTTGATGTATTCATCCTTCAGCTTTTCGCTGAAAGGTAGCATTACACCATTGGGGCCTAGATCATTTAAAACGCTGAACGGCAAAATAAACAAATCGGCCCGGTTATAGCCCACGACGCTTAATTTTTGCGGAAAAATGGCGTCGTTAGGATTTGCGCTTGTGATGGTTACTTCTTTTAGATTTTGATTAGAAAAACGAACTTGGAGATTATCGCATAAACTATCGCTATCAACGTCTTGGACAGCCGCAAAGATATTGATTTGCTCATAGGGCAAAGGCCGGTGATAAATGCCAAACAAATAAGAAATAGCCACGCCTGCAATGACGGGCAAAACAAGGAAAAGAGGCCAGTTATAGGCCAAGGCATTTTCAAAACGCTGATGCCTCAATTTCATTTGCTGACCTCATAATCTAATAAAACATTGCGGAACAGACGAGCTTTAATAATTGTCCCCTTTGGTAAAGAGAATTTTTCGTCAGTTACATAGACTTCGCGTTCAAAAACGATATTTTTATCGATACATGTCGTTTTCAAAGTACACACTTCGAGACCGCTTTTATTAATTTTGATTGTCGAATCAAAATCAGTGATTGTCAGCTTTTCATGTTCAATAATTCCCCGCGAATAACTACGATAAAAAGCATCGTACTGCTTAACCATCTTATAGGGCACGCTAATAAAGTAGATGAGGCCCCAAATATATAAAGTGGCTAGAATTATTAGTATCCATTGCAGCGTGAAATACTCGTCTGGTGATAAGACGACCATCAGTGCAGCGCCCAGCAAGAAAAGAACAAGGCTTAAAATGAGTATAAAACTATACCTTTTTTTGCGTTTAGCGAATTTTGTCTGTTCTTTTTCTATCTCGAGGACGACTTCCATTTTTATCCTAGCCAAGCTTGTATGGCTTTACGAATTTGAGCTGACCATAATACATACCCGTATTCAGAGAGGTGTAAATTGTCGAGGCGAAAATATCCGGCATCAGCCACGCCGTTGCTTTTGAGCAAAACTGAACCGGCATCGATTGGCTCAATCCAACTTTTGCCATTCATATATGTTAGCAAAGCTTCATTGACGGCGACGATGCGCTCACTATATCCAAGAAAATATCCTGGCAGTTTATTAAGTAATACATAGAAAACATGAGTATTGGGGAGGCGAGTATGCGTCGCTTCCATTAAAGCTTGAATGGCAGAAATTGTCGTCTCATTATCTTGACTTGTATTAATCAAGTTATTAATGCCGACATAATAGACCACCGCTTTGGGGTTGTATGGAACGACAAGGCGCTGCAATAACGACGCTGACCAATCTTGAGCGGTCGTCCCACCAATCCCGTGATTATACGCAACAATTGGGGCTAAATCGGCTTCGTAATTAAGCCAAAATTCAAATGACGAGGAACCCGCTAAGACGATGTGATAATTTTCAGCTGTGGCACCTTTTGTTTCGTAACTTGTAGCTTTAGCTTCATAATTTGAATTAGCCAGCGCATACGCCGAACTATTGTCATTGATGTTAACATCAACTATTTCTTCATTCTCGCCATTTAGCGAAGTAACCGTAATTTTATGATTTACTTCGTCATAAACAGCGCTTGTGATTGTTGTCTGTGACTTGCGAACATAGTCTAAGGCAAAGCGCACATCGCTCGGAGCGTTTTGCAAACGCAAAAGACCGCCGCGCGTCAAATTGGCAGTTCCAAATGATAACGGAGTGCCTAAGATGCCTGTAATAGTCAAATTGGCAGATAAGCCATCATCGATGTTTTCAATCGGCACATAAATTGGTTCCACATACGCATCCTCCCCGGTGATTTCCCAGCCCGCGTACAAAAAAGTGCTGCGAGTCACTTGCGAATTTGCAAAGTCCCATAATTGGGTGCAGTCACTCGAAGTATACCAACCTGTAAAATTATAGTTTTCTCGCACCGGATTAGTTTCTGGCGGAGTTAAGTAGGCCGGCAGCTCGATCTCTTGTTGAACAAAAAGAAGATTATTGCTGTTAGCGTCAAATTCATCAATCGTAAATGTTAGTTTTGTGTAGTTGAGCATGTAGTTGACAACACTTTTCATTTCCCATTCAGTCATCGAACCGTTTGCCACATTAATAACATCATCGGTATTGCCATTGCAACTTGCCAAAGCCATCGCTAATAAAGCCGTCATGATGACACTGCGATTTTTTTTCATTTGCCAGCCTCCTTCACTAGACTATTTAGTAAATCATCGACTCGGCATGTTGCTAGAGCGATAAAGTGGTCAGCGGCTCCGTAATAGACATATAAAATGTCATCTTTGATGACGTTGCCGGTCGGAAAAACACAGCCGTTATAATAGCCTTCTAATTCATAAGGATATTCAGGCTCCATCAATGGAGCGTGAGTGCGATGTAAAATGCGCCGCGGATCATTCAAATCAAGCAAGAAAGCACCGACCCGATATGCTTTATCAGTCTTTGAAACACCATGATAAATAACAAGCCAACCCTTTTCAGTTTTAAGAGGCGGACAAGAAATACCAACTTTCAGCGATTCCCATTCCTCTTGGCCTTCATAAAATAGTTCGATGGGCTCATCCCACTCCAGCACATCGGTCGAGGATGTAATGAAGATGGCGGGATTGCGATTTGGATAACCATCTCCGCAGCGGTTAGAAGGACGCGAAAGGCGCCAAAACTTACCATTAATTTTTTCCGGGAAGATCACGACGTCGCGATCATCATCTTTCGCATTAGTGATCCGCCCCAATTTTTTCCAGTTGAGAAGGTCGCTAGAGATAGCAAGATGCGTTTCGGTGTTGTTATAGTTTAATACAACAGGACCGAATTCAGGCTGAAAACCATAGGTTTTTTTGTCAGCTTTCCAGTACTGACCGGGGGCAAAGACGCGCGAGGCATAAGTTAAATAATAGTAGCTGCCCATTTTAATGATGCGCGGATCTTCAACACCGCCGCCATCGGCGCCATTTTTGTCAGGAGAGATTAGAGGGTGGTTGCTTTCTCGCACGAAGTTGACTCCATCTTTTGAAGTCGCTAGGCCGATGTAAATATAGTGTTCGTCATCATGGCCGGCCGCCCGATAAAACATGTAAAAAAGACCATCTTCCGGGCGATAGATTACGGCCGGATTTAAGACGCACAAGCTTTCCCAATCATTGTTGGGATTGGGTTTTAAAATGGGGTTTAGAGGATGTTTGTCAAACTTCATATTGACCTCCTAGGCAATCACCGTCGCAGCATATGTGCTGCGGGTGATGGCATTGCTTAATCTTAAGTTATCGACGTAAATAACCGATTGTGAAGAATCGCTGTTGACGATGCCAAAGGTTATTTTATAGACATAATTCACCGTGCTCGCCGTAACGCTGGCAGAAGATGGGTTTTGATAGTCAACGAACTGATCGAAACCAATTTCATACTTTGTCCATGCCGTACTTGGATAAAGGATATTTTTGCGAACTTGGCTGATTGAAGAGCCGATTAACATATAGATATTTAGATAGACGGTCGCTTTGCCGTCACCCTTGATATCAAGCACTATACCTTTTGGCTTCATCACCTCGCCGATCGAAGTATCCATCGTCGTGGGAATTGCATAACTTACTGAAGTAAACGATTGATAATTCATCGCCAAGGACTTGGTTTGACCTTGACTCGAGACTTCTTCAGAAAGCTGTAAATTATTACTGGGATTGTCGTTGCCATACGACCAAATGCCGAGAACCTCGGCGCTGGTTTGATAGCTTTCGGCGTTTTCAATCGTCGCGACGCTCGGATTGCCAGAATCAGCGGAAATCGCTCTTTCTTTGGCGGTGATGCTGACGATGTTACTTGTCGCATCAACGAGTTTAATATTATCGACAAAAACCGGATTGTTTTGTGAATAAACAGGCTGCGGGTCACCGGCTTCGGTTTTATAGGCATATGAGAAAGTAATGCTAAATTGCTTGATGTGGGCAGTTGACAGGGGTTCGGTGCCAATCGACGTCGGAGAGAGGCTAAAAGCTTCGTAAGGAATGATGTATTCGCTCCATAAACGAGCGACCGCCGGTATCACATAGTAGTAAAGTTCACCGCTATCAAGGGTCAGAGCGATGTAGCATTCAGCGCTCACTTCATCGAGGTAATTAAAGACTGTGTTGGGGTTTTTGATTGAACCATCTTTGAGCCAAATCGATAAGGCATCGACGCCTTCCGTTTCAACATCTAGCGGCAAATAGTATTTAGCGGCTTCCATATCCGATTTATACGTCATTTTGCCAGCATAAACATTATTGACGCCAATCTTCTTCAACGAATCTAAGGCGATAAATTCGTCTTTATTATTTTTTGACACAGCCCATTGATAGAAAGGTTGGGCGCCATTCGTGTAGTTATCGAAATTTTCGATAATGCCATCTGCGCCGACTGTCCGTGGTCCGGTTTCAATCGCGCTTTGTTCGCCGCGCGAGACGATTTCAAAATCTTTATAAGTCAATGTTCCGCTGCTATACATGTTTGTCACTCCAAACTGTAATTGCGTGATCCACGACATTTCCCGTTTTCCATTGCCATTAATATAACTGGCAGTAAAAGCTTCAAACGGCACATACATGGTTGTGAATTCTTCAGTTGAAAGAGTGCTGTATGGTTGCAAGTAATACCAGAAATCACCATCTTCTTCGCGCAACCGGAAGCAGGCGTTTCCGCCAGAAGCTCCGCTATACTTAACATCTACTTTAATCATGTCGCCGGTGTCGAAAAACTTATTGACGGGGAATTTGGCAAAGGCATAACCTTTCGCATTGAAACCAACGGTATTTAATTCATTCGGAGCGCTGTCGTATTTAAGAGTGTAAGAATATCCGTCTTGAGAAATATCAAAGCCAAAATTATAGCTGTTTTCCCAGGTCCATGTCTCGGTTGGAAAATCATTAAAATTCAACTTGTCCAAAAATAGGTGGGCGTAGTTCGCCCGTTTGATGGCTTTGATTTCGCTGACTAAGCAAACGCCGTCTCCCCATGTTCTTTCGAACACTAGTTCCATATATTTAATATGGAAGTAGTCAAAGACATGATTGTTAACAGTTACGAGTTCCGTGTTTTGCGTAAATTTGGAAAAGGGCAAGATGCAAGTCTGTTTTGAGTTATTAGCTAATTGGATTTCGTGCCGCCAAAACTCGCCATCGTTGTCGATGACGCGAAAATATGCCGAAGCATCATCGCCGGAGTAGAAAAAGCGCAAGAAAATACCATCGGTGCCATATGTGTCTTTTTCGACCGTCCGCGTAATGACGCTCCAGCCGATTTGTTTAGTTTCTTCTTTTTCGAACTTTTGAACGAGAGAAGCCTCATTATTGCCAAAGAAATTGCTATTATCGATTGATATAGATATCGGGCTACCCTGTTCGTGAATTGACCAGTCGGTCGTGTCGCCAATTGCGAAATCGACTTCTTCGTAATCGACTGATTTTAAGTAAAAGGTGAATGTATTATTGCTCGTGAGAGTTTTACCACCCACATGAGCGGTAACTTTCCAATAATAGGTAATATTCCGCTGAGCGAGATTGATAGTTAGAAAGGCTGAGTTTGTCGAAATATAATCGCGTTTATAATAAATAACACTAATATCATTGCTAATGAAGTTTGGAGTCGAGGCGATTTCCAAAGTGTAGTAACTGGCGTTTTCGCTTTCAGTCCACGAAAAGGCCGGAACTTCGTCTAATATTGCTGCAGACGCCGGACTGACAAGCGAGAAAAAGCCGAGATTGCCACTATCGACTGTTTGTGTAAAGGAATTATCCTCATAACTTGTCTCTTCAGTGTCATTACAGCTAGCCAACGGAAACGCCATTAATAAGACGGCGAGAAAAATGAATGTTTTCTTCATGTTAGATGGCCTCCGTTGTCACGATTAAAAGGGAATTGGCAGCCATGTCGACGGTTAAGCGTTTATTAAGCGAACCATCGATGACATAGTTGGGCAAGATATAGCCATCTTCGCCTAAGCGAATGCTGCCTTCACCAAATGTATAGATGTATAGTTTATCAGCATTAGAAATAGCCTCATCAAAAACAAACGATTTAGTTACTTTATCAATTCCGCGATTGACGGCGACGATGCCGCCGGCCGTCGCGTCTTGATTAACGACGCCGATACAGCGGAAATCCTTATTTATGAGCCGGTCATTTGTCGGCGAACCATATATTCGGCTTCCGGGTCTCATCAGATTGCTCATTAAAGCGGAGGAATGAAACCACGGCCTTAATTCTTGATCATAGGCTTGGTCGCTAGCTAGTGAGGAAAACATGCCCCAGCGTTTGGGAGTGACAACACCACCCGAATACATAAAATGCATGGCATCGTCGAAATCCCAATAGACGACAGAATTAATGCCACCCAAGGCCGTTTGAATCGTAAAGTCGGCCATGCGGACACCATAAGTTACGGTCTTGATAAGAGCATTGCTGTCAGTCGCGGCATTTTTGCCATCAAGCAAACCGCATTCCCAAATATTAATTGGCCTCTCGGTGCCATAGCCCTCATCAAGAACAATCATCGTTTTGTTTAGTTCGTGGATAGAATCTAAAACGAGGCCGCCGTCGATATAATAGTTGGATAAATATAGATGGGCACCGTAGTCAGCGACTTTGTCGGGAATTTGATTGGCGATGCCAGTCCAATATTCAGTTGTCCCATCCAAACCGGTCGTATCGCCGCCGACAATCCCAATCTGCGCCAGTCCTTTAGCGTCTAATGCCGCTCGCACATTTTGCGCGCCTTGAATCCACTTCTCCAGGCTGTTGTTCCAGTTTTTACTGCTTCCTTTAATACCTAGGTAGTTTGGCTCGTTACCATTGACGAGCCATCGTATGCATGTATAACCCTTTTGATTAACCAAGTAATCGAGAATGTGAGCGTTCATCTTAGCCCACCGCACATCACTGCTGCATTCATCCATCATGTTCCACACATCATCCGTCAGCGTGCCAACGACATTCCAAGAACCAAAAGCTACTTCGATGTTATTTTCTTGGCAATAAGTCAGCAGTAAATCGAGGTTTGCTCCCCATTTATTAGCAAAATTATAAGTCCAGGTATCGTTGTTCTTATCTTCGTCTCCTTTGTCATCAAAATTGGAGACAAACCAGTCGAAGCTGACCATGCAGCGAATGCGGACAGGATTGAGCTTTTGCATATTGGCGATAATTCTCTCTTGGGATGAAGGAGATAAACGGTCGGTGTCTTCATAAACACCCATCTCAACGCCCAGACCCCCATAGGAAGACTGAACGAGAGAAGCGCTGTTAAAAACAATATTATCGAGGTCGACCGCTCCGCCATTTCCGCAACCGGTAAGTGACATAATTGTGACTAATCCGTATAAACAGGCATAGTTCATTTTCTTCATAATTAATACCCTAAAACTTCATTTATCTCTGCGAGCACTGCCGGCCACTGGCCACCCGTCATTTTAGCGAGGTATGAACTTTTGTCGACGCGAGTGTAGGCATATTTAATAATTTCGGCTGTCGCGCTGCTCAAAAGATTACTTTCGTATTGATCTTTAAGCGGGGTCGAAAGCCACATTACTTCTTCGCGTTCTTTGATGACGCGCAAATTGCCAGCGGCAACAACCTCATCCATGTCTTCATTCCACGCATTTAGCACGGCATAGGCTTCTTGATCGGTTAAAGGATCAAAGCTGGTGTAATCATTTCCTAGTGTAGCTAAATAACGCAAATATTTAGCGCCGTTGGTTTTCTCGACATACTCATTGTTGTCACCCTTCGGCCAACCGTTTTCTGTTAAGGTGATATTGCCTTCGCCATCCTCGATATAGTCATAACCTTCTAAGCCATAAACTGCGAGCTTAGTGCCTTCTTCGCTGAGCAAATAATCCAGTAAATCAAGAATTTTTCTTTGTTTATTGTCGGAAATTTCGTAATTAAAAAGCGTCATTGAGAACCAGTTGTCAGTCCCTTCTAAGGCGAACTTTCCGTCCGGTCCTTTGACTTTCATAAAGGCTGTCGCCTCATCGACATCAAAATTGGCGTCATAGCTATTCGCGGTCTTAATTTCCTTACGAATTGTCTGATAATTGGCAAACGATAAGTTTTCATAGAAAATACCGGTTTTATTTGTTGTATATGCCTTGCGGGCTCCACCTTCGACGCTGTTGTTGTATTGATCATATCCATAGTATTTTTTATCGACGAACGATTTGGCTAAATCAAGACCATCTACATAGGCATCGGTTGCAAAGTTGCCAACGTATTTGTTTAAGTTTGAGTCGAAAGCAAAGCAATGCGGCACTTGCTTATAAAAATTAGTCAAGGACGGGAAGCCCCATTCCACATCGGCCATCGCGTATTTGCTGCCGTCTGAGGTCAAATATAAATTGTTATGGAAAACGCGCACGAGATTTTGAAATTGCTCCCATGTATAAACGTCGTCTTCCTGATAGACGCCCCAAGTTTTCGCCCAGTCACGGCGATAAACATATGTAAATGGCGAATAATTAACATTCGGTTTTGCAATATTTTTGGCAATGGGAATGCCATAGATGTGGCCATCGATTTTTAACGATTCAATTTCGCTCGTGTTGTCGATTAGGCTTTTGACATTCGGCCATTCTGATAAGTCATCAGGCAGCGGTTTAATGATTTGACCTTCCGTCCAATATTTATACGAGGAAGCGTAATTAAACTGCGTGACGTTAAATTGGAAAACATCAGTCAAGTTGTTGGCGTTGACGGCGCTCGAAACTTGCTGAGTCCAGTCGTTATATGAATAGGTGCTTGGGGTAATGCTAACTTCAAAGCGGTCTTTTAAATAGTCGGAGTAGGCATCGGATCCGCCCCATGATTCAAAGTATAAGTTGCGCATGGATATCTTTAGCTTTCCGTCCTCGGTGTATTCGTCATTGTTGCCGTTATTAGGCTCGCATCCAGTCAAGGAAGCGAGCAAGACAAGTAGACAGGCAAATGGAATAATTCTTTTTAAAGGGTTCATAAATACCTCCTATCCTTTAATGGCACCAACAACGATGCCTTTAACAAAATACCGTTGCAAGAACGGATAAAAACACATCATCGGCACAATCGTAAAGAAAATTGATGCCATGACCAAACCTTCGCTGTAAACGTTGGGACCGCCCGGCATCTCAATATTTGAGGCGATGCTGGCAATCATTTCCCGCAGGACAAGCTGCAAAGGCTTTAAATTCGCGGTCTCAATAAACAGCATCCCGTTATACCAACTGTTCCAGTTTCCAACGGCGAAGAAGAGACCGATTGTCGCTAGCATGGGTAGGGAAAGCGGTAAATAAACTTTGACGAAAATTTGGATGTCGTTAGCACCGTCGATACGGGCGCTTTCTTCTAGCTCCTTGGGCAACGAAGCAAAGTAGTTACGCATTAACAGCATATTAAAAGTGTCGATGGCTCCAGGAATGATCATCACCCAAATCGTGTCGTACAATCCTAATGAGGTAATTAAGTAATAATAGGGAACGAGGCCGCCGCCAAAAAACATCGTGACAATAATCATGTTCATGACAAAGTTTTTGCCAAACCATTTATCGCGAGAAAGGGCGTAGCCGGTAATAACGGTGAAAAACAGCTGATAGGCAGTGCCTAAAATAAGCAAAATCATGGTAACACCAAATCCATTCCACAATTGCTGCGAAGCAAATACGGTTGTGTAGGCGTCAAAGGTAATTTCTTGCGGCCATAGCAACAGCTCGGCATTGAAATAGGCATATTCGGAAGAAATGGAAATAACAAAGGCGTTATAAAAAGGAAAGATAACGGCGATAACATAAAAAATCAAAATGATAAAAATAAAAATATCCAGACCGCCAAAACGAGTGTTGGCCGTCTTGCTACGCGCCCGCAATGGAAGTCGTTCGAGTTGAGGATTTTTATCGTTTTTACCCATTAAATAATTCCTCTTTCGCCCGACAACTTGGCAATGCGGTCTACCAGTAAGACAAGAATAAATGACACGATCGACTTAAATAAACCAATCGCGGTTCCGATTCCAGGATTGACCAAATTGGTAAAGGTTTGACGATAAATGTATGTATCGAGAATATCTGCTACTTCGTAAACTAATGGATTATATAAGTTGAAGATTTGGTCAAAACCTGCCGACAAAATACCGCCGACCGATAAAATGAGCAGTAAAATCGCCGTTGGCTTAATGCCTGGAAGCGTAATATGCCAAATCTTTTGCAAGCGGGTCGCACCATCGATATCGGCGGCCTCATATAGTTCTGGTGATATGCCAGCCATGGTTGCCAGGTAAATGATTGAGCTCCAGCCGGCTTCTTTCCAGACATCACTAGCAAAAATCATCGTCAGGAAAAAACTTTTATCCGCTAAAAAGTTAATCCGTGTGCCTCCCAGAGCGACGATTATATCGTCGACGATACCGGTGCTGGAAAATAGCACATTAATAAAACCAGCCAAAACAACCCAGGAAAGGAAATGCGGGAAGGTAACGATAATCTGGGCCGTTTTCTTAAAGCGTCGCATTCTTAATTCATTGATTAAAAGGGCCACGATAATGGCCGAAACCGAGGCGATGATGATCTTGCCGAGTCCGATTAATATCGTGTTGCGCAAGACATTAAGAAATTCGGGATCATTATTGAAAATAATCGAAAAGTTATCTAATCCCACCCAGTGCTGCTGCAAGCTGCCTAAAATTCCTAGGCGAGGATAATACTTGGTAAAGGCCATCAATATCCCATACATTGGGATGTAGGAAAAAATGAAATAGAAAACCACCGCCGGCAAAATCATCAAAAGAAGAAAGCGCGCTTGCTTAATTCTTTTGCCGAATCCATGCCACTTACTCTGCTTTTTGGCGATTAAAATGGTTTCCATTAACTGATTTCTACCTAGCCTGCTTTTTAATATAGTCAACAATGCGATCAACAGTCGTAAAAGCCAAGCATGTATACGTGTCAGCCGCGCCGTAATAAATGGCGATGCGGCCGGTGCTTTGATCGACTAATGCCGAGGTTGGAAAAACGACATTGGGAACGAATCCCGTCGTCTCATAGTCTTTTTCGGGCGTTAATAAATAAACGGCAGAGCGATAGAGGACTTTGCTTGGATCTTCTAAATCGAGCAAAGCTGCCCCCATTGAATAGACGAAGCCGTTACAAGTATTGCAAACACCATGGAAGAAGAGCAACCAACCGTCGCTTGTTTCAATCGGATTGCACCCAGCGCCGATCTTGGTGCCATTCCACCACTCATAGCCTCTTTCCATCACATGGGCGTGTTTGCCCCAATATTGAAGGTCGCGGCTGCGCGATAAGAAGATATCACCAAAAGAGGTGTGGCCCGAATCGCTGGGGCGCGATAAGATGACATATTCGCCTTTAATCTTGCGCGGAAAAAGTACGCCATTGCGATTGAAGGGCAAAAAGGGATGTTCAAACTTAACGAAAGTGACAAAATCGAGCGTTTTAGCAATAGCTAAAGCCGGTCCATGAAAGTCTTCACACCAAACGATATAGTAAACACCTTCGATGGCGATTAAACGGGGATCATAACCGTAATTAGTGTGAATTCTAGTTCCGCTTTCATCGACAAAAGAAATAGGGTTATCGTCGATTTGTATGTTAATTCCATCCGCGCTGCGACCGACATAAAGTTGGGGCACGCCAGTAATGGCTTCACCGCGAAAAATACCGATAAAGCCACCTTGATAAGTAACTAGTGCCGAATTAAAAACACGGGCTAGGTTGTTATGCGGATTACGTTTGATAATCGGGTTTTGGGAGTAACGCCAAAGCGGTCCTTTAAAATCTTTGGGGCATTCTTCCCATGGAATATTGACAATGTTCTTTTCGTTTTTGACCATAAATGTTTCTCCTTAATTGAGTTTCTTAACTGAATCTTTGGGAATGTAGATACAGCGAACAACGATTTGTGAATACTGTAGTTGCCGATCAGAAAAGACCCCAATCAAGTAATTACCGACTTCACGGCCTAATTTTTCTCGCGGCACGTCAAAGGTTGAAAGCCGCGGCACAACATACTCGCCGTCTTTAATGTTGTCAAAACCGATGACAGAAATATCATCAGGAATCGATAAGCCAAGACTTTTGATCGTTTTATAAGCGCCAAGCGCAATAATGTCATTAGCGCAGATGAGGGCAGTGATTTTATTAGCTTTTAAAACCTTAACTAATAGTTCGTCATCGGCGTAATCGAGGTTCGAATTATCAAAGTTGATTGAAACGCCTTCAACACCGAGATCTTTGTGGGCTTCAATTGAAGCTAAAAAGCCTTCGTGACGTTCGCGGAAAGACGTCGCATGCATATCCGAACCATAGAAGGCAATGGTGCGATGTCCTTTTTCGATTAAATCTTGCGTGGCCAAGTAAATTGAATCATAGTTGGAAAACTTCACCTGGGTGACGCCGTCGCTATGAAAGGATTTGGGATCCACTTCGATAATTGGTTTTTTTGTGCGCTTCAGCTCCTCATTAATGATTTTAGGATTTGAGTGAATAACGATGAAAGCTCCACAGTCAGTACACGATAATTTGTTAAGTAATTGGTCGTTAATTTTATTTTCGTCATAGACAAAATACTCCAATATTATCGAGTTGAGATCCAAGACATATGTCACTGATTTAATAATCGGCTGCCAGTAGTCTTCCTTTAAGAGAATGCGACTGGAAATAACCAGTAGGACGCGGCTAATCGGGGCGGGCCGGCTTCTGAGATTGGAATGATCGTAACCCAGTTCAGCGGCTTTCTTGACAATCCGACTGCGCATTTCTTCCGACACATTATATTTCCCGGCAAGGGCGCGGGAAACTAGACCTTTGGTCACGCCGACTTCACGAGCGATGTCCTCCAGCAAAATTCTTTTGGCCATATGTTTATTATCCTTCCGTAAACATTATACAATAATTAGTAAACACGAAATTTTGTTTATTAATGATTGCATAAAAGGGGGCGGCATCAGAAATAAACGCCGCCCCATAAAAGTTATGCTAATGTAACATAATCGAGCACTGGATGCCCAGTTGCAGATGCAGATGGTAGAATAATCGACCAGCCCGCAACGGCATATGATGCAAAACCCGCTGTGTAGTAGGTCCAAGTGCTATTGCTTGGAATTGTAAAGGTAGTGAAGTTGTAGAATGAAGCGCCATTAGCTGTGTAGATGAACATCTGGGCTGAAATCGAAGCGCCAGTATCATTATAGAACCACATACCAAAGGTGACGAAATTACCCAAGGAAGCCGGCATATTAGCGCTCTTATAACGCATTTTGCCAAATGTCCCGTTTTTCATTTTCATCGCCCCGTCGCCTTCGAGCTTGTTGACGGTATCGTATTCAATGCGGTCGGTTGAACTTGAAGTTGACCAGCCTGATCCACCATCGTACTGTATCAAATACTTACTTTGTAAGGCTGCTGTTGATGTGCCATTGGCATCTTCCAAAACGGTAGAGGCGGCGTTCATGACTAGCGAACCGACAGCGGCCGCATAAGCGCCCGACATGCTTGTCTTGGTCAGCGTGTTGCGATCAGCGCTTAATGAACCGACAAAAACACCATAATTTGCATTGCCAGTGTCAATGGTCACGACATTATCGGCGACCGTATAAGTCGAATTGATAACTTCAGAGCCAATCTTCATATAAGCGGTATAATTCGTAGCCAGAGCAGTAATGACATAAACAGAACCCATACCCGATACTTCCACTGAACCAGTGTAGGTCTTAGTTAACGGGTCATTTACATTGGAAACGGCAGCGGCCGTAACTGATAAGGCACATGAATCCGTAAAACCACCATCTTCAGTCGTTGCAACTATCGAGGTCGCGCCTTCGGCAACGGCCGTAACAAGACCCGTTTGATCAACAGTCGCTATTTCGGTGTCTAAGCTGGACCAGGAAACGTTTTTGTTCGTGGTTTCCGCTGGAGCCACTTCAGCAGTTAGCTGAACGGTTGCTCCTTCTTCAATAGAGGCGGTTTCCGGAGTCACGCTCACGCCAGTCGCATTAATAACCGGTGGGACGTAAGTTGACCAAGGATTCGTTGTTGTATAAAGTTCGATATCATCAAGATAAGGACGATAAGTAGCATAGTTCGATGGTTTTTCAAAAGTAAAGGAAACACCATAATATGTTTTACTAACATCCATCGGGACGGTGTACTGCGTCCAATCGCTGCCTGCCAAATAGGTAATTTCAGTTGGAGTAATACCATAGTTACTTGAATTTACCTTCGAAACGGAGAAGAGACGAACGAAGACTTTGCAGTCGATGGCGGCCGGACTCTTTAACCAGAAAGAGAAGGTGTTGGCGGTCGGCCACGCAATTGCTGTGCCATCATATAGACCATAAGAGGTATGGCGCATGGCGTTACCAACTTTAACTTGAGCGCTCTTGCTGCTTGCGTGGGCGTCAGCGGCATTGGTGTTTAGATTCAAATAGTCGGTGGAACCCATCAGATCCCAGCCTGATCCACTAATTGGACTCGTGCCACTTCCAGCGTAGTAATCGCTGAAATAATTTGCCCGCAATCCAGTGCGCGGTCCAGTTAGATTATTTTTATCATAACCGGCGCCGGTTTCGGAATAGGATTCAAAGTCGTCGATGACAAAATGACGATTAAAGTTTACGTTTTGGAAATGCGCGGCATATGTACCGGTAGCAGAAACGAAGGTCAGCTGATCGCCGCCCCTACCAGCTTCGGCCGTGTAGGAGAGCGAGGCGCCTTCATCAAGGCTCTCTAAAATCAGATTATCATTTTCTTTGCTTACAGCAACATCAACTGAAAGATTTGCTTCAAGATTTAACGAGGAAATCGTCGCGGTCGTTTCACCAGTCTTGACGATTTTCAGGTCGACGCCGTTGCCATTTTCGCCGGTATATCTATCGGCGAGATCAAAAATGCTGTGGTTTTCTAAACCATCATCAGAAACCAGAGTAATCTCATCAGCAAAAATGTTGGTGAAATTATAAGTAGCGGCTGATGTTTTACAAATAATGGTCATTGATGGGAGAATATTAACGATTTCATTAACCGATTCAATGCCGTATGCTGAACCATTCGCGGCAACGGCATCGGCTAAAGTCGTCGCAGTGCCGTTAACTTTCCAGCCAGTGCTTGAGAAGGGGATATTAATATAGTTCCAGTTTGTGCTAAGGACGCCTAAAGAATAAGAGACATAAAGATCGCCCGAGAACTGAAGAATCATCTCCGACATGCCATCTCCTTTAGCGTATAAAGAGATAGACTTATAAGAATCGATCGGCTTTTCTAAAGCAGAAATGTACTTGTAGTAAGTGCCCCCGACTTGATAATAAAATTTCAAGGCGTTGCCGTTACCTTCGACATCGGCGTCAACTGCGGAAATGTTTGCCGAGCCCGACACTTCTTCGCTGTTGGAGGAATAATTCCAATATTTTATTGTAAATAAATCAGCTAAGTCCGTTTCGTCGCCATTGAATAAAACACGATTTTCTGAGGCGGCAAGAACGATGTTGCAATATTTGACAACCGGTTCGCCAACATAATTGACGTTGCTAACTTCATCGTATCCGCCAATTGCGCGAACGGCTAATTTTCCGGTTTCGGATGCCGAGTAAGTTTCATTTTGACTAGCAGCAAATTCAACATCTTCGAAATCGCCAACTTCCGAGAAAGCAATCTCCGAAGATAAAAAATCACCGCTCCAGGTCGCTTCCGCTCCATCGCGGGCGATATCATCTAAAGCTATTGCCTTGGTTTCGTATTCCCAAACTGATGGTTCACTATCAACGAAATTTGTGCCATCGCCAATTGCGACAACATATACGTCATAGGATCCGACTATATCCGAAAAAGAATACTCGGTCGCAGCAGCATATTCGCCGTCGTTTACTTTTAATTTGTAACTGCTTGCATTAGCTACATCGGCCCAAACGATACCAGTATGGTCATTGTTTAGCGATATGACAGGTGAGGAGAGTACTTCGGGATTTGAAGTGTCCGTCGACGTCGACGTCGAGGTGTCGGATGATGTGTCTGATGATGTGTCTACGCTTGTATCGCTTGAGGTGTCCGTGGTAGCTGGTCCGCAAGCTGCCAAGACGAGTAAGGCTCCTAAAGCAATAGCAAGAAAACGTCTTTTTATCATAGTCAATCCTTTCTAAGCGCAGAGACGCTTGATGCGAATTCCATTAACAGTAAAGCAACATAAAAGCGCAATGGTAGTTTAAAGAGATTCACATACAAGTACATTATGGCAAGGAAAAGCGCTTTCGCGGATCAAATTTAGTAAACAAAGTCAATAAATAAGTAAACAAAACTGCCTTGTTGTCAAAATATTTTCGGTACTCTCTCTTCAAAAAACAATTTCATACAAAATATTAGGCTCAAATTTAATAGATGCGCGCATTCTTTGTTTATTAATAGGACGATAATATAAAACTTATAAACCTAATAGTTTCCACGGTCATATTTGTTTTTGCGGACCGCCGTTCCGCGCCAAACGAACAGAGGCGGGCCTGTTCAACAACAAAAGCCTCACAAATTTCAAGGTCATGCCTTTTAATCAAATCAAAAAAATATCAAAAATTGCCTATTGTAGATTTAGATTACAACAAGCCTAATAATTGAGCGATTTCAAAAACTACATATATCGTGCATAAAAGAAAAAACCTCGTTTCAATCGAATGAAATACGAGGTTTTAGGAGTTTCCTGGTGGAGATGCTTGTTCCTAAACTTTATCCTATTCCCGCCGTAATTTCCGTTATGGATATTGCTTAAAATCTAGATTTGTGGGCTTTCAAAACGACATAAAGGGAATAGGAAAACCGGTTTTGGTAATTTTTATTCACATCATTGACATGCTTTTTGTTGTCTATTACCGCAAAAATAAATAAGTAATGATTTATCGCTAATTTGTATTTTTTTATAAAACGATTTTGGCAAAAGACTGTGCAGCCACGGTGACCGTTTTTGTGGAACCATTTTTCAAATGGAAAACGACTTCTTGCTGATTAAGCGAAGGATTCCAGACCATGGCTTGCTCTTGGCTTCCGTTGTCATAAACACTCGCTGACACGTGAGCGTTGACTTCGACCCAAGCGGAATCGCTATGAAGTTGGAGAGACTGCAGGGAGTTGACCATCCAATATGAGCCGACAAGCTCATTTGGATAATCGTCATTCTTGATCATGCTAGCGCTGAAATTAGTGAGCGCGGCCGCCGGGTTGATCAGCGCTTGAATGGCCCACATGTTGGAATACCAAGTGTTGGGGGCACCGCCCACGGCCGACAAATATTTATTGTAAATCGAGGTTAATTTCGTCCGATCGGCACTTCCGAGAGCGTAGGATGACAGATATTCGCCAGTTGGAAGCCAATGAATCCCGTAGATGAAGGTCGGATTGGCACCAAACCAAGTGGCATAGTCCATCTTGGCCCCCCAGATCATTCCGGCGACTGATGCTTCAGCGGCATAGGCGGCTGCCCAGTTGTCGTCGTCGTAATTGAACCAATACTGCTTAATGGAGAATAGTTCGGTCGTATAGCCATAAATGGCGGCATCAATCAGGTTTTGGTTGCCGCTGGCGAGACCGAAGAAATAACCGGCCGCCCATGAATGGAGAGCTTCGCCGGACGATTCTTGGTTGTTGCCATCGGCAAACGAACCGTAACCATGGGCCCATGAATGGCCGGCCCAGCCGTCGAAGGAACGGAGATAGGGGGCAAAATCGTCGTTTCGGTCATAGTTTAGATAGTCTTTTAAAAGTAAAGAAACCATCTCGTGATATTGATTATAGAATTCGCGGTCGTACATCGACAGGATACTGGCGGCGCTCACGAGATAACCGTGGGTGAAATGATGGTCGGTCAACTCGGAAGCCGTTCCAAAATCGTTGTTTGAGTAGTATAAAGTCGCCCAGCGTTGGTTGTAATACAGGTGACGGTCTTCTTCGACCGAGGCATTGTATGAAAACCAATCGGAAAGTCGGGTTTTAAGTTTGGTGATGAAGCTTGCTTTCCGAGTTTGATCATTGACTTGATCGGCGATAATCAGTCCTTGGGCAAGGGGATAAAGCGCCTTACCGTTCCAATATGGTCCCGGCGCATCAATGAAGTTCTTACCGCCTTCTTCCCAAGTATTGAGAATCTCAGTGTTAGCGTCGAGATGGGCGAGATGGCTTTTAACTTCGGTCTCGCTGAATTCGGGATTAGTCGGGATTGTGAAACCCGGGAGGATGCCTCGGAATGAGAGTGTGGTCGTAAATGTGTTACCGACGAACATCTTCAAGGTGCCGCGAACGGTTCGGGTCGTGATCGACGAGGTGATGGCTTGGCTCTTCTTATACTGATGCGGTAGTAAGGCCAGAAGGCCTTTCTTCGTGGTGTCCCCATCTACGTGCTGGACACTGTTATAAAATTCTGTGCTTACTGAACTCAGTTCGTGATTAATCTGGTAATTGACTGCGGAACTGGACATGAAGGCGTAGCCTTGATCATGGTAGAAGGCAGCTTCCGACAAACCCTTAATGGCGCAAACGGAAACATAGTTTCCAGAGCCGAGGTTCATGGTCACCGTATCTTTATAACCGGCTGGTTGAACGGTATTCGAAAGGGTAAAGGTTGTGCCGGCCGGGGCATTCACGAGGAAGTAGCGATCTTCATAAGTCGCCCCACCGACGACAGCAGGTTTCGCAGTAATATACCCAATATGGCGTTTAATCATCTTAATAATTATGGCTTTGCCGGTATAACTGTTTGTGATGGCATTTCCGCTTAAATCAAAGTATTGGTAATTGTCGACTCCGCGGTCGTCAACCAATATCGACACGCCAGTCTTACTCTTGTATTCGGTGAAGACATAGGGGCTGCCTTGTGTAAAGGTGACCACCATTTCATCTTCGCTCGATTGGAGGTTTCGCATGGCGACTTTGACATTATTGTCACTATAGTCGATGACCTTCGAAACCGAGGAAACGCCGAGGCTGCCGGCTTTTAATTTAAGATCTTGATAATGTGGCGAGAACTGAGCCATGGTCGGGTAGTCGTTGACGTCCCAATATTGCACAAACCCTTCACCACGGTTGGTAATCTCAACACCATAGTTGCCAAGTGAGGAACGGAGCGGATTCAGGAAAATGCCGTTTCCGGCACCGTAGTTTTCAGTGATGAGCGTCGTCCACCAGCCGTTCGTAGGAATCGGCTTATCAAGCAAGTTGGCTTCGATGTAAGCCGGGGCTTTCGGATGGGCTAGCTCGGCGGCTTCATCCGATCGATAAGATCCCGAGCCGACGTTAATCTCACCGACGTTCGTAATCGTCTTGGTAGATACTGGCGCAACGTACGTCCCATTTTGAATCAAGACTTGCCGTTGAATCGTCCGAGTGTCGTTTTGATAGTTGAGTGTATAGGTCAAGTAATAATATCCCGGGGTGCCGTAATCGACGTAACCGCTGATATTGAAATATCTGGTGATGTCGATGCCGGTCGTGGAAAGGGCTTTGATGCCCTTGAGCGGGTTAAAGTAATGGCCAGTGACGCCCACAGCTGTGTTAACCCCGGTAATCGTACCAATTACGCCTGGTTCAACTGGGGGTTCGGAATCGGAAGTGTCTCCCGAGGAAGAGGTATCACCCGAGGAAGAGGTATCACCCGACGAATCGGAAGTGTCTCCCGAGGAAGAGGTATCACCCGACGAATCGGAACTAGATGAGCTGGAATCGGAGGAGTCGGATGCCGTGCTTCCGCCTGAGGTGTTCGTTTCCGAACTTCCGTTCTCGCTAGTGGAGGTCGATCCGAAGTCGGAAGAAACGTCGCTAGATATGCCTGAACCTTGGCAAGAGGCTAGGACTAGCGTTAAAAAAATCGGTAAAAACCGGGTTATTTTAGTCATTGTCTATTTTCTCCTTTGCAATGATATCTAAGCGAATTTGCGATTCGATATCAAATAAATGGATTTTGTCCATATCGAAAGAAATGTCGATTTTCATGCCGGAGGCCAATTCTATACCAGCTGGAATTTTGGCGATGATGGTCTTACCTCCGAAATCAAGATGGGCATAGTATTCATTACCTAAAAGTTCGGCTACATCTACGGAGATGTTTAACGGCTCTGAGAGGTGGGTTGCCATCGTCGGTTGCCCGATTTGGACAATGTCCTCGGGCCGAATGCCAAAAAGGAGTCGGTGCGTGTCGATATTGTCATAAATGCACTTGTACATCTTGATAGTTTTTTCATCAAGGGTGAGAGTATAGCCATTATCAAATTTAATGCATCCACAGTCATAAGTCGCTTCAACAATGTTCATGGCCGGGGCCCCGATGAAGGTGGCTACAAAGGTGTTGTTAGGCATCTTGTATATTTCTTTTGGCGTCCCGACTTGCTGAATCAATCCGTCTTTCATGACGACGATGCGGCTGGCCATGGTCATAGCTTCGGTCTGGTCGTGAGTGACATAAACAGTAGTGCTGCCGAGACGTTGATGCAGTTTTACGAGTTCGCTTCGCATCTGGACGCGCAGTTTCGCGTCGAGGTTTGACAAAGGCTCGTCCATCAAAAACACGCGGGCGTTCCTGACGATGGCGCGTCCCAAAGCTACGCGCTGCATCTGACCACCAGATAAAGCGCGCGGCTTCCGTTCCAAGTACGGTTCGATTTCCAATATTTTGGCGGCGTTATCAATCCGTTCTTGAATTACGTCCCGAGGCAAATGCCGGGTTTCGAGCCCAAAAGCAAGGTTTTGATAAACGGTCATGTGTGGATACAAAGCATAGCTTTGAAACACCATCGATACTTCGCGGTCTTTTGGTTCGAGATGATTTGCGTAAACGCCGTCGATGTAAAGTTCGCCGGAAGTGATGTCTTCGAGCCCCGCGATCATGCGCAGGGTCGTCGATTTGCCACAGCCCGATGGCCCGACGAAAACGATGAATTCGCGTTCATAGATGTCGAGGCTGAAATCGTAGACCGCTTGAACGCGGTTGGCGTAGATCTTGTTGACATTTCGAAGCGAGATGAAGACCTTCTGTTCTTGGAACTCACTCATATGTTACCTCCTAAGCTGGTTTATAAATGCGCACGTAATCGACAAACATGTCGGCGCTAACGAAATCATTGGGCGGCATCACGCCACCGCTGAAATTGCCGCCGACGGCCAAATTAAGCAGAATATGAAAGTCTTGGTCAAATGGGGCATAGGGATTGTCGACCGGGTTGGCGGTAGAACTGAACCACTTGTCGCTCGTGACCGTAAAGAAATTGTGATCGTCGACAAACCAGCAGATTTCCGTTTGTTTCCATTCAATAGCATAGATATGGTAATCGCCAATGTAACTGTCGCGCAATATCTTATTTTTAGTTTCGTATTGGTGTGGACTTCCAAAATGGAGAGCTCCACTTGTAATATCATACTCGCGACCGCGGTTTTCCATGATATCGATCTCGCCACTGTTGGGCCAGCCACCGTAGTAATTGTCCTCGGGCATCATCCAGAACGCCGGCCACATTCCGTCGATTTCCGGAAGGGCGATGCGCGCTTCGATGCGGCCGTACTTGGTCATGACTTTACCAGCGGTCCGCAGTCTTCCCGAAGTGTAATTATAACTGCCAACCGTCTCTTTCTTTGCGGTGATGACGAGTTTACCATCTTCGAGGCTAATATTTTCGCGCTTGTACCATTCAGCCTCGTTATTTCCCCAACCCGGTATCCCATAGTCGGAACCGTTGCCGAGCATGTAGCTCCAATTGGCGGTATTGAGGCTCGAACCATCGAAATCATCTTCCCAATATAACTCATAACCTTCTCGATAGTCGGAATCGCTTGTGGTTTCCGAGTTCGTAGAAATGGTCCCGCTTTCTTCATTTGAGATATCACTCGTATCGGAGGTGTTCGTTCCAGATGAAGACGAGTTAAAATTCAAGGTACAACCCGATAGAAGAAAGGCCGAGAGAATTGTTATAATAAAGTATTTTTTCATTTCTTGCTCCTAATGGTGACATCAATTTTTGCAATCTTTCCGTCACGAATGTGATTCGCGAGTGACCCGCGCACATTTTTATAATCGATGCCATCGATGCGGTAGGTCAAATCTACGCTGTCGTAGCAGTCAACCATGTCGCGGTTCGTATATGTCACAAGTGTTTTTCCAAATAACATGAATGAAGCCTGTTTTTTGTCATTGAAGAATTCTTTGGACAATGCCGGAGCTAATTGGAACTTTAATAGTCCGCCTTCCATCGCAAAAAGGGATGGCCCGGCAAACAATCGCACGTACATGTCAATCATCTCGGCGTTGGCACCGGTCAAGCGGGCAAAGAAACCCTGCCCGTGCAAAACTTTGTCGGGATTGCATGTCGGCACGATGAACGAACTGTTTTCGATCGGGCTGCGGCCATAGACGTTCGGATTCATGAATATAACCCAATTCTTTTTAATCTCTTCGTAAAAATCCGTATAAAGCCCTGCGCGGAGCAATCCGAGCAAGTATTTGTAGGCCATATGCAAGAAGTTGCATTCCCGTTCCAGCCAGCCTTTGGTAAAGGCGTGAATGCGACCGATTTCAAATGGGGCTGCTTCAAGGTCGGCACATGTCTTATACATGCCGGTCGGTTTATCGAACAAATCAGAGTCCTTGATGCGCAGGTGATCGTCATGATTGAGCAATCCGTCTTGAAGTTTGTAAGCGCGGGCACTGGCCTCAAGGAACGGGGGAATCATTTCTAGGACAAAGCGCTTAGCGCGCACGGTGGAATAACCTAAATGGTTGGTTCGCCCAGTCGGCTCATAATCGTCTAGACGGTAAATCAAATAGCTTGGGAGGATGCCGGAGCCGATTTTCTTCGCGCGCCGCAAGCCATCCATCAGCACGGTTTCATAAGTGTTAAGCGAACGGATCAATTCGCCGATGGCCATCTTGACAAAGACGCCTTTGGAGCCATAGCGTAGTTCCGAACGGAACGTTTCGCGGGCCGTGGCGACACGGTCCCAATAATCAAATTGATTTATGTGACCCTTGTTTTTTTCTTGCAGCAGCCCATCGACGGTGTCCAGTAAGGTGGCTTGTTCTTCCAACAAATCGACTTCCCGGTCGGCAAAACCTTCATATAGTGATTTGGCGATGCGGACTAGACGCAATAGTTCGACGGATTCGCTGACGCCGCTCGAAAACAATCCGGGCAAACCGTTCATGGCGTCGTTCCAGCCTGGCTTCTCGGCTTCCATCTCGACGCCGATGGCCTCGGGATCGAGCGTCGCGAACTTGATAAGAATCAGATTGAAAATCTTGCTGGCGAGCGTCGTTTGGACAATATGTCCATATTTATCTTGGAGCCAAGCACTTTGGCGCAGGTCGAGGTTCCTTTCACGAGCGTCTTTTTTGGCTTTAGCCAAATTAATGGCTCCGTATTGACGCACTCTGCCGTCGGGCAAAAGGGCATATTTTTCGCTTCGCGGTTCAATATAGACCGTTGAATAGAAATAACGGTAATCGTCCCGAAACAAAAGTGAATCCAATTTGTCGGGGAAAAGGGAAATGTAGTTTTCAAGCAAATCGGTATTATAGGTCCAATGGTCAATCCAATAGCCTTCGGCGAAATTGGCGGCGTATTCCTGCTTGGCGTGACTCAAGATGTGGCTGAAAAGTCGATGGGCTTCCGCCGGTGAAAAGGTACTTTTCTGGACGATGAGCGTGAAAAGCTCGCTCGGTTCGAACCGCTTTAAAAACGGTTTAATCGCATTTTTTAGTTCGTCAGGACACTGATCCAACAGCGGAGACGAAAAATTATCGGCGACCGAAAACACGGGTGGCTTCACGTTCAGCGGATTATGCCCATCAGCCTGGATGAGCGAAAAGAATTGATGGATGTTATAGTCGCCGACGAACGGGTAAAAACACAAATCGCTGCGGCGGTTTTGATTCACGTCGCGGAAATTTCCAGGTCCGCTTGAATAATAGCTGTTTGGCATTTGAAAGGCGTTGTAGTCCCGTTCCATGTCCCCATGCTTCCGGGAATAAATGTAATAGACCTTGCCGCCGTTCAGATCGTTTAAGATGGTTGGAAAGCCTCCGCGGATGCCGTTGTCAAGAAACGTCTGCTTCATATAATTGTCAAATAGCGGCATACCGGTCTTGACGTAGGCGGGCCTAAGCAAATTTTCAATTAGGGTTTCGCTTTCTTGAATCATGGCTTCAATCTTTTTCGGCGCCAAATCATCGATGGCGGCATTGAACGAGGCCTGGCTGTCGAACGATCCGAAAAGCGAATAAAAAACATAGTTTTCGCCGCTTTTTATAGTTTTCTTCACATGTGAGAAGGCACACGGCATCTTGTTTTCGGTTTGCTGCGAGCCGGCGCTGAATGATTCGTAGTCTTGATGCATAAAGGCATCAGGTGTCAAAAGCGATAGATTGTGACCGAACACGTTGCGGATATCAACAATGTTGGCCAGTCGTTTCCCATCTTGATCAATCGAAACGAAGCCGTTGCCGTTATGAACAAGAGAGACCATCGGGTTATCGCTCGTCGAGGTTTTGAACTTGATGAAGGGGGCGTTATGTTCCAGATTGTGGACTTCGCAATAAGCGGCCATTAAAGAAACCATTTCTTTGTAGACACCATTGGATAGGCCAAAAGGAAACATGATTGGCAGCCCGTCGACGATAGCCATCGTTGCGGGGGAGGCAGATATATTCTTAATCGCAACTTTCCGTATCAGTGCGCTGAAATTGGCATGCGGCACAGAGGAATAGGTGATATTAATTTCAAATTGATCGTTTCGTTCCGTAATCGTAAAGTTTGATTTGTTGATAGACAATGTTTGCGAATGATGCGGTTTTAAAAAGGGTTGGTGCACCTCGCCGTCGATTTTGATGAAGGTGCGAAATGATTTGAGAGTGATGTTCTGATATGCCAGCGTCGCTGAATCGAATGGGGTAATCGGCGTTTCGCGGTTGTTGACCCCGAAGCCCCCCATGCATTGGCCGACGTTGGCGAAAAAAGCCCAAATGGGACGGCCGTCTTCGCCGGCGATGCCGGGCAGGAAACTCGAAAACGTTTTGGCCGACTGATAGTCTTCGAGGACGAACATATCTTGTTGAAGAGTGTATTTCACTATGATGTATCCTTTTTCTTAAAAAGAGCGGAAGGGACCGTCCTCGTCAGGGTCATCCCTTCCGTTTAAAATGTTTTTAGCTAAAAACTATTTAACGTCAACAATCGTAGGTTAAAGTCAAGCTGATGATTTCCAAATAACTAGGGCCCGCTGCGAAAGCAGCGTTGAAATACGTGTTTGTGCATCCGATTGTGGCATCAGTGATTTTACCACCATTCATGGTAATTTGACCGCCGCCGAAATCGCCGCCATACGCATTCATAACAACGCCACTAGGGCCAGCAGTCCAAGTAGCGGATATGGTCCGTAAAATTTTGAAGCCTTTTGATATGCCTTCGTAGTCTTGTGTATTGTCCCAGCGGACGTATCCGCCATTTCCAAATCTAGCGAAATAACCATCTTCTGCTCCGCCAAATGTCACATTTTGAATATTGGCAAAATAGACTTTGTAATCAAATGCCGACATAACATAAGTACCACCAGCATCACTTAGCGCGTCTCCGGCTTCTAAAGTCACGGTATAAGCCCCGTCTCCAGGCGCTCCAGCGACCATACCATATTGATTAGAAAAGGATTTTGAAGCAAACAAGGTGGCCGCTCCAACCACGAGCGTAATCGCCAAAGTATAGATAGCAAGTTTCTTTTTCATGGATTCTCCTCCTTTCTTGTTTATTTCGTCAAACACATTCGCAAGTGAACGTCTTCACAAGCATTTGTGGAAAGACTATCTTTAACTAATTGTCGAAACCGCGATCAAAGGAGCTTTTAACATTGGATCAGTTCCGTCAGAAAGTTCCCAAACCGAGGTGTTGTAATCAGCATATAGACTAACGGATTGAAGTTCAGCAGCAGTCTTGGTACCTGAATTGGTCACCGTACCCATGTCGGTTGTGCCGCTTTTGGGTTTGAGTGAGAATAGATGGGTTTGTGTAAAATTAATCGCGCGGGCGGTCGATTCGTACGGCGTGATGTTATAGCCTAACGCGAAGCTATTTTGAATCGTGCCCCAAGTCTTGCCGGCAAAGGCATAAACACCGTTGGAACGGCTGCCGTTGCTGTCGATTTCCTTGGTGCCTGAATCTGTCGGGTTTTCACCATTTTCATCATAATTCATCTTGGGGCGGTCGACGTTGGCGAATTGCCACCATGGATCGGTGTTTCCCGGTTGGCTCGAGTGATCCCAGCCGTTACCAATCTTGCCGACATAATCATCGCTGTAATCCATGAAGGTGTTTGGAACAGTGATGCTGCCGGAAGCCATTAATGAAACAGAATTGCGGATGGTGCCGCTGGCGGCAATGATTCCCGCAAGGGCCCCGACGTTGCAGTCGTTATCATAAAAGTGCGTGCCCATTTGCACCCGCGAGTTAGTCACGAGACAGTTTTCGACCAGTCCAGACACGTTGCCGGCGATGACGCCAGCGATTGTGCGAGCTCGAACGCGTATGTTATCAAAATGAACATTGCGGACGATGCCAGAACTGCCGATGATTTGGAAAATTCCAATGTTGTTGCCGGTTTGATGGGCGGCATGGGTAAAAAGCGAATCACCATAATACATCTCTTCGGAACTTATCGTGCTCGAGGCATAGTACACCTTGGCGTTGCTGACGGTATAACCATTGCCTTCAAGAATGCCGTGAAAGTATTCGTTGTTGATGTTAGTCTCATCGAAGAAATAGCCCAGTGGTTCGAAATTAAAAATAGTTGATAAGTCGATGTCGGCGCCAAGGACATAGACGCCGGTCAGGTTTTCGTTAATATCCTGGAATTGTTGGGCGGTCGTGATCACTTTAGTGGCGAAGATGGCTGGGATGGTATCTGTCGATTCGTCGGAAAAAATCACTTCGACATCTTTTTCTCCACTTCCGATTTGTGATAGGAAAGTACCGGCCAAAGTCAAGATACCGTCTCCGTAATGGAACTCGCTATCAGCTGCCCGAGTGCGCCCAGAGCGGACACCGGCGAGCGTTTTGGTCGCTTCATAACGGACCGAAACGTTATACGGTGCTTCAGCGCCCAAGTCGTAGACGAGCTTGTCATCATAAAGTGGATCGCCAGCCTGTGGGGTCACGCCGGCGCCTTCCGACGTCGACCCGGAACCTCCATTGCTGTCTGATGGATTTGAGTTGCCATCACATCCGGTCAATCCGAGCAGGGCGACGAGAGTTAATAGCAAAATAGATTTTTGTAATTTCATTTTTCTTGCTCCTTATGAAATAAGTGTAATGTTGGAATTAGATGTGACGAACATGCTCGCGTTTCCGGCGGTACCGCCGATTGAATAGCTGCAGTTCGTGATGTGGGAAGCCCCACCATCGTTTTGACAAATCGGATAGAACGTATTGCATTGATCATTGTTAATAATGAAGTTGACATGGCAATCGGTGAAGTAGCCGCTCGTTCCCACGAGGGCAACACCGCCAAAGGTGTTTTGGGCCCCATCGATAGTGACCGTCACTTCACAGTTAGTTATCGAGCCGCCATTTTGAAAAGCGATGGTACCAAAGCCCGATCCGGTGTGATTCAGTTCTAAATTAACATTGCGCACTTGGGCGTTCGTGCCCATGATATTGAACAAAGATTGATTGGTCTTGTAATGCGAAATCGTGTGACCTTGGCCTTCAAAGATGCCGGTATATTCACCGGCCATGCCCATGGCGCGCGAAATGTCATCACCGACGATGTCGGCGGTCAGCACGGCATTTTTGGTCGTGTTTTCGGCTGATCCATTGAAGAAGGCTTTGAATTGTTCATATGTGCCGATTTCAACGGCATTTTCCGGTATTTCGTAATCTCCCGGTTCTTCGCCTGAGGGTGTGTAGATTTCAATTACGGTGGCCGCTGAGGAATAGACTTCCTCGCCGATGGTTGCCTTGATGACGACGCTGACAGAGCCGTCGGCGACACCAGTTAAGGTAAACACGTGGAGGTCAGTTTCGCCTTGGGTGATGGTTGCATAGGCTGCATAGCCTTCATCAGCTTCGAACGACCAAGTAGGGACCTCGTCGGAATTTACAAGTTCGGCTGTCAGCGTAAGCGTCTCGCCGACCGGTAAACGCGTTTTGGAAGCGGTAACTTTGACCGAGGGGGCTAAGGTGACGAAATCATCGCTGAAGTGGGCAAGATGCGGCATCGCCCCGTCAGCCAGTGTCCAAATTGTCGAATCTAAATCGAATGAGCTGGCCAAAGAAGTCGAGAAATCGCCGAAACCAGAAATTACTTCGACGTCCTCCGAGCCTATCATTCCAAATTCATGCCAGCCCGAAGCATCGAATGTCTTGGCGATTGATGCTGGAGCGTTCGTATAAACGTTATACATCGTTGCAAAAGCGTCAGTTCCATTGTTGTATCCATAAGGGATACTGGCGATCATTTGATCATGTCCGCTTTTGATGGTAACACAATCACGGACAGTACCTTTCAAGACGCCGGCGATAACGCCATTGCGCTGCCAGGTCCAATCCGATGTAGTCGAAATATTTTCAGCTTCAATCAAGCAGTTTTCGACAAGCGAATAATTACCTACTTCGAAGGCTATAATGCCACTCCAGCCAGCGCTGGCGTCGACCTTGCCAATCAAATGGATGTCGCGGACGATGGAACGAGCCATCGTACGGAACAACCCGGCATTGACATTGGTAGTAGGGCTGACGACGGTGAAATTTCTGACTGTATAGCCATTACCATCGAGGACGCCATTGAATGTGGCGTTGATGGCAACGCCATCATGGACGTATCCGGCTAAGTCAAGATTTGCGCCCAATTCATAACGTTGGGTATTGTTCGCAACCTGGAGCATATCAATAAATTCGCTCGGGGTGTCGATCAATTGATATAGGGCAGGGTTCTTTTCGATGACGACCGACTTATGGGCGGTAGCTGTTTGTTCGCCAAGCTCCACTTCGATATCGAAGTCGTGGACACCGGCGTAGTTCACGACATATTGGATTGTGTTTTTGCCCCAGTGTTCAGGGCTGACAAACGCTGCCATCGGACTATCGTGCGGCCACGTGAATGTGCAATCATCGATAGTCTTGCCACTCGGTAAGTTCGCCACTTCAACCGTAAGGCGATAGGCACCCGTACCTTCAACAATCGAGTCTTTTACGATAAGTGGATCATTGAAATCCGCCAAGACAATGGAGACTTCCAATTGGTCCGGTTCAGGTTCTGACGATGAATCGCTGGTCGAACTCGATGTATCGGTTGCGGTTGATGTATCAGTTGAGGTCGATGTATCAGTTGAGGTCGATGAGTCTTCGCTCGAGTCGCTCTCCGAAGCGGATAATGAGGGATCGCTGTCGGTAGACTCCGAGGTCGATGGGCCACCGCCACAGGAGGCGACTACCATGACTGACAATAGTAGAAGTGCATAGCCAATTTTTTTCATAATTTGCTCCTTTTATTAATAACTCGGACTTTTTTAGTCCGCATTATCCTTTCAATCCGCCGACCGAGGTGTTTTCCATAATCGTTTTGCTGAAGGCGGTAAACAAAACGATGATCGGAATCATCACGAAGATGATTGTGGCAAACAGCATCGTAAAGCGCTGGTTTGCGCCACTGATGAGGCTGTCAGTCAAATATTTGAGACCGACGGCAATCGTCGGCATCTTGGGCAGGTATATAGAGGGCGTCAGATAATCGTTCCAAAGCCCAATCAACTGAATGATGGAAATGGCGATGATCGGACCGCGCGCCATTGGAATGATGATTTTGAAGAAAATCCGGAAATCGCTCGCCCCATCGATGCGGGCCGCTTCGACATAGGTCCAGCTTAGGTTCTTGAAATAACTGTACAGCAATAGGAAATTCATCCCGAAACCGCCGCTATACAAGAAGATGCACCCGATGACTGTGTCCGTCAAATTGAGCGAACGCATCAGCTGAATCTGGCTCGGCAAAGCCCCAACGATCGGGATGATGAGCGCGAACACAGCGATGCTGAATATCAAATTGCGACCTGGGAAGTGGTATTTGGCCACGACGTAGGCGGCGCAGCTCGAGGTGAAGACGGTTACAATCGTGCCCCCGCCGGCGATGACGAAACTCATCCCGAGCATTTGGAAAATGGTGAAATTATGGGTGGCGTTGCTTGAATAAGTGAAAGCGTCAATGTAGTTTTGGAAGGTCCATTGGTCGGGCAGACCCATGAAGTCGGTTGCGAATTGGCTATGGGGCTTAAACGAATTCATCAGAACCCAAGCGAATGGAAATAGGAACGAGATTGTGAACAAGACGAATACGACGAACATGATGACAAAGAGAACCTTCGTCCATTTGCTGCGTCGATAAAGGACGTCGTGCGACAACTGATAGCGCGCTTCTTCGCGCAACGCTTTACGCTTGTCGATTATCTTCTTGAATTTCATAATCAAGGCGCTCATGTTAAAACTCCACATCCCCATAGCGTTTGTTCAGCAAGAACCTCGTCAAAAGTATGATCGGAGCCCCGATAATTGAACAAAAAAGCCCCAATGTCGCCGGTTCGTTCAAACCGATGCCACGGCTGGCTTGATATATATGGAGACCGATTGTCATCGTGTCATATTGTCCTTGGGTGATAAACATCGGTTGCATGAAAACGCCAAATACCGACATCATACCGAGAACGAAAAGCGTAGTGATCGTCGGCCAAGTCAAGGGGATGACCACCTTGAAGAACTCACGCATGGGCTTGACTCCGTCCATCTTGCATGATTCAAGGATTTCCCGGGGAATGCGGCTCATGCCGGCCGTGAGCAGGATGACATTATAGCCAATCCCGGCCCAAACGCAGAAAAGCCACACCATCCAACGGGCGCTCTTGTCGATAAACAAGGCGGCCATGTTCCACCCAAAGGCATCGAACATCGGGCTGAGGATGCCTTGGTTCGAAAAGATGCCATACCGGTAGACAATCGTCAAGATGATAAGTGGCAAGATGCTCGGGATGAAAAAAATAACCTTGAAGAAATTGCTGCCGCGGATTTTCTTGAAGATAAAATACGAAAAGAAAAGCGAAATCGGCAGCGTAACGAGGCACGAGACGACAAAATAAGCCAAGCTGGCTAGAAATAGCGATTGCCGCGTTTCCATTTGAAAAGAAACAAAGAGCGTTTCGTAATTGAAGAACAAATCGTCGAGGGGCAACCATTGGAGCTTGCCG
Source organism: Bacillota bacterium (assembly GCA_023393065.1). Taxonomy (GTDB): domain Bacteria; phylum Bacillota_I; class Bacilli_A; order RFN20; family CAG-826; genus UBA1424. The sequence continues at coordinate 78,059 of JAEWMX010000005.1, read as the reverse complement.
CGGACCGGGGTCTGGAAGGTTAACAAGATGGAGTTAATGTTGACTCCAAGCCACATCAACAGGAAATGGGCCACGGGATAAAAGAGCATGACGATAATGAAAATCGTCGTTCCGTTGAAAAACTTCTTCTTTGGCAATCCTTTTTTGACGGCGGACATTTCCATGATAATGGATTCGTATCCCTTTTATTACAAGCCGGCGTTGCGAAGCCAAACTGGCCAGCCGGCTTTAGCTCGGTTGTAAATGCTCGCTCCGACAATGGCGGCCGTATTATTGGCTGGTTGGGCACAGGCGCTGGCATAATAATATTTGTTTTCGATCCACGGCATCACTTGGTTGACGTTCCAATAAGTAATTGGATTGTCGCTTGAAAGATGGAAATTGGTGCCGTCTGTCAGCTTATCGTGAATCGACTTGATATAGGTGTTGTTGGCTTCGAGCGCCGAGAGATCAATGTTCGAATAATCGAAGGCCAAGAAGGCGCCTTCGGCCTTTTCAACGAAGGTATAGCAAGCTTCGTCGGTGGCCATATAAGCCAAGAAATCCATGGCCGCTTCCTTATTGGGGGAGTTTTCAGGCACGATCATCGAATCGCCAAAGCCCACCATGTAGTTGACTTCTGGACTGGTGGATGACACTTTTGGTGTCTTCATCATGGCGATATCGAAATCAAGTTCGCGTCCAACCGCGTTTTCAATTTCATATTTGCCCCAATGGCCATATGGGATCATGGCGGCCTGGCCGTTGGCAAACTGTGCCTGGGCGGTGGCTAATAAATTCCCGTAAGAATCGGGAGCTGAATAACTCGGCTTCATGGCGATGAGATCGTACCACATGTCATATGCGTCGATAAATTCCTTATAATAGGTGGCGGGATTAAACATTTCATAACCGTCGGAATAACTTCCGGTCGGCCCCTTGTATTCAATTACTTGGGCGACTTTTTCCAAGCCGGCCATTTGGGCCCACCACTCAAACACGAGATAATCCCAGTAATATTGCCGGTCGGAGCCACTCCAAGCGAACGGTGCGACGTTTTCACGCGAATCGGGAATGCTGATTTGAGCATTGACAATCGTTTGACTTAGACTCATTAATTCGGCATAGGTAGTCGGAACCGACCAACCGTGTTCGGCGAACATATCGATGTTATAAATGAGGCCGCCTGCGCCTTGGGTGTATGGGACTTTGAAATAGTGCTGAGCACCGTTTTCGTCCTCGCCCCGCGCTAGGGTGGCTCCACCTTCGACAACCCGGTCTACAAATGCGACACTTGTTCCTTCGACAGTGCGGGTGTATAACTCGTCGAGATTGGCCAGCAAGCCGCGGGCGGCGAAGTTGCGCCAATTGATGTCGTGGGACATATAAATGTCATAGTCGCTTTGGTTTTCAAGCTGGTCTTCAAGGCGGTCAAGAATCGATTGGTCGGCCTCAGCATATACTTTCACGCCCGTTTTGGCCTCGTAATCGGCTGCCATCTCTTCTATCCATTCGGTGCCGTAACCACCGTCATATACGCAAATATACAATTCTTGGTTTCCGTTGCCACCCGAATTGCTATTGTTGTCGGATCCTGAACTAGAGTTTCCACATCCGCTAAGTAGCAGCGTGCTTAAAAAAGCTATCGAGAAGGCGAGAGTCATTCCATGGTTCTTTTTCACAATATTGTTCCTCAATACAAATACAATGATTTAAGAAATCGATTTCCTAAATTGTTAATTCCATTATAAAACGGCAGTAAACAAGTGTCAAACAGTATTTGTAAGCGCATTCACGCAGGCATAATATATCTTGAAAAACGTCGCGCATCATGTTAATTTGATTTAAGGAAACCGATTTCTGACAATCGCCGGGAGATGCTATATGAGCAAGAATAACATAATTGTGATACTAGGGCTTTTATTTTTCATCTCCGGATGCGGAAGCAATACTGAAAGCCAAAATAGTTCGAGCTCAGAAACATCTTCATCGTCCGATTCGAGCCCAATTGGCGACGATTATTATCAAACGATTGAGGACCGCGTCGCCTATTCCTCTCGGGATGGGCTCGATTTCACCGACCGTTTTGATGACGGGCTCGATAACGACGTCTGGTATACGCTCGATGGAGCTTGGCACACAACAGTGGTCGGAGCACCGCATAATGGCGTCAATAAACGGAATATCTTCTACACAAACAACGGCGAAAACACACTTTTGGCTATCAAAGGACGCGGATTTTACAATACAAGCGATCCTAGCATAATCGGAAAGCCAGAAGGTGGCGTCATCGTCAGCCAAAACCATTTGACCCCCGGACGTTATGAAATTATCATGGCAGCTCTACCACGCGAAGGCGCGGTGACTGCGATGTGGACCTATTGCACGACGACTGGAAACGAAGTCACTAGCCAAAACGAAATCGATGTCGAAATCGGCGGTACGACTGGTTCGAGCCAATTTAGAAGTTTTTGGGCGACCTCGTGGACCAAGCGTGAGACGAAGCAGACGGAAACCGTCGATGTCTCAGACATGCTATTCCTTAACGATGGAGTGATGCATAAGTACACGTTCGATTGGTACACCGATTATTTAGGTTCCGGCACGCGCCGGGTTGATTGGTTCGTCGACGAGACGTATGTAGAGTCGCTGACCGGCAACGTCGTACCCGAATATGACATGCCACTGTGGGTTGGTGTGTGGTTTCCGCCTTTATGGGCGGGCAATCCCAGTTTTGTTGAAGACTATCTTCTAATCGAAGAAATATCGTTCAAGGCGTTCGAAAGCAGCCAATACCATGAGACTTGCCGCTCGCAACCCGGGTATGTCAAGACGCTTCCAAACGCAGCCAATATCCAAACTATTCCTTATTCCAACATAAGCAATTTGAATAAATTGAGCAATGCCGCTTTTGAAAGTTTAGACATATCAACTCGCGATAATAGTTATTTCGGGTGGAAAGTAGACACCGCTAGCAAGGGGACAGTAATACTGACCGACGATAAAACTGAAGGATCCAAAGCGTTCAAACTAACGGCCGGCCCAGAAACTGAAAGCAACTATGATGGACAATACTTAAAACAAACTATCTCCAATTCTTTCGAAGGCTATCATTATGAACTCAGCGTCGATGCCAAATTATTCGACAGCGCTTCCGAAGGCAATGTCGAGATTTATTATCGCGACTCCAGTGGCCGTTCAATTGAAAAAATCGTCCTTAATGTTGCTTCTACGAACTATGAGACGCTGACTTACGACATTGTGATGCCAGAAAATGGCCAAAATCTCGAAATCGACATTACCGCAGAAAAAGGAAGCGTCTTATACGATAACGCTTCCTTAAAGTTTATTCCGTCGATTTGACGGGACCGGTTGAATCGCCAAGGAGCAATTGCCCTTTTATTTCAATGCGTTCAACGACCGTCTTTTTGTTTTGCATATAAGAAATGAGTTTATCTGCCAGCACTTCTCCGATGACTTGTGCGTCTTGTCGCACTGTCGTCAAACGCGGTGTAATCATCTGGCCGATTTGAATTCCGTCAAAGCCGGTGACCGAGATATCGCGTGGAACGCGATAGCCTCCCCGCCGCAACAGGCGTATGCCTTCGATGGCACAATAGTCGTCAGGAAACATAATGGCTGTTGGGGGGAGGGGGCGTGCCAATATTTCCTCAATCGCGCGCTTAATACTAATTAAATCTGTATAGCGGGCACGATAAATCATGTCCGAGGTAAGCGCGATGTTGTGTTTGGTCAATGCGGCGCGATAGCCATTGATGCGAAGATCGGTTAAGACACTGGGCTCGCCGGTAATATATACGATGCGCTTATGGCCAAAAAAGATAAGATGCTCTGTCAGTTCGAATACTTTTTGCTCGTTGTCGATAGAGACGCCACTCATGACGTTGCCCATATAGTCAAATCCAATGCGGGCGATGTTGCTTTCGACGACTTCCTTCATCTCCGGAAATTCCATGTCGCCGAATAAAAGCAAACCGTCGACATTGCGCGACACACAATTCTTATAGAAACTCTCTTCTTTGCCATTGAGGGTGCGACCAATGAAAAGCAGGTCGTAGCCGTTTTTGTCGAGCGACTGTTGGAACGAATCAAGAATGTCGGTAAACAGCATGTGTTTGAAAGGTGAAATGTGCGTGCCAAAATAAGCTAGCACGCCGACGTTGTTAAGCGATCCTTTTGATAGAAATTTCGCGCTGCTGTTGGGTATGTAGTTTAAATTGCGCATCGCCCGGCGGATTTTTTCTTTTGTCGAAGCGGGAATGCTCGGATAATTGTTTATTACTTTAGAAACGGTCGAAGGTGAGACGTGACAATACTTGGCGATGTCATAAATGGTAATCATGCGTCTATATCCCCCCATCCTTGATAATCGTGCTAATCGAACGTTTTTCAATATAGCACATTACGCGATCATTAGCAAAAGCGATTGTCACCGCTCGTTTTTCGCCTAAATTAAGGATAATAATTGCTGTCGACTGGTCGGGATTGCGATAAGCCACGGTCAATAATTTTTCGTTTAAGACGCTCGATTCGATGCGGATGGCGCCAGGACGTACAAAGTGCGAAAAATGCTTAATGGCGTCATAACTAGATTTATAAATAATCCGTTTTTCCATCCGGTCATACATGATTGGGGCTTCGCAGTAATTACCAACATGGTTAGGTCCCCCCGCTTCATTAAGTAAGATATTCCAATCGATGAAGCCTTGGCTGCCACTGCGGGCGTCTAGAATGTAGTTTTTGGCATAGCGGAGTGCACTTTCAAACGGATCGCGCGAATTTAAATTCCCTTCGCGTAGCCATTCGACGCAACCTTCGGTAAATAAAATCTTCTTCTCTGGATGGGACTCGGTGACACAGCCTATCGATTCGTGGACTCCTTGGTCGTACCAGTGATATGCCATACCATCGAAAATTGTTTTCCCTTCCCCTTCGTAAAGCGCCGTAGCGCGTTCTACAAGCTTGTCACGATTATGATCCCAGCCGTAGATTTCGATAAAGCCCAAACCGCGTTCTTCAAGCTTACGCTTGATATTGACCGCCAACTTTTTTTCTTCAGAGGCCGTAAAAAGGCAGGACTCCCAAATTTGGGTGGCCAGTGGCTCGTTCTGAATCGTCATCATCGTCACAGGGATGCCTTCTTGCCTTGCGGATGCAATGAAGCGAACGATGTACTCGCTATAGTCATCATAGTGCTCAGTAAGTAAAAACCCGCCGCGGCACTTATCGCGGTTGTTTTTATAAAACGCAGGTGGCGACCAGCTTGAGGCCATAAGGCTAATATTTGTTATCTTGGAAACATCCGCAATAAGTGGAAATAGCTCCTTTTTTGCATGATTGAGTGAAAAATCCTGAAGTGTGGCTTCGCTGGCATAATCGTACACATAAGGCGAAAAGTCGCAAGAGCCGATGGTGATTCGCCCGAGATTGTAACCTAAACCCGAGGGGCTGTAACACGCTTCGACGAACTCGCGTTTTTGTTCGGGACTTAACAGTTGATAAACAGCAGCCGCGCTATCGGTGATGGCCCCACCGCATCCAAGATGGCGTTGAAAGCGTCTTATGTCGTCAACAAAGATGTCGGGACGACCGTCGGTGCGCTCTATCATAACGCTCTTAAATGATTGTCCTCTCGATGAGCTATAACACCTAATCATCGCAATTCAGCCCTTTTCTATTCAAGTCAGGAAACGCTCTTTTGTTGATGTATCGATCAAAAAGGGTGTAGCTATACGCGGTAAAGAATAGCGAAGCTAGGGCGAAATAACCAAATCCGGCAAATCCAAAAGACACCCATTCCGCTATGGGAGACGGCACCCAATCGAACACCATCAACGGAAAGAAACACAACATGGCCATCAATGCATTTTTCAATAATGAGCCAAATGTGAATCGCAGGGCGTTATTAATCAGTTGCCACACCGATGATTTATATAAAACAATCTGCGTTTGCATGAAACCGAAAGCAATCACAAAAAGATAAAAAACGAACCAGTTAATCGCCAGTAAAACACCTTGAATTTCAGGACTGACGCCCAAGCCAAAGTAGATAAGCGCTTCGTTTAAATGGACCAAAAGATATAGGACTCCGATTACGAAATAAATCAAAATAAACGGTCTCCAATGCCGTCTAATACCAGCGATAAAATCATTCCCGACGACAGCCCCTTTACCGTGCAGCAGTCGTTCGCTATAGTGAAACACTCCCGCCATGCCGACTCCTATTATCATAATCCCAATAACAAGAGGTCCGCGCACGAAAAGCACTGACAGAAAATGATTAGGAGGGAGAGCGGCATATCCAGTAAAAACCAGCCACAAGATTGCCGGTAAGGCGCATAAAGACACAAATAGACTGAGTGTCACAAAATCAAAAAACCGCGTGTGCAAAAATTCTTTGATTTGGGCGAATCTACTTTTCGGAAGTACCTCATAACTCATATCTCAATGATACCTTGAAAAAAAGAACTGCGCGGCTTTTACCGCTAAATCGCTTTGCGCATTTTCCACAAAAGAACCGAGATTAACGCTAGTTTTATTAAAAAGCAGGTAATAGTCGTTGTCGCCTGTTACATCGGTATTAAACTCGCAAAAGGAGGTAAAGCGATGGGTTTCGTTAAATGCACCGTCTCCGGCATCATACACTTTAAACGCATAATTGCTGGACTCATAATTAAACAATTCGTTTTCTCCGTAAGAGGTTGGCCACAATTCGCTCACCAGTGAGCTTGGCAGTGCCAAACAATTAATGTCTATAGCCTCTTGCATGTCGCGCAAATCTTGGCCTCGCAATATGAGCATGTCGCTAGTGGCGCCAAGCCGCTCATACAGACTGACTCTATCGGAATCCGTAGGGCTGACGGGATAAATATTAACTTCCAATAAACCTTCGTCGTTTAGCTCCTCTTTGAGGTCGTGTTCAAAAGATTCATCAACGATAGTGCTGCTCATGATGAAGAAATCAATTCGTTCGTCTTCATGCGACGCCGTATATGCGCGCGCTATCCCATACCAAGACAAGAAGCTAACGGCCATCAATAAGAGCAAATATCCGACGTTATATTCAATAAAATGAACGAATTTTCTTTTACTAATCATGTGCCGGACCACCGATGTCGATGACATAATCATTTTTAAGAACAAGGATGCGGCTTTCGCTTTCGAAAATGTATTTTCGGAATCGTGAGGGGGCGTAAACTGTCCGTGCTCCATCAGCGGTTTTCAGTAACAATTCATCAAACGCCATCCCAAAAAACAACATCTTGTCGTTGACAAGGTCACAAACAAGATATTCAATTATTCGAGATTCGCGTGACGATGTCAAAAGCTTGTTAAACTGCCGCATAGGCAATATGACCGCTCGCGTCAAATATAGAATCGCACATAGAAAAAACCCGCTGTATAATGCCCCTGGGATAAATATCCACGACCGGTTCTCGTATCGCGCCTGCAAAAAAATTAACAAAGAGCCAAACAATAGCAGCGTCAAAGCCACGGCAAGTGCAATTATCGCCGTGAGGATGGTCTTTTTGAGGTATGCCGCCAAATTTTGTCTCATATAAGGTTGTATGCTCCGATGTTATATTATTTAAACATTTCTTTCGTTATTTGTCATTTCTACAATCAATGTGCCTTGATAGTTGAAAAAGCGGAAAATAATCTGATTGCGCCAAGTCGATTCAACATTTCTTTTCAAAACAAAATGCCTGAGTTTTCAAGATTGTACTTTTTTATTAGAACAAAAACAATAGCAAAAAGAAATCACTTATTATCGCTGTTATCCACACATCAAAATATCGAGTAATTCAAAAAATTACATATGGCTCATAAAAAAGAAAAAACCTCGTATCCATCGAATGAAATAAGAGGTTTTAGGAGTTTCCTGGTGGAGATGCGGAGAATCGAACTCCGGTCCAAAGAAGGTCCCACAATAACGTCTACAGCTTAGACGATATTAATTTTTAACACTAGATGACAATACCATCAAAGTATCTAATGCGAGACTAATGGGTTTTCGAGTCGTTTAGCTAGTCAACTTTAGACCTTATTCCCTTGTTATGACACTTGCCCGAAGCGTGAGGGACGAAACCTTCGGAAGCGCGCTGCTAGGTTAGAAACCTAATCCAGTATTTAGGAGCTTAATTAAGCGGCAGCGAATGAAAGATTTCTGTTGCCAGTTATCTTTGTTTTGATGATTACGTCATCACTCGGCTGCAGTCACTGCGAACACAACCCTGTCGATGCCATGAACATCCCCGTGTTGGCTTATATATCCTATAAGCGTAGTTATCTTAGCATGTTAAAAGATGTTGGACAACAAATCATGTTCATGTGTACTTAATAGAGTACGATTAATTCCAGATGCGATCAGCAAAGGTCGGGTGGTCAATAAAAGGGTTGCGGTTCCCTTGTTTTTGAAAAGCAATTTCATTGCGGTTCATCTCTTCGCTGCTGACGGGATCTTCGGCATTCCATTTGCGAAGCAATTTAAAGCAATCGTTCATGGTGTTGGCGCCGATGACGTTGCTGATATATAACTTTCCAGTTACGCCGGCTCTAGTCGTGCCGCCGAAATCGGTGCCGTAATGGGTGTAAACATACATGATGATGCGCGCCGCATCGCCCTTGCGCGAATCGGCGGGTTCTGTCACTCCGTAGTTATTGCCAGAACCGAATTTGGTAACTCCACCACCGGTGTAATTAACTGTTCGCGATGTGCCGAATATCGGTGCGAACATCGTGCTTCCGCGATAAGAATTATAGGTCGCTATCGAGGCGCGAATATGATGAATGTCTGAGCCTGCGTAAGACTCGCCGTAAAGCTGAACGCCGTTATTGTCTTTGGACTTGGCCTGTGGCCAGACGTGTTCGCGGTTAAAAGAGCTGCCATAGGTCTGCCCTGAATAAAAGCACTTGAGATCGGTCGTTTTCAATGTCGAGTTAAGGCTTGAATAGGAAACATAAGTACTGTGTGTGGACATCATCAGGTTGTGAAGCTTCGTTCCTAAGGCGCTACCGCTATCGCTCGCGGTAATCGAATTATAATAATTGCCCGCATATGTTTCGGCAGCGGTATATGATTTTGCCGTAATTTCGCTTAGTCCATTGCTGACGATCTTTGTCGGATAGCCAGAAATTTCCGGAACTCCATAACTACTAGAGTACGCATAGAAAGTAAAAATACCTTCGATCGTTATTTCGTCTCCAGCCTTGATTCCAGTGCTGATAAACGAATCATCATTAGCATATGAATATGTTGATCCCGATAATCTGATACAAGTGTTCTTGCTACTAATTCCGTAGGCGACAATCGTCCATCCGCCATCGACTAAATCAAAATAGCCTTTTTTGGCATAACCGGGATATTGGGCGATGCCCTTAACGCGATAGAGATTTGTCGTATCGCTAGCCTTTTTCTGGGCCAAGGCTTGAACCGTCGTCAAGATGGCTCGGGAATTCTCGGGATTGGGATTGGTAATAGTGGTTGTGCTGGTGGAGGTTGAAGAAGAAGTTCCTTGGCTCGTATCGCTTGCGGTGTCGCTCGAGGTTTCAGAAGTCGCGCTCGAGGTATCGCTAATGGTGTCGCTTGCAGAGTCGGATGGCGGGTTATTTCTACAACTTGCCAATAGGAAGCCACCAATGGCAACAAAAAAGATGATCTTGTTATAAATTTTCATAAGAAAGATTATACCTTATATCGACATAATGTCGAATAAGAAAATGTGGAATTATGTGATTAGCGATTAAAACGATCGTCGGTCAGAATATGAAATAACGCGATGATCTGTGTCATTAGCAGTGCGCTAGCGCCGAGAATAGGACCATAGCTGATTTTAATGCCGGATACGAGAAAGCCAGGAGTCGCAAAGCGGACGACATAAGGCATGAAAATCATCCCGATCATGCTGATAAAAGACATGACGAGAGCAAAGATCAAATTCGTGCTCTTGCGGTTGGATAAAAAGAAGGCCAAGCAACTTAAACCAGCGAGCTGATAAGTGACTAACAAATAGATATTGATATGGAAGTTTATCGTGTAGTTTTGCGTTGAATCGCTAAAAGCGAATTCACCGCCGAAGACGGCAATCCATGTCGGATAGCTGATGACGGTGCCATCCAGAAGTGTTTCGCTGGCGAATGGAAAAATTATCGTGACAAGAGAAAAGACCGATAGCAAAACCGCAATCCATTTCGTTAATCTAATCAGGCGAATTTTTGTGTTCACGTTTCTTCTTTGCATAATATAAATGAAACTAATTCATTTAGCAACATCTTCCATTGTTTAATAGTGTTTGAAAATGAACCTTATATATAATAAACTATGTAAGCGATTGGAATTATTGAATAATATGAAAAACTTTAAACTGATTATGAAGAGCCTCATTAACAATGATGCTTGTATAGAAGGCGGGCGCACCAAAAGATGGTTTTTTGCCGTCATTTTTGCCGTTTTGTCACTAGTGATGGCAGTCCTGCCGATTATGGTTACTTCTCTTCAAGCTCAAGGTTCTGATTTTACCGCATCGAATTATCTTTATAATTACGATAACGCCATCGTCGCTTTTAGCGATCACCTCGAAGACAACAACCTTTCGATGGTCGTCAGCGAAGATGCGAGTGGCCGCTACTTAGCCGTCGAACAAACGACCTGGGATGCCGTTCATAGCGGCGCGCAAAACGCCTATAAGCAATACGTCCATCTCAATAACGACAGCAAGGTCGATTTTGAGGTTTACTACACCAATACCATCGGACAGGATTTTATTGATTATTACACTCTCGTTTCACAAAATAAAAGCCCCATCGATGGCTCTTGGCGCGAAGCGGAAGACACCGCCCGCAGCACCAGTTATCTCATTTTTGGACGTCAGAGAATGGTGGGACAACTCTTTCAACCGGGCAACACCACCGCTATCTCAGGTGTTTCCGGTGATTATCTAAAACTAGAATTGGGTTTTGATTTTAAATCAACGGCTACTATCGATATAGACGGCGCCACTTATGTGACGAGCCGCGATGCCAAATTTAGCGAACCCAATGGCTACCTGAAAGTTGACGAATATTATCGCCAAGTCCAAAGCAGATGGAATGACATCTATGACGCCGTATACTACAACACCAAAATGATGACGGCCCGCGATTCGACGCTTATCATGCTCGGAGTCGACGCTTTGCTCATCTTCTTCATGGGCTTGATGATTTTCATCTTGACGCGCGGCAAGCGTAATCCCTTCCGCATCTATACTTTCTGGGAGACGCAAAAGATTTCCTACTGGGCTTCCTTTACCCCATCGCTTCTCGCCCTCATCTTCGGTTTTATCTTTACCGAATATGCCGTGATGATCTTCGTCATGCTCATCGGTGTCCGCATCATGTGGATGTCGATGAAATCACTGAAACCGGCGATGTAAGCTCTAAGGAATATATTATAAATATAAGGAGAGATACCTCTCCTTTTTAAATTCTTTAATCAAAAGCGACGATCTTTTTATTTATATATTAGGAGAACCTTAATATGAAATTATTCAAACCCCTGCTTATCGCCTCTAGTGTTTTTGTTCTTGCCGCCTGCGGTTTTACTCCAAGTGACGGAATTCCCACAAATGAACCGGTCATCGATTTGAAAAGCACCGATACCCAGTATGCCTTTGCGACATACACCGGCATTCGCATGCTCGAAGAAGTAAGCGTCGCCAGCGCTCCGCAAGTCTTGGGTCGAGTCGACGAAGAAACCGATCCCGATGAAGAGTTAGCCATCGTCAATCGCTATCTCACTTTATACAAAGAATTAACGGAAGAAGGCGTTTTAAATGTCGCGATGGCCGAAGTCAGCGATCGCGAAGAATACGCTTTTCAATTAACTATTACAACGACTGATATCGACAAAGTCCAATCGACTTTCATCCTCTATTTCAACGAAGTTGTCATCGATGGCGAAGATGATGTCGAAGATGGTATTGACGATACCGGAGAAGATGTTCTCGATGATATTCCAGAAGGCGAAGAAAATGGTAGAAACTACCGCCACCGCGAAGATCCTCGCAGCGATGACGAATCGACCCTTCTAGTAGGTTTGGCGGTTATCGGGGATGAGGAATTCGCGGTCAAAGGTTATCGCCTCGTCGAAGAGGATGAAGTTCGCTTCGGTTTTAGAGCTAGCCTCGATGACGGACGCGTGCTTCGCATCTCTCATCATTCTGAAGATGATGTTCAAAAATTCCAATACTTCCTTAGAAACGGCCGCAATTTAATCGCCCGTAAAAAAGTGATGATCAAAGTCGAAGACAATCAGACGATGCTCAAGCTCGAGGATGTCAAAGACAATGTCCGCTCCCGCTACTCCTTTAAACAAGAAGTTGGCGAAGACGGCACCTACTACAAAATTCGTTTTGATACCCCAGAAGGTAAGGGTGTGATTCACATTTATGTGACACTTGATGGTGAAGGCCAAGAAATCCTTGAATATTACTTCTCGGGCGGCGGCATGTACCATCACGACGGAAACGGAAACCATAATGGTGAACATTCCGGAAACGGAAACGGCCACGGCGATGATGATGACAAAGGTCATCACGGCAATCCCGATCACGGCGAAGACGAAGATTACGAAGAAGATTTTGAAGAGCTAGACGATTTCTAAAAAGAGCACCAAAAAACCGAGAAGTCAATCTCTCGGTTTTTCTTATGTTTATTTTACCGTCTTGCGACCGATTGAATAATATGTCGTGCCGACCATATTAGCAGGTCGATATAAGTTGCGGCCATCAAAGATGATGGGCTTTTTCATATTATCGATGAAGCAGCTCTTATCGAGTTCTTTGAGTTCCTTGGCGTCAGTTAGAATGACCACCGCATCCGCTTCCTTCAAGGTATCGAGAATGCTAGTTGAATATTCGATGCGGGAGTGGCGCTGCATCTCTTTTTGAAAGTTTTCGATTGCCAAGGCATCATAGACTTTGACATAGGCATTTTTCTCAAGCAGGTACTTGACGACTGCCGTCGCCGGCGAATTGCGAATATCCTCGGTTCCGGCTTTGAAAGCGACACCTAAAACCGCGATGGTCAAATTCGAAAGGCTGCGGAAATGGGAATTGATTTTGTGCATCAATAGCGAGGGCTGCTCGTTATTAACCTTGATGGTCGCCTTGACGAGTTCAAGAGGAACTTCACGATCGTTGGCAAACCAACTTAGGGCTTTAGTGTCTTTGGGAAAGCAGGAGCCGCCATAACCGATGCCGGCTTTTAAATAATTGCGGCCGATGCGCGGATCAAGACCGATACCGATGGCGACTTCTTCGATGTCAGCATCGACCATCTCGCATAAGCGAGCGATTTCGTTAATATAGCTAATCTTCATGGCTAAAAAGTTATTGGAGGCATATTTGATTAGCTCGGCGCTTTCGGGAGTCGTGATCAAAATCGGAATCTTGCGCTTTTGATAATTAGCATACATTTGGAGCATGAAATCTTCGCCTGCTTTGCTCGCCACGCCGATGACGACGCGCGAAGGATTAAGCATATCATCAATGGCGCTGCCCTGACTCAAAAATTCAGGGTTGGAGATAACTTCGAATTTATGCTCGCTATTTTCTTCGAGGTATTTTTTGACGCGGGCATTCGTGCCGACCGGAACCGTTGAGCGAATGACGACATAAGTATCTTGAATGGCGTTTTTGGCGATATCGTCGAGACAGGCATTGAAATTGGTCATATCCGGTTTTCCGTCTTTGCCTTCCGGAGTATCGACGGCGATGTAGATGATTTTGTTGGGGCGAATCGCATCTTTGCCGTTCGTTGTAAAACGAAGGCGGTCTTTAGCGTCGCTCATCAGCGATTGTAAATTCGGTTCTTTGATGGTGGCGATGCCCTGCTTTAAAGTCGCGACTTTGTTCTTATCGCTGTCCAAGCCAATCACATTGTGAAAAAAAGAGGCGAGGATCACGCTATTGACAAGTCCAACATATCCTTGGCCGATGACTGTGATGTTCATAGAGGCCTCCTTTCAAAAATTTTTATTAGAATAAGTCCATTTTGCGGAGTTTATAGTGTTTTTTGATGTAGCGAGCGATGAAGAGTGACACATATACTTTGCTAGCTTCTTCGACGGCGACTGTGCGGGCGTTAGAATTCACTTCGATGACGAGGGGCTCGCCCGCGGCATTGACGAGGATGTCGACGCCGGCGAAGTCCGCGCCGACCGCTTTTGCGGCTTGCACGGCTAACTTAAGCATGCGCCGATCGGGGTGGGGAACCGAAGACATGATGCCGCCTTGGTGCACATTGCTGCGGAAATTGCCCTGATTGACGCGCATGACAATTGATACCGCTTCGCGACCGACGACATTGACGCGGAAATCCTTCCCGGAACTCTCTTCGATAAACTCTTGAATCAATAATTCTTTCTCGCCGATCGTCTGAAGCATCTTTTTAAACATGACTTCGTTGGTAATCAAGTACACTTGTTCTCCAAAGGAGCCAAATCTCTGTTTGAGAACGAAAGGATATTTAAATCCCTTTTCGGCGATTAGTGTTTTAATGCGGTCGTAAAACTTAATGACGTTTTGTCCGAAGGTGAAGGGAAGAACGAGCGTCTTGGGAGTCGGAAGACGGTGGTTTTTCAACTTGATGTAGGTTAGAGCCTTGTCATCGCAAATGCGAATCGCGCTGCTCGTATTAAAAACCGGCACGCCGGTCGCTTCGAGCAACTCAGCTAGATACAAGTCCTTATCCCAATACAAGACGAAATTGATGTAGCGTCTATACCTTTTGATGTAATCGTAGGCATCGACGTTTGACACGGGCAGAAGCTCGAAACCACATTTTTTAAAAGCGACGACAAAAGCGTCGATCTGTTCGGCCCATTCGCGGTTTGTTTCATGGACGAGATTATAGACGAGGACTGCTTGCTTCATGGTTATAACCTTAGTGTATATTGTGCCTTATTTGTGTCACAATTGCAAATTGTATCAATGAGGTTCGGGCAGTGACAAAAGCCAAATAATACCGATGGGAGCGAAATAAATACCAGGTCAATATGAAATCGAAGTATCATTGAAGGCGAGGGCGGATATTGCTTTTGACTATTAGTCTCGTTTCTTTTATAATATTCCGGAGCTTCTTAAGAAGGTTTCTGGCGCCTCAGGACTAGGAAGCGAAATTCGCCGGAAGAGTAACGAGCTAACTCGAAATATTTAAGAAAGGAGCAGCAATGGAAAAACCAGATATAAAAATTGTTTTTACGGATATCGATATGACACTTTTTTCACATCGGACCAAAAAAGTACCGGAAAGCGCGATTGAGGCTATTAAAAAACTTCAAGCTAAAGGCATTCTCGTCTTTTTGTGTTCGGGTCGCAACTACTATCTAATTCGCAAGACGGGAATCCTAGATATCGTCAAACCGGACGGTCTCATCACCATGAACGGAGCAAACGCCATCATCGGCGATCAGATTATCTACAAGTACCCCATCCCCGAGAATGTCGTCGACTCGATTATTAAGTTTGCCAAGCGTTTGAAATTCGGCTTGACCTTAATCGAAGAAAAAGAAGGTCACATAAACATGATTGACGACCGTGTGATAAGCGCTCACGAAAAATTCGGAACCCGCTTTCCACAACCGCGTTCATTCCCCGATCACTATGATCGCGTCGTCTATCAAATGATTGCTTTTTGCGATGAATTGGATGAATCGCTCTTCCTACCGCATCTTGAAAACTGCAAGAGTGCGCGCTGGGATGAATATGCCGTCGATATCATGCCGAAGGATTCCGACAAGGCCAAAGGAATTATGGCAGTGTTAGAACACTACGGATGGAAACCGGAAAACGCTTTGTCCCTCGGCGATAATCCTAACGATGTCGATATGCTTCTATTTACCGGCACATCAATCGCCATGGGTAACGCCGTCCCACAAGTTAAAGCCGTCGCCGACTATGTCACCGACGACATCGACGAAGACGGGTGGGCAAAAGCTATGAAACACTACGGTCTCATCGACTAAGTAAAAGCAAGTGCAGCCATGCACTTTTTTTATATTTGTTTATATGATTTGCATTTGTTATATTTTACGCGATGAAAACTTCGCGACATGCCAAAAAGGTATTGTCGTCATACATGTGTTAAAAGTGGTAAAATATTATAAATAGGTATTTTTAACTATCGAGGAATAGAATAATTGGCTGATAAAGCAAAATTAGACAAAGACATCGGCTATAGCGAATATGCCGAAATAAACAAGAAGCGGTTGCTTCTCGTTACTTTTTCGATTCTGAGTATCGGCTTTTTGCTCGGCATCATCATCAACACCAGAACTTCTTACTCATTAGGAGGCACTTTGTGGTTTTCTCTCTCGCTTCTCGCCACTATTTTGACATTCTTCTACTATATAATTTGGAAAAAAGCGACAGTCGCTAGCTATGCGCTTGTCACGATCGTTCTCATCACCTATCTCGTCTACCTAGAACTATCCATCAATGCCGCCTATGTCTTATATCTTTTTCCGGTCGTCGCCATTATTTCCCTCTACTTGGTCGGACGCGTAAAAGGGGCAATCTTTTCGGCCGTCGCCTTTGCCGTCACCTTGGTTTATATCATCTTGCAGCCCGATATTATGGGTGGGGTAGCCTTTGACTTAGGAGTCTTAACAAATTTCGTTATCGGCGCGGTGGCCTCGATGCTATTAATCCTTTTTTATGAGACTTCTCTCGTCGAAGCCCACGGCATGTTGGTGCAGACAAATCGCGCCCTAGAAGAGCTCACAATCACCGATGCCCTAACCGGTTTGTACAATCGAAAATGGATTGACGAAGAGATTGAAAAAAGATTGAAAAAAGGCGTCAAATTTTCCTTATTTGTTGTCGATTTCGATGATTTCAAGCGAATTAATGATGAGTTCGGCCATGTCGCCGGCGACCAATCATTGCAGGCTTTTGCCAGTTTGATGAAGGGGCGTGACCGCGTTAATATCGGGCGCTGGGGCGGCGAAGAATTTATCGTCTTTTGTGAGTCTACCACTCCTGATGGAGCTTTAAAATGCGCGAACGGACTCCGCGAAACCGTCGAAAATAGCGGCTTATTTCCATCGATAAAAGTAACGATTAGCATCGGTGTCTCCATCTATGAGCCAGGCGATACAAGTGTCACCCTCATCAAGCGGGCAGACAAGAGTTTATACAAAGCAAAATCCCAAGGCAAAAACCGCGTCTGTTATCTCGACGCGAAAGATATAAATTAACAATATTTATTTATGATAAGTTTCGTTGCGATTAATTTTAATCGCGCGATAAATTTGCTCAAGCAAAATGACGCGTGTCATCTGATGGGTGAATGTCAGCTTACTTAAAGTGACGACCTCGTCAGCCCGGGCTTGAACCTCGGGGCTGAGACCGAGCGATCCGCCGATGACGAAGACGATTTCAGAATTTCCGCGAACAAAGAGGCCATCGAGATATTTAGCAAATGTTTCGCTATCTCGTTCGGGACCATTCAAATCGACGGCGACCACTAAATCCTTATCTTTAATTTTATTAAGAATTTTTGTTCCTTCTTTCAATTTGACTTTTTCTTGGAGGATTTTTGACATCTGCGGAGGCGCGGGTTCGTCTTTGACTTCGATGATCTCGACTTTTGTATAAATCGAGAGCCGATTTGTGTACTCCAAAAGAGCGACGCGCCAATAATCTTCTTTGATGTTTCCGACAGCGATAATTTTAATTTTCATGGGCTTGGCCTCCTTGGATCATCGACCACTGCTCCGCGCAGTAGATGCGAATTTTGTTTACATTGATGAAGCGCTTTTTTAAGATTCGCAAATAAGTGCTTAAGGCAGTTTCGTTAGTGTTGGCTTCTTCGGAGATGTGGGCTAAGACTATCTCTTTGGTTCTCTCGCCGATCAGCTCGCTCATGTAAAGGGCCGAGTCTTCGTTGGACAGATGGCCAAAATCGCTAAGAATTCGCTGTTTTAAGTCGGCGGGGCGATTCGTTTGCAACAGCATTTTGATGTTGTGGTTTGACTCAATTATATAGTAGTCGGCATCGCGCATGACTTCGAGATTTTTTTCGCTGATAAAACCGGTATCAGTCATATAGACGAGCTTCTCGTTCGTGTTTTCAAACAAAAACCCAATCGGCGCGAAGGCATCGTGAGATGTCGCTAGGGGGGTGACATCTAAGCCGAGAATATTTATTTTTTCATACGGTTTCAAAAGGTGGTGTTTATTGCCTCCTAACGTTCCTTCGGTGGCATAGATGATTTCATCATCAAAGAAGCGAGCTCCGCTTGCGTGATCGCTGTGCTCGTGGGTAAATAAGACGGCTTCGATATCTTTAAATTTATAACCAATGGCCTCTAACTCGCTTTTCAGCCGAGCCAGAGTAATGCCCATATCGATTAAAAGAACACGACCATCGTGTTCTAATAAGGTGGCATTGCCTTTGGAGCCGCTGGCGATAATATAAAAGCGCATTAAGCGGATCCGCCGTCCTCGGCTTCAATACGCGCTAAATCCTCTTCGTATTCGCGCGTTGGATTATCGAATCGACCATAGCTTTTAAAGAAGTGGAGAGGGACCATTCCAACCTTGCCATTGCGGTTCTTCGCAATGGCAATTTCGACTAAGGAAGCATCGCCTGGTAACTTGGCGTCAAGTTCGCGGATTTTATCTTCTTTGGTTTTTTCTTCTGGTTGTCCGTCTTGAGAAAATCTTCGGCGTCTAGCACCTAGTTTAACACCCATATCCTCATAGTAATCGCGGCGGAACAAGAGCAAGACGAGGTCAGCATCTTGTTCGATGGAGCCAGATTCGCGCAAGTCCGAGAGTTGTGGGCGTTTATCGTCGCGCTTTTCGACTTCGCGAGAGAGTTGAGAAACGGCAATGACGGGAACCTTGAGTTCGCGGGCCAAATCTTTTAAGGAACGCGAAATCTCGCTGACTTCTTGCTGGCGGCTTTCAAACTTCTTGGAACCAGATGTGATAAGACCGATATAGTCAATAATAATTAAACCCAATTCGCCATGAGTGTTATGGAGTTTGCGCGACTTGGCGATGATGTCATTTAGTTTGATACCGGGCGTGTCGTCGATAAAAATCGTCGAGCGCGATATGACATTAATGGCCTCTTCGATCGCAACGCGGCTCTTCGGTGGCAAAAAGCCTCGGGAGATATCTTCAAGTGGGACGCAAGCGCGGTTGGCCACCAATCTTTTTGCCAGCGAATCAGAAGACATTTCTAGTGAAAAGATAGCGACTGGCAAATTATTTTTCAGTGAGACGTTAAAGGCGACATTTAAAGCAAAAGCCGTCTTGCCCATGCCGGGGCGGGCGGCGACGATAATCAAGTTGTCTTTTTGAAAGCCTTGTGTGAGAGCGTTTAGCTTTGTGTATCCGGTATTCATGCCGGTAACGCCATCTTCTGTGGCCTTTTTGGCTTGCAAATTAATGCTTTCGCGAACGCGTTCAGCTAACTCATCGCTTCCGATGAAGTTCGAGATGCGGCGCCTCTCTGTAACTTTGCGAACACGAACTTCGGCGTCGGACACAAAATCGGTGATATCTTCGATTTGCTTCTCCAAATACTCTTCGTCGATTTGGCGGATTGTCAGAAGGAGGTTGCGAAGAACGGCTTGATCTTTAATGATTTTAATATAAAATTCCAGGTTTGATAAAGAGATGGCGGATTGCGAGAGTTCGAGAAGATAATCGGTGCCTCCAATTGAGTCTAACTCTTTAGAGTTAATCAATTCTTCGGTCACGGTTTGGACATCGATTGGAATGTGCTTGTCCTGCAATTGACGCATCGCTTTAAAAACGGTGCGATTCGCATAGTTGCCATCAAAAAATTCTTCGATGCTCAAAGAACCTAATCCATCGACCACCGCTTGCGGCGAAAGGAGCATGGAACCGAGGACGGCTTTTTCGGCCTCGTTGTTGTTCGGAAGCGAATTGCGTGCTTTGGCCATAATTACTCCTTCTTGACGACATGGACGTTAACAACGCCTTCGATGCCTTTGTACAAATCGATGCGCAAGCGACTATAGCCTAAGTTATTGATTGCAACTTTATCAATAAAACGGCGCTTATCGATAAGGATATTGTGTCTTCCTTTGAGTTCGGATTCAATTTGCTTGGCCGAAATCGAACCGAACATCTTCTGATCGGCTCCGACTTGCACGACGAATTCCAAGGTGATAGAAGCTAGTTGTCTAGCAACTTCCTGGGCTTTTTCTCTTTCTTGCGTCTCAGCATCTTTCTTGTCTTGAATCTGCTTGTTGAGAACTTCGACTGATCGAGTAGTTTCAATGACGGCGAGGCGCTTGGGGATTAAAAAATTGCTGGCATAGCCATCGCTGACTTCGACCGATTGGCCTTTTTTTCCAACATTTTTTACATCTTGTAGCAATATTACACGCATACTAAACTCTCGCTTTCTGCTCTTGCGAACGAGCGTCGTTTAAATATTCATTTAGCACTTCGAGAAGTTTCTCTTCAGCCTTTTTAATCGTCCCGTTTTTGAAAGTTACGCCCGCGGAGGTGAAATGGCCGCCGCCAAACATCTTTTCGGCGAGCATTTGGACATTGATCGTTCCATCGCTTCGGGCTGAGACGCGAGTCTCTTTTTCATCGGTGTTGCCAATGACAAACGCGGCATTAACGCCTTTCATCTGCATGCATTGATTGGCGACTTTGGCAAGGGTTGCCACTTCGATGAGTTCCCCTTCTTCGGCGACGCAATAAACGACGCCGTAATGCGGAGTCTTAAGCGTCGAAATAATCTTGGTGACGAGCGAATATTCTTCGAATTCATCTTTAAGATAATCATCGGCCACTGAGTTGTCCGCGCCGTATTCTTTAAGAACCATCGAGGCCTCAAAGGTCCGAATACCGGTATTTTTCGATTTAAAATAGGTGGTGTCTAGGAAGACTCCAGAAAGCATGATGGTTGCATAAGTCGGGGAGATTTCGATGCGCGGGTTGGCTGATGAATAGCGAATCAACTCGGTGACGAGTTCGCAGGTTGAAGATGCGCTTGGTTCAACATAGCTAAAGACTGGCGATTCGATAAATTCTTCGGCTCGACGATGATGGTCGATAACCATGACCTTGGTGGCTTTTTCCAGTAGTTTTGGCGCCATCGTGAGACTTGGACGATGGACATCGCAGACGATGACTAGGGTGTTTGACCGAACTTTGTCTATACTGTCGCTCGGAGAGATGGTGATGCGAGCTAATTCTTCGCGGGAGAAAGCCCCGGTAAAAGCAAATTTCGTTTTGCGTTCCATCAGTTTTGGATCGTAGACGATATGCGACGATTTATTGCAGTATTCACAAATGGCTCTCATCCCAAGGCAGGCGCCAAGAGCATCCATGTCCATCGCCGTGTGGCCCATGATGATGACATTGCTGGAATTTTTTATCAATGATAAAACAGAGTCGGCCATGACGCGGACTTTAACTTTGTTGCGCTTCTCTTGAGCTTCGCTCTTACCGCCGAAGAAAATGAGTTCGTCGCCGTACTTTGATACGACGACTTGGTCGCCGCCACGAGACATGGCGATATCGATGGCGTTACCGGCCATTTCATTTAACTTTATGACATCAGGAAAATCGTGGGCTAACCCGATTGACAAGGTTGGGGGCGTTTCTTCTTTGGCTCCCAATTCGCGGACTTTTTCAAGAAGTGAAAAGCGATCCTTTTTCATGCGTTGCAAGGATGTGAAGTTACACAAAGCAAAATATGCATCGTTGCGATAACGCCTTAATAAGACGCCATATTCTTTGGCGTAATCAAAGATTAAATTTTTCACTTTGGAGATGACGTCGTTGGCGTCGTCGAGGTTGCCGGCGACATCGGAGTAGTTATCGAGCATGATGATGCCCAGCACCGGAGCTTGCTCGCGGGAATACTCAAAAATCGATTCGTATTCGGTCATATCTTTAAAGATATAAAGACCGGCGTCGCTTAGATACTTGACATCGTAATTTCGAGAGTTGACTTCGATTTTGACGACTACATCCGGACTGGCATCATGCAATTCGCGAAGATTGGGCTGCCAATCCAAAATGTTGATATCAAGCAAATCTATTTGCCGCTCTTGAAATAGGTCGTTCGTCCACAAGACGATATCGTTCTCGTCGACAACGACGAGGCCAATCATGCCAAACTTATATGCTTCCTGGACATCGTTGCCAATTAACTCGGCAGCTTTCAAATCGCTCTTTTTGCGAATCTTTGATAGGCGAATGAGCATCACCCAGATGAACAAAACATTGATGACGACAAAGCCGGCAAGAGTGGCAAAAAGATACTCGATGATAAAGATGTCGCGGAAATTAAAAAAATTATAAAAATAGATTACCGCTAAAGCGGCGGCGCTTATTAATTCCAGCGCTATGATAAACAAAGCGCGGATTTTCATTTTTCTAAGTTCTTTGGTCATGTTTTCCTCGGCTGTCTCTAATTATAACAAATAACTTATACAAAAAAGTATAAAGTAATAGAAAACCAATCTTGACTTGTTTTTGCATAAACAATTGTCGCATTAATGCGATTCAGGCTTATTTACGCACAAGGGGTATGAAAAAGGGCTCTCGATCGGAGCCCTGTTTTTTTAATCGATTACGTAAGGGAGGAGAGCCATGAAACGAGCGTTTTTAATGGCTTTGGCGAGTTCTCTTTGGTATCTAGCCGCCGTGCCGGTTGAGCGGCGAGGCGAGATTTTGCCGTTCGGCGTGATAAATCTGGAGAGTAACTCAACATCTTTGTAATCGATGTGCGTGATTTTATTTTTTGTAAAATAGCAAACCTTTTTGCGAGGTCTAACTTTTTTGTAACCCATTGTTTGTCCTTTCTAGAATGGTAGGTCGTCATCAACGATGTTGATGGCGTCTAAGTTTTTGCTGTCTTCGGCCGGTTGTTCATCAGGTGTGAAACCCGCTTCTTCAGGGCGCGCTTCGCCTTTTGGTTCAAGGAATTGAACGGAATCGCAAACCACTTCGAGAACCGAAGCCTTGGTGCCGTCGCGGCGATCGTAACTTCTTTGATTGAGACGGCCTTCGACACCGACTAATGAGCCCTTGCGGGTATATTTAGCAGTATTATCGGCGGCAGCGCCCCAAACCGTGCAATTGATGAAGCTGGCGGTCTTTTGACCATCCGGTCCTTTCATGCGATTGTCGACGGCGATGGTGAAGGATGCCACGGCTGTTTCGTTGGATGTCCTCCGAAGTTCGGGATCGCGTGTTAGGCGTCCGACTAAAACGACTCGATTAATCATTATTTAATCCTCCTTGCCTCAGTTTGCGTCAACTGTGATCAGATGACGAATTACGTTGGCATTGATTCTGGCTAAGCGACCGAATTCAAGTAAGGCTGGTTGTTCGGCCGTCACTTTGATGACGACATAGTAGCCTTTCGTTAAATCGTTGATCGGATAGGCAAAATCTTTTAATCCCCATTCCTTAACATCGGTAACTTCGGCGCCATTATTAGTTAAAATGGCGTGAAGTTTGGAGATTTCATCTTGGCGGGCGGCCTCTTCGAGGTCGGCTTTCAAGATGTACATGATTTCGTACTTTTTCATTAGTACACCTCCCTTTTGGTCATTCGGCTACTATCTACTAGTAGCGGAGAGCATGCGATAAAAATATCGCACAACAATCTTAGTCTATTATATAAGTAAAGTAAAGTATAAATGCGCCCGGACGCTTGTGCGAACAGGCCCAAACTTGAGCGACTGGGTCAGATCGCTTTTCGTTTGTTTCTCCTCCCTAGAAGATATATAAGGAAGAGCGAAGAAAAAAAGCTTATTTATCCCTCATGCAAGGGAAGAGAATTACTTCGCGAATCGAGGTCTGATTAGCCATCAGCATTATAATGCGGTCGATGCCCATGCCGATGCCGCCGGCGGGTGGCATTCCATATTCGAGAGCTTCAAGGAAATCAGTATCCATTTCATTGGCTTCTTCATCGCCGAGTTCCTTGGCCTTAAGCTGAGCTAAAAAGCGCTCTTTTTGATCTAAGGGGTCATTGAGTTCAGTATAGGCGTTGGCAAATTCCGTACCGTTGACAAACAATTCAAAACGCTCGACAAAACGAGGGTCTGGGCTCTTTTTTGTCAGTGGCGAAATTTCGATTGGGTATGAGTGGACAAAGGTCGGCTGAATCAAGTCGTCTTCACAATATTTATCGAAGAATTCATTGATGATGTGACCGATTCCCGTCATGTGCTTCTCAACATGAATATCATGTTTTTTAGCAATGGCTTTAGCCTCTTCGAATGTCATATTTTGATTAAAATCAACTCCAGACTTTTCTTTGACTAATTCCACCATCGACACCCATCTGAATGGCGATCCTAAATCAATGATTTTATCGCCCCACGGAACTTGCGTTGTTCCCAACACTTTCAAAGCTGTTTCGCGGAGGACGTTTTCCGCGAGATGGCGCATGTCTTGAAGATCGCCGAATGCCTGATAGAGCTCGACGGTTGTAAATTCTGGATTGTGCCGCGTATCCATTCCTTCGTTGCGGAACAGACGACCGATTTCGTAAACGCGTTCAATGCCGCCAACCATCAACTTTTTAAGAGGTAATTCGGTGGCGATGCGGAGGTAAAAGTTTTTATCTAATGCGTTGTGGTGAGTGATAAAAGGACGGGCGTTGGCGCCACCTAAAATCGGCGAGAGAACGCTCGTTTCGACTTCGACGAAGCCTTGGCTGTCAAAATAGTTTTGCATCGCGCGAATGACGCGAGGCCTAAGCAAAGCGATACGCCGTGATTCGTCATTGACAATTAGATCGACATAGCGGCGGCGATATCTCTCTTCGACGTCAGTCAAACCATGAAACTTTTCAGGAAGGGGGCGGAGGGCTTTGGTAAGATGAACATATTCTTCGACGCGGACGGTGATTTCGCCGGTGCGAGTGAGCATTACGCGACCGGAAATGCCAACGATATCACCAAGATCGGCTAGGCGAAATACTTCATAGGCTTTTTCGCCGACGATATCGATGCCGATATAGCCTTGAATCGAACCGCTGCGGTCTTTAATATTCACAAAAGAGGCCTTTCCCATTCTTCGAATGGCCATGATGCGACCCGCTACTTTTACATGTAAATTCAAAGCTTCTAATTCTTCGTTATTTTTGCCTTTTACGAGTTCGATAACTTCAGAAACATCGTGGCTTTTTTCATACTTTTGACCAAAGGGATCAACGCCTAATTCGCGATATCTTTCTAATTTTTCGCGTCGCACTTGTTCTTGGTCGGTTAAGGTCTCATCTATCATACAATTTCCTCTTTTTGCTTATATAAGCATATCATTTACTCATTCATTTTCAAAACGAACAATGCGTTAGCTGATTTGCGACAAAACATCATCCAAGTCGGCTTTCGTATTCAAATTTGTCGAAAGAGCATTTTTTAATTGTTTCATGCCCGGATAACCATTAAAAAAGCGTGGGGCAATTCCTCGCAAGATCATCATCGCTTGCTTTTCGCCTTTCTCTTCAATTAGTAGGTTGGAGTATTCCCGCAAATAAATGATCTGCTCTAAGAGCGTCGCGTCAGGAAGGCGAACACCGGTTCTGAGATAAGTGTCAATTTGCTTGATAAGACATGGTTTTCCCATCGCTCCGCGAGCGATCATCACGGCATCGGCTTTTGTTATTTCAAGAGCCGAGATGGCATCATCGACACTGAAGATATCGCCGCTGATAATGAGTGGTACCTTCATTTTTTCTTTAAGACCAACAATGGCGTGCCAGTCTGCTTTACCAGCATACATTTGCTCGGTTGTCCGAGCGTGAATGGTGATAGCCGAGACTCCGGATCGCTCAAGTATGTCCACCACTTCCACAAAATTTACTGATTGAGTACTCCACCCTAAGCGGATTTTGGCGGTGACGGGTTTATGCGAGAAGGCGACGATTTGTTTTACATAGTCTTCTAATTTTTGTGGCTTTCTAAGCCAGGAAGATCCCGATCCGGTCTTTGTTACTTTTGGAACCGGACAGCCGAAATTCAAATCAATAAAATCATAGGAAATATCAGCTTTTTGTATAATTTCAATGGCTTTTTGCGCGTTTTCTATTTTGCTGCCGAATAATTGAATACCTACCGGTCGATCGCTATCTTTAGTTGGAAGGTAGGAAAAAGTATTCTTGTTTCCATAGAAGAGCCCGCAGTCGCTGACCATCTCGGTAAAACTCAAACCGACACCAAAGGGTTTTAGAAATTTCCGATAAGCTTCGGAAGTAACGCCGGCCATCGGTCCTAAAACGACGCGAGACTCGATTTCGATATTGCCGATCTTCCACATACGAAAAAAGGAAGGTTTCCCTTCCTATTTGCTTTCTCCTTCGGCGGATGGCGCCACGGTAAGTGGCACTTGGTTTTTCGTCTCAGCCGTTGGGAGCGAGCGATTCTTTAACAAATATTCAATTTCTTCGGCCGTGATCGTCTCCCGTTCAAGAAGCGTTTCGGCAATGAGAATCACATCGTCTTTATGTTCGGTGATGATTGATTTTGCCGTCGCGTGAGCATCGGCGATGATGCGGCGAACTTCAGTATCAATTTCGAAGGCAATTTGCGTCGAAAAGTTTTTCTGGGTCGAAGTGTAATCGCGGCCTAAGAAAACAGATCCCGAGTCTTTTTCGTATTGAATTGGCCCGAGGGAGCTCATGCCATACTCGGTAACCATCAAGCGAGCGATGCGCGTCGCGACTTCGATGTCGTTATGGGCACCGGTCGAAATGTCATCAAAAAATATTTCTTCGGACGAGCGTCCGCCTAGATAGCCGATGATGCGAGCCTCGAGCTCTTTTTTGGTGAGCAAGAAACGGTCTTCTTCGGGGGTCATCATGACATGGCCGCCTGTTCTTCCGCGAGGAATAATCGTAATTTTTTGAACTTTGTCAGAGTGCTTCAAGTTGAGGCCGATAATAGCGTGGCCGGCTTCGTGAAAGGCAATCGCGCGTCGCTCGTGAGGATTAAGAGCTCTAGAGCTCTTGGCTGGGCCGGCGATGCGTCTGTCAATCGCCTCATCGATTTCTTTAATTGTTACTTTGTCTTTTCCGCCACGGACAGCAAGTATTGCAGCCTCATTTAAAATATTGGCGATATCAGCGCCGGAGAAACCGACGGTGCGGCGAGCGAGTTGCCCAAAGTCAATAGTTTCATCGATGACTTTTCCGCGAGCATGAACTTTGAATATTTCTTCGCGACCTTTGCGGTCGGGTAAGTTGACAGTGATTTGGCGATCAAAACGGCCGGCGCGCAATAATGCTGGGTCAAGGACGTCTTCGCGGTTTGTTGCCGCGATGACGATAATTCCCGAGTTGTCGGAGAAGCCATCCATTTCAACTAAAAGTTGGTTTAAGGTTTGTTCGCGTTCATCGTTACCACCGCCGAGACCGGCGCCTCTTTGGCGACCGACGGCGTCGAGTTCATCGATGAAGACGAGACATGGAGCAGTTTGCTTGGCTTTGCGGAACATATCGCGAACGCGACCGGCACCAACGCCGACGAACATTTCAACAAAGTCGGATCCCGAAATAGAGTAGAAAGGGACGCCGGCTTCACCAGCCACAGCTTTAGCTAATAAAGTTTTTCCGGTTCCGGGCGGGCCGACGAGGAGAACGCCTTTCGGGAGCTTTGCGCCAAATTTGGCGAATTTTCGAGGTTCTTTTAAATATTGAACAATTTCGACCATTTCCGCTTTTTCTTCATCACAACCAGCGACGTCGCTAAAGCGAACTTTCGTGCTGTCTTCACGGCGAGCCCGCGAGCGGTTAAAATCCATAGCTTTGGTATTCGAACTATTAACGGAACTATTTAAACGGGAGAAAAAGAAGAGGGAGACGACGACGACACCGCCTAATAGCAATATGGTCGGTCCCCAGTTTTGCCACCAACTGACTTCAAAAGCGTCAACATCGACAAAGAAGGCGCCGTTATCGGCGTTTGGAAAAAGGGTGTTGTATTCAGCGATTTCGGCTTTGAATAAAGAGGAGTAGCTCGGGTGGTCTTCGGTTTCGCCAACGATTGCAAACGAACTATGGAATAATTCGTTGGGAATCATGACTTCGTATGAGCCCTCTTTATTTTTGGCAGGGTCGTGATAGATGCCGCTGACTTTAGTGGTTTGATAACCCGAACTGCTAGTTGCAGTTTTAATAACATAAGAACTGAGATTCGTGTCTAAATCATTGCCGGCGGCAGGGTTTCCTGATAAATACCAGACTTCTGGTTTTCCTTGCATGGAAATGATGAGCCAGACAAAGGCAAAAATAGCCACTGCCATCAATAGATATGGCAAGATGTATCCAAAGATTGATTTTCTAGGTTTAGCTTCGTTCATATAACCTCCTGAGGTGATTCGAGCAGTAATATTTATTAAACTGAATGATAGTGTTTGACCGTAAGTAGCATAAATTATAAACAACGAACGCCATTAATCATAACAAAATAATTAAATATTTTGACCGATGGATTTGCAACAAATACTATTATTGAGTCTCAAGGTAGTTTTACTACCTTAATTTCGAATTTTGTCTTTTCGTCGCCCGAGAAATCTTTTCGGTATCTTGGGACATATATAATTGTCCCATTCCTGTTGGCGACAAGCGGCCAAAGCGCCCGCAGGCGAGTCGGCATTTTCCAATCGATAAAGAGCCGCCGCACTTCGCAGAGATGGCCGCCGACCTGATAGCAATCTCCCTTTTTTGCGGTTCTAATTGTCAGAGGATAATCTTCGAGATGAATGTTGCGATCTTCTGCGCCTTGACTGAAATCGATGGAGAAGAAATCGGTATCTAATGCGCTCGGTTTGTCAACGACGAATGAATAAGAGAGGTCTTTTGTTTTGGCGACAACTAAGGCCTCGTATTCTTTGAGAAGATTATTGGCATCGTTTAATTCGATTTTGATATTCGGGGTTTTGGATAGACACGCTTTGCGGATTTCCGAAAGTTGAGAAGCGCTGATGGGGGCAAATATCCCATTAACTTTCAAATATTCGTCGATTGCTAAAGCAAAGTCTTTATCTGATAATTCAAGAAGGGCCTTGATCGACAGTTCTTTTTTGCCTCGCACTTTTTTCGCGATGTTATTTTTTTGGGCGAGCAGCATATCGTTGTTCTCGTTGATTTCTTTGAGAATTTGATAGCGTTCAATCTCGGTTAGTTTGGCGACGACTTCGAGCCGGATTTTATTGCGCAAATACTTGGTTTCAAAATTGCTCATATCGATTGAAAACGGCACTCTGTTCTCGTGGCAATAATCGAGAAGATCTTGCTTGGAAAAGGAAAGCAAAGGGCGAACAATAGTCATGTTTTTCATGTTGATAACCGGTTCAATGCCATAGTAGTTGACTCGGCTGTTGCGTTGTTTTTGAATCAGATATGTCTCAATTAAATCGTCTTGCTGGTGAGCGACAAAAAGAGCTTTTGCGTGGTGCTTTTCGTACATATCAGCAAAAAATTGATAGCGTAGTTCGCGGGCCCAAGATTGAAAGTTTCCACGAGCAGTTTTAGGGGCGTCAAACTTCTCGAATCCAAGGTTGTTTTCAAGGCAAAAAGCGCGCATTGACTCTTCTTCAAAATCGCTGATATGCCGCTTGTGATAATTAACGTGGCAAACGATAATATTGGATGTTTTTTGCATTAGCAAATGAAGGAGAGCCATCGAGTCGGGACCATAAGAGCAGGCCACGAGATAGGTGGCACCTTTTTCAAACGGATAGTTGATAATCATGTTAGGATCTCCTTTCTGAAATATTTTCCTGATAAAGGATTTTGTACATGTCTTCGGCCTCTTGGAGGTTGGCGTGTTCGTTAAGGAGCAACACCTTGACTCCGATCGTATTGCGACCCAGGTGAAGTTCTATCTCATCTCCAACTTTGATTTCACTGGAGGGTTTGGCGGTTTTGCCGTTGATTAAAACGCGGCCTCCATCGGCTATTTCTTTGGCGACCGAGCGGCGCTTAATCAAGCGGGATACTTTTAAATACCGATCTAATCTCATATTTCTATTTTACAACCCCTAGTGTTTTTTAACACTAACATTGTAGAGTTCGCTGATGATGGTTAAGAGCTCTTCCAAATCGTTCATCCACTCGCCATTTTTTTTCATTCTTATTTTTAGAATTCTTTGAATGTATGACACTTTTACTTTGGTAAGATATGGCACAATGCGCTCAAAGAGGGCGTTTCCTATGCCATTGATTGCCGAAAACTCTTTTGATAAAACAATGCTTATCTCGTCATCGTATTCGAGAAGTTCAGAAAAAGCCTTTCCGGATGCCAACAAGTCGATTCGCCTCTGTCTTAAAAGCGTCTCGACTTCTCGAGGAATGCGCCCATAGACATCGCGCATCCTTTTGCTAACTCTAGTTAGTGATTCGATATTTTTCGCGGACTCGATTTCCTGATATAGTTCAATCTTGTCTTTTTTCTCTGCGTAGTTTGCCGGAATATATGCTTCGATGTTGAATAGATGGGCTGCTTTGGGTTCTTCAATCGCTTTGCCGGTTTTTTTCTCTTCAATCGCTTCAGATAACATTTTGAGGTATAAATCGATACCGACTGAATCAATAAAACCAGCTTGTTCGGGTCCTAGAATGTCGCCGGCGCCTCGAATCATCAAGTCGCGCTGCGCTATTTTATAGCCGCTTCCGAGTTCGGTGAAATCTTGAATGGCTTTTAAGCGCTTGATGGCTTTTTCATTTATCGTCTTGTATTCTCGATAGAAAAGATAAGCATAAGCTATGCGGCTTCCGCGACCAACACGACCTTTGATTTGATAAAGTTGCGACAAGCCGAAATGATCGGCATCTTCAATAATGATGAGATTGGCGTTCGCGATATCGATGCCGTTTTCGATAATCGAGGTCGCGACGAGAATATTCAAATTGCCAGCATAGAAGTTCATCATCACATCTTCGATTTCTTCGCGTCCCATCTGCCCGTGGACGATGCCGATTTTCGCGTCGGTTATTTTCCTTTGAAGACGGTTGGCGACTTGATAGATAGACGAAACTATATTGTGAACATAAAAAACTTGACCATCGCGACTCAGTTCGCGCTCAATGAGTTCCTTAATAACATCCTCGCGATACTGCATGACATAGGTCTGAATTGGCATACGATTAATGGGCGCGGTGTTAATTTGCGATAATTGGCGAATCCCAAGCAAAGAAATTTGTAAAGTGCGCGGTATCGGCGTCGCGCTTAATGTTAAGACATCGACATTAGTTTTGATTTCCTTGATTCGTTCTTTTTGTTCGACGCCGAATCGCTGCTCTTCATCGACTATTAGCAGGCCGAGATCTTTAAAGATTATGTCTTTTGACAAGAGGCGGTGTGTACCGATGATGAGATTGGCTTCGCCGCTTTCAATTTGCTTTAAGTATTTGCGTTGTTGAGATTCCGTGATAAGTCGTGAAAACACTGCAATTCGCACCCCAAAGTTCGAAAAACGCTCGATTGCGCGTTCATAATGCTGCCTCGCCAGAAGAGTGGTCGGGCATAGGATTGCGGCTTGCTTGCCATTAGCAATGGCTTTGAAAGCAGCGCGGAAAGCGACTTCGGTTTTTCCAAAGCCAACGTCTCCACATAGGAGGCGGTCCATCGATTCAGGCTTTTCCATGTCGGCTTTGATTTCGGCGAGAGCCTCATTTTGGTCGGCGGTCAATTCAAAAGGAAATTCATCTTCGAAAACCTTCTGCAACTCATCATCTTTATTAAATGCATAGCCGGGAACTCGAATTCTTTCTTTATAGAGAGCGACGAGTCTCTCCGCTAATTCATTAACGCGATTTTTGATTCGCGCTTTGGTCTTCTCCCATTCATTTCCGCCGAGATGGTTGAGTTTGGGAGTTGTTCCTTCTTTGCCGGCATATTTTCGTATTAATCTAAATTGGGATAGCGGGACATATAGGACATCGGTCCCGGCATAGGCAATATGTAAAAAATCGCGTTTGTTACCATCAATTTCGAGAGTCGCAATATCGATGAATTGGCCGATACCATTGTATTCATGGACGACATAATCGCCACTTTCTAGTTCGTCAAATGACTTTAAGATTGTCGATTCTTTAAAACGGTTCATAAAACGCGACCGATGCGTTTTATATCCAAGCAATTCTTTACTTGAAAGGTAGCAAATTTTTTCGTCTGTGATTTCGAAACCTTCGTTAATATCAAAAATTGCCATTCCTAATTTCTTTTCAGGAAGTTCGAGACCGGAGACGGTTTCATATTCGATACCAGCGTCCTCTAAGAGGCTTTTTGCGGTTTCGTATTGCTGCTTATTAGAAAGGGCTAAAATGACTTTTTCGTTCGTTGAAAGATAGGATTGCACGGTTGGTAAAATATTCATGTATGAGGTGCTAGAAGACAGAATTGGACGCACTTTAAATTCGATGTCGTCGGTGTTTTCTACATATTTCTTGCTAAAAAGGGGCTTGGTAAGCTTTTTAAAAATCGCCTCCCAATTTCGGTAGATTTCGAGATGGGAGATGATTTTTCCTTCATCGACTAGTTCGTCTAAAAAACCGCGAGCCTCGGTCTGCGATATTTCTAAAGAAGCCATAATTGCCTCATGATTAACGGCAAACGCCAAATTGAAATTTGCATAATCCAATATTGAATAGTGCTCGCGTTGAGCGTATCCGAGATATTTGTAATTGCGCGGATGGCTCAGCCCATCTTGAATTCTCTCAACGTCTTCTTTTGTCACACTTAGGAGGCGGTCTTTTTCGTCGTTTGAAAGGAGGGCGCTGTCCTTTAAGGCCTGCTGATTTGCATTTACCTCAAGACGAGATACTTCTTCTTCGGAAAACAAGACATCGCTCGCCGGGGTAATGGTAATTTCCGATAGGCTTTCGTTCGAGGTTTGAGTTGCAATTTCAAAGGTGCGAATCGACTCGATTTCATCGTCGAAAAACTCGACGCGAATTGGGTTTGGATTGTTGACGCTGAAGATATCGAGGATGTCGCCGCGAGAAGCAAACTGCATGCTCTGATCGATTTTACCGACGCGAGAGTATCCGCCTCGGACAAGCTTTTGACGCAATTCAACAAGATGAATTTTTTGTCCGATTCGCAAATTGAATGTCAGGCTTTCAAAAAGTTGCGGCGAGGGTAAAAACCGAGTGAGAGAGGAGGCGTGAGCAACGAGAATTTTGTTTTGACTCTGCCGCAGTTCACTCATGACATAAAGGCGCTGCGCCATCAATTCTTTGGAAGAAGTTATAGTTTCGGCTCGAAGCAAATCGTCGTTTGGATAAAGCAAGACATTATCATCACCAATAAGCGCTCCAAGAAGTTCATAGACGCTTTGGGCATTGTACAAATTAGAAGTAATAATTGCGTAATTTGCCGGTTTTTTGTGGAAAAGTCCAGCAAATAATAAGGAAATTCCAATTGTGTCATCAACGACAAAAGACCCTCTTTTTTCAAGGAGGGAGGTGGCGGCTTTTGTTTTGGCGATGCGTTTTAATAATTCACTCAGATAAATATCCTCTAGTTATATTTTGCCATTGCGGAGGTAAATCCGTTTCTCAAGTAATCTTTTATCGCTTCGCTAGCTTCACCGATGGCGATGTCAATGCACTTAGACTGTTCTTTTGTCGGTTTTCCGAGAACGTAATCGACGCCGTCACTTTCTGGTTCGCCGATGCCGATTCGCATGCGCTTGATGTCTTCTGTTTTAAAAGCATCGATAATGTTCTGAATGCCATTATGACCACCGCTTGAACCTGATGGACGAAGGCGAATTCGCCCTGGTTCGAGAGCCATGTCATCATAAATTACGAGGATGTCTTGAAGATCAATCTTAAAGTAAGAGACAATTTCCTGAACGGCATTTCCCG
This sequence comes from Bacillota bacterium, assembly GCA_023393065.1. Taxonomy (GTDB): domain Bacteria; phylum Bacillota_I; class Bacilli_A; order RFN20; family CAG-826; genus UBA1424. Next base: position 44,183 of record JAEWMX010000005.1, on the reverse strand, counting down.
ACAGATTCATGAAAGTGGTGGGTTTAAAAAGGAGGACCTGTTCGCCAAAAATGTTTTCTTTGGCATAGAGGCCGCCAAATGCTTCTTTATCGATAGTAAAGCCAAGTGAATCAGCCAGACAATCGACGACGCGATATCCGAGGTTGTGGCGCGTCTTTTCGTATTTCTTGCCAGGATTTCCAAGTCCGACGATTAATTTCATAATTCCAATCCCACTTAAATTATTATATCAATCAATGGCTAGGGTGGCATGCAAAAATACATTGCTTATACCTTCCCATTACTTAATGTTGTAATATTTATTTTGGAATATGAAAAAGTATATAAAAGAAAAAGGGTTAGATTTGATCAAGGGGTTGGCGATCGGCGTCGCCTTTATCATCCCGGGTGTCAGCGGCGGGACAATGGCGGTTTTGCTTAATTTGTATGACAAGATAATCAACTCCATCAATAATCTCACAAAAAAATTTTTTGAGTCCTTTAAAATACTTTTGCCCATCGCTCTTGGCGCTGTGTTGGCAATTCTGATTTGCTGGTATCCTTTCAAGCTCGCTTTTGAGCACATAATGATTGTTATGGTCACCCTCTTTGCGGGATTCATTTTAGGAGGGATGCCAGGCATTTTTGACGAAGTCAAGGGCGTTAAAGTCAAACCTGTTCATATCATTGCGATGATCATATCGATCGTCTTTGCCGTCGGACTCGGAGCTTTATCGGTTCTTTTCGAACTCAACATTCAGTCTCTTTATGACTCGCGTCCATGGTGGCTTTACATACTCGTTCTGCTAGCGGGTATTATCTCTTCCTTCGCCCTTGTCATGCCCGGAATTTCCGGTTCGATGATTTTAATCGTTCTAGGTTTCTATACCCCAACCCTCAATCTCATCGATAATTTCTTAGCCTGGACAGATGTTTGGGCATCAATTTCAATCCTTGCCACTTTGGCAGTCGGCGTCGTGATTGGCGTTTTGCTCGCATCGAAAATCATCGCTTTTTTCCTCAATCGCTTTCGCACTGGAACGTTCTATGCGATCATCGGTATCATCATCGGTTCTTTAATTGCCATCTATTACAATTATGAAATCTATGACTACTATTTAACCGTTGGCGTCCGCTGGTGGGAAATTCTTATTTCCGGCATCGCTCTTGTCATCGGCGGCGCCGTTTCTTATCTGATTGTCCGCTATAGTCGTACCAGCAAAATGGATAAGGAGGTTAAAAATTCATGAATTCGCTATTCGTCGTTTTAGCTGAGGTCATTGAGGGTTTAGAAGATGTCGGTCGCTTCTGGGATCTAGGAACTTGGGAAATGACCTTCTTGCTCTGGCTCAACAGCCTTCACGGGACATTTGTCGATAAAATGTTCCTCGTCATCACCCTACTCGGAGACAAAGGTATTGTTTGGATTACGTCCGGAATCGTCATGTTGTTTTTTAAAAAAACAAGGCGTCTCGGCATCTATGTTGTATTAACATACGCTTTGATTGGCGGCATGAATAACTTTATCATCAAGAAAATTGCCGTTCGCGCTCGCCCCTTTTACGACACGACAATCTCTTTCTATCCGAGCGCAAGCATTCTCCAAGAGTATGCGGTCGCCACTTTCTTCGGCGATGGTTTATTCCTTGGCTTCGGCGAAATACCTGATGACTATTCATTCTTCTCCGGTCACGCGGTCGCTTCAATCGCCTGCGCGACGATGATGATTTTACATAGTCGCAAAATTGGTATTCCCGCTATCGTTTTAGCGGCTCTTATCGCATTTTCCAGGCTATGGCATGGTGTCCACTGGCCCACCGATGTCATCTTTGGAACCATCTTTGCGGTCGCTATAACCGTCGGACTCTTTTATCTCTTGCGCTTCCTTGAACCCAAGGTTATTAATCTTTTGATTAAAATATTTAAGAAGAAAGACAGGGCGCAGGTTGAACAATAGTAATTGATACAGAATAGAGCACATTGTGCTCTTTTTTCTTCCATAAATATGTTTTCAAAAGGCCTTGAAAATAACCATAGACAAGTCTATACTTTTTACATTGACAAATGTGTCAATCAAAATTATCATGCCTAAAACACCAGAACAAAACCAACAGATTAAAGACGAGAGAAAGGCGCGTATCCTCAATACCGCTCTGCGCCTTTTTGCCTTGCGAGGCTATGATTCTGTCGTCGTAAACGACATCACCAAAGAATCCGAATGCTCGCACGGTCTTTTTTATCATTACTTTCGAAATAAGGCCGAGGTTTTCCACGAGTTGATGAATATCGCCGAGGAACGCGCCTTGCAAAGGCGACGAGACAATGACTTTAACAAAGTTATGGCGATTCAAGCCATCCGCACAATTGTCGCACACATGCTTGATGAGATTTATCGCGAAGACGATTCGCCATACTTCTTATATATGTTCGTCAACATGCATTTGCAAAAAACATTACCCTTGCCACCGAAAAACAAATCTTTTGGGCCTAAGAAACCATTTTTCCACTTCTTTATCGATCTGATCGCTCGCGGGCAAAAAGAAGGCGATGTGTCAGGTGGAGATCCCAAAGAATTTGCAATCATTTATTACTCCATAATCAAAGGATTATGTTACACTCGATTGAGCATGGTCAATAAATCGCCGACGCGCGTCAGTCCCGACATCATCATGAATTTATTCACCAGAAAGGGGAACTACTAATGTTTAAACTATTTCGCTTCTTAAAACCCAAAATCTGGCTGATTGTTATCGTTTTTCTGATGATTGGGGCTCAATCTTATTCGCAATTAATGCTTCCTCGTCTAATGGGCGAGATCGTCGCCAATATCACGCGAATTGAGGGCGCAGATAACACTTTTATTTTTAATAAAGGCCTTGAAATGCTCGCTTATGCAGGAGCGACGATTATCATCGCTTTTGCCACTTCGATCAGCGTCTCTTATGTCGGCGCTTATTTCGGTAAAAAGGTTCGCGGTGAGGTATTTAAGAAGGTTTTGACCTTTTCGCCTGGCGATTACGACCGCATCGGCACTGCTTCTCTGATGACCCGAACTACCAATGATGTCGAAATGGTGCAGACCGTCATTGTCATGGGTCTTCGTATCATGGTGATGTCGCCGGTTATTATGGCTATAGCCATCGTTCAAGTGCTAAGAACTGACTTGCAACTTGCAATCATCCTCGCTTTCTCACTTCCTTTAATTATTCTCACCATCATCATTTTGTTTGCGATTGCCATGCCGTTATTTAAAAAATTGCAGGTAGCGATTGATGATGTCACAAAAGTATTGCGGGCTTCATTGACGGGTGTTCGCGTCGTTCGCGCTTTTAACCAAGAAGAAAAAGAAAAGACGCGCTTCTCGAAAGTGAACCGCAATCTGACAAACTTAATCACCAAAGTCGGCCGGACGATGTCTTTTGCCAGCCCCTTAATTTCAATCTTTTTCGACCTCACCTATTTCGCCATCTTTCTTTTTGGCTTTGCGATTATCAATGGAACCGCTAATGACGCGAGATTAGATAACATTCTAGTCACCTCGCAATATGCTATGCATATTATGATGTCGTTTCTCATGTTCTCGATGCTTTTAATCAATATTCCGCGGGCTGGCGTTAGCGCGCGCCGCATCAATCAAGTTTTGGATACGAAAATCATCATTAAAGATCCAGATTCACCGTTGGAAATTACTAGTAAAGATTACGGGCATGTGAGCTTTGAAGATGTCACTTTTGCCTTTCCTGATTCTCAAGTTCCGACTTTGCAAAACATTACCTTTGAAGCTAAACCGGGTCAGGTGACGGCCATCATCGGCTCGACCGGCAGCGGCAAATCTTCAATAATCAATCTCATCCCCCGCTTCTATGATGTATCCAAAGGGCGTGTTTTAGTCGATGGGGTCGATGTTCGCGACTACATTCAAAAAGATCTACGTGACAAAATCGGCTTTGTTCCGCAACAAGCCTTACTTTTTTCTGGCACGATTCGCGACAACATGAACTTCGGCAAGCCAAATAGCACTGACGAAGAAATTAGAAGTGCATTAGAAGTCGCACAAGCTGCCCGCTTTGTGTCCAAAAAAGAAAATGGCTTTGAAGCCGAGGTTTCGCAGGGTGGCAAGAATTTTTCCGGCGGGCAAAAACAGCGCCTCGCCATCGCTCGCGCCCTCATTAAGAAACCCGAGATATACATTTTTGACGATTCATTTTCAGCGCTCGATTTTAAGACCGATATCCGCCTGCGCACAGCATTAAAACAATATACCAAACAAGCGTCGGTAATCATCGTCGCTCAACGCGTCTCATCCATTATGGATGCTGACAATATCCTCGTCCTGAATGAAGGCAAAATCGTCGGGCAAGGCAAACACCAAGAATTACTTAAGAAGTGCCAAGTATATCAGGAGATTGTTTTCTCGCAGATGGATGAGAGCGAAATCAAACGGACTCTTGAAATAAAGAAACAAGTTCTCCTCGCGGAAGGAGGTGACGAATAATGCCACGTTCAACCGATGCGATGATGGGTGCCAAGCCCAAAAACCTCCGAAGAGCGGCCTCACACATCCTCGCTGATTTTAAACCGCTATTAGGCGTCTTTATCTTCGTCATTTTCATTCTTCTCGCTTCGTCAACCCTATCGGTCTTACTGCCGATATTCCTCGGCGAATTCGTCAATAATTTCAAGAATTTAGCAGTAAAGATTGACGGCATTTACGTCATTGATTGGCCCGAAGTCCTAAAGCAAGTCGCCGTCATGATGTCATTTTATGTCGGTTCGGCTTTGTTCATGTGGCTCGCCGATTGGATCGTCGTGAAGATTTCCGCCGATTACGCTTATGATGTCCGCAGTAAAATCAAAGACAAACTCGATCGCCTGCCTCTTAGTTATTTTGACAAGAATACATATGGCGAGATTTTATCTCGTGGCACGAACGATGTCGACAATATCTCGCGAAATATGAGCCATATTATCAATCAGTCGATTCTTGGCATCTCGATGTTCCTCGGAACGGTAATCGCCATGTTTGTCACATCGTGGCAACTGGCTCTCGTGGCCATTGCGATATTGCCTTTCACAATTCTCTTTACGGTCTTGATTGCCGTCAATGCTCAGAAGGAATTTAAAAAATACCGCGCTCATCTCGGTAAACTGAATTCGATAGCCGAAGAAAATTATTCCGGTTTTAAAATCGTTAAACTTTTCAACAAAGAAAATGATGTCGCTCAAGCTTTTGAAAAAGTCAATGAGACGATGATGAAAGCCGATTGGAAATCACAGTGGCTGTCCGGTTTTATTTTCCCGACGATGCGCTTTATCGGCAATCTCGGTTTCATCGGTGTCAGCGTCGTCGGTGGCATCTTGCAAAACCCTGGAGACATGGTCGCCTTCTTCTTGTTCTTGCAAATGTTCCAGCAACCGTTCCAGCAGATCGGACAAATTTCGAGCGTCATTCAATCGGTATTGGCTTCCGGTGAGCGCATTTATGAACTCATCAACGAACCTGAGATGGAAGTCGATTCACAAGAGGCGATCGCAAGTGAAGACGGTATCAAAGGCGAGATAATTTTTGATAATGTCGAATTTTCATATGCTCCTGATAAGCCTCTAATTCAAAATTTCAACTTAAAAGTCAACACTGGCGATAGTATCGCAATTGTCGGTCCGACAGGTGCCGGCAAGACGACAATTGTCAATCTCATCATGCGCTTCTATGAAGTTAATAGCGGTCGCATTCTTCTCGATGGCATCGATATTCGTAATTACAAGCGCGGTGTCCTTCGCGGCGCCGTCGGCATGGTTCTTCAAGATACTTGGCTGTTCGCTGATTCGATTCGCGAAAATATTCGCTATGGCCGAAGCGACGCAACCGATGGAGACATCGAAGAAGCTGCCAAACAGGCGCATGCCGATCACTTTATAAAAACCTTGCCTGGTGGCTATGATTTCATGCTCAATGAAGATGGTACCAATATCTCGCAAGGCCAGCGCCAATTGATTACCATCGCGCGAGCGATTGTGTCAAAACCAAAAATCCTGATTCTCGACGAAGCGACATCCAGCGTCGATACTCGCACTGAACTTGCGATTCAAGATGCAATGAACAAAATGATGGTCGGTAAAACGAGTTTCATCATCGCCCACCGCCTTTCGACGATTAAAAACGCCAAGGTTATTATCGTCATGCAAAAAGGTCAAATCGTCGAAATTGGAAGTCATAGCGAGTTGCTGGCAAACAACGGTTTCTATGCTGAACTATACAATGCTCAGTTCTCGGGTCGCAACCCTCTCGCTGAGCCGGAGTTAGAAAACGGCATCAAGCAAGAGATGGTGGTATAAATACGATTGTCTTACGCCTTCCAAAGATCGGGAGGCGTTTTATTAATAAGCATCGAGGTTTGATTCTTCTATTTATGCTAAAATTGCTATACGAGTAACTATGGCCAACCCCATCGCAGTAAGTGTAATCATTCCTGTTCGGAATTCCGAAAAATACCTTTCATCTTGCTTGTTTAGTGTCGTTTCGCAGGATTTTTCATTGCCTTATGAGGTTTTGATCATCAATAATGGCTCGACCGATAACAGTCGCGAAATCATCGAAAAATATGCTAAAAAGTACAAGTTTGTCCGCCAGATTATCACCGATGGCCTATCGGTCGGATTCGCTCGCAAGCGCGGCATCGATGAAGCTAGAGGACAATATATTTGCTTTCTTGATAGCGACGATATGTATAAGCTTTCTTTTCTAAAAAAGATGTATGAGACAATCACGCAAAACGAGGCCGATATCATCAATTGCTCATATGTTAAGATTAAGGCCAACGGTCGCATCAGCCGTAACATTTTAGCCCGCAAACAAGTACTGAATCGAATCCAAGGCGTCCGCACGCTGCTTCGCGATTTTAACATTCGCGGCTATATGCCGATGAAGATGTACCGCGCTGATTTAATAAAAAACACAAAGCTGCCGGTCTCAAGTCGACTCATCATGTTCGAAGATTTTTTAATCAATTTTGCTCTCTATTGTAAAGCCAATAAATCCGTCACTATCACCGAGCCATTGTATTTCTATCGGCGCACGAACGAATCGGCGACAACTAACCTATCTAGCAATCGAACCGATTTGCATCTCAAATGTTTTGCGGCTGTCCGCTACCTTGCCGAACAAACGGGCGACAAATTAATCATTGAGGAGTTTTTTAAACGCGGATTCCGCTACTGGCTTTCTATCTTTGCCGATGTTTTGCTGTCGATTAAAGTCAATGAAAGGTCGTTTTTTATCGAGCTCCACCGCGCCGAGAAAATTAAACGCATCATCTTGTCACGCAAGGCCTTTCCTATCCAAGGCATGCCTTGGGAACATTTAATTTCGGAAATCCGCTAATTCTGTTTTATCCTAGATAAAAACGCTTACATGAGCGATTTTAGTTATTTTTGTCTAATATCTATGATATTCTTGTATCGGTGAGCGAAGACAGCTCATAAAGAAAATAAAGGAGAAAAAAATGGCAAAAAAATATGTCTACAATTTTAAAGAAGCCCATGGTCTTGGAAAAGAACTCCTTGGAGGAAAAGGCGCCGGTCTCGCTGAGATGACTCATATCGGCATTTCCATCCCTCAAGGTTTTACTGTTTCGACCGAAGCTTGCACGCTTTATTACAACAGCGGCAAAAATCTTCCTGATTACTTAGTTAAGGAAATCTACGATGCGATTCATGTCATCGAAAAAGAAACCGGAAAGAATTTCGGCGGTTCACACAACCCGTTGCTCGTGTCTGTTCGCTCTGGTGCTCGCGCCAGCATGCCAGGCATGATGGATACTATCTTAAACCTTGGTTTAAACGATAACACCGTTCAAGCGATGGCTAGCGAAACCAACAATGAGAGATTCGCCTATGACTGCTATCGCCGTTTCATCGTCATGTTTACCAATATCGCCAAGGGCCACCCCCGGACCGAAATGGATAAAATGCTCGAAGAGCTCAAAGAGCGTAGAGGTTATAAACTCGACACCGAAATTACCGCCGATGAGCTCAAAGAACTCGTCAAGAAGTACAAGGCTTATTATAAAAAAGTCTTTGGTGAGGATTTCCCAAATGATCCTTACCGTCAAGCCATTGAAGCTATCACCGCCGTCTTCCGTTCATGGGACAACCCGCGCGCTAATGTCTATCGTAAGATGAATAACATTCCTTACGATTGGGGCACCGCCGTCAATGTCCAATCGATGGTCTTCGGCAACAAAAACGAAAACAGCGGTACCGGCGTCGCCTTCTCGCGCTCGCCATCGACCGGTGAAAAGAAAGTTTTTGCCGAATATCTACCAAATGCTCAGGGCGAAGACGTCGTCGCTGGTCTCCGCACTCCTCTTCACATCGAAGAACTTAATGCCAGAATGCCAAAAGTCTACGAAGAATTCGTATCGACGATCAACAGGATGGAAAACCACTATCACGATATGCAAGACATGGAGTTCACCGTCGAAGACGGAAAGCTTTATTTCTTGCAAACCCGCAACGGCAAAAGAACGGCGCAAGCCGCTCTAAAGATCGCATGCGATTTAGTCGATGAAGGAATTATATCAGAAGACGAAGCCGTCTTAAGGGTTGATCCCAACATTCTCGATACGCTACTACACCCGAGTTTTGATAAAAACGAGCTCGCTAAAACCGAACCGATCGCTGTGGGCTTACCGGCCTCCCCAGGCGCTGGAACTGGCAAACTTGCCTTTACCGCCAAGGAAGCGAAAGAGCGCCACGAAGCTGGCGAAAAAGTAATTCTTGTCCGCGCCGAAACCTCGCCTGAAGACATTGAAGGCATGGTTGCGGCCGAAGGTATTCTCACCATGCGCGGTGGAATGACTTCACACGCTGCTGTCGTCGCTCGCGGAATGGGTAAAACCTGCGTCGCCGGCGCGACTGGTATCATCGTCGATGAGGAGAAGAAAACCGCCAAAATCGGTAAGAAAGTCTATGGCGTTAACGACATTTTCTCTCTTGATGGATCAACCGGTAATGTCTACCTAGGTGCCATCAAAACCGTAGAAGCTCAGCTAACTGGCTACTTCGGACGCATCATGAAGTGGGCTGATGAACGACGCACTCTCCGTGTTCGTGCTAATGCTGAAACTCCCCGCGATGCTCAGACGGCCTACAATTTTGGTGCCGAAGGTATCGGGCTTGCTCGCACCGAACATATGTTCTTTGAAAAAGATCGCATCTTTTTCATGAGAAAAATGATTCTGGAAGACTCAGTCGAAGGCCGAGAAGAAGCGCTTGCCGAACTACTCCCTTATCAACGTGACGACTTCTACAAACTATTCTCGATTATGGGCGAACTTAACGTTAACGTCCGTCTCCTTGATCCACCGCTTCATGAATTCCTTCCCCAAGAAGATGATCAAATTGAAGAGTTGGCTAAAGAACTCGACAAAACGCCTGAAGAAATCAAAGCGCGCATCGACGATCTCCATGAATTTAACCCGATGATGGGTCACCGCGGTTGCCGCCTTGACGTTTCCTATCCGGAAATCGGCAGAATGCAAACCCGCGCTATCATTGAAGCCGCTCTCCAAGTTCAAAAGGATACCGGCAAGAAGATCACTCCCGAAATCATGATTCCGTTAACGCTCGATTCCAAGGAATTTGAATTCGTTAAAAAGATTATCACTGAAACCGCCGATGAAATCATCGCCGCCTCGGGTCAAAAACTCGTCTATTACGTCGGTACGATGATTGAAATCCCACGCGCCGCCTTGCTTGCTGGCGAAATTGCCAAAGGTTCAGCCTTCTTCAGTTTCGGTACCAACGACTTAACGCAGATGACCTATGGTTTCTCGCGTGATGATGCCGGCAAGTTCTTAAACGACTATTATGCGAAGAAGATTTTCGAACAAGATCCATTCCGCACCGTCGATCAACGCGGTGTTGGCCAATTGATCAAAATGTCGGTTGAAAACGGCCGTAAAGCCAACCCCGATCTCCATATCGGCGTATGCGGCGAACACGGCGGTGATCCCGTCTCCGTTGAATTCTTCCATAATGTTGGACTTGATTATGTCAGCTGCTCGCCGTTCCGCGTGCCGGTCGCTCGCCTCGCCGCCGCTCAAGCTGCTATCAAAGCCAAAGCCGCTAAGAAATAACTCTTAGTTCAAAGCAAATAAAAACGCCATTTCACATTGTGATTGGCGTTTTTTACATCTGCTATTTCTTTTGATTGGCCAACTTCTTTTGCAAGGCTCTTTCTCTTACGACAACGCCGTAGCCTGGTTTGTTTTCTTGCCGAGCGCGAGCGATAGCCATGTCATCTTTGGGCACGCTGCGATTAATGGTCGAGCCAGCAGCGATGAACGAATTGTCTTCGAGGACGACCGGTGAAATAATGGTGCTGCCTGAGCCGACAAAAACGTCTTTACCGATGAATGTTTTGGTTTTGTTGTAGCCGTCATAGTTAGCGACGATAGTGCCACAGCCGATGTTTGCCTTTTCACCGACATCGACATCGCCTAAATAAGATAAGTGAGCAGCTTTCGCCCCATCATGGAGAATACATGCTTTGAATTCAACGAAATTGCCAACGCGGGTATGAGTGCCGATAACTGAGTGGCCGCGAATGCGAGCATAGGGTCCCACTTCGTTCGCATTTCCGATACTCGAATCGACAACATGCGAGAAAATGACATGATTGTCATCACCGATAATTACATTATCGAGATAAGTGGATGGTCCGATGACATTTTGTTTGCCAATCGTCGTTTGGCCTAAGATATGGGTTCCTGGGCGAATGATAGTGTCGGGTCCGATTGTGACATCTGGTCCGATAAAAGTCGATGACGAATCTTCGATGGTGACACCGGCAAGCATGTGACGTTCATTGATCTCACGCCTCATGATGGTAGCCGCTTCTTCGAGTTGACGGCGGTCGTTGATACCGAGCATCTCTTGATAATCAGCGGCGATGGACGCGCCGATTTTCAAGCCGTTATTTTTAAACATCTTGATAAGATCTGTGAGATAGTATTCGCCTTGAGCGTTATTTGGTTTCAGATTATTTAAATATTCGAACAGCAACATGTTGTCAAAGACATAGACTCCGGCGTTCACTTCATCGATGGCGTTTTGCTGCTCGTTTACGTCGGCTTGCTCGACTATTTCTAAGACGCTACCATCGCTTGCGCGAATAATACGCCCATAACCGCGAGGCTGAGGAACGATTGCGGATAAGACGGTAAGTTTATTCTTCTCTTTGTTGTGCTGATCGATAAGTTTTTGCAGCGTTGATGTTTTTAATAAAGGGGTGTCGCCGCAGACGATCAATGCCGTTCCTTCTTGGCCGGCAAGAAGCGGTGCGACTTGCATGATGGCGTGTCCCGTACCTTTTTGTTCAAGTTGATAGACGATTTCGGATTCATCGCGAACAATTTCCTCAGTTGCTGGTCCGCCGAAACCGACAATCGTCACTTTGCGCTCGATTGAAAGCGGGCGAAGGGCATTAAGCACGTGCTTGACAAGAGGCACGCCGAGAATGGGATAGCTCACTTTTGATTTGTCTTCGAGAAGAGACTTCATCCTCGTACCTTTACCGGCTGCTAGAATAATCGCGAATGTTTTCATATTATCTGCTCCTTAAAGTGCGGGTTAATCGCGTATCATAACCCATTTTTGCATACTTTTTCTCTAATTTTGCCAGCTTTTTAGCATCGTCATCAAGAGCGATAACCGAGCTCCCGGAACCGCTCATTAAGACTGTCTTCAGCCCTTCTTGCAATAGCGATTTTTTGATTTTTTCGATTTCTGGCAACATCGAAAAAGACGGCTTTTCGAGGGCATTATGCACCGATTTTGCCAGCAACTCGTCGTCGCCTTTTGCTAACGCCGCGATGACATTATCATTATCTCCATTTTCTAACTCCATGATATCGGCGCGATCAAATACATTTTTAGTCGATAGTCCTTTTAAGGGTTTGACAATTAAGACTTGGTAAACTTTTTTGATTTTAATCGGTTCAATAATTTCCCCGATTCCGCGAACGCGAGCCGGTATGTTGAAAAGGCAGTAAGGGACATCCGCGCCTATCGATTTGGCGAGTTCAATTTTTTCTTCGTAGGTTGGATGTATTTTCAATAATTGGAAAAGGGCGTTTAAAACGGCGGCGGCGTTCGCGCTTCCTCCAGCCAAACCGGCCGAAATAGGAATTTCCTTATAGACATGAACCGTAAATTGTTGCTTAAATTTGTATTTTTCGCGCGCCTTGGCAATCGCAATAGTAATTAAGTTGTATTTAGTGTCTTCAACTTCTATGTCGTCACAAGTGATGAAAGAGTCGGTAGAATTTGGCAAAACAGCAATCTCAATCGAATCGTGGAGCTCGAGCGGAAGGTTCACCATATCGAGTTGATGATAACCCTTGTCGTCCTTACCTAGAACATTGAGAGCAATGTTGATTTTGGCATGCGCTTTGATATACATCGAGGGCTTCCTTTTGGCGATATTCATTGTATCTTTGAAGTATTAAAACTTCAATTGTTTTATCAGTCTTAAATAAAACGACAAATCGAGTTCTTCCGGTCTTTTGGAGCCGTCAACTCCGAGCTCGGCTATTAGCCTATCGGCTTTTTCGCTGCTTTTTAAATAGAGCGTTAAGTTATTGCGTATCGTTTTGCGGCGATGATGAAAAAGGCTGTTGGTAATTTTGTGCAATTGCCGAGCGGTCTCATGATCAATATCTTGTTTCATATTGATTTCCACCACTACCGAGTCGACTTTGGGGGCGGGGACAAAATTGCTCCGGCCGACATTAAAAACGCGCTTTGCCTCGCCAAGAAAGGAAACGAGAATAGCCAGAGGGCCGTAACCATCTTGTTTGGGTTGGGAAATCAGGCGGGAAAGGACTTCTTTTTGAATCATGAAAACCATACTTTTCACACGATAAGAATTTAGCAGGCAGTATTCAATGGTCTCGCTCGTTATGTAGTAAGGGAGATTGCCGATGATTTTATCGTAGATCGAGAGGTCGTGTTTGAGAATGCTTTCTTGGACGATTTTGACATTGGACATCTCGCCGAATTGCTCACTTAAGAAAGCAATGATTTTGGGGTCGACATCAAGAAGTGTAATCGCAGCCCTATATCTTACAAGAAAGTACGAAAGGGAGCCAAAACCCGATCCTATTTCTAGGATTTGTTCACCGTTATTTGGGTTGATGCTTTTTACGATTTTGGCCGCAAAAATCTCGTTGATTAAAAAGTTTTGGCCAAGATCCTTCGAGGCTAAATATCTCAAGGTTTTGATATAATCAAAAAATGATTGTTGACTAACGAATTTCATGCATTGCGTCCTCGAGTTCTTGATAGGTTAAATTGAGGGAGTTAGCTCTTTTTAAAAATTGCTTACCGTTTGCATATCCCATATGAAAACGGTCGGCGATCGCCATCCGTTTTTGATGTGACTTCGAGGTTCCGACAAGACCTAAATTGAACAGGTCAATCTGCCTGATCGACCCTTGACAGCACGCGTCAAAAACCAATTGGTGTTCGAGGGCTTTCAAAACAGCGTGCTTACTAGCCTCGGCGACGCCGACTTTGCCATCTCTTACTGCGTTTTTTTTATCGATAAAGCAGTGCCTTAGATTGACGATGTGTTCATCGAGCTTAGCCCGTATTTTTTGCCCCGGTGAATCGGGATCGGTAAGCACGACAATCGGTTTTATTTTACTTTGCTCTTTCAAATATGCAATTGTCGAGACCGGGACATCTGAGCCGTTTGTCGATACTAATTCAGCATCGATAAATGATGTCAGAAAGGCAACATCGGTTACCCCTTCGACGACGATGATAGCGTTGATTTTGGTTTTTTTCATTTTTCTAATTGGAAAAGGCGTTTAAAGTTGGAGGTCGTCGCCTCATCAATTGTCTGCGCATCGACATTTCTAAGATGGGCGATCTCGTTTAATATTAGTGGTAAATTCCCTGGGTTATTTGGCTGCCCGCGTAGCGGATGTGGGGCAAGATAGGGGGAGTCGGTCTCGATTAGCAGATAGTTTAGGGGTGTTATTTTTGCAACTTCCTTAGGCGTCTTGGCGTTAAGAAAAGTCACTGGTCCACCAAGGGAAATATACAATCCGAGGTTCGTGTAGTTAGATACCATTTCGGCGCTGCCTGAATAGCAGTGCATGATGCCTCCGTACAGGGGAGTGTTATCAGTTAATATTTTATAGGTGTCATATGCCGCATCACGGTTATGGACGATAATCGGCTTATGATATTTGTTAGCGGTTTTTATTTGCTCGATAAAGTAGAGTTTTTGCTCTTTTTGCGTTTTTTCGTCTTTATCCCAGTAGTAATCGAGGCCGATTTCACCATAACCGATGACTTTCGGGTGAGTAAGCATATCTTCGATTTCTTTTAAATCGTTGGGCCCGCGTTTTTTGATATCCGTCGGATGGATGCCAACCGCTGCATAGATGTTTTCAAAGCGCTTTGCGAGCTCAAAAGCGCGCTTTGAAGAATCCAAATCGTAGCCGATGACAAGAAAAGCCTCAACGCCCTTAGACATAGCTTCATCAATGTATTTTTTGGGGTTTGAGTAAAAAGAATTGTGGTTGAGGTGGCAGTGTGAATCAATCATGTTTATTTACCGACGCAGAAGCGCGAAAAGATTTCCTCGCTGATGTCGTTTTTGTTCCCTTCTCCAAGAATTTCCAGGGTGGCGTTATAGGCGCTAAGAAGACTAACGCTGACCAAATCGATGGGTTGATCATTTTTGGCGTCTTCGACCGCTTGTTGCAAATTCTCGCAAATCGAGCCTAGAAGCCCGAGTTGGCGAGCGTTATTTAAACTTGGTTGTTCAAAAACTTCGCGGCTGATCGAAAGCGTCTCGGCGATTTTTTTAAGGAGCGGATCAATATCTTTATTTAAAGCCGAAATGTATAAATTGTTAGCATTTTTGTTCTTGGCAATATCGCTTTTGTTATACACGATTATGTGTTTCTTGTTTTTAACAAGGGTGAGGAACGATTCGTCGTCCTGTTCGCTCGCGTCGCGAACGAGTATCACCAAATCAGCTTCTTCCGTGGCTCTCTTGGCTTTTTTAATGCCGATGGCTTCAATCTCGTTATCGCCTTCGCGAATGCCGGCGGTGTCGAGGATGTGCAAGGTGATTCCCTTTAAATTGATCTCGCCTTCAACGATGTCTCGCGTCGTCCCTGGAATATTGGTCACGATTGCTTTTTCTTGACCTATCATCGCATTTAATAGCGATGATTTGCCAACGTTTGGTTTACCAATGATGGCGACTTTAATACCATCTTTAACGATTTGTCCTTGCCTTCCGTCGTGAATTAGTTTTGTGACATCTGCGATAATCTTCTCGGCGACAGCGATGACTTGCGAGCGACTGACTTCTTCAATGTCTTCGTATTCGGGGAAATCGATATTGACTTCAATCTGGCTTAATAAATCGGCGATTTCCTTTTTAATCGGCGCGACGAGTTTGCTCGTCTCCCCTTTTAGCGAATACAAGGATATTTGCTTGGCCTCATGGGTTTTAGCGTTAATTAAATCGTCGATGGCTTCGGCTTGTATCAAATCAATTTTTCCGTTGAGATAGGCGCGGGATGAAAACTCGCCATTAAAGGCGAGACGAGCACCCGCGGAAATTAAGAGTTCGATGATTTCATCAGCGATCAGCATCGATCCGTGACTGATTATTTCGACGGAATTTTCGCCCGTGTAGGACTTGGGATTGACATAAGCGATTAAAACGACTTCGTCGATGATTTCGGTTTTGTTTAAAATGTGACCGACATAGACATTTCTTTTATTAATGTTTCTTAAGTCGTGGCTGAACACCTTTGAGACAACTTCAAAACAATCATCTCCGGAAAGTCGGATGACGGCTAGTGCGGATTTAAGTGGTGGTGTCGCAAGGGCGACAATCGTTTCGTGCATCTTTTTCCTTTATGGCAAAAAAGAGCCATAAGGCTCTTAATTAATCGATGTATTTAATGACGACGGCGCGATGGTGTCCCTCGCCGGAAGACTCAGTCTTAATGTGCGAGAAATTAGCCAAGGCATTATGAACGACTCTTCTTTCATCTGCCGGCATCGGTTCGAGGGTGGCATCCATCTTCGTTTTTTGGACTTCTTTAGCAGCCTTGCGGGCAGCGAAAGCAACGCGGGAATATTTGCCGTCTTTGTAGTCGTTGATATCAAGAAGGATTCTAAACCGCTTTTTAAACTTAGACGAGACAGCGAGCCTCGCCAGTTCGTTGAGGGCCTGCAATGTCTTTCCGTTTTTACCGATGAGAATCGGGTTGTGGTCGGAATTAAGCGAGATGTGTATAATGTCGTCTTTTAAGACGGTCGTCGTTTCGGATTCAATTCCCAGCGACGAGGTGACGTTCTTAAGATACTCCTCGGCAAATTCGATAGCATCGCTTAATTCGTACACTTCAATCGTAACTTTTTTGAAGAGGCCTTTTTTCTCCTCTTGGACCGCGAAATTGACTTCGCTAGGCAAAACGCCTAGTTCCTGCGCTGCCATTTCCACGGCTTCATCAATTGTTTTGGCTTGATATTTCTTCATAGAAAACTCCTTTATTTCTTACTGCGCGCCATCACCGTCTGCATGATCAGGGTTTGAACGATGGAGATAATCGCACCGATAAACCAGTACACGCCCATGGCGGCCGGTAAACTAAAGCCCATCACGATGATCATGACCAACATGATGTTGCTAAACCATTTCATTTGCTTTGATTGTTTGTCTTGAGCGGGATTTTTTGAAAGTTTTTTGATATTCTTGGTCCGCGCTTTTTGCATCCATTGCGGAAGTTTCATCGATATAAATTGCGCGACGCCCATCAAGATAAACAAGACGACCGCGGTCCACCAACCGGCGGCATTGGGCCAGCCAGCGATGTCGAGAATAGAAGTTCCTAAACCAGCGCTTAGGTTGAGACCTAAAACAGCGTCAGAAGAAAGGACGGCGGCGCCGGTCATAGCACCCCAAACAGCAATAAAGACCGGGAACTGAACGATGAGGACAAGAATTTGCCCGAGGGGATTTATTTTATTTTTCTTATAAAGCGCCATCTGCTCTTGGGCGAGGCGTTGTTTTTCAGCTTGATTGGTATTTGAGTTTGGATATTTAGCTTGAATTTTCGCTAACTCAGGCTGTAAAGCCTGCATTTTCTGCTGACCCATTGTCGACTTAATTGTCGTCAAGAGAATTAATGTCCTGACGATAAGTGTAACGAGGGCGACAGCTCCGATTTGACCCCAGCCATTCATGCCAAACGAGAAAGAGAAATAATCAACCAAGAAAGCAACTGGGTAGACGAGCAACCCTTCGATTGGTCCTTTTGACCAAGCATAGCCCCAGCTCTTGCCCTCGATAAACGCTTCGGTGTTTCCGTCGTTTCCGTATTTTCCATAATTACCATCGTTTACAGCGATACAAGCCCGATAGGTTGAAATGGTGGTATTGAGTTTATCTTTATAAAGTTTGGTGAAGTCTTGGTTTGGTACTTGCTCAGCGCCAAGGCTGACGCGAAGTTCGGCGGTCCATCCATCCCATGTTTCAAAAAGATTGTTTTCTTCGCCTGAACCCGCAAATTTCAAATAACCAAATCTAGTTAAAGCGAGGTTAGCTTGTTCGGCATCAATCGTTGTAAAATCAACGCTTAGACCATACTGAGAAAGAAGGGCCGTCTCCAAAACTTTTTGGTCGATGGCGACAAAATAAGTTTCGGTCGGAACATTGATGGCGTTGGCTTTCGCATCGACAATGACGCTTTGAAGCAACGCGCTATTCTGATATTGGTCATCTGACTTCGGAACAAGGCGTTTAAGAATTGAGTTGCCGGCAAAAACCTCGGCCCCGTCAACGGCGTTGTCTTCATATACGGATACGCCTTTTTCATATGTGTACAAAATGTTGGCGCGGTCATTGTTTGAACAAAAGCTCGCGGTACAACCGCTGATGAGAACAACCGCCATAAAAAGACCGCCAAAAGTTAGTATGCGCTTAGTTGATTTTTTCAAAATTATGGTCTCCGATCTTTTCAAGAAGATCCTTCAACGCGTCGTGTGATTTATTAAATTCATCGCCATTATAATTGTGCTTCGGCACGATAACATAGTCGATTGATCTACTGACGTCGAGGGCTTCTCGAAGAATGGCTTTGATTTGCCGCTTGATTTTGTTGCGCGTGACGGCGATGCCAATTCTTTTAGGAATTGAGATGCCGACACGGACGGCGTTTAATTCGTTTGGTTGATAATAAATTACGAAGAGGTGGTTCTTAACAAAACGCGATGCGTGAATAATGCGGTGGAAGTCTTCCGATTTGCGTAATCGGTACTGCCTTTTCACAAACCTCTCCTCTTTCCAGCCAAAATACTTAGGCGGAAATAACCGCTCTTCCTTTTTCGCGGCGTCTAGCCAGGGTCTTACGGCCGTTTGGAGTTTTCATTCTCTCGCGAAAACCGTGAACGGCTGAGTGTTTTTTCTTACTTGGTTGATATGTTCTTTTCATAATCTGCTCTCCTCGTGTGTGATTACGCGAAATGATTATATAGTTTAATGTATGCTAAGTCAAATAAATAAAGGCGCATGCGTAATAAGGATGTTTTGCGTGTTAACCCTTTCCACCAAAAAAGGGTGAAACCACAGCTCGAATAAAGTTAGCCAATGGTTCAAATTGTTGTTAATCACAGCATGTGAATTCGATGATAATTTCTTGTGGCAAATCAATAAAAGTGTCGACTGCATCGATGTTTGTTTCTGTGGTAAAAAGCGCTTTGCGGTGGAATTTATTCAACAGAAACCACAAGGCGGTATCCACACAAAAATGTCCACAAGTTTTCCACAAGACAATTTTGTGGAGAAAGAAAATTGCGCGTCTAATCGGTCGTTTTTCATATCAAATGGTGGAAAACTTAATTTTGCCTCTTTTTCCGGTGTTTTTCACCTGTGGATATGTTATATTTTTATGTACTTGGAGGGTTCGTGTATGACCAGTTCAATATCAGAAATTAGCAAATTATGGGATCGAATCCTCGACAGTATCAAAGGTCGCATTAACGATTCGCGTATCTTTGATACTTTCCTCAGCGGGTCATATATTAACAGCATCGATGGCGACACGATGGTCGTTGTCGTGAATTCGGGATTGGCGGCCAACATCTTGTCAACCAAATATCTAGACATGATTACCGGCGTTGTCCGTGAATCTACCGAAACGGATTTCAAACTCAAATTCGTCCAGGCGAGCGAGGTCCAAACAATCGCTAAGCAAGCGGCCGCAAAGCCAACTTTTTTTGCTAACTCTTACATAAACTCGAAGCTCACTTTTTCAAATTTTGTAGTTGGTTCCTCAAATTTAGAAGCTTATCAAGCCTCGATTGCCATCGCTTCTTCGTTAGGTAGGTTATTTAATCCTTTATTTATATACTCTCAATCCGGTTTGGGAAAAACTCACCTTTTGCACGCCATCGGCAATTATATAAAAGAAAACGCGCCCGTAAGTAAGGTTCTATACCTTTCAACCGAGGATTTTTTCGAAGAGTTTGTCAAGTATGTAACCGGCGACAAGGAAGGTGAAAACCTTAAGGATTTCTTTAAAGGAATCGATGTTTTATTAATTGATGACATTCAATTTTTAGCCAACAAAATCAAGACAGAAGAGATGTTTTTTTACATCTTTTCATCAATGATTAACGCCGGCAAACAAATCGTTTTAACCAGCGATAAACACCCGAGCGAACTACAAGGAGTAGAGGCTCGTTTAGTGTCGCGCTTTAACGCGGGGTTAACCGTCAACATTGCCGCTCCCGACATCAAAACCTGCGTCGATATCTTAAAGTTAAAAATCTCAGCAAATAATCTTGATATAGCCAACTTTGATGAGGATGTGCTGACATTTTTTGCTGAAAAGTTTTCAAAAAACGTTCGCGAATTAGAAGGCGCCTTCAATCGTTTGCTCTTCTACACAATTAACATTAAGCCGACCGCACACATCGATATGGGCGTAGCTATTGAATCCGTCCAATCACTCATCGATGTAAAAGACACAAAAACAAAACTCAGTGAAACAAAAATTATCAACGTTGTCGCTGACTACTACAACCTAACCCCCTCACAGTTGACCGGCAAGATTAGAACTAACCAAATCGCGATGGCAAGACACATCGCCATGTATTTAATTCGCTCAATGCTCGATGTTTCTTTAACCAAGGTCGGCATGGTGTTTGGAGGCAAGGATCACACCACTGTTATGAATGCCGTTGAAAAAGTGGATAAAGCGTTGAAAACCGACACCTTTTTACAAACTGCAATCGACGATCTGAAAAAGCGTTTAAAGAAGTGATGTTTATAAAATAAAAAGTATTCATACCTTCCGCCTGGTGTGGTACAATTACTTAGAAGACGTGAGATAGCCAAACCGCCGTTATCCACACAATCCACAGCGCTAATTATTATTCTTTATTCTTAAGGAGAAGAAAAATGAGATTAACTATAACTCGTGAACACTTACTCAAAGGCCTAACGACTGCCGCAAAAGCAATCGGATCGAAAGTTCCCGTCCCTCTTTTGATGAATCTTAAATTGGTGCTCAACGAGAAAGGGTTGACAATCGTTGGCGGAAACAACGAGCTGACAATAAGCACTCTCGTCCCCAACATGATCGGCGAAAAAGAAATCATTCGAAACGCTAAATACGGTGCCACCTTGGTCGCTAGCAAAATAATCACCGAGATCGCCAGAAGAATGGAAGGCGAAGAGCTCGCGATTGAAGTCGTAGACGAAACCGTTGTTAAAATCGACGACGGAAAGTCAAGTTTTAAACTCAATTCAATACGCGCCGATGAATACCCAGAGGTCGATCTCGAAGCCAACGGCGTCGTGTTCGAGATAGCTTGCCACGATTTCACGAGATTAATTGAACAAACCGCCTTTGCGGCATCAAACAAAGAGCAAAGACCGATATTGACGGCCGTTAATCTAGAAGCCGCCGGTGGAAAGTTGATTGCTACCGCCACTGACTCGGCTAGATTGGCTCGTAAAGAGGTTCCGATCGACGATGTTGTCTCGTTTGTGTCAAACGTCCCGGCAAGAACTCTTGTCGAAATTACTAAAATGTTCGAAAATTCTGAAAAAGTTACCCTCGCTGTCAGCGATAAGAAAATTCTTTTTTCGTTCGACAACACCCTCGTCGCTTCACGCCTGATTAACGGCGATTACCCCAACACCAAAAACATCATCCCTAAGACTTTTAATTACTTCTTAGAAGTAAACTCTCTTGAATTGATCTCGGCTATGGAAAGGGTTTCTTTGCTTTCTGTCGAACGCGAAAACGTTGTCAAAAT
This sequence comes from Bacillota bacterium, assembly GCA_023393065.1. Classification (GTDB taxonomy): domain Bacteria; phylum Bacillota_I; class Bacilli_A; order RFN20; family CAG-826; genus UBA1424. Next base: position 22,835 of record JAEWMX010000005.1, on the reverse strand, counting down.
CGCAATGACAGAAGACGCGCTTGAGGTCGCTAGCAAGTCGGCTCAAGTTGGTTCAGCCAACGAAAAATTGTCGACTTTCCAATTTAGCGGCGACCGCCTTGAAATGAGCTTTAATAGCGATTATGTCGTAGCCGCTATCCGGGCTATAAAAACCGAAGACGTGACGATCGCGTTTATCGGCGAAATGAAGCCGTTTGTAATCAAGAACAACAAAGATGACTCTGTCGTTCAGTTAGTCACCCCAGTGCGCACTTATTGAGTCAAATAAACGCATAAAAACAACACACCAACAATAAGGGAATTTATATTCCCTTTTTCTTTGCTTTTGTGTATAATGGTTGTGTGAGTAAATATAGAGGGTTTTTTATGATTAAAAAAACGGTGGAAATTTCGATTTCTACCGATTTTGTTACTCTTGGCCAGATGCTCAAAATTGCTGATTTAATCGGTTCGGGCGGCGAGGCCAAATCCTTTCTTGCTTCTCACGTGATACTTGTCGATGGACTTAGCGACAATCGGCGGGGAAGAAAACTGCGCGATTCGATGGTTGTGGAAATCGACCAGGTTAGCTACCGAATAGTTAAAAAATGATTATTCAAAAGCTCGTGCTTCGCAACTTCCGAAGTTACGATTATGCTGATCTGAATTTCGGCAAAGGCATCAACGTTATCGTCGGTGAAAACGCCGAAGGGAAAACAAACATCGTCGAAGCCATTCACTACTTGTCCCTCGCTCGTTCGTTTCGAACAGCCGAAGACACCAACCTCATCAAAGAGAAAAGCGATTTTGCGGCCATTGAAGCCGAAGTCAGTGAAGGAAACAACAAAAAGAAAATCGGTGTTGTCTTGACCCCTTCTGGTAAAAAAGTCACTTGTAACGGAAAGGCCATCAGTCGCTTGTCCGAACTGAGCGAACTAGTTAATGTTGTGGTCTTTGAGCCCCCTCGCGTCTCGCTCTTTAAAGAATCTCCGAAAGCTCGGCGCGACTTCTTGGACATAAGCCTCTCCAAACAATCATCGATTTATCTGGAATATGTCACCAAGTTCAATTACGCGCTGCGCGAGAGAAACGAATTGCTAAAACTCGACAAACCCAACAAAGCTCAACTCGAAATCGTCACTGATCTAGTGATTGATGCAGCGGAAAAAGTCGTGCGTTACCGCGAGATGTATGTCGAGCAGATTAATCAAGTGCTTTCAAAAATCGTAACCTCCATCAAAGGCGCTAAAGAAATAGCGCGCGTTCGCTACCAGCCGTTTATCAGAGCTGATGCGAACTACAAAAAGAACGCTAAAACCGCGTTTAGCAAAGCGCTAGAAAGCGATTTGAGGAAAAAGGTGACATCCATCGGCCCACATCGCGAAGACTTCAAAATGAGCCTTAACGGCAAAGATGTCGCCAAATATGGCTCGCAAGGCGAAAATCGCATCCTCGCCTTAGCTCTATCGCTTAGTCCCTACTTCCTCATCGAAGACAAAGACAAGCGCCCCATCGTCGTTCTCGATGACGTGATGTCAGAATTGGACGACGAAAACCAAGAAAGATTATTATCTTTCTTAGCCAAATTGGAACAAGTGTTTATCACCTCGACAGCGCTCGAAGTGAAAGGCGCTAGCATATACGAAGTTAAAAACCATAAGATCGCAAGGAGGAATTCTTAATGGAAGAAAAAGAAAAAGTTACAACCTTACCGGTTGATGACGACGACGAAAAAGGGAGCGCAGATTACGGCGCTCGCGATATTCAAGTACTAGAAGGCTTGGCCGCCGTTAGAAAACGACCCGGCATGTATATCGGCACGACATCATCGGCAGGCCTGCACCACCTCGTCTGGGAAATCGTCGACAATTCAATCGATGAGGCTCTCGCTGGATACTGCGATCTCGTTTCTTTGACAATTAACAAAGGCGACACAATTACGGTGTGTGATAACGGCCGCGGAATTCCGGTTGATATCGTTGAAAAAACCGGGTTGTCAGGCGTTGAGACGGTTTTTACCATTCTCCACGCAGGCGGTAAATTCGGTGAAGGCGGCGGATATAAAGTGTCCGGTGGACTTCACGGTGTCGGTGGCTCGGTTGTTAATGCCCTGTCTGAATGGATGGACATAAATGTTCACAAAGGCGGAAAAAATTATTTCTTGCGCTTTGAACGCGGCGGCAAACCGGTCGGTCATTTGCAAGTCGTCGGCGAAGCCGCTGATCGCGGAACAATCGTCACTTTTAAACCGGATCCAACAATTTTTGTCGAATCGGTTGAATTCAATTACGAGATAATTCGCGACAGAATGCGGCAGATGGCCTATTTGAATCGCGGCGTCAGAATGATTGTCACGGACGATCGCGGCGAGGCTCCGATTACCGAAGAATTCTATTACGAAGGCGGAATCAAAGAATATGTTACGCATATCAACCGCAACAAAGAACCGCTTTTTGAAGACGTCATCTATTGCGAAGGCAAAGACAATTATGTTTTTCCCGACGGGAAAACCGCTCACATCCATGCCGAGATTGCCATGCAGTATAACACTTCATACAACCCGACGATTTTTACTTTTTGCAATAACATCAATACCCACGAAGGCGGAATGCACGAAGCCGGTTTTACTCTCGCTATCAACCGCGTCGTAAATGATTACGCAAAAGCTAACGGATATTTGAAAGACGTCGAAGAAAACCTCGCGACAGACGACATAAAAGAAGGGCTGACCGCCATCGTTTCTGTCAAGCACCCTAACCCGCAATATGAAGGTCAGACCAAGACCAAATTAGGCAATTCCGAAGTGCGTAAAATCGTATCCGGAATCGTCGGCGACGGCCTGAATCGCTTTCTGCTTGAAAACCCCAAGCTCGCAAAGATGATGATGGATAAAATCGTCAACGCCGCAATGGCGCGTATCGCCTCACGAAAAGCTCGTGAGCAAGTGCGTCGCAAAACCGTCTTAGACATCACGACACTGCCTGGCAAATTAGCGGATTGCTCTTCGCGCAACCCCGAGGAATGCGAGCTCTACATCGTCGAAGGTAACTCCGCTGGTGGCTCCGCTAAAAACGGTCGGGACCGCGTGACTCAAGCCATTCTACCACTTCGTGGTAAAATTCTTAATGTTGAAAAAGCGCAACCACATCGCGTTTTCGAAAACGCCGAAATCGGCAATATGATCACCGCGATTGGAGCCGGCTATAGCGCTGAATTCGATGTCAGCAAAATTCGCTATCACAAAATCGTCATCATGACCGATGCCGACGTTGATGGCAGCCACATTCGCATCTTGCTTCTAACTTTCTTCTATCGCTTTATGAGACCGCTGATTGAACACGGCTTTGTTTATATTGCCCAACCTCCGCTATTTAAAGTTGAATTCCGCGGTAAAGCATATTATTGCTACAACGATGAGCAACTCGAGGTATTGAAGCGCAAGCTCGATCTCAAACCGGGCTATCCGTTCCAACGCTACAAAGGTCTTGGTGAGATGGATGCCCAACAGCTTTGGGAAACAACCATGGATCCAAAAGCCCGCAAGATGATGCGCGTCACCTTGACCGACGCCATCGAAGCCGAGGCGGTCTTCACCGATTTGATGGGCGATGCCGTCTTGCCGCGCAAAGAATTCATTCACAAGAACGCCAAGTTCGTTAAGAACTTAGATATTTAGTAAAGGAGCCTCACGCAAATGGAAGAAAAAGATAAAATTGTCACCCCTTTAACTAGTGACGAAGAAAATGAAATCGAAGAAGTGGAATCAGGGATTGTTCCTGGTCTTCGCGATGTCGATATCTCCAAAGAAGTTCGCAGCTCTTTTCTCGATTACTCGATGTCGGTTATCGTCAGCCGCGCCATACCTGATGTCCGCGACGGATTCAAACCGGTTCACCGCCGTATTATATATGGAATGAACGAATCGGGAATGCAACCCGACAAACCTTATAAGAAATGTGCTCGTATCGTCGGCGATGTCATGGGTAAATATCACCCGCACGGCGATGCCGCTATCTATTCGACATTAGTTAGACTCGCACAATCGTTCTCGATGCGTTATACGCTTGTCGATGGTCACGGTAACTTTGGCAGCGTCGACGGCGACGAAGCCGCCGCCATGCGTTACACGGAAGCCAGGATGACGAAACTCGCCATGGAAATGGTCAGAGACATCAATGACGACACCGTTCAATTCGTCGATAACTATGACGGAACCGAAAAAGAACCGAGCGTTTTACCATCTCGCTTTCCCAACTTATTAGTTAATGGTAGTGCCGGCATCGCTGTCGGTATGGCCACCAACATCCCGCCTCATAACCTCAGCGAGACGATCGATGCAACTATCGCCGTGGCTCGCAATCCGCTATTAACCCCCTTGGAAATAATGGAGCAATATCTCCCCGGTCCCGATTTTCCCACCGGTGGCACCATTCTCGGTCGCAGCGGAATCAAGGACGCTTACGAAACAGGAACCGGCAGCATTGCTTTACGAAGTAAAGCTTTGATTGAAGAAGCCGAAAGCGGCAAAAAACGCATCATCATTTATGAAATTCCATATCAAGTCAACAAGGCACGGATGATCGAATCGATTGCCAACCTCGTTAAAGATAAAGTCATCGAAGGCATCACCGATGTTCGCGATGAATCCAACAAAGAAGGTATTCGCGTCGTCATCGAAGTTCGTCGCGACACCATTCCCGAAGTCATTCTCAACCAACTCTATAAAAACACTCAGCTGCAAGTGAGCTATGGCATCATCATGCTCTGCCTGGTCGAAGGGGCGCCGAAAGTTTTACCAATTAACGATATTCTTCTCGGCTACATCGACCACCAAGTCGTCGTCATCGAAAGGCGTACCAAGTATCGCCTCGCAAAAGATGAGGCTCGCGACCATGTCGTGCTCGGCCTTTTGACAGCGATTGATAATATTGACGAAATCGTTGAGATGATCAAAAAAGCCGCAACTCCTGAAGAAGCATCGCAAAAACTGATGGAAAGATTCAATCTTAGCGAAATTCAGACGCAAGCCATTCTCGCTATGACGCTCAGGAGATTGACTGGATTAGAAAAACAAAAACTCGAGGCTGAAAGAGCTCAGCTCGAAATCAATATCGCCAAGTACCGCGACATCTTGAGTTCTCGCGAAAAGATTATCGACGTGATGGTTGAAGAGTTACTCGACATCAAGCAGCGCTTTGGCGATGAGCGGAAAACCGAAATCAGCAACGAGCTCGCCACCATTGAAGACGAAGCGTTAATTCCTGAAGAAGAAATCGTCATCGCGTTAACCGTCAATAATTATGTAAAACGCATGACAACCGATACTTTTAGAACGCAAAATCGCGGTGGTCGCGGCGTCAAAGGAATTAACACAAACGACAACGATATCGTTTCAATTATCGTTCACACCAAGACACACACCGATGTACTGTTCTTCTCTAACCTCGGCAAAGTCTATCGCATGAGAGGATATCAAATTCCCGAAAGCGGTCGCGTCTCAAAAGGAACGCCGATTCAAAACCTGATATTAAACCTCGAAAAAGATGAGCGCATCATGGCGATCATCTCGCTCGACGACTATCACGAAGAACATTACTTGTTCTTCATTACCGTCAACGGCGTTGTTAAACGCACGGCCTTGACCGAGTTTGCCTCGATTCGCCAAAACGGTAAAATCGCCATCTCCTTAAAAGATGGAGATACCCTTCTCGACGTTAAGCGCACCGACGGAAATGCGTTGATTGGCCTCGCTTCCAGCAATGGCAAAATGGTCAAATTCAACGAGAGCGATGTGCGCTCGATGGGTCGGACCGCGGCCGGCGTTAAAGGCATGAGTACCGATGGTGCCGAAGTCGTCAGCGCCACAACTTCTCTTGAAGGCGAGCTCGTCTTAGCGATTACCCAAAAAGGTTATGGCAAGATGTCGCCAGCTGAAAGCTATCGCCTCACCAAGCGCGGAGCGAAAGGTGTTTTGACGATCAACACGACCGACAAGAACGGAAAATTGGTTGCTTTACGCGCCGTTAACGGCACAGAAGATTTGATGATTATCACCGCTAACGGAACTATCATCCGCATACCTCTTGAACAAGTTAAAGTCGCCGGACGCAACACTCAAGGCGTTCGCGTCATCAAACTCGAAGGCCGTCAAAAAGTCGTTTCTATCGCTATCGTTCCACACGAAGAAAACGGCGTCGTCGAAGAAAGCGATATCGATCTCGAAGAAGAAGAAAACGTCGCAGTTATTGAAGAAAACGACGCAGATATCTAATATTTATGAAGGTTTTCGTCCACTTTCAACCCCGCTATCTCAAAGATGTTTACGAAGGGATGCGCCTGAGAAAAAACATTAAAGGCGCACTCGAGTTGACGAATATTGAAATTGCCAAAAACAGCATTGATCACTATGATGTCGCGCATTTTATCTCGATCGCTGACGAGATGAAAATCAACGACGCGATTGAACTCGGCAAGCCAGTCATATTCTCCGCTTTGATGTGCGAGTCTGATCCGGTGGCGAAAATTACTGAAGTCACCCGCGACGGCGAAGTTCGCTTGAGCAACCGCGCTTTGCGCATACTTAACAAAGTCAATGTTGTCATCGTTCCAAACGAGGCCGGAGTTAAGTTCTTAGCCGATTCCGGCGTCAAAACAAAAATCATCGTCTTGTCCCCGGGTGTCAACATCGCTCGCTTTGAAAAGAACGATCAATTAGAAGCCGATCTCTTCTATCGCTATTTTCGTTTAAATAAATCAGCAAAAACAGTCGTCGCTTTTGGCCAGTATGATAGCCGCGAAGAAATCCGCAACATCGTGGAAATTGCCAGACTCTGTCCGGAATACAAGTTTCTTTATTTTGGGCAAGCAAAGCATTTGCTACTTTTGCCGAGCAAGATCCGTCGCCTTTTAAGACGTTCTCCGAAAAATTTGCGGTTTAATCCCATTATTCCCGAAGACGTCTACCGTTCAGTGATGATGAACGCCAATGTCTTTCTTTTGATCAATCGCCGTAAATACAATGCCATTACGACCCTCGATGCCATCGCCGCCAAGTGTCAGATCATCGGGCTCGGTCCCATCGATTACGACGCCAAGGTTTTGACAAAGGGATATGCTTATATTGCCAACACCCTACCGGCCGTTGCCGCTAATATCAATCAATTCTTCAGTGGCGAACTACCTTCAAAGGCCGTAAAAGCTTACAACATTGCTAAAAATGAAAGTTTGACGGAAATCGGCAAGCAGCTAGAAAAAATTTATATGGAACTTATCGCTAACAATAAAGGAGGCAGATAATATGCTCGACATCAAATTGATATCAGAGAATCCACAAATAGTTCAGGACGCCTTAAAAAAGAAGTTATTCGATGTTGATTTTGCTCCCTTGCTTCTTCTAATAGAAGAAAGAAAAAAGCTCTTAATAAAAGTTGAGAGTTCAAAAGCTGAACAGAACCGTCTCTCGGGATCGGTTCCGCAAATAAAAAAGAGCGGCGGTGACATCGCAAGTATTTTTGCCCGAGTTAAAGAGCTAGCCGCCGAAAATGCGGTTGATGAATCCCGTTTAAAAGTGGTCGAAGGTGAAATTTTCGATATTGTTTCCGGCCTTCCTAATATTCCTGATGACGATTTGCTACCGGGCGGCAAGGAAAACAATCGCGTCGTTTATGAATATGGGAAAATACCGGTCTTTGACTTCAAAATTAAAGATCATGTGGAACTTGCTGAGTCGCTCGGTCTCGTCGATTACGAGAGAGCGGCTAAAATCAGCGGATCTGGCACGTGGATTTACACCGGTCAAGGAGCGATGCTTGAATGGGCTTTAATCAACTATTTCATCGCCAATCACCTTAAGGATGGATATCAGTTTATCCTTCCTCCCCACATCTTAAATTACGAATCCGGTTTCGTGGCCGGACAATTTCCAAAATTCAACGACGCGGTATTTTCTTTAGAAGGCGTCTCGCCCAAGAAGTTTATTCTTCCGACGGCGGAAACCGCTCTAGTGAATTTGCATCGCAACGAGATTCTTGATATCAATTCCTTACCTCGTAAATATTTTGCCTATACGCCGTGCTATCGCTCAGAAGCCGGATCGTATCGCACCGAGGAAAGAGGGATGATTCGCGGTTACCAGTTCAACAAAGTTGAAATTGTACAGTATACGACCGAAGAAGGATCTGATTGCGCTTTTGATGAGATGGTCGATAAAGCTAAAAGCCTCGTCGAACAGCTCGGCCTTCACTTTCATGTCAGCAAACTGGCCGCCGGCGATTGTTCCCACGCCATGGCTCGCACTTATGATATCGAAGTCTACATCCCAAGTATGGCGACATATAAAGAAGTATCTAGCGCGTCTAACGCCCGCGATTATCAAGCGCGCAGGGGGATGATTCGCTACCGCGACAAAGAAAGCGGAAAAATGAAGTTTTGTCACACCCTAAATGCCAGCGGCCTTGCCACTTCGCGTCTTGTCCCGGCGATTTTAGAGCAATTCCAGCAAGCTGATGGCAGCGTGATCGTGCCTGAAGTGTTGCGCCCATATATGGGTGGTATCAGCAAGCTCGAAGCCAAAAAATAAAACATTTATTAATTTGTTGTTATAATATCTATGCCATCGCGATGTATTACGATGAACCAGGTCAGGGCGGAGACGCAGCAGCCTTAAGTTGCTGGTACATGTGCGGTGGTTTATTTATATGAAAAATATCGACGAATATTACATGTTGCACGCTTTAAAAGAAGCGAAGAAAGCGCAAGCGATCGACGAGGTCCCCGTCGGAGCTGTTATCGTTAGAAACGATAAAATTATCGCGCGCGGTCACAACCGGCGCGAAGCAACGCAAGATCCGACAGCTCACGCCGAAATTATCGCCATTCGCAAAGCTTGCAAAAAACTTGGTGTCTGGCGTCTCGATGGCTGCCAGCTCTACGTGACGATTGAGCCGTGCACCATGTGTGCCGGAACCATTTTATGGACCCGTCTCGATCGCATTGTCTATGGTGCTCAAGACCCCAAAGGAGGGGCGCTTGGCAGTTCTTATAATCTCTTTGAACAGAAAAATCTCAATCACCATCCCGCCATCACCGGTGGTGTTTTAGCAAAAGAGTGCGGCCAATTAGTTTCCGATTTTTTTAAAAACAAGCGATAAGCTCAAAGCAAATATATATAAGAAATATACAAAAGATAGTAAAATTCACTTATACTTGTTTATAGAAAAGTGATACTTTTCAGTTAAGTTATGAAAAAAAGAATCTCGCCACCAATTATTGTCTTTCTCACTCTCCTGCTCGCCGGCTGTGCCGGTCCGGCCACTTCGACGAGCGATAGCGAAAGCGATGATGAATTCACTTTTTGTGAAGACGATTCCTCGTTTTTTGTCTTTGACCAAGATGATACTTTAGGTGACGCAATTGACGAACTTGAAGATGGAACACAGACCGACGAAGAGCGCGACGCAATCCTTGAAATATTAGGCACAAATGACGGTTATGCCAATCACGTTGTTTATAATTTGGAGATTACGACTGATTACGACACTCTCGCAGTACTAGATGATGATCGGGATTTTTTTGGAGAATATAGCAAAGAAGTGTCGCGTTATGATACCGAAAAAATATTAGTGGGCACATATGATGCCGATGAAAATTACTATGACGAGGCCGAAACCACCGAAGTGACAATTGATTTAACAGCGGATTACCAAGTGTTTAGAAATGGTTTCTGTCCATCCCTTTCCCGCTTCTACGAAATTTATGATTTTGCCGGCGTAGACGACGATGTGGCAATCGAAAGCGTTTACGGCACCGAAAACTATATGCACAAATTATACTTAATCGATGGCCAAGCAAAAGCTCTCGAATTGAATAATCTCTTTGATCTCTACCAAGATAACGAAAACATCGAGCTATCGACCTTCACAGCCAATAAGTTCGCAAGTAAAGCCGATGGTGAAGTCGATGCCAACCCAGCGTTAAACACGAGCACTAGTTTGGAACTCGTTGTGGCTGCCTCTTATGATCCTGCCAGTTCGGCTTTAGGCGGCAAGGCCATTCACTCGGTGTTAATTGTCGATGGAATGATCAAAAAAGTCAGCGATTTTAGCGGGACTTTTGAAATTGTCGGCCCCGACGAAGTATATCGCACCTTTACGGAAAAAACCGCTATCTTCAGCGTTGAAGACATCGGCGCTTTCGGCGGAACGCTTCTTGATCCCGAAGGCTTTACTTTTTCTAGCACCCCACCAAATTTATAACTTTTATAAATAAAACTTGTCATTTGTATATATTAGTTATTAAATAATTATTAGTCTCGTGAGTATGGACTCACATCGTCTTTTTAAAGATGAAAGTCCACAATAACGTCATCAAATAAATATAGAACCGTTATTGCTCATCGTCTTATCAATTCAAATTTTAAAAAAGCAACCGTCTTGCGAAAGGAGGCGTAGATGTTAATTAATTCTCGAGTCGAAACAGCCATACAACAAAAGCGCCCCGTCGTCGCCTTGGAATCGACGATTATTTCGCATGGCATGCCATATCCTGAGAATGTTAAAACAGCTTTGCTGCTTGAAGATATAATTTCCAAAGCCGGAGCCGTTCCAGCAACAATCGGCATCATCGATGGCGAGATTGTCGTCGGGATGAGTCCGAATCAAATTGAAGAATTTGGAAAGCGCCAAGGAATTCGCAAAGTATCGCGTCGTGACTTGCCGGTCGTCATCGCTCAAAAAGGGTGGGGCGCGACAACCGTGGCTGCGACGATGATCATCGCTGAAAAAGCGGGAATTGAAGTGTTTGTCACCGGTGGAATTGGGGGTGTGCACAGAAACGCCTCGACAACATTTGACATCTCGGCTGATTTAGAGGAGTTTGCGATGACCGATGTCACCGTTATCTCTTCTGGAGCAAAAGCCATTTTAGACTTGCCGCTGACGCTTGAATACCTTGAGACTAAAGGCGTGATTGTTTTGTCTTATCAAAGCGACGAATTTGCCAGTTTCTATTCGCGTGATTCAGGCTTAAAAATCGAAGACCGAATCGAAAGCGCCGACGAAGCCGCCGCCATCATCAAAAACAAACGCGATTTAAAGTTAAGAGGCGGTATTTTGATTTCCAATCCGGTTCCGCGCGAAGCAGAAATGCCCAAAGCCGAAATTGATCAAGCCATTGACGAGGCTCTGGGCAAAGCTGAAAAAAATGGCATTAAGGGAAAAGAAGTTACGCCATTTCTGCTGCGAGAAATCGCGACTATTACCAAAGGTAAATCTTTAGCAGCAAACATTCGACTAATCAAAAATAACGCATTATTGGGGGCCGCAGTCGCAAAAGCGCTCGCGCAACTTAATACCAAGGGGAACAAACATGAAAAAACTTAATTCGTTCAGCGGGGCTCTCTTCAGTCTCGCGCAGGAAAAACCGCTCGCCAAAATCAGCATTGAAGAATTGTGCGATCGCGTCGGCGTCAAACGCCAAACTTTCTATTATCACTTTAAAGACATGGGTGATTTTATCGATGCCATCTTGGTCGATATCTGCGAAAAACGCAGCGACAAGGATGGCGACTTGAATCAAGACGCGCGCTTTGTCGCCGATCTTTACGCGAATAACAGCGATATCTTAAAAAACTTTCTGACGTCGCCTTACGCAATTAATATAATTAATTTCGTTCACAACTATTTGCATGCGAGATCTTATAACCGCCTCGCCGCGAATGCTAAATATAAAAGTTTGCCTGGCGAACAGATAAAAAGTGTTTCGCGCATCGTCGCCAGCATTATTGTTTCGGAACTTTCCTATTGGATTAATACCGGAATGGAAGAAGATAAGAATCATTTGCTGGCACGCTTTGATGCCATTTTGAAAAACGTCGAGAAGATGATGGTTGAAAATGCCTTGCGCGGCACGATCGAAAAAAGGAAACACCCAGAACTTGCCGAAGACGAAAAAATAAGCACTAAACAAGGAGAAAGACATGATTGATTTTGATTTTGTGGCACCGACAAAATTATTTTTTGGACGGGGTAAAGAAAAAGATGTAGGAGCCATAATTAAATCTTATGGCTTTAAGAAAGTTTTATTTCACTATGGCACAGGATCGATTAAATCATCAGGTCTTTATCAGACAATTGTTTCTTCTTTGAAGAACAATGATGTCGATTTTATTGAATTTGGTGGCGTCCGCGTCAATCCCACCCACTCGATGGTGCGCGCCGGCGTCTATTTAGCCAGAAAAGAAGACATCGATTTTATCCTCGCTGTCGGCGGCGGATCGGTCATCGATTCCGCGAAAGCAATTGCGGCCGGTTTCTTTTACGATGGCGATCCCTTTGATTTTAACCTTCATCTCGCCAAGCCCAAACAAGCTCTGAGCGTCGGCGTCGTCCTGACAATCGCGGCCGCTGGATCGGAGCTTTCGGCTTCCTGCGTTATCTCTAACGACGAGACAGGTTTAAAGCGCGGCTTTAACAGCGACTTAAATCGCCCCCTCTTCGCCATCTGCAATCCCGAGCTGACTTATTCGGTCAGCAAATATCAAACCGGATGCGGCATCGTCGACATCATCTCGCATTCTTTTGAGCGGTATTTCTCACCGAGCGAAAAAAAAGAATTAGCTGACGAATTCGCTTTAGGCGTCATTCGCCACGTCGTTGAAGTCGGGAAAGCAGCGATTGATAATCCCGGTGATTACGATGCGCGAGCATCTTTGATGCTAGCCAGTTCCTTTTCCCACAATGGCATCACCGGACTCGGCAAGAAAGTCAACATGCCCATTCATGCGATTGCCCACGGCCTGAGCGGCCACGATCCGCGCATTGCCCATGGCGCAGCCTTGTCGGTCATGATTCCGGCCTGGATGGCTTTTGTCAAAGATGCCGAGATCGATAAGTTTTCTGCCTTTGCCCGCGAAGTGTTTAAAATCCATTTTGTAAGCAGAGAAGAAAGTGCTAATATTGGTGTACGCGAACTCCGTCGTTTCTTTGAAGAAATCGGCATGCCGGTGACGCTTCGCGAATTAGGAATTGATAAACAAGACATCCCGCGTCTAGTCGCGATGATCACGGAAAACGGTACACGTACGGTTGGCCATTCCGTCCGACCGCTAGATGCTAAGGACATTGAAGCGCTTTTGCTATCGTGTCTCTAGGGAGGTTTTATTTTTATGAAAAAAGAAGATGCCGCGAGTTTAATTGTCTATGCCGTGATGATTGGCCTGGCCCTTTTTGTCGGCCTGGGAATTATTCAGCCGGTCTTTGCAGCCAACGCTTCGGTCGGCGGAAATCAATACGCCTTTGCCATTATCTCTGTTATTATCGGCGTCTTTATCAACGCTATCTTACTCGAAGTTGGCCACATCTTAGGCGGCCTCATCGGGAAATATCGCATTCACTCCGTCAATATCTTTGGCTTTTGCTTTCACAAAAAGAGTGGCAAAACGCACTTTGCTTTTAGAATGTTCGACGGCTTGACCGGCGAGACCAAGTTTTTGCCTAAAAGCGAGAAATCAAATCCGCGGCCGGCGACTCTTTTGCCGGTTCTTCTCTACCTTATTGAACTCGTTGCTGCGATTATACTCTACGCCCTCATTTCGACAAATGTCGATGTCGATCTCGTCTGGCTCTCAATCGGAGCGATTATCGTTGCCTCCATTGGTGGCATGATGACTCTTTATAACATCGTCCCCTTTAAACTTGATGCTGTCACCGATGGTTATCGCCTCACGCTTTTCGCAAAGAAAATAAACATCGTCGCCTATAACGAATTGATGCTCGCGGAAAACGGCGATGAGCCATTTACGCCCCGCATCTTTGATGAAATCACCGATTTTACCGCAGAAGTCAATCTCATCTCCGTATACCGCAATATCAAAGAGAAAAAATTTGCGGAGGCCGAGACGATACTGACTAATATCATCGCCAATGAAGCAAAGACTAGCAACTCGACGCATAACCGCGCCATCGCGCAACTTCTCTTCTTGAAAATAATGAACGAACCTCTGGAAGACGCGAAAGCCTACTATGCGACAATTCCCACTTCGATTCACCGTTTTATCGCCAACGATTTATCGATGCCATCGCTTCGCGCTTATGTGCTCATCGCCGGATTGATGGATGACGCGCAAGGCGAGATCATGTATTGCCTGGACCGCAAAAAGAAAGCGATCAAATACACCGCCCCCGGCATTGCCGAAATTGAAAACTCCTTATTTAAGGAGGCCCTTGATAAAGTCAAGGTCGCTCACCCTGATTGGAAGTTGGAACAGTAACACAAAAAGACCTCCTCGGAGGTCTTTGTTTTAGATTGATGATGACTGAGTTATTTGTCTTTTTTTAGAAGATCGCGGATTTCGGTCAGCAAGACGATGTCGGCAGCCGGTGCCGGCGCGGGTGCGGGTTCTGGTTCTGGCTCGCCTTCTTTTTTGTGTAGTTTGGCCAAAGCGGCTTCTTTAGCTTTTTGAATGCTGGCGAAGATTTTGATGACAGCAAAGAGAATTAAGGCGATTAAGAGGAAGTTAATGATTGCAGTTAACACTAAGCCCCAATCAAGTTTGCTGAGCACCGAGTAGTAAGTGCCGTTATTGGCAAGAACGGCTGCCCCGGCCAGTATTTCAGCGGTCGTCGCTTCAATGCTGTTAGGTAAGACGGTGTAGAAATTGTTGAGACCGCCATTGACTAACAAGCCAATTAAAGGCATGAAGACGTGGGCGACGAGCGCGGTGATGATCGCCGAAAAAGCTCCGCCGATAATGACACCGACCGCGAGTTGCATGACATTGCCGCGGCTGATAAAGTCTTTGAATTCTTTAAAAATTTTCATTTTCGATTTCTCCTAACCACTATCTTAAAAGATAAATAAAATATTACAAGTGTAAAACAAGCATTTTCTTTCTCTTTGACAAAATGAGCGAAGATTGGGATAATGTGGGCAATTCTAAGGAGAAAACACATGAATAAAGTAGCCATCTTCGTCGACTCGACAGCCGATCTAGGCAAAGAACAATACAATAAACTTGATATACACGTCGTCCCTCTCCTCGTCAACATCGGCGGAAACGCTTATAAAGATGGAGAAGAAATTGATTCAACCAAACTTTATCAATTAGTCGCCGAACACGGCGAGCTCCCGACGACGGCCGCTGTCCCTCCTTATACTTTTGTTGAAGCTTTCAAACCATTTATCGATAAGGGTTATGATATTTTTTACGTCGGTATCGGCGGGAAATTATCGGCGACCCTTCAGTCCGTCGTCTTGGCGGCCCAGGAATTTCCGGAGGGACGGATTTTCTATTCGGATTCGAATAATCTCTCAAGTGGCTCGGGTATCCTCGCCTTAAAAGCTGTTAAATACCGCGACGAAGGTAAGTCGGCAGCCGACATCAAAGCATTGATCGATGCTCACACCCCCAAAGTAAATTCTCTTTTCGCTATCGAGACCCTCGATTATCTTCACAAAGGGGGTCGCTGCAGCGGCACCGCCAAAGTATTAGGAAAATTGTTTCACATCCATCCCATCATCAAAGTTACTGACGGTAAGCTGATCGTCTATAAGAAACCGCGGGGACGGATGAGTTCGGCTCTCGATGAATTAGCGGGTGAACTAAAGAGTCACCTTCCTCATGTCGATTCCGATCACATCATGATTACCCATGCCGGAGTAGAACAGGCCAACCTCGATTATTTAGTAAAAAAAGTTGGCGCACTCGTCAACCCGAATAGTGTTATGATCACCAACGCCGGCGCTGTCATCTCCTCTCACTGCGGATACGGCACAATCGGCGTTCTCTACCTTAAAAAGTAGGAAAATAGTCGCTTTTTGCACTAAAAAACGTCGGTTTTGCCGACGTTTTAATTTTACATTTTTCTAGAACCAGGTCTCGATGGGCGACCAATCGTAACCGTTTTCGCCGAACTCCGGACCCCATCCTCCCTCATAGTTTTTGTACTCGTAAAAAGTGTCATAGTGATTGTCTGTATAAAAAACAACAGGAATATTATTTCCGTATTCGTAGATGCCGCCGAGAGTAAAGACAACGCGCAGGGCACCGCGATTCCAACTAGATGATTCGGCATATCCGTCTCCGCCGATATCGGCCTCGTTATAGACATCGTCTAATGAGTTAGGCAAAAATGAATAGTTGCTTTCATATGGGCCGGGATAAATGCGGCATTCGTTTCCGTATAATCCGTAGCAGACATCTTTTGATTCGCCATATCCATTTCTTTCGGTCGTGAAATAGTAGTTATCCGGAACATCATTGAAAGCCACGATATAAGCCGCGACATCTTCGACATCCGTGTAGTATTCATCCTTATAGATTTCTTTTAAAACCTGACCGTATTCATCATAAACAAAACCGATGTTTCCTGTACCGGGGACAGGATTAAGACGATACTCTCCGACGGGCACTTCGCCAGTTGATTCGCTCGGACTCGTTTCAGTCGAAGTATCGGTGGCGGTATCTGATGAAATATGTTCGCTTGAGATTGATGTATCAGAAGAAGAGGTGTCGACATCTGAAGGGGAAACGCTTGAATCCCCAAAAGAGGAACAAGACGAAAGAATAAGCGTCGACAAGATTAAAAATGACAGTGAGTGGCGCATTGCTTTGAACTTATCGTTACTTTCCGGAAATCGCTAAATTTTTGATCAAAAGGCTCGGCGCACTGATGCCGGACAATTGCAGTTCGGCATTGTTGGCGACCTCGCGAACATTCATGAATAAATCGAGCAAGTTGCCGGCGACAGTGATAAGGCTGAGCGGTTCTGCCAACTTGCCATCGCGAATCATAAAGCCTTCGGCTTGCAATGAGAAATTACCTGATTGCGGATTTAACCCGGCATGAAGTCCGGCGACGCTGGAAATATAGACACCAGTCTTTATCTTTGCCAATAAATCGGCTTCTGATTTACGACCTGGCTTGATTGAAGGATTAACGAAACCGACGCCGATTTTTGAACCGCCGCGATAACCGTTCCCGGTCGTGGTGGTGCCTTCTCTTTGCGCCGTTTCCAAATTGTGTAAATAAGTCTTTAAAATTCCCTTTTCAACGATTTTCTTGTTGACCGTGGCAACACCCTCATCGTCAAAGTAGCGGAAGAAGCAATTCTTTAAAAGAGGTTGTTCGAGAATTGTGACTTTCTTGCTGGCCACTTGCTGATTGAGCTTGCCAATGAAGAGTGAAGAATGCTTTTGTACTTCTTCAGCGCTTGCGCTTTCCAGATACGGATCAAGGAAACTTGCAGCCGTCTTCGGATTGAGGATGACGGGGTACTTTTTGCTGTCGCATTGTGTACCGCCTAATTTGCTGGTCGCGTTTTCGACGACCTGGTCGACGAATTTGTCAATATCAAGTTCTTTTGGATCATTTGATAAGAGAACTTTGTAGCCGGTTTTTACTTCTTCGCCTTGTTTGACGACGACTGAGGCGGCATAAACATAGTAGTTTGATTTGCTCTTCAGATTAAGGCCATACGAGTTGACCAAATTAACCTCGATTGCGTCTTCGGAATACTGCACACCCTCAATTTCGACGATGCGCGGATCAGCCTTTTTGAGCTTGGCCTCAATCTCAAAGAGATTTTTCATCTTTTGATCGATAGAAATGGCCGGAATATCTTTGTTGTATAAATTGCGCTTTTGATATTTGTCGCTGCCCTTGAATAAAAGAGCTTTATCAGCCTTTTCGATTACCTTGGCGTTGCTGATGATTTCGTCGACGAGATGCTCGGGTGTCTTGGCATCGACTTTTTCGGTTCTTACGACTCCGAACTTATCGTTATAGATTCCGCGGGCTGACATCGAAAATGTTTCGCTGGTGGAATAAGACGATACTTCGGAATGAAATAGTTCAAAGGAAAGCGAATACTTTTTCGCGGAGTATAGCTCGCTGGCTTCAATCCCTTTTGATTTTGCTAACTCAAAGAATTTTTTATAGTTCATTTTAAAACTCCTCCTCTGCCCCCGACGAGAATCTCGCTTACGCGGATCGTCGGTTGCCCGACATCGGCGGGAATGCTGCCACTGACCGAGCCGCACATGCCCTGGGCTCTCTGCAGGTTGTTGCCGACCATGTCGATTTTCATCAGGATATCGGCTCCCGAACCAATCAGAGTCGCGCCGCGAACGGGCTCAGCAATTTTGCCGTCGCGAATGATGTAGGCTTCGCTGACCGAGAAGTTAAATTCACCGGTGGCGGGGTTGACGCTTCCGCCCCCCATTGAAGCGGCATAGAGGCCGAGCTTGGTGGCGGCGATTATTTCTTCGTGTGTGGAATTTCCGGCGGCGATAAAGGTATTGGACATCCGTGACGTCGGCTCGTATTTATACGATTCACGGCGGCAGGCACCGTTAGCTTTGGCGTTCATCCGCCGGCCATTGAATGAGTCGACAAGGAAAGAAGTGCAGATTCCGTCTTTAATCAGAACATTGCGCTGAGTGGGATTTCCTTCATTGTCGATATTGTTTGAACCCCATCCGTTGGCGATGGTACCATCATCGATGGCAGTCACGAGCGGCGAAGCGATTTGTTTACCTAAACTGTCGGAGAAAACCGATAGTTTTTTGGCGACTGCGGTGGCCTCCAGAGAGTGTCCGCAGGCTTCGTGAAAGACGACGCCGCCGAAACCGTTGCCGATGACGACCGGCATCTTGCCGCTGGGGCATTCGGCCGCGGTCAGCATCTTAATCGCTAATTCGGCCACTCTTTTTGCCGTATCGCGAACGCTGATTTTGGCAGTGAAAAATTCCATGCCGGCCGTTGCGCCCGGACCTTCAAAACTAGTTTCTATTTTGCCGTTTTCGCTGGCGATGGCCACGAAAGCCATGCGGCCGCGCTCTTTAAAATCAGCGAATTGTTTGCCGTCTGAATTAAAGATGGTGACGACTTTGCGGTTATTCATAAATGAGCATTGAATGCGGACGATGCGCTTATCATAAGACGAGATGACCTCATGGGCTTCTTTCATCAGAGCGATTTTTTCTTCGCGCGAGACTTCGCTAAGCGGCCTTTCATAGACATGGGCGTTTTTGACGCGCACTTTATTAATCTTTTCGACGGTGATCAGCCGTTCGCCTTGAAATGATTTAGCAAGGGAAGTCGCTAAATTCATTAGTCCTTTGCGGGAAATGTCGTTCGTGTATCCATAAACGCTTTGCAGTTTATTTAAAAGACGAATGCCGGCGCCGTAAGTCGTGCTGCTGAGCGACGATTCGGTCTTGCCGTTTTCCAGGCTTAAAAAGGACGAGTCGTTTTGTTCTAAGTATATTTCAGCGAAATCCGCACCGGTGACAAGACCGGCGTTTAAAACATCAATCGCTAAAGATTTTCCAATCATACTAGATCCTCCTTTATTTTAGTGGGAACAATTTTAGCATTATTCGTTTGAATAATACACCCTAATACTTGTAAAAATGTATAATAACTTTATGTTCGATGCTGAATTGCTGGGAAATTTAGAAAAGCACTTTCAGGAAAAGAAGGTCCTTTTTAAAAAAGAAGATTTTGCCTATATCGCCGGGAAAGACACTTTTAAGGGCAAGATGCTCGGCTTCTTAACAACTGATTATTATCGGCGCGAAAAACTTATTCGCGGGGGCAGTCTCGTCTATGGTTATGTCTTTCGGACATGGACGAATGAAGTGACTTTCACCAGACCCTATCCGATGTGGATTCTTTTTTCGCCTTCCCAGACCTTCAAAAACGATCCCGATCTATTTGTGCCAATCCTGTCCGCTCTTCAGGCAATTGAACTTCCCAAGCGCGGTCAAAGCGAACTCCGTAAACTATTTACGATGCTGAATGCCGAGCTGAGCGAACCGAAATATTTCTTAATTCCCGAGCCTTATGCTCAAGGTCACCTCGTCTATCTTTCGATGGCCTATCACCGGCCGTGGCATAACAACAATTTAAAGTTAGGAATTAATCCCTTTATTATGGGAGCATCAATTTCTAAAGAAATTTTATATCTTCCGACGAAATACTGGGACGAATCATTCAAAAAAGCCTACTACGAATTTTAGTAGATTCGGCGAGGAATCTGTTTGCTTTATGAAATAAGTAATGGTAATATTACATGGCAACTTTCTTTGGAACCACCAAGGTCCAAGGCGGAAGGAGAAACTTATGAAGAAAGACATTCACCCTAAGTACAATCGCGTCACTGTCACCTGTGTCACCTGCGGATCAGTATTCGAGACCGGCTCAACCATGAAAGAAATTCGTGTTGATACCTGCTCAAACTGCCACTCCTACTACACCGGCAAGCAGAGATTCACTCAGGCCGATGGCCGCGTCGATACTTTCAATAAGAAATACGGCTTAAAAAACAAGTAACACAAGAAAGACCGCCGTATCGGCGGTTTTTACTAATCATGAAAACTAAGTTTTACATCACAACCCCCATCTATTACCCCAGCGCAAAGGCTCACATCGGCCACGCCTACACGACAGTTGTCGCCGATGTTTTAGCGCGCTACAAAAGAATGCGCGGGTTTGCGACTTATTACCTGACCGGCACCGACGAACACGGCGAAAAAATTCAGAATAATGCCAAGCTGGCCGGCAAAAGCGAGCAGCAATTCGTCGATGACATTGCCAACGACTTTAAGAAGCTTTGGAAGACGTTAGAAATCAGCAATGATGATTTCATCCGCACGACCGAAGAACGACACACCAAGGTCGTGAAGAGCATTTTTACAAAACTTTATAATCAAGGCGATATTTATCTCGGCAAATACGAGGGTTGGTATTGCACACCGTGCGAGTCTTTTTGGACGGAAACGCAAGTCGGACCTGAAAGGCTTTGTCCCGACTGTCATCGCCCGGTTCACACCGCCAGCGAAGACGCTTACTTTTTCAAGACGCGAAAGTATGTTGATCAACTTTTAAAAATTATGGACGATAATCCGAAGTTTTTACTGCCGGTAAATCGTAAAAACGAGATGATCAATACGTTTATCAAACCTGGTCTTGAAGACTTATGTGTATCACGCACATCCTTCAGCTGGGGCATTCCGACAAACGAAGATCCCCGCCATGTCGTCTACGTTTGGCTCGATGCCTTAAGCAATTATATTACGGCCCTTGGCTACGATTCGGATAATCCGGAATTGTTTAATAAATTTTGGGCTGATGAAAACAGCGAAATCGTCCACCTCATGGGCGCGGACATCTCGCGTTTTCACGCGATTTACTGGCCGATGTTTTTGATGGGTCTCGGCGTCCGTGTTCCCGACCGTCTCTTTGTTCATGGTTTACTGATGATGAAAGACGGAAAAATGTCCAAATCCAAAGGTAATGTCGTCTCCCCTTATCCTTTAATCGAACGTTACGGCGTCGATGCCGTCCGCTATTATCTGACCAGAGAAGTCGTCTTTGGAAGCGACGGACAATTTACGCCCGAGCAGTTTGTCGAGCGCATCAATAACGACCTCGCCAATGATTTTGGCAATCTCCTCAATCGCACCCTGGCGATGATTAATAAGTACTTTGAAGGTGTCGTTCCGACATATGATGGCGATGTCACGCCGTTTGACAAGGATTTACGCACTCTTGCGGAAGAAACCGTCAAAGGATATGAAGAAGATCTCGATGACCTTAAAATTACGGATGCTTTTAGCAAAGTAAATAATCTTGTGGCTAAAGCCAATAAGTATATTGACGACACCGCCCCCTGGGCCCTTAATAAAGACGAAAGCAGGCGCGGTGAACTTGCCAGTGTGATGAGTCATCTGGCCAATGTTTTGTTTGTCGCCGGAACGCTTTTCAAACCGATCCTGGTCCATGCTTCCGAAAAACTCTTTGATCAGTTGGGGCTAAATGAAAAACAACGTGTTTACGAAAATGTTCGCAAGTTTGGCTGTGTGGCGAACATTAAAATCAATAAAGGCGATCCCCTCTTTCCGCGGTTAGATTCCGCCATCGAAGTTCCCTACATTCAAGAATTAATGAAATAGAGCTGATAAATTGGCTCTTTTTCTTTGCGCTCTCGAGTAGTAAACTTAAGGTAAGAATTTCTCCTCGGAGGGGAATGATATGAAAAACATCACCAAATTTTTTGTTGTTACTCTTTCAGTTGTTTTTTGCGTGGCGGTCGGCAAAATGATTATTGATAATAAAGAACAACTGTTTGTTCAAGCTGAATCGGAGACCTATGAGGTCAGATTGGATTCCACAAATAGATATACTTCTTTGCCAGCAACCTCGGCAACATACGTTCCGAGTCGAACCGTTCCTTGGTATTTTAATGGCACGTGCAGCGCGCCGGACGAAGGCCATATCAAATATAGTTTTCCATCCTCGTCTGGCTGGTGTGATTATTATAACGACAATATCGAACAGAAAATTAACTATGGAATCAAAGGTATTCTGTCAGTGACGATTGCCTATGAGTTCACCGGTACGGTCGATAATGCAAGAATGTATTATGATAATTATCGCGCACCGACTGCTTCTGGGACGGTGGGCATTGATTATGGAGTAGTTGATTTTAAAGAGGCTGGTTTATCTAATCCCGTTGTCTTAGGTTTAGACGAGCTGTCACCCTATCAAAGTAATTTTTATTTAAGATTTAGAATCCAAAGCACTACAACCGGAGGCTCTTTTACTATTAAATCGCTTGTGCTAACGTATACCTGCCAAGCTTAACTAGGTTGATTTTCTAATTAGCGTCCTGGCACCAAGCGGGGCGCTTTTCATTTTTGACCTCCTTGTATAAAATACAATTTTGTTTTTCTCTATGCCTTTGCTATAATCTTAAACATGCTCACCAATAAACATGTAAACAAAATATTTCTTTCCTTCGCTCTCGGAGCTTTTTTGCTCTCGTCTTGTGGCAAACCATCTGACACCTCAAGC
>JAEWMX010000010.1 GCA_023393065.1 Bacillota bacterium | reverse complement strand
AATCTCGACTTTGACAGTTGTTTAGCGGGTTTTTGCCAAAAAGAATAGAACACATCGAATTAATTTGTGTTTATAAAAATGGGATTGCGTGTAGTAATTAAATTTGTTTAGTATCTTTTTGATAAGTTTATCAAGTGCTGCATTGACTCATGAGTGTAACAGCCGCGGTTAATATATCCGTAGTCAAATACTTCAGCGATGTCTTTTGTAACTGCGTTTGGTTCGTAAGTTGGGATAAAACCTTCTTTTAGTTCGAGAAAGTTCATTTCTTTAAGAGCGTTGAGAATTTGACTGACAGTGTACTTACCGTTAAGTTTCTTCTCCAATAATCTAAAGATTAATAGAGCCAAGAAACAAATTAAGAAATGCGTTTCGATTCTTTCGTTTTTATAGTGGAACACCGGCCTAGCGGAAAATTCGGTTTTCATGATTCTGAAGCATTGTTCTATTTTCCATCTATTGTGGTTAATAGCGATGACTTCTTCGGTATTATCTTCGATGTTGGTGGTCAGTCCATAATAGCCATCGTATTTTGATTCTTCTTTATAAATATCTTCGTCGATGCTCAATTTATTGTGCTTTGCTATTTCGCCTTGTTCGGTATATGAGATGCCTTTGACAAACCTTCGACAGTCGTTGCTATTAACTTTGTTATAGCGGCTTGGATCTTTGATTAACTTTTTTGCTCTTTCAAATTGTTCATCTCTAATCTTTTTTTGATATTTAGCGTAGTCTTTTGAAAAAGTAACGATGAGTTTCCAACTTTGTTTCATCTTAATTTTATTTCCATAAGCATCTTCGACAACCATGCCTTCTAACATAAAACGAGATTTATATAAAATCGTTCCATCTTCTAAATCGTCGATCATCGAAGGTTTAAAGCCATCTTCTTTTTTTGAGGAATTGAGTTTTTTCCAATCTTTTTCTATAAAAACCCAATCTTTTAAATGACCTTTTAGTTTCTTAATCGACTGCGTAGAAACAAAAGCTCTTCCCTGCCGATCATTAAAAGCGCGATTGTTATAACTCGATAATCCAGCATCGGTTGAAACGATCATTTTTTCAACCCCGAAGTCTTTAATAATTTTCTCTTGAAGGGGTTTGAGCGTTATTTGTTCATTTGTGTTTCCAGGATTAATCGCAAAAGCTAGAGGTATCCCGTTAGCGTCAGTAAAAAGCCCCATTTGGACAATTGGATTAGGGCGATGTTCTTTTGACATTCCATATTGTCTAAGCGAACCCTCCCTAGTGGATTCCGTTTCAAAGAAAAAATTCGTGCAGTCATAATACCAAACCGATTTGTTCTTATTGACGACATTGGTGAGGTTTTTATAACAATGAGCTTGGATTTTATCGATGTTCTCATATAAGACATCCATCGCCCTGTAGTAGTGCTGAAGCTCTAACTCGGGATTATCAACAAGCTTTTTAGCGTATTCGCTTGTTCCAAACTTGCTCATCGGATCGAGAATACGAGAGCAAACCATTGTTTCTAAGGCGGCGTCTAAAGAGAAAGTAATCTTTGATTTGTCCTGAATGTTCCTTACAAATTCGTGAATGTTTAACTTTCGATATATCTTTCGAAGAGGGAGGTGTCCTCCAAATCGGTAATTTCTTAAGTCTTCGGCTTCTCCTTCGGAAATAGAGAAGTGAATTCTTTTATTGGAATCAAAATGAACGTCAATCTTTTCTAGCTGTCTCCGTCTTTCTTTAACATAAGCCATCCCATCGCCATATCGTTTGTCTAAATCTTCAAGCTTGCCCAACTTTTCAACGATACATGAAGTAGATTTTCCTCTGGAACGGAAGGATTTAATGATATAAACATTGCTTCCTTTGCTCGATTTTGTAATGGATATCTTCATTTAATAAGTCCTATGGACTTATTATAACAAAGTTTTTCAAAAAATTACTACACTTTTCGAAGGGCGATTTGACAACACAAGAAAAAATACCCATAGGGTACCTCTCAAAGTCCAAACCAAAATTATTTACAAAGTGTCAAAGACCCGTGTGAGCGCGTCTACTCGCGTGCATTATGCGACTGCTAACATATTATCAAAAAAATAATACAAAATACTTTACACATATTTTTACATTCGCTATAATTCTAGATGCAAAAGGCAAAACCAGAGAAATTTGGTGACGCAAAACTATAGGGCCTTCTTAACGATGGTAGCCAGTTGCCAAACAGAATAAGACGACTAATCAATTCTGGGCAATTCTTGGTTAACATCGTTTTTATTCTCAGAGGGACTCCTAACCTACGCAAGCAGTGTTAGCGAGATGGCACGATCACGGACGACTGAGGCGAAGTAATGGGCGCCGAAGTTACGAAGTGAATAGCAAAGCATCAGACGATGTCTTCTTTAAGACTACACTAATAAGGGAAGGAGGTAATCGAAGTTGCGCAATATCAATCTCGAGGACGAATTCGCCGATAATCGAAAACGCAAAAAGCGAGCACGTCTATGGGCTACGATTTCATCGAGTGTATTAGCGGCCTTTGTCATTATCTCTTACCTCGGTTACACGGTCGGCGAATATCTGGCTAATGTAACTACCATTTCGTTCAATGATCGCTCGAATCCTGTCGGCATTACCGAAGTTGGCTTCCGCGTCCAAACCGCGATACCGGTGACGGATCAAGAAAAGTACAGGCTATCTTCCGACAACCATAACGTCGGGGGTGATGGCTTTGTCTACTGGACGACTAATACGGTGGCTGGCCAGACGCTTCGCTACATCATTGATCACGATGGCTATTCGTCGAATAACACGGTCACGCCGATTACGACGAAGCGGTTTGCTAAGGGTGACGCAATTCATCTTTATGCCGAGCCGACCCATAATAGTGTTAGCCCTTACGCTCCTCAGCTCGAGGACGCGTCGAAAGACGATTATATTAAATTTACTCTCCTGTTTCGCGTCGCCGAAAGTGTGTCGGACACCCAGACGGTCGGAGTTGCCGATTACGGCATCTTCGTCGGCAAAGACATTCAATTCTATGGTAACAATAAGATTACCAGCGCCTTGCGCTTCGGTTTTGAAAGCTCTTTGACGACCGACATCATCAGTCCCGGGCGAAACCTTGAAAGCGGAGAAACAGCCGTCGGTGGACGCCTTGACTTGGACCGTGACGGCTATTATGATACCACCCCGGTCGAGGCTCGCCTCGATCCTGAGCAACCCGAAGGCTGGGAATACGAAATCGCTTATGGCGACTTTGTCGACCCCCTCGAGGATAGCGATTGGGGTCCGGTGACAACGGAGTTAATTCCTGCCGATACCGAGCAGGAATTATCATTTTATAACGCGGGAACAAAGGCGGGTGTCCGTCCGCTTGTGACGTACACGCCAGCAATTCAACATTTTACCTCTTTTAAGACGTACACTTCTGAAGAAGAGACGGGACAGCCAATGGCTGTGACCGCCGATAATGGCGTTGCTGAAATCGCCTTTACGATGTGGCTAGAAGGCTGGGATCCATTTTCTGGCGACGACATTCGCGACAAGTCATTTGGAGCGAACTTACGATTCAGTGCCGCGACGGGTCTCGATACCTAAAAAGGTATGATAAATCACCTGTACGCGCTACTATTATTAAATAGGTATTAAACAAATGAGTGCATTCTTCTCTTTCATTCGTGAGACATTTGAAGCGGTGTTTAGAAATATCGGCCGCTTTTTTGTGACGATTTTCGCTGAACCGTGGATTAACGCCGGCAGCGATTTCAGCGAATACGGACTGATCTTCTCGACATATCGCGTTGGCTTTGGTGTCGGGGGATGGATTTTATATGTCATATTTCTTTTGCTGCTCGTCGCCTTTGTCGCCTCGGTGGGCTACTTTGTTTATTATGTCGTCCGCAAAGCGATCGTCTTCAATAACCGGCGCGTCAGCAAAGAACGGTTGATGGAAGAAGTCCAAAAGCTCAACAAAGAGCTCTTCTTGGCCGTCCAAGAGAAAAATGAAATACTCAAATTAAAAGCTGAGTCATTCGGCATCGCGCCTGATGGCAAAGCCGGCGATGTCAAAGAAAACGAGCGGCGCGTCATGGAAGCCTTTCCTAAACTCGGCGCCATCGATAAAAAGTATGCCGGCGTCGATGCAAGTATCGTCATTCCGCCATCGGATATCGGTCTTAGCCTCGAAGCCTTGGTCATTCGCTTTCAGAAGTTCGCGGCTTCGCAACTCGGCCTGCACTATGACTTACATGTCATTCGCACGATGTTCTCGGCGATGGGCACGACTAAATTCATCATTCTCGAAGGTATATCTGGAACCGGTAAGACCTCGCTTCCATATGCCCTTGGTAAATTCTTTAAAAGGGATGTGACAATCTGTTCTGTTCAACCTTCATGGCGTGAGCGGACGGAAATGCTTGGCTATTTTAACGAATTTACGAAGAAGTTTAACGAGACCGAATTTTTGCGGGCCATCTACGAAGCTGCATATCGCAAAGATAATAATATTATTATCCTCGACGAGATGAATCTCGCCCGTGTCGAATACTATTTTGCCGATTTCCTTTCCATTATGGAAATGCCGGTCCACAGCGAGTGGAAAATCGAAGTCACGCGCACTGCCGACAATATGAATCCGAAGTTGTTAGAAGGCGGCAAGTTGTTGATTAACCAAAACATTTGGTTTGTCGGCACCGCTAATAACGACGATTCGACTTTTACGATTACCGACAAGGTCTATGACCGCGCGATCAGCATCACTTTAAACGATAAAGGTGACACGGTTGATACCGAATATACCGAAGCCGTCTCCATGCCCTATGAAAACCTGGCCAAACTCTATGATCAAGCTCTCACCAATTTTCCAATCGGCAAGACAAACCTCGCCAAGTTTGAAAAACTCGATCAATTCGTCGCCAATAAATTCCGCATCGCCTTTGGCAACCGCATTCAAAAGCAAATGCGGGCTTTTTGCGCCAATTTTGTCGCTTGTGGCGGTAAAGAAAGCGATGCCCTCGATTTTATCTTTGCTTCGAAAGTATTAAAGAAATTCACGAGTTTAAATCTCGCTTTCATGCACGATGAACTGAGCGAATTATCAAGCGAACTCGATAAACTATTTGGCAAAGGAACTTTCTGGCAATCGCAAAGAGTCATATCAGATTACTTGAAAATTTCATAGTGAGGAGTTGACGGACCACCATGGCAAATCCCAAAGATAACGCGCCTCTCGGCTCTCCTCAAATCATTGGCAAACTAAAAAATAAATATCTGGCGCGCCTCGAGCGATTAGCGACCAACGACCCGGATTTTCTTTTGCTCTTGGAAACATTCGCCAATGCCAAAAACGTTTATGCCGGCACTTCCCGTCGCGAGGTTAAAACCTATTCTGAAGATTTTGTCATTGAAATCGAAAACGCCCTTCCGTCGTTGGAAGCCATCGTCAATGACCCGCAGCGCTTCATTAAGGAAAATGCTGAAGTCGTCGGCGTGGAAAAAGCCCGCAAGATTACTCATCGCTCAGTCGAACATATGGCGCAGCACACGGAGAACATCCGTTCTGTCAAAGCCGACGGGGCCGTCGATCCTAAAAAAGTTCTCAATATGTTCATCGATGATGAACTAAAAATCTATGAGAACCGTTTTATCATGACTCTCGTCCGCCGCCTAGCGACTTTTATGGAACTTCGCTACAAATATATTGCCGAGCACAGCGACACTCGCAACAGCGATGTCGTCAGCGTCTCCTCAGAAGTTAAAATCGGTGAAGTCACCTATGAATATGAAACCAAGATGAAAATCGTCGTTCCTTCTGATGATGACGGCCAGCGCGAAGCCAATAAGGGTTTGCTCGAGCGCATCATGAATCTACGCCGGCGCATCACTTATTTAACCACCTCTCGCTTCATGCTCGAGATGCGCAAGGCAACCCCGGTTTCCGATCCCGTCTCTCAGACGAATATCATGCGCCTCAACTACGATTATCAAGCCGCCTATAAGTTATGGGTTTTCTTGGGTCGATATGATGTTCTCGGTATCGACTACAAATTCACTCAACAGAAAATTGAGTTCGATAATGTTTACATGAGCTATTTGCATTTGAATGCCATCGGTGCCTACTTAACTTTCAAGACTGAACATTCGATTTTGCCGACTAAAGACACAAAACAATATGTATACAAGCCGCGTTTTAAAGAAATTAAACTCGATTACGATATGACTGATGAGCGCCTCTTTGGCAAAGGTCCGGCTTTCGGCGTCGAGACCAAAAAAGAGACACAAGCTCAAATCGAGGCCCGCGAACGTCGCAAACAGCAAGCCGAAGAACGCCGCATCAAACGCGAAGAAGATAAGAAGAAAGCCCGTGAACTCGCTCTTCAAAAACGCGAAGAAGCCAAAAAAGCCGCCATTCAAAAAGCTCTTGAAAAGAAAGAAAAAGACAAGCAGCGGAAATTGGCGATGCAAGAAAAGAAGCGACAAGCCGCTATTGCTCTCCAAGAGAAGAAGCGCCTGGAAAAGCTGATGAAACAAGAAGAACTCATGTTAGCGAAGGCTCGCGAACAAGTGCTCAAGATGGCGGAAAAGCGCCGCAAGACGGAAAGCAAATAATCTTATGGAAGAAGTTATCGCTGAGCAAAAGAAAATGCCAAAGAAGAAAAAAAGCCTGCTCGGCCGCATTTTTACGATTGTCATCGGCACTATCGTCGGTCTCCTTTTGATCATGCAAATAGCCGGTTCAATCAGCGCTCAAAATAATTTTGGCGTCCAGCGGTTTGGCGATTATCAAATCTTAGTCGTCATCACCGATTCGATGGAGCCATCAATCAAGGTCGGTGAGGGCGTGTTTGTTAAAAGAACGCCTTTAAATGAGATAAAAGCTTCGACGACAATCGAGGCCAAAGATGGCGATGTCTTGACCTTTTTTCGGGAAAGTGATGGGGTGATAGTAACCCATCGCGTCATCGAAATCCTTCCGCAAGGCGATGGATCATATGATTTTAAGACGCTCGGCGACAACCTCGACGCTCAAACTTGTCCGGCGGGAGGTTGCGACCCGGAAATCAATTACGACTATGTCGAAGGTGAAAATGTTCTCGGCAAAGTTGTCGGGCAGAGTTACGCCTTTGGCCAAGTCTTTAAAGTCACATCAAATCCGATTGCAATCGCGGTGGTGGCGGTCGTTCCCTTGCTCTATGTTTTTATATCTTCCGTGATTGATGTTATTAAACATAGTAAAATGAAAGAAGAGTCGTTTGAAACCGCAGATTATAGCCAACTTGATGAATTTGAAGCCTTAAAACAACGCGAAAAACTTCGCCTCTTAATTGAAATAGAAAAAGAAAAGTTGCTTAGAGAGCGGGCACTCGAAGCGCATCCTGAGGGGGTAGACAAGGAGGAAAAGGATGAAAGCCAGAAATAAACAAACTAACAAAACACCAGATTATAACAGACGTTTCATCATTTACCTCGTCTCCTTTTTTGCCGTTTTCGTGCTTTTGCTCCTCGACGGATTTGGCTTATTCGACAGCATTTGGGGGACGATTGGCCGCTGGATATCATTTTCGCTCTTGGCCGCCGGAAGCATCGCTTTGTTAATTTTGACGTTAATCGCTTTTTCCAATTCGCAAAAAGTGACGGTTAAGAAAATTCTTAATACCGATATTTTCCCCTTGGTCGACAATGTTTTTGACGAGCGGGAAATCGTCATGCACGTCAATAAGTTGCTTCGCAAAAAGAGCGGCGAGAAATCAGCGACTGTCACCTTTTCGACATATAAGTTTAAAAAAGAAGTATTCCTTCGTTATGGTTATCAAAAAGAATCTGATGTCATCAGCACTATTTTCTTCGCGATCGAAAAGATAAAAGAAACGAACCCGAAAATCGTCTATGGTTATGACTATAGCGATAACTTCATGATTTATATTCCCGATATCGTCGAGAAGAAAATACATCCTCTGCTCGAAAAACTCACGGAAATCATCAACAATTTCTTCGGAGACAACAAAATAGATATCGACTTCTATCCTCACTATGGCGTGCGCCTAAGAAACGAAGAGGATGTCTCGGCCGAAACGATGTTTCAGACGGCATTAATCGCTAGCGATTATGGGCGGTTGAGTTCGGAGCGCGGCGGCGTCTTCATCTTTGATGAGACGATGTTTATGAAAAACGAGCGCAGCGTCAGCTTGGCGCGCGATATCGAACGCGGTCTACAAAATAATGAATTTGAGGTGTATTTCCAACCGAAATTCGACTTAAAACTCAAGCGCTTTAGCGGCGCTGAAGCTCTTTTGAGGTGGCATCATCCCGAAAGAGGAACGATTTTACCCGCGGCTTTTATTTCTTTGGCCGAGCAATCAGATTTAATAATTCAAATCGACTATTACGTGCTCGATCGCGTCTGCAAACATATCGCCGAATGGCGCGACAAAGGCCTTCGCCTACTGCCGATTTCCGTCAACCTTTCGAAGCGGACGGTCTTCTCGGCCACGATTGCCGATTATATCGAACAGACGATTAAGAAACATCAAGTCAACCCGCTTTTGCTCGAGATCGAAATCGTCGAGTCGCCTTCGCCTTACGACGTTCTCTATCTCCTTTCGACAGTTAAGAAAATCAAAGCCCTCAACATCCGCGTGGCTATCGATGACTTCGGAACCGGTTTCTCCTCTTTAAGCTATATTAAGCGCATTCCTTTTGATGTCATCAAAATTGATAAGGCGTTCTTGAGCGATTTGGAAATTGATGCGAAATCTCGCGGTCTCGTCAAAGAAATTATCAAACTAGCCCATATTCTTGAAACCTATGTCATCATCGAAGGCGTTCAAGAATACGAACAGATCAAATTATTGCAAGGCATGGATGCCGACTGCATTCAAGGTTATTACTACAGCGAACCATTAAGGCCGGAAGATTATCTGCGCTTTATCAATGACAACAAATTTGAAAGAGGCAAGAAAGGAGCGGGCAAATGATTTTAATCATCGGAACGACCGAAGACGATATTTTCTACTTTAAAAATCGAATGAGAATCACGGAAGAAAACAAAATCGTCACCGGGTATCCACATTACGTTGGCACTTTTGCTGGCAAAGACATCTGTTTAGCTTATAGCGGCTATTCGAATGTCGCTTCCGCCGTTGTCGCCAGCTATATGATCACCAAATACAAACCTTATATCGTCATCTGCGTCGGGACGGTTTCGGCCTTCAGCGAAAACTTGCATCAAAGCGAGTTATTTATCGCTGAGCGCGTCTATTTGGGCGATATCGATTTCACACCCCTCGGCGGCAATACCCGCTACGGGCAAATCAAG
The DNA here is from genome assembly GCA_023393065.1 of Bacillota bacterium. Lineage (GTDB taxonomy): Bacteria > Bacillota_I > Bacilli_A > RFN20 > CAG-826 > UBA1424. Next base: position 34,255 of record JAEWMX010000010.1, on the reverse strand, counting down.
GAAATGCCGGCTTTTTATTCCTCCGAAGAAGATTATATCAAATTGATTGAGACGATTAATTCCCGCACGGAAAATCTCCACATTGGTCGCGGGCCTCTCATTTCGACGAACATCTTTTTTAAAAACCGTAAGAAAGCTAATGAGCTCCTCAACAACAACTTCGCCCACATCGAAAGCACGACGGCTTTTGACACGGAAGCCGGAGGAGTGATTACCGCTTGCTATGTTCACGAAGTGCCGTGGCTTCTCCTTAAAGCCGTCAACTATCAAATCGGTAAAGACGAACAACTCCTCTCCTCTCTGCGCATCGGCATCGAAGCCCAGCCATACATCGGCAACCTCATCGAGACGTTGCTTGAAGAACTCGTCCACTCGTTTGATAATTAACAATCAATTAAAACTTCAATAAATGGCGATTAATCGCCATTTTTATTAATTATTGAAAATTATTTCATTAATCGTTTAAAGTTTTTGGTTATTTATATTATTATAAATATTGATTCGATAGTCGTTTACATTTAGTTTATTAATTGTTTATCAGATTTTTGTAAATTACAAAAGATCTTCAATCGAGGTGTTGATGCTAGAAAAAATTCTTGTCGTATCTAATTCTGAACTTGATTGCGAGACCATCAAAAGCAATCTGACCGATAATTTTGTCTTACTCGTCAATAATATCTACGAGGCGCTCCAACACCTTGAAACATATGAGGATATCCGCTTAGTATTTTTAGACGTTGATCTTCCGGAGATGTCGGGCTATCATCTCCTCGCCCACTTGAAGATGACCGAAAAATATAGTGACATTCGCGTCATCATCATCTCTAAGAACGAAGAATTCGCCAAAATGGCTTATAGCCGCGATTTTGGCAAAATTGATTTTCTGAAAAAGCCGATTAATCCCGAATCGCTTCGCATCACCGTTAAGATGCAAATGGAAATCGCCAATCAAGTTGATCTCGTCAGAAAAATGAGCGACACAAATTCGCTGTTTGACCTTCTTTTTAATGAGGCGCCGTTTGGCATTTCGATAACCAGATTAGATAAAAAGAGCAAAAACTACGACCCAATTTTTGTTCGAGTCAACCCCGCTTACGAAAGAATTATCGGCCGCAAGTTTTCTGAATTTCACACCTATGATTGGCGGACGATTACGCACCCCGATGATTTAAGGATTAGCGAAGTGTATTACGACCGTCTAATCCGCGGCGAAATCTCAAGTTATGTCCGTGAAAAACGCTACGTAAAACCTGACGGCACGCCGGTGTGGGTCAACATGCTCGTTTCGGCCATCAAGACCGACGACGAAAATACTTTTTCGCACCTTTCGTTAATTGAAGATATTACCGATCGTAAGAAAATTGAAGAAGAATTAAAAGAAAGCGAGCGCAGCAAAGCGGTTTTGCTCTCTCACATCCCCGGATTGGCGTATCGCTGTAAATACGATAGAAATTGGACGATGTCATATGTTTCAAGCGGATCGAAAGAGCTCACCGGCTACGAGGCCGAAAGCTTTCTGAATAACCGCGACCTATCATACAACGATGCGATCGCGCCGCCATATCGAGATGTGGTTTGGGAAAAATGGAAGAAAGTTGTTAAAAATCAAGAAAAGTTTCGCCATTCCTACCAAATTGTTACCAAGGGCGGCGAATGGAAATGGGTCTATGAACTCGGTGAACCCATCTATGACAAAGATGGCAACGTCGAAGCTCTCGAAGGCATCGTCATCGATATTTCAGCCCAGAAGCAGCTAGAAGAAACTTTGCAGCATAAAAATGACTATAATGAATGGACTGAGTTATTGAATCGCAATTACCTCGAGCATTTATTAGAAGAAGAATTTAAGCATAGAACAATCAAAAAACGAGCATTGCTCGTCGTCAATCTCAATTCGGTGCAAACCCTCACCTCCGTCCACGGCTATCACTACTCGCAGGAGATGATGAAAAAAATTGCTGAGGATCTTAAAAAAATTGCCTGCGATCATTGCAAGCTCTTTTTGACGCACGAGAATCGCCTCACCTTTTATGTTAAAAATTATAAGAGCAAGGAAGACTTATTGACATTGTATAATAGCATCGTCGAAATTATCGAACCGATTATCATGATGGAGCGCATTTCCTGCGGTGTCGGCATCTATGAGCTGCCAGCGACGAGTAAACCCCACGAAGTCGATACGATTTTAAAGAATCTGCTCCTCGCGAGCGAAAGAGCTTATATTAACGATGAACGACCCATTCACTATGTCTTTTTTGACATCGAGATGGAAAACGAAATCAATCGCGAGAAACATATTCAACAAGAACTGACGGAAATCGCTAGTGGCGTCAATACCGAACGGCTCTTCCTTCAGTATCAACCAATCATTGATTTAAAAGCCAATAAGGTGTGCGGTTTTGAAGCTTTAGTCAGGCTTAATAGCCAACATCTCGGCATCGTCCCCCCGCTTTCGTTTATTCCTTTGATGGAGAGGACAAAACTCATCATTCCCCTCGGAGAGATGATCGTTCGCAAATCGCTAATCTTCTTAAAGAAGTTACACAATTTGGGATATGAAGATATGTCTGTCTCAATTAATATTTCAGCGATACAGCTGCTCGAAGAGCATTTTGCTAAGAAATTCTTTGAAATAATCAAAGAGATAGGTGTCAAACCCGAAAAAATCTGGATTGAACTGACCGAATCGGTTTTTGCCTCCAATTATCAGGAAATCAATTCGATCTTAGGCAGGCTGATGGAACGTGGCGTGCGCGTTGCCATCGATGATTTCGGCACTGGCTTCTCATCGCTTTACCGACTTCTTGCCATCAACATCAACAGCATCAAAATCGATAAGGCGTTCATGGACGGCATCGAACTCATCAACATTGACGAAGCCATCACTAAAGATATCATTTCTCTTGGTCAAAAACTCCGTTATACGGTCGTCGCCGAAGGCGTTGAAACAGAAATTCAGAAGGATTATCTCGTCGCATATGGATGCGATCGGGCCCAAGGTTATTATTTCAGCCGTCCCCTCAACGAGGAAGACACCATTCCGTTCATCGAAAAATTAAACAAATAAAAAGCAAGGAATTTCCTTGCTTATTTTTTGCGTTAAGGTCGACTTAGAGACCTTTTTTAATTTCGGTAGCTAACATCGGAAGATTTAATTCAGCGAGTCGGCGATTTTTAAGCATCGTAATTTGAAAGCCTTCATCGGCGATGTATCGGGGAATGACATGGACGTGAAAATGCATGACGACTTGTCCGGCTTCTTTGTTTATGTTAGTTAGAATATTGACGCCTTTAGCGCCGAGCATCGTGATGTCGGCTTGGGCGACGCGCTGGGCGACATCCATCACTTTGTGCATGACTGTCTTTGGGGTCGCGACATAATTCGGATAGTGGCGTTTCGGGACGACCAATGCGTGACCGGGCGTGACTTGCGAGATGTCAAGAAAGGCCATCACATCGTCATCTTCATAAATTTTCGTGGCCGGGATTTCACCGCGGATAATTTTGCAAAAGACACAATCGAGATTATTCATTGACTTACCTCCAGAGATATGAGAAAGGAGGACGTTTCCATCCTCCTTATATTATAGTTTTGTCGCCCTTATCTATCAATCTTCATCATCGAAGAGATCAGGGAATTGTTCCTTGAAGTAATCGTAAATGGTGGTGTCGTGATACATAACGCTATAGAGCTTGATGTACGATTCATAAGCGTTGTTGATATATGAATCCTTAGCCGACAACACGTGCGTGACTTCTTTGGCGATGTCTTCGCGTTCCAAAGTCGGATAGCTCGAATCGCTCAAACGGGAGAGCTTGGAAGTCGAAACGGCTTCTTTGACTTTGATGATGTAATAAGTAGAACTCGAGATGTCGTAGATAACAAAGTTATCTTTGCGGACATCGGTGCCCTGTTCGGAAGTCGTCGGCGTCAAATAGTATTCGCCGCGGAGATTGCGGACGTATTGGCCAGACTCGTAATTGTGCGTGGCATCTTCTTCCTCAGTGCTATCGACTTCATTGGCGACATTGATATTGAATAGGCGAGAGCGAATAGCTTCGGGAAGCTCACTCAGACCGCCGCTTTTCACATACCAGCCGTCGTTGGTGTAGTCTTCGAGTTTTAAGGAATCGGACTTAATTGTTAAACCGACTTGCTTGGTGTAGGCGTTGTTATTAGTAAAGTCGGCTTCGATACCGGTGTCGTTAGTAAAGCGATCATCGGTGATCTTGAGATAATCTTTGGCGATTGAACCAAATTGCGTTTGCGGGTAATAGCTCGTCGGACCATCGAGTTGAGCGATGACATCGGCATCAGTCACCGGCACGCTGGCGCTCGGGAAGGCTGTCTCAAGCAAAGTGACAGCGGCGGGGGAAAGGTCGATTCCGCGCCAGGCGTTAGCGAGCACTTCAAAGTCGACTTCATCGGTGGCGTTGACATCTAAAATGTATTTGTCAACAAAGGCATTGATGAGCGATTTGGCAGCGCTTGGATAGGCCTCGTTATTTACGATCTTTATGTATTCGACTTCGCGGGCATAAGTGCGACCGAGAGAAGAATAATTGGTGTCGTATAAGAATTGTTCGACGAGTTTTTCGCGATATAGGCGCGGTAAGATACCGCGTTCGATGTAATCTTGATAGCGATCGATGTGAATGAAGTTGACGATTTCTTCGACTTCGACATCTGGAGTGATAAGAACGTCTTTATACCAGATTGTCGCGTCTTCAAAGACACCTTCGATGTCGTAGAGGTCACCCGCGAGGCTGACGGCGTATTTTTCTTCATCAAAACGGCTCCGCTTTGAATAGGATCCACCGGTCGCAGCGTCATGGAACACTTCTTTGATGCGATAATCCATCGTATCCTTGAAGTGGACGAGGCGAGCGAATTCGTTGGCGACTTTTTCACCTTCGGTGTCGTTTTCATCGCGATAAACATTAGCGTGAGCATCAATGAAACTCCGAACTTCGGCGGCATTGGCATCCTTGGCCGCTAATTCCTCAACTTCGGCAAACGACCCGAATTGATCGACGGCGATGACATGCATCATCTCATCGAGAACTTTTTTCGGATTGTCAGACGAACTGGTCAAAGCGTCATAAATAAGTGACATGATGTTTTGGTAAACATCAGTCTTGGTGCCATCGTTGTTGATGATGATTGGATCTTCGTAGAACTTCGGAAGAGCGGTTACTTCATTACATGAAGTTAAGATAAATGCCGAAGCGGCAACGAGAGTGAGGAGTAATCCTTTTTTCTTATTTACCATTGTTGCAAGCTCCTCCCTTTACCCACAATGCAGCCGTTTTGGAATCGGCCGTATTGGCGGTTCTTTGATATTCGATGGCGCATGTTTCGCTCAATAGTTTGCTCGATGCGCGCAGCGCGTATTGCTGTTCTAGGAATTCAACATAGCTGTCCCATGTGTCTTCCCAAGCGATTCTCGTATTGTAATCGGCTTCGTTGCGCGTGGCATCAATCCACGTATCGATAGCGGATTTTAAGTCGATCGTGACATTATCGCCATGGCTATTGACATAGGAAATCGGCTCGCCAAATTTAATGTATGGATTACCGGTTTCGGCATTGACGGTCGTCAATAGCTTTTCGTAAATGAAATATTTAAGATTTGAATCGAAGCCTTTGATTTCGCCTTCGACGGATTCAGCGCGGCTCTTGTAATCCTTGATTTGTTGATCGAGGAAATTGACATAGGTCGGCTTATAGTTGTTGGCGCCTTCGACATATTCAGGATCAGTCGAGGTGTAGGTTGGATAATCTTTTTGAGTAGGATATTTAGTCGTGTAGTAGTCGCTTAACGAAACGTTGTTGGTCGTATCATCAAAAGCGCTTCTTTCGACGACGATGAAATGGAAACCTTGATAGCCAGAGTCACCGCTTGTGCCGCCGCGGACCGCTAAGACGACTTTGCCATCTTTGGTGGTCAAGACTTTATCGTTAACATCGACGAACGAATCGCCGTTGACATCGAGATCGAGTCCAGGGACGTGTTTAAAGCCTGACATCGCGTTGTATGTGGCATTGAAAGTACCGACGAAATCTTCGTCTTGGATTTTGCCGACGCCATCGCCACCGACGACGATTGTGCCGGGGACAAGAGGCAATGAATTCGGTGTGACGACCGAGATGTCATGGCGGTTGAAGTACTTGTTAAACAAAACGTTGCGCGGATAATAGTAGGCATCGTTGTCATTGACTTCAAAGAAGTCAGCGTCTTTCGTAATGTCGGAGTATTCATCAAGCCTTAAGAAAGCTTCATAGGGTATCGTGCCAATTTTATTGGAGCCCGTGGCGCTGACATAGTCGGCGCTCATCTCATCGCTGATACCGAGTCCGTCTTTAGCTTCCGATAGCGTCGTGCTGTTATTAATCGCTTCGTAGGCATAGACGCCTAATTTAAATTCGTTAATAAATGACGTGCTCTTCGACATGATGCCGAGATCGCCGAATTTCTCAGCTGAGCCGGTATCTTCCGAATAGAGTTGGGCCAGCGAACCAAAGGTTTCAATACCGAGGGCGAGGTTTTCGCCGACGTTGGCGAGCTTTTTAGCTTCAGCTTCGGTAATCTCCGAATTGTATAGCGCATTAGCGCTCGCGCTAACCTTAACGAGGATGTGGCGAACGTGATACGGAGTCATCTTCTCGAGATAACCGCTGAATTTCAAGTCATTTTCAGCCGCTTCTTTTTTCGCATCGCGAATAAAATCGATGTTTCTTTCGTAGAATTGATCTTCGAATTCGGTGGTCATTCGTTGATAAGCGAAGTGCTCCCAAAGTTCGTCTTCATCTTCGACGCCGTAAGTATCGAGTTGTTTCTCGAACTCGTCGTCATATTTTGTGCCATTATCATCAGCGGCTGATTCCGCCTTTGATTTGACGCCTGCGACGTCGTTGTCGGCACCTTTCTTAATATCTGGATAAGTGTCAATACCTCCGCCCTCTGTGTCATCGGTGATAAAGTAGTTGCGAACAAGGACTTTATAAACCGAATCAAAGAGCGACGATGCACCGCTAGTTGTTTGTAAATATGAATCAAACAATTCTTCAGCGGTGTAGTGATACTCTTGGCCATTAGCGCCCGTATAGGTTAAAACATATCCGTCGCCGGAAAATGTCGGACCATCACAAGCGGCTAAAGCAAAGGTACTGAGTAATCCAGCTACTATTCCGAGCGTAATCTTACTTTTTCTCATAAGTAGTTGTTTCCCTCCTAAGCCTGAACATAGCACGAATATTCTATTACATTAATATTATTAATACAACAAGCAAATTATCAATATTCACTCTTGATCCTTGAAAAATTAGCGCCCTCTTTTTTGGATTTTATGAAAAATCCGAAAATTCTTGAATTTGTACTTTTGTAATGACAAGTTCTTATCGTTCTATTTGAATATGTATATTGATTAATATACAATATGATAGATTTTAGGAGAAGATAACATGGATGTTCTTAAAATAGTCGATCTCCACGTAAACGTGGAAGATAAAGAAATATTAAAAGGCGTGAGCCTCACTGCCAGAAGCGGCGAAACGATTGCTTTGCTCGGCCCAAACGGCCACGGTAAATCAACTCTATTGCAGGCGATTATGGGCAACCCCAGATATAAAATCACCAGCGGTCAAATCTTTCTAAACGACGAAAATCTTTTAGCGATGCCAGTCGATGAAAGGTCGAAAGCCGGTCTCTTTCTCGGTATGCAATATCCGAGTGAAGTGGCTGGTGTCGTCAACGCAGATTTTTTAAGAGCATCAATCAACGCTCGTCGGCAAAAACCCTTATCTTTATTTCAATTCTATCGCCTTTTGGATTCCACATATAAAAAGATGGGGATTCCTTTTGAAATGGCCAATCGCTCTCTCAACGTCGGTTTTTCAGGAGGCGAGAAAAAACGCAATGAGATCTTGCAGATGATTTTGCTCGAACCGCGTTTCGCTCTGCTCGACGAAATCGACTCCGGCCTTGATATCGACGCCATGACCGTCGTCGCTAATGCGATTCGTGAAGAGCAAGAAAAAGGGCGCGGCTTTTTGGTTGTCTCTCATTACGCTCGCCTATACAACATGATTAACCTAAACCGCACTATCGTCATGGTCAATGGCAAGATTGCCGTTGAAGGCGGTCCGGAAATCATTCAAAAAATAGATACTCAGGGATACGAATGGATCAAAACTGAATTAGGCATCGATATTGAAAAAGAAGATCCGGCAATGAGTTCGGTGTCGATTGGCGTGTGCGCCACCAAAGAGGCGATTCGCGATGGCAAATAACATTCGCAAAATCACAATCGAAGACTGTCGCGAAGAAAGATTGTTAATCGACTTCAAGGATGATTTTGATGGCATAGAGATCGGCGTCGGACAAGGCGCGAATCTAACTTTGAATATTATTAATTTAAACGAGGCCAAGAATAGTAAAATCGTTGCAAAAGTCGAAGAAAACGGCGAATTACTCGCTGTCATGGCTGATTTTTCGAGCGGAAATGCTAATCTCAATATCGACATTAATCTCGCCGGGAACAACGCCCGTGGCGTCTGGCGGCTGTCGGCACTTTCGAGTGCTCAAGATGATAAAAAATACAATGTGCACTTTCATCATCTCGCGATGAACACTTTTGGGTTGATGGACAACTATGGCGTGGCCCGCAATTCCTCGCGACTTATTTTTAGCGGTGCCAACGAAATCGTCCGCGGAGCAAAATTTAGCAAGACCAAGCAAAATGCTAAGATCATCGTTTTTGATCAAGGGGCAATTGCCAAAGCCGATCCTCGCTTAAATATCGATGAAAATGAAGTTGAGGCTTCGCACGCTGCGGTCGTTGGAAAATTAAGCGACGATCACCTCTTTTATTTAATGTCGCGCGGCTTAAACTTAAATGAGGCCAAGAAGCTAATCACGTATGGCTATCTTCTTCCCATCACCAATTATTTCCATGATGAGGAAGCAAAAGAACGAATCGCGAAGATTATTGAGGAGCGCGTATGAAAAAGTTAGATCCTTATAAAATAAGACAAGATTTTCCGATGTTTAAAAATCAAGTCAAGATGCAAGGTAAGCCACTTATCTTTCTCGATAACGCATCGACTACTTTTAAGCCATTTGTCGTCGAAAAAGCCGTCAACTCCTATTTTGAATTTGAAACTGCCAATTCCCATCGCGGCGACTACGATTTATGTTATAACGTCGATCTAAAAATCGACGAGGCGCGGGCAACTTTAGCCAAATTCATCAATGCCGAGAAAAGAGAAATTGTCTTCACTTCCGGAACCTCGATGTCAATCAATTTAATCGCCTATGGTTACGGTGTTAAATATCTAACTAAAGATGATGAAATTCTCATCACTCAAGCCGAGCACGCCAGCAATGTCTTGCCATGGTTTAAAGTTGGTGAGATGACAGGATGTAAAATTAATTATATTCCTCTAAATGATGACGGGAAGTTAGTACCCGAGAACCTGCGCAAAGTCATCAGCAAAAAAACTAAGATAATCGCCGTTGCTCATGTCACCAATGTCTTAGGGTTTATCGTCGACATCAAAGAAATTTCCAAAATCGCCCACGAGTATGGAGCCATCGTCGTCTGCGATGGCGCGCAATCAGTGCCCCACATGCCTACTGACGTCAATGATTTGGACGTTGATTTCTTATCTTTTTCCGGCCATAAAATGGTTGGGCCGACCGGCATCGGTGTCCTCTATGGAAAATATGCTCTCTTGGAAAAAACGGCACCATTTATGACAGGCGGGGGCATGAATGCTAAATTTGATATGTGCGGCGATGTCACCTATTTGCTTCCACCTTCAAAATTTGAGGCTGGGACGCAAAATATCGAAGGCATTTTCGGATTGAAAGCCGCTGCCGATTATCTCATGGATCTCGGCATGGAAAATATTCGTCGCTATGAAGATGAGTTGAGATCCTATGCGATTGAAAAATTAAGAAAGAATGATAAAGTTATCCTTTACAACGAAAAGGCCGAATCTGGCATCATAACCTTTAATGTTAAAGGTGTTTTTGCTCAAGATGAGGCGACCTACTTAAATGCACAAGGCATCGCTTGCCGTTCGGGACAGCACTGTGCAAAAGTCTTGCTCGACTACCTTGGAGAAGTCGCCACCGTGCGCGCTTCGATATATTTTTATAACACCAAAGAAGAGATCGACGCTTTTGTTGCGGCGCTTGAAAAAGGAGGCGACTTTCTCGATGCCTATTTCGCTTGATCCGCAGATGATGCGGGCTATTATCATGGACCATTACGAGCAACCTCGCAATAAGCGCACTCCTTTCGATTCTCGTTATAAAATGATGCACATCGATTCACCAAATTGCATCGATGATATAAATGTTTTCCTACTCGAAGAAAAAGGCGTGATCGCCGATTGTGCATTTGATGGCGTCGCCTGCACCATTTCGACAGCTTCAACCGACATCATGACCGAGCTCGTCATCGGAAAAAAAACTGAAGAAGCTCTTTATATAATCGACCAATATCAAAAGATGATTCACGAACAACCTTTTGACGATTCGGTTCTCGATGAAGCCATCGTCTTTATTAATACCCATCGCCAAGCCGCAAGAATTAAATGTGCGACGATCGGCTGGGATGCCCTAGAAAAATTGCTAGAACACAATCATGAAGAAAAATAAGCTTCCCAAAAGTGAATATGAATATGGATTTAAAGACGACGATGTCTCAATTTTAAACACCGGAAAAGGTTTAAATGAAGACATTGTTCGAACCATTTCTCGTTTAAAAAACGAGCCGGAATGGATGCTTGAATTTCGCCTTCGTTCATATCGCGCTTTTTTGAAGTTGCCGATGCCTAAATTCGGACCCGATTTATCATTCCTGAATTTTGACGCTTATACTTATTTCACAAGACCGAGCGAAAAAGAAGAAACGAGTTGGGATGATGTCCCAGAGACGATTAAAAATACCTTTCAAAAGCTCGGTATTCCCGAAGCTGAACAAAAGTATCTATCTGGTGTCGCCACACAGTACGAATCCGAAATGGTTTATCACAATATGCTTAAGGAAGTCCAAGAAAAAGGCGTCGTCTTTTTATCGACCGACCAAGCTTTAAAAATGATGCCTGATCTTTTTCGAACATACTTCAACAGCGTCGTCCCTTTCGCCGATAACAAATTCTCGGCCCTAAATGGTGCGGTGTGGTCAGGAGGCTCTTTTATCTATGTCCCCAAAGGAGTCAAACTAGATAAACCTTTACAATCATATTTTCGCATCAACAACGAGCGTTCGGGGCAGTTTGAACGAACCCTCATCATCGTCGGTGAAGGAGCCGATGTCCACTATGTCGAAGGCTGCACAGCTCCGATTTACTCGCGCGAATCACTGCATGCCGCCGTCGTCGAAATCATCGTTTTAAAAGATGGAAAATGTCGATATTCGACAGTGCAGAATTGGTCAAAAAACATCGTGAATCTCGTCACAAAACGTGCGATTTGCGGCGAAAACGCCCAAATGGAATGGATTGATGGCAATATCGGAAGTCAAGTCAACATGAAATACCCAGCTGTTATTTTGGCAGGAGACGGTTCGCGCGGAACTTGCATCTCGATCGCCGTCTCTGATCGCAATCAATATCAAGATGCCGGCGCGCGTATGATTCACCGCGGCAAGAATACGAGCTCGACGATTATTTCTAAGTCCATCGTTCGCAATGGTGGAACCGCCAATTATCGGGGCACTGTTCGCCACGAAAGCGCGGCCCTCAATTCGCGTAGTCATGTCGAATGCGATACATTAATTCTCGACGATATTTCAAAAAGCGATACGATTCCAACCAATCAAGTGAACAATGATCAGTCTTATATCGAGCACGAAGCCACGGTCAGCAAAATAAATGAAGATCAACTCTTCTACTTAATGTCGCGGGGGATGAGCAAAAAGGATGCTACCCAGATGATTATCATGGGTTTCATCGAGCCTTTCTCGCGCGAACTTCCCATGGAATATGCCGTCGAACTTAATCAATTGATTAAAATGGATATGGAAGGAAGCGTCGGTTAATGGTTTATGATGTCATCGTCGTCGGTGGCGGACATGCCGGCGTCGAGGCCGCACACGCTGCGGCGATCATGGGCTGTCGCACACTTCTATGCACGCTGAATTTTAAAGCTGTTTCGCGCATGTCGTGCAATCCCTCGATCGGCGGCTCAGCCAAAGGCATCGTCGTCCGTGAAATCGATGCTTTAGGTGGTATCATGGGCATCGCGGCCGATTATCAGTATTTGCAGATGAAAATGTTAAATACCGGAAAAGGTCCGGGCGTCCAGTGTTTGCGAACCCAAAGCGATCGCAATATTTATCCCGGACGCGTTCAAGAGCTGTTGCTGGCGACTCCAAATCTCGAGATTAAAGAGGGCATGGTCACCTCTTTGATTCATGACGATGATACAGTGTTTGGCGTAATTATGCATGACGGCACCGAGATTTATGCAAAGGCTATCGTCATCACGACCGGAACATATATGGAAGCGCAGATTTTGCGCGGTCTTGAAAAAACCTCAAGTGGACCTGACGGCGAGAAGGCCTCGATCGGATTATCAAAAAATCTCGCAGATATGGGAATCGAAATCTACCGGTTAAAAACCGGAACCCCGCCGCGGATTCGCAAATCGAGTATTGATTTTTCAAAAGCCAGCGTTCAATACGGCACGGATGCCAAATTGGCTTTTTCGTACACGACAAACACTTATGTGCCATTTGCCGATCAACATATATGCCATTTGATCTACACTTCGCCCGAGACGCATAAAATAATCAAAGCTAACTTGCAAAAATCAGCCCAGTTTAATGGACAGATCAAAGGGGTTGGCCCGCGTTATTGCCCCTCGATCGAAGGAAAAATCACCACTTTTTTTGACAAGCCGCGCCACCAGCTCTTTCTCGAGCCTGAAACAAAAGATGGCGATTCTATCTACATTCAAGGATTTGCTACTTCGATGCCAAGAGAGGTTCAGGAGCAGATGGTTCGCTCCCTTCCCGGTTTTGCCAATGCTGAAATCCTAAAATATGGATATGCCATCGAATACGACGCGATTGTGCCGACACAGTTCGATGCTTCTCTGCGCGTCAAAAAATACAAAGGCTTATACGGAGCTGGTCAGATTTGCGGAACATCAGGATATGAAGAAGCCGCCGGGCTCGGAATTATAGCCGGCATTAATGCCGTATTAGCGATTCGCGGGCAAGAACCTTTTATCTTGAAAAGAAATGAATCATATATCGGTGTCATGGTTGACGATTTGATCACAAAAGGAGCGGTTGAGCCATATCGGCTATTATCCTCCCGCGCCGAATATCGCCTATTACTGCGACACGACAATGCGGATTTGAGGCTAACTGATTACGGTTATCGCCTTGGGCTCATCTCACAAGCTAGATATCAAAGTTTTCTTCTAAAGAACACAAATCTTCAAAAAGCCTTATCGATTCTTAAAACAACTTATCTCGGCGCCAATAAGAAGGTGAATAGTTATTTAATTAAAGAAGGCTGTACCCCGCTTAAAGCTGGAACCTTGGCTTTCGACTTATTGAAGAGGCCAGATGTGAAATATGCCCGCCTCATCGCCCTCATTCCGGATTTATCGACATGTCCGCTCGACGAAACAGGTATTATGCAACTCGAAATTATGGTTAAATATGAAGGCTACATCGCCAAGCAAGATAAAGAGGCTAAATCATTTGCTAAATTCGAAAGTCTCCTCCTTCCTGAAAACATCGATTATTTGCATATCGATGGACTCGCTTTAGAAGCGCGGCAGAAGCTCATGGCCATAAAACCTCGAACAATCGGCCAAGCCAGCCGCGTTGGCGGCGTAAATCCGAGTGATATCTCAGTTCTTGTCCTAACCCTTAAACGCCGAGGACTACTATGACTATTGAAGCCTTTATCACATATTGCAAAAAGGAGTTGAATATCGATTTTAGCAAACGTCAAATCGATGCTTTTGCTATGTATTTAGTTTTACTAAAAGAATGGAATCGGATGTTCAATTTAACCGCTATTATCGAAGAGGGTCAAATCATCGAAAAGCATTTTCTCGATAGTTTGCTGCCGCTTAAATATATCTCGATTAATCATAAATCTTTGATCGATATCGGTTCGGGCGCCGGTTTTCCGGGCATGGTTCTTGCCATCGCCGCTCCTGAAGCGAACATCGTGTTGCTTGAACCAAATAATAAAAAAGGACATTTTCTAAATGTCGTAAAAGATAAACTAGCATTAACTAATGTCACGGTCGTCATCGGACGCGCGGAGGCGCAAAACCTCAATCGAGAGAAGTTCGATATCGCGACGGCCAGAGCAGTTAAGCAATTAAACATTCTCTTGGAACTAGCTATCCCGCTACTGAAAGTCAACGGCTTGTTCATTGCCATGAAATCACAAAATGTAAATGAAGAAATAACCGCCTCCAAAAATGCGCTAAAAACACTGAAAGCTAAAATCATCTCATGTAACGAAGATATTTTGCCAACCAACAAAGATATAAGAATTAATCTATTTATCGTTAAAAACGATACGACACCTCCTCGTTATCCTCGACTCTACAGTCAAATAAGCGCAAAACCGCTATAATTGTTTGTGCATGTAATCTTTTAAGATAAACTAATAAATCATGATGAGAATTATCGGTATCGCAAATCAAAAAGGCGGCGTTGGAAAAACGACGACGGCGATTAATTTATCAAGTGCTTTGGCTCATTTTAAGAGACGTGTTTTGCTTATCGATCTCGACCCTCAAAGCGACGCGACTCGGGGTTTGGGCTTTGATGCGAGTCTTCTTAATCGCAGCATCTATGATGTGCTGGCCGGCGGATATGATATCAATAAGGTTCTTAAGCGCACGGCTTTGAAGTATTTGGATCTCGTTCCTAGCAGCCTCAAATTAGTATCTCTTGATTCAATATTGACAGATAAGGTCGAAGATAAGACAACCCTTCTTCGCGAGGCGCTGAAAAACCTAAAAAAGGAATATGACTATATCATCATCGACTGTCCGCCCTCGCTTGGGATTTTAAATCACAACTCAATGGTTGCCTCTCACGGCATCTTGATTCCCGTGCAGTGCGAATATTTTGCTCTCGAAGCGGTGGCCACGACCTTAGCGGCGATTTCGAAAGTTCAGCGCAGCGCGAATCCCAAGCTGGAAATCGAAGGGTTTTTGCTGACGATGTACGATTCAAGAACGAGGCTTGGAACGGAAATAACCACGCAAATTAGGGGTTTATTTAAAGAAAATACGTTTTTAGCGACAATTCCGCGAAACATATCTATTCCGGAATCTTCGTCAAAAGGGCTACCAGTCACTCTCTATCGCCCGAGTTCGGTTGGAAGTCTTGCATACTTCTCCCTGGCTCGTGAAGTGATGGATAAAGAATATACTCGCTGAGTTAACTTTACTATTTGTGCAGTTTGCACAATAATTATCATGTGATTAAATATTACTTTTTTGTTTCCAAGAAAGACATTAATACCGAGCGCTTTAGCGCAGCGCTTTTCAATTCCTACAAGAACATTTTTTCGATGTCTTTTTTTGATGCTAAAAGCGGTGTTTTAACTTCCGATGAGTATTTGTACGATTACTTAGAATCGCTAATTCCGGTCATTATGAGCGACACCGATAATTCATATTCCTTTTTGATGAGCCACGATGATAGCATATTGAGCCGTGAAGCGCTCAAAAAGATGGCTAGTGGTCGTGGTATCCATCTGATCAATCTCGCCGACTTATTATTAAATTTAGCAATTGAAGGCGACTACGATTTAGTGCGCATGGCCAAGAAGCAATTTGCGATGGTGCCGCGCCAGCTGATGGTCACGGCCGAAAGCTTTCTATCATGTGGTCTCAATGCCTCTTTAGCGGCCAAAAAATTATATGTTCATCGGAATACATTTTCTTATCGACTCAATCAATTCATCGAAGCGACCAATCTCGATATTCGCGATTTTCACAATGCCTTGTTTTTCAATATTTTGACGAAATTGAGTGGCAATATACGCATTAACTAAATACTGATCTATTTTTTTTAAGTCGCATAAAGCGACTTTTTCTTATTATCTTATTGAGCACAGGTCGATAATATTATAGATATTAAGGCGTGAATATGTTAAAATACATATTCGATATTTAGGGATTGATTAGCGAGGTGAATTTTGTGGAAGCAATGAAGAAAATAGTCGAAGTTGAACGGCAGGCAAATAGCCTTGTCACGGAAGCCCGCGTCTACAAAACGATGCTTCTTAATCAAACCAAAAAAAGAGCTGAAGAAGAGGCTTCTAATGTGCTTGCCAAAGCTGAGGCCGCAGCCGCTCAGCGCAAAGAAGAAACGGATTTGAAAACTGCCGAGATCAGCGAGAAGTTAACAAGCGATTTAAAACAAATTGCTCACGATATAGAAAAGCAGGTTGCCGACAAAAAGACGAAGTTGATCGAACAGTTGATTAAAGAGGTATCAGACAGTGATCGTTCCCGTTAAAAAAGCTCGCGTCTTTGTGCTCGAAGAGCATAAAAAAGATTTGGTTCGCGCTTTGCAAAAAGCCGGTCTTTTGATGATTGTCCCCAACTCTTCTTCAACTATCGATGTCACGGCAGATGCCGCTCTTTTACAAAGAATTAATAAAGCTATTACCGATTTAAACCGGTATGGAAAGAAGAAATCGCTTTTTCGTCACCAAGAAGTGACATACGAAAAGTTCATGACGGAAGACGAACAGCAAACAAAATTGTTCGCAAACGTCGAACGCGATGCCGAGGCTCTCTCCAGACTGAATGCGCAAATAAAGAAAGACGAAGACTTATATCGAAAATATGCTCCTTTTCGCGAAATTGACATTCGCCTTGCAGATCTTAAAAAGGCAGCATACACGCGCTACCACGTCGGTCATTTTCAGGAAGAAAATCTTGAAAAATTGGAAGCCTTTCTCAATGAGAAAGAAATACCTTATCAAAAGCTCTCTTCCATTACATATGGACCCGCTCTTTTCTTCGCCTCTTTTTATGAAGACGACGATAGTATTTTATACGAAGCGGGCAAACGCTCTTTTTCGGAAGTTGATTTGCCAGACATCGATATTTCACTAGCGGAATATGTCACCAATTTGGAAAGCGGCCTTGCTGAGAGCAAAAAGCAAATTACATATTTAGAAAATAGTCTTAGAGAAATGGCTAAAAATATAAGCCAACTAGAACTGATGTATGATCGTATTCAAGCTCAACTCGACCGGAATAGCGTCGCCTTTGGCACAACGGAACGCTCGTTTTATCTCGATGGTTGGGTCCGCGTCGATCAAGTTGACGACTTAAATAAAGTCGTCAAAAGCGTCACGACTGATTTTGATATCGAATATAGTGAACCGACGGATGCCGACTTACCTCCGACAGCGATTAAAAATAACAAATTTGTCACGCAATTCGAGACGATTACCAATATGTTTTCAGTTCCGAATCACAAAGAAATTGATCCCAACCCGGCCGTTGCTATTTGGTATTGGATCATCTTTGGCATCATGATGGGCGACATCGGATATGGCCTTGCGATGTTGATCGTTTTTGGATTAGCCTTATGGCTAATAAAGCCCAAAGGCACCTTTAAGAAATTAATAAGTGTTTTCTTTTATTCTGGAATCACCTCGATCATTACCGGCATTTTGTTCGGCAGTTTCTTCGGCGCGCCATTTGATTTAGGAGCTCTCGTCGGCAGCATTTTTTCACAGACGTGGACAACTGTTATTTTAAATCCTGTTACCGAACCTCTAATCATGCTTGGCTTCTCCCTTGTTTTCGGTGTTTTGCATATCATCAATGGTCTCGGTTTCAAATTTGCCTTGCTCATCAAACGCAAGGACTATGTGGGAGCTATCGCTGATGCTTTAAGTTGGATTTTTGTTCTCGTCGGTTTAATTTTTGTCGGCGCGCAGATGTTTATATGGACGACGGCGCAATTCTTAATCTATATCGGCTTCGGGTTTGCGGGCGCAGGAGCCCTGTTATTGCTCTTTTTGGCAGGTCGAAAGAGCAAAAATGTCTTCGGTAAAGTATTGGGGGGGCTCGGTGCCATTTACAAATCGACGAATTACGTGAGCGACATCCTATCTTATTCGCGCATTTTAGCTTTGAGCTTATCTTCTGCTGTCATCGCTTCGACCATGAACCTCCTCGCTGGGATGATTCAGGGTAGCGTCATCGGTTTTATATTATCGATCATCGTCTATTTAGTTGGTCATATTTTCAATTTTGTGATGAGCATGCTGTCGGCATATGTTCATGATGGACGTTTACAATACATTGAGTTTTTTGGCAAGTTCTATGAAGGCGGTGGATACATATTCGAACCCTTCAGCATTCGCTTAAAACAAATTAACGAAATCTCGGATTTACGAGAAGAAAGGAGATAGAATCATGACTTATGGATTAGTTCTATCAATTATTGGAGCAGCTTTAGCTGCAGGGCTGGCTGGCATCGGATCAGCTATCGGCGTTTCTATCGCTGGTCGTTCCGGCACCGGCGTCTTAGCCGAAAAACCGAATTTATTCGGTAGTGTTTTGGTATTGCAGGCTTTGCCTGGCACGCAAGGTATCTACGGCTTCCTAATGGCGGTCTTAATCTTGCAAAAAGTCGGTCTGTTGGGCGGGCAAGCCGTTCCGCTTGACGATTGGCAAGGTTGGGCGCTGCTCGGCGCCGCTCTTCCTATCGCCCTCGTCGGTCTATTGTCCGGCATAGCGCAAGGTAAAGTCGCCGCCACTTCGATTTTGATGACCGGCAAACGTCCGGAGATGTCCACTCGTGGTATCACGATGACGGCGCTCGTGGAAACTTATGCCATTCTCGCCCTGCTCGTCAGCATCCTCATGTACACTTCTGTCGCAATTTAGGAGTGATAGCATGTCAATTTACGATAAGATACTGAAAAAGGGACAGACTGAAAGCGATTTAATTCGCAAGGAAGCGGAACTCGAAGCCAAGACCATCGAGCACGCAATCGTTGCCGAAGCGGAAAAAGAAGCTGCTCTTTTGCTCGCCAGAGCCGAAGAGGCAAAACAAAGCGCCATCGCTCAAGCCAGCGCCCTTGCCGAACTCGAAAAAAAGCAATCGATCTCCGCCCTGAAAAATAAAACGATCGACGAGATTTTTAATGCCGTTTTATCTCACTTTAAAGCTTTGGAAGGAAGCGAATTGTTGGCGTTTGTCCATAAGCAAATTCGCAGCGAAGAAATTGAAGGCAGCGAAAGCATGCGTGTTAACAGCCGCGACTACGAACGATATCTTAAAGCTTTATCAACGCACAAAAAAAGTAATAGAGTTGAACTTGATTTATTAAATAAATCACTCGGAAACAACTATCGCCTTTTTCTTGAAGACATCTCCTCAAACGAAGAAGAAGGCTTTCTCTTGGTCGGCGACACATATGATTTGAATTTTAGCGTTAAGCCCATTCTCGACCGAATTCGCAAACGTAAAGAAAAAGAACTATTCGCTGTCCTATTTGATAAAGAAGGAAAATGATGATCGATTACGCTTTCGCCAGCGCTTTGCTCAGCACGAAAACCGCCAGCCTTCTTAATAAGGCTCAATTTCGTGAGTTACGTAATACCGACGATGATGGCTTTCTTTTAAAACTGCAATCGTTCGGATATGGTTTGGGCGATAAGAGCACTACGGTGGAAGCCATCGTCGCAAGTGAAATATTAAAGTTGAAAGAAGAATTGTTGGAAATTATGCCACATGATGACTTGCCATCATTCTTCTTTAGCAAATTTGATTTAACTAATATTCGCGCATTTTACAAAAAGAAACTATTTAAGGCCTCTACCGGACCTTATGAAGAAGCTGGTTTCCTCGATGAAAAGGTTTTATCTAAAGCCATATTCAATGATGATTACTATGCTCTTCAAGAACCTTACAAGCAATTGATTTCGAATACCGCTAATCGCATTTTTGACAGCACTCAATCGCTTGTAACGTTCTTAGAGCAGACCTTCCAAGCATTGCTCCATGATTTCATCTTAATGCGCAACGACCCTTCCTTGACAAAGTACTTTGTCATTTCTACCGACATCAATAATCTTATGACGCTTTTGCGAGCGGAGAAGCTGAAACTAAGTACTGAGCAACTAAAAAATAGTTTATTGGATTTCGGTTCAATCACCCCTGAAGAAATAGCAAAACTTTTAAATGTCTCCAAACGCGAAGTCGTCGCCCGTTACACAACTCTTTATCTAACGCGCTTCAGCGAGCCCCTTGAGGCCTTTTATGAAGATGGAGATTTCACCAATCTCGAACACGCTTTGATAAAATTTTTGCTTGACGAACTATCGAATGAAGCAGTCGATATCAAAGCTTGTGCGACGATTATCATCTATGTCATTCGCAAACAAATCGAAGTCATCGATCTTCGTCGTCTCTATCTCGATCGAAGTTGTAACCTGTTGGTGGAGGCATTATGAGCAAACGCGTCGTGGCCATCGCCCAAACAGATAACGTTTTTCTTTTTCGAAGCCTAGGATTTGATACTTTCGTTATTAATGACGAACAGCAAATTAAAACAATCGTAGATGAAGTTGCTTTAAATGCTCAAATCATCATTATCGATGAGGCTTTGCAGACGATGTTAGATGAATCTCGAAAGCGTTTTAGCACAAAAGCCTTTCCAATCCTCATCGCCCTTCCCATCGATCGCGATGCGAGCGACCAAGGGCTAGAAAAACTACGCGCCGATGTCGAAAAAGCCATTGGCCTCAAACTATTTTAATAAAGGAGTCATCATGGAAAAAATTGGATCAATCACAAAAGTCGCCGGCCCGTTAGTCGTCGCTTCGGGCATGGAAAATGTTCAAGTTTATGATGTCGTCCGCGTCTCCCATAAAAAATTAATTGGAGAAGTTATTGAGCTGCGCGGCGATTTGGCCTCAATTCAAGTTTATGAAGAAACAGCCGGTATCGGTCCGGGCGAGCCAGTTTATTATACAAACCAACCATTGTCCGCTGAATTAGGTCCTGGTTTAATCGAATCAATTTTCGATGGTATTCAACGTCCTTTAACAAATATCTATGAAGCGCATGGACCTCACATTCCTCTTGGAATTGATCTTCCCCGCATCAATCGCGATAGAGAATGGGACTTTGTCCCCGCTCACGAATTAAATAAGCAAGTGAGTGGTGGTGTAATATTGGGAACTGTACAAGAAACACCGGTCGTCACACACAAAATAATGGTTCCTCCTAATGTTTCCGGACGATTAGTTTGGCTCCATCAAGGCCAAGCAAAAGTCACGGATGTCGTTGCCAAAATCATCGATATGAATGGCAAGACGATCGAGCTGACGATGATCCAATATTGGCCCGTTCGCAAGAAAAGGCCATATCTTAACAAACTTGCCCCCAATCGAATTATGGTTACTGGTCAACGGGTTATCGATGCTCTATTTCCTGTCTCAATCGGCGGAATCGCCGCAATTCCCGGTCCTTTTGGCTCCGGAAAAACCGTTGTTCAGCACCAGCTCGCTAAATGGGCTGACGCCGACATCATCGTCTATGTCGGCTGCGGCGAGCGCGGTAACGAAATGACCGATGTCTTGATGGAATTTCCTCGCCTCAAAGATCCGCGCACTGGTGAATCGCTTATGAAGCGTACCGTTTTAATTGCCAACACATCCAATATGCCGGTCGCTGCTCGCGAAGCATCGATCTACACCGGCATTACAATCGCCGAGTACTATCGCGATATGGGTTATAAAGTCGCCATCATGGCCGACTCGACATCGCGTTGGGCAGAGGCGCTTCGCGAAATGTCGTCACGCCTTGAAGAAATGCCTGGCGAAGAAGGTTATCCCGCCTATCTATCGAGTCGCTTGGCTGAATTCTATGAAAGAGCTGGTTATGTCGCTTGCCTCGGAGATAAAAACCGCGAAGGAGCAGTTACGGCCATCGGAGCGGTTTCGCCACCTGGCGGAGACACTTCCGAACCCGTTTCGCAAGCTACTCTTCGCATTGTTAAAGTCTTCTGGGGACTTTCTGCTCAACTGGCGTATCGCCGTCACTTTCCGGCTATCGACTGGATTAAAAGTTATAGCCTCTATGAGGATGTATTGCATTTAGACATTGACTCTCATTATCACAAAGATTGGAGCAAGATGATTCGCCGCGTTCAAATTTTGCTTCAAGAAGAGGCATCACTGCAGGAAATCGTTCGCCTAGTCGGCATCGATTCCCTATCCAAACAAGATCGAATTAAACTATTGGCCGCTCAGATGATTCGCGAAGATTTTTTGCATCAAAACGCATATCATGAAATCGATACTTATGCCTCGATTGACAAGCAATACGCTATGCTGAAAACAATCTTAAGCTGGTACGATACCGCCAACAAGGCTCTCCAAAGTCGCAAGGCCTTCAGTGAAATCGAGAAGATGAAAGCTCCCGAACGAATCGGCAGAATTAAGTATGTGCGCGAAGCCGACGTCAATAATGAATGCAATAGCATTCAACAGGCGATGGAAAAAGAATTTTCATCACTTGGAGAGGAGTAATCATGGCCATTAAACAATATAAGACAATCAAAGAAGTAGTCGGTCCCTTGATGCTTGTCGAAAAAGTCAGAGATGTCAAGTATGACGAACTCGTGGAAATCAAACTCGCCAATGGCGAAACCAGGTTGGGCAAAGTCTTGGAAATCAATGACGATAAAGCTCTCGTGCAATTGTTCGAGTCGAGTCAAGGTATGAAAATCGACGACGCCAAAGCTACTTTTTTAGGACACGGCATCGAACTTGGACTCTCACCCGACATTCTCGGACGCGTATTTGACGGACTGGGAAGACCGATTGATGAGAAAGGACCAGTCGTCGCCGATACGAGGCTCGACATCAATGGTTCAGCTCTTAATCCGGTCGCCAGAGATCATCCTTCCGAGTTCATTCAAACCGGCATCTCGGCAATCGACGGTCTTAACACCTTAGTTCGCGGTCAAAAACTACCCATTTTCTCGGGTTCTGGTTTACCACACTCTAAATTGGCAGCTCAGATTGCGAGGCAGGCCCGAGTGTTAGGAAAAGATGAAAAATTCGCCGTTGTCTTCGCCGCAATCGGCATCACCTTTGAAGAAGCCGATTATTTTATCGAAGATTTTCGCAAATCGGGGGCGATTGAAAGAACTGTCATGTTTGTCAATCTCGCCAATGATCCTGCCATCGAGCGCATCGCCACTCCGCGCATGGCAATTACGACCGCCGAATATTTGGCATATCAACTCAATATGCATGTCTTGGTTATTTTGACGGATATTACTAATTATGCTGAAGCGCTACGCGAAATATCTTCGGCGCGTAAGGAAGTTCCTGGACGCCGTGGTTATCCCGGTTATCTCTATACCGACCTCGCCTCACTTTTTGAAAGAGCAGGGCGCATTAAGGGCATTTCCGGTTCGATAACCCAACTTCCGATTTTAACGATGCCTGAAGACGATAAAACTCATCCGATTCCTGATTTGACAGGCTACATCACCGAAGGTCAAATCATCCTTTCGCGGAGCCTATTTATGAAAGGCGTTCTGCCGCCTATCGACGTCTTGCCGTCTCTTTCAAGATTAAAAGATAAAGGCATTGGGGAAGGCAAGACACGCGGTGATCACGCCGACACGATGAATCAGCTCTTTGCCTCCTATGCTCGCGGCAAGGAAGCCAAAGAATTATCAACAGTTTTAGGCGAGAGTGCGCTATCGGATATCGATAAGATATATGCGCGTTTTGCCGAGGATTTTGAATTAAAATATATTTCACAAGGCTTTGCTACAAATCGCAGTATTAAAGAGACTTTAGATATCGGTTGGGAGCTCTTGCGCATTTTCCCAACATCGGAATTGAAGCGCATCAGCGATGAGAATATTGCCGAATTTTACGGCACAGGTGAATAGCGGTGGCAATAGGGCAGATCAACCCGACAAGAATGGAGCTGACAAAGCTCAAGAATCAACTCGCCATCACGCGGCGTGGTCATCATCTTTTAAAAGACAAGCAAGATGAGTTGATTCGCCAATTCATGGAAATAGTCTATGAGACGAAGGACTTGCGGGCCGAAGTTGAAATGATGACTGCCAAAGTTCTTTCTCTATTTAAAAAAGGGCGGGCAAGAATACGTGAAGCCGAGCTCTATGAGCTCACTTCACTTTCGGCTTTTGATTGGACTTTAGAAACGAGCAAATCTCTAACTATGAGCGTTGAAACACCGCATTTGCGATTCGCGATAAAAGATGATTTCGCACCCCCATATAGCCTCAGCTCGACGCCGCAAGAATTCGATGAAGCAATCATGTCCGGCCTCGATCTTCTTCCTAAGCTTATCAAGCTCGCCGAACTAGAAAAAACGACTGAGGTTTTTGCTCAAGAAATAGAAAAGACAAGGCGGCGCGTCAACGCCATTGAACACATCATGATTCCTGAACAAGTGGCGCTTATCAAGGACATAAAAACGAAACTTGCCGACCAGGAGATGGCCGGGACGATTCGCGTCATGAAATCAAAAGAGATGATCATTAAAAAAGGTCGCAAAAAATAGCGATATAAGCGGAGCAATCTATGAAAAAAATAGCGAAAGATGAATTGAGACCACTTCCAAAAAGAAGCAAACATACAAATAAATATGACTATGGTCACGTGCTTATTTTCGGTGGCAGTATCGGCTTTTTTGGCGCACCGGCCCTCAGCGCCCTTGCGGCGTACCGCACCGGTTCCGGACTCGTCTCTATCGCTCTTGAGGAAGATGATTATGCTTTTTATGTAAATATGAATCCGGAAGTTATAGTCAAGCGCTATATCGACATCGAGGAAGTCGAAAAAATGCTTGAAAACAAAGATGCCGTCTTATTTGGTCCGGGTCTTGCCGACAATTTGATGAATGAGCGGATTCTCAAACTCCTCCTTAGAAAAAATATCCCCCTTGTCATCGATGCAACCGGTCTTACAATTCTAAAAAAAGTCGGACTAAACAGACGCCTTGATCACGTCATTTTGACTCCGCATATGGGGGAAGCGCGAAGACTTCTCGATAGCGAAGAGCCAGCCAAAGAAGTTTCGACTTTAACATCCTTGGGCGCCACCGTCGTTTTAAAAGATGCCGTCACGACGATATATACTAAACAATTTGAAGGACAACTCGATTACGGGCATCCGGGAATGGCAAAAGCCGGTTCGGGTGATGTGCTGGCTGGCATCATCACGAGCTTGCTTGGCCAGAAGTATTCTCTTTTTGATGCGGCAAAATATGGCGTCTATCTTCATCAAATCGCTGGCCAAATCGCCGTCGAAAAACGCGGAGAGCACAGCCTTATTGCCTCGGATATCATCGACTCTATTGGCGCAGCGCTTCATAGAAGCGATAAATAATCTTTTTTGCTTAAGAGCGCTATTTAGATTCCCTTTTATTTTTTTGTAGTATAATAGAAAAAGCTTCAGGACAGGGTGCGATTCCCAACCGGCGGTAAACCCCGCGAGCCTTCGGGTAGATCTAGTTTGATTCTAGAGGCGACAGTACAGTCTGGATGAGAGAAGCATCTCATTTTGGTCCTGAACGAGGGACCTTTTTTATGGGAGCAGCAGTCGTCGGATTATTACTCATTTGGTCTTTCTTTCTCATCGTCGTTCTTCGAGAAGGAAAATCTTTTCATTTTCAAAAAATAGATCTCATCCGCTTCATGAGCCGCGTGGCCATTTTCGGAGCCCTATCAGCCATATTATATATCGTCCCTTTTTTGAAATTTCCTCTTCCTTTCTTTCCGTCTTTTCTTGAGTTTCACTTTGATGAAATACCCCTGTTTATCGCCGGTTTTGCTTACGGACCATTCAGCGCATTTTGTGCGATAATTGTAAAAACTATTATCAAATTGCCTTTCACCTCGACTTTGACCGTCGGCGAATGGGCGGACTTAATCTATAGTACGGCTTTTGTCATTCCAGCGGCCATCATCTACCAAAAAAGGCGAAACATCAAAGGTGTCATCCTCGGTTTTGTCATCGGCTTTATCGTTCAAATCATCACGAGCTTAGTCTTTAATGTCTACATCATGATTCCCTTTTATATGTTCGTCATGGGCTTTCCTGAAGCCGCGATATTGGCGATGGCTCAAGCCGCCAATCCTGCCGTCACGGACATCGGGTGGTCACTCGGCTTTTTGGCTATCGTGCCATTCAATGTCATAAAAAACGGCATGGTTATACTCCTAACCTTCCTCGTATACAAAAGCATTCACAGGTTTATGTCTCAGTTCGAACAAAAAAAGTTGCCTGGTTAGGCAACTTTTTTATAAAAGAATGAACAGTTAGTCTTCGACGATAATTGCTCCAGTAGGGCAATCGTTCGCAACTTCGACTTCAACGCCTTCAGCCGGTTGAGTATGGACGCGGGCTTTACCCTCGTCATCAAACTCAAATACTTCTGGCATCACCGAGACGCAGAGACCACATCCAATGCAAGCATCGCGGTCAATTCTTACTTTTTTCGCCATATTTTTATAGTGTCCTCCAACAACCGAAATTATAATATTAAACAATAGTTGATGCAAGGTTTATCAAATTACTCTATAAATGATTTCTAATTTATATTAGAATATATCAGTAAGTAGGACTGACCATTGAAAGCCATCACTCGCGTCGAAAAATTCCAGAAGCTGCGCGAAGAAATCTCTCGCATGCCAGATGAAAATGATTTTTCGACTGAGCAAAAATCAGCCTGCTATGCTATCGCCCAGACCAAGAAGACCCAAGAAAGCGACGCCAAGAGCGCACGCTCGACAATTGAATTTGGCATCGATGAAGTCATGGATGGCATTAGCGCCTCAGAAGATGATGAACAAAAACCCCTATCGCCAATCACAAAGCAAAAGCGAAAAGAGCTCATTCAGACAATTGTGCTTATCTCGATTCTCATCTTGCTTGTTATCGGTTTAGTTATCATCGGCATTTTAGCGTTTAAGTAAAGGAGACCGCCATGAAAAAAATCACCATTGCCATCGATGGCCCAGCCGCGGCCGGCAAATCAACCGTTGCTAAAAAAGTAGCTCAGGCTCTTGGTTATACCTATATCGATACCGGCGCGATGTATCGCGCTTTTACATATTACGTCATGAAAAAAGGCCTTGATCCAAAAGACGAAGCAGCGAGCACTTCTCTCGTTCCCGAGGTTGATATTGAGCTGCTTAATGATGGGCGGGTCATCTGTTGCGGCGAGGATGTTAGCAAAGTAATTCGCGAACCCCAAGTGTCCGCCAATGTATCATATATCGCCTCCTATAAAGATATTCGTCTAGCTCTTGTTGAACTTCAAAGAAAGATGGCTCAACGCCGATCGGTCGTCATGGATGGGCGCGATATCGGCACTTATGTTTTGCCAAATGCTGATGTCAAAATTTTTCAAATTGCTGATGTTCCAACACGCGCTGTTAGACGCTATGAAGAAAATCTTTCCAAAGGAATAAACTGCACCCTTGCCGAAGTCGAAGAAGATGTTAGGCGTCGCGACTACATCGATTCTCACCGCGACTTTGCACCACTGAAGCCGGCTGCTGATTCCGTGCTTCTCGATACGTCCTTTTTAAGCATCGAGGAAGCCGTCGAAGCGGTTTTGAATATCATCAAACGAAAAATTGGAGAGGTGTAGCCGTATGCCTCTTGGAGTCGTCGCCATCATCGGTAGTCCCAATGTCGGGAAATCGACAATTTTTAATCGTATCATCGGTACACGCCGTTCAATTATTGACAACGAACCCGGGGTCACCCGCGATCGTCTCTATGCCAACGCATCATGGCTAACCAAAGAGTTTCGCGTTATTGATACTGGAGGCATTGAGATTGCCAATCGACCTTTTCAAGAGCAGATTCGCGCGCAAGCCGAAATGGCAATCGATGAAGCCGATGTTATCGTCTACATCGTCGACGGGCAAGTTGGGGTGACAAACGATGATCAAGAAATTGCTAAAATCTTATTCCGATCAAAGAAGCCGGTTATTCTCGCTGTGAATAAGATTGATGATATAAGCAAAATTGCCGATATTTATGAATTTGCGACATTAGGCCTTGGTGATCCTCTTCCCATCAGCGGCGCGCACGGAATCGGAGTTGGTGACTTGCTTGATCGCATAGTCACATATCTGCCGGTTTACGAAGCTGAAAAACATGCTGAAAACGAAATCGTTTTTTCAATCATCGGTCGGCCAAATGTCGGCAAATCTTCGCTATCTAATGCGATTTTGGGACAAAATCGCGTTATTGTATCTGAGATTGAAGGCACGACAAGAGATGCGATTGATACGAAGTTTAATCGCGATGGAAAGCAATATGTTGTAATTGATACGGCGGGGTTAAAAAAGCGCGGCAAGATTTATGAGGCCATCGATAAATATGCGGCTCTTCGAGCCCTTTCAGCGATAGAGAGATCTGAAATCGTCATGTTGATTATCGACGCCGATCAAGGAATTACCGAACAAGATAAACATGTCGTTGGCTATGCTGTCGACTTAAATAAAGCCATCATTATCGTCATCAACAAATGGGATTTGATTCCTCGCTCGCAGACGGCGATGAGCGATTTTACAAAAAAGATTCGAAAGGAATTCAAATTCTTGGAATACGCTCCGATTATTTTTGTGTCAGCTAAAGATAAAAGTCGAATCGATACTGTCTTTCAAGCACTAGACACGGTTTATGAGGCCTATGGTCGCCGCATTCAAACAAGCGTGCTAAATGATGTTATTCAAGATGCGCAAATTATGAATCCCGCGCCCTTATTTGAGGGCGGGAGGCTAAAAATATATTTCGCTAATCAAGTCGATGTCCGACCTCCAACTTTTGTCCTTTTTGTGAATCGTCCGAAATATGCTCATTTTTCCTATTTGCGATATCTCGAGAATCGCCTTCGCGAATCATTTTCGTTTGATGGCACTCCGATTAAGATGGTCTTGAGGGAGCGAAAATAAGATGCGCATTGGAATCGCTGGGACGGGTACATGGGCGACGGCTCTCGCCCAAGTTTTAACGGATAATGGTCACGAAGTCATACTTTATGGTCGCGAGCAAAATCAAATCGATGATATCAATCTTAATCATCGAAATTCGTTTTATTTTGGCAGTGATATCCTCCTTTCGCCAAAGATTATTGCGACAAATCAAATATCGGAGATAACCCAAGGTGTCGATTTAATTTTATTGAGTGTTCCGACCGGAGCGGTTTCAGAGGTTCTTGAAAAATTAATTCCCTTTATTAATAAAAAGATGATCTTTGTCAATACCGCAAAAGGCTTTGATCCCGTCACGCGACAGCGCATGTCGGCAGTCATTCGCCAGGTCGTTCCACATGACAAATTACTCGGCGTCGTTTCGCTCTTAGGCCCATCGCATGCGGAAGAAGTGATATTGCGCCATCTCACTTTGATCACTTCGGTATCCAAGGATAAAAAGCTTTCGATTCTCGTTCAGCAACTTTTTTCCAATAGTTATTTTCGCGTTTACATCCTTAAGGATGAAATCGGCGCGGAGTATGCGACAGCGATGAAAAATTGCATTGCCATCGCCGCCGGCATAATTGATGGTTTAGGACTTGGCGATAATGCGAAGGCCGCTCTTATGACACGCGGTTTGAATGAAATGGTCAAATTAGGTAAACATTTTAACGCGCGTTTGAAAACATATCTCGGCCTGACGGGAATTGGTGATTTAGTCGTTACGTGCGGATCGAAACACTCTCGCAATTACCAAGCCGGTTTTATGATAGGAAGCGATAATTCAAGCCGGCGTTTTAATGCTGAAAACATAAAAACTGTCGAAGGGGTTAGGACGACCAAAGTGATTCATGAATTAGCCAAATCAATTAACCTCTCGCTCCCGATCGTCGAAGCCATTTACAAAGTCCTCTTCGAAGACGCTAAACCGTCTGAGGTAATTGTCGATCTGATGAGCCGCCCATTAAAAAAAGAAGATTAGATGGCAATAATCTTGATAATTCATTTATGCTGTGATAATTTTTAGTCAGAATACAAAGGAGAAATTTTATGAACAAAGCCGATTTAATTTTAGCTGTCGCCGAAGAGGCCGATCTATCCAAACGCCAAGCCGAGGATGCCGTTGAAGCTTTATTAAAGCTCGTCGAAAAAGCCCTCGTGAAAAAAGAACCCGTTAAACTATCTGGTTTCGGCGTCTTTGAAAACAAAAAGCGCGCCGCTCGCACCGGCACGAATCCAACTTCCGGAAAGAAGATTCAAATTCCGGCAAGCCATACCGTTTCCTTCAAACCTTCGAAATCATTAAAAGAGAAGGTTAATTAGACATTCTTGATTAACTAAAGGTTGGCTAAGCCGACCTTTTTTTATTGGCGCCAAACATATACAATTTATCTATGGATAAAACGATTTTTGTCAATCTAGCAAAACTTTTTGAAAAGCATGGTTATGCTCTTTATATGGTCGGTGGTACTTCTCGCGACTTTCTCCTCGGCCGCGAAGTTTTAGATTATGACTTTGTTACCGACGCTACTCCTTTTGAGATGAAAGCCTTTCTTGATCAAGCTGATTATACCTTTGAAAAATATGGAACCGTTCGCGTCGTTTACCACCATCAAAAAATCGATATTGTCACTCTGCGGCAAGAAGGCGAATACATCGACTTTCGCCATCCGAAAAACATACATTATGTCCGCGACTTAAAACTTGATTATGTCAGGCGGGATTTCACCATTAATGCCATCTATATCGATAAGTTATTTAACGTAATTGACTATGCAGATGGTTTGAGTGATTTAAAAGATGGCATCATTCGCTTTATCGGCGAACCGGAAAAGCGCGTCATCGAAGATCCTTTGCGCATACTGAGGGCCGAACGCTTTGCGAAAAAGCTCGGCTTTATCATTGAAGAAAAAACGCGAGCCGCTATCGAAAAGCATCGTCACCTTCTTGCAAAATTAAACCCCGACAAGGTTCGAGAAGAACAAAACAAATGAAAGTGATGTCGTAAAGCACGCTAAGCGTGGTATGATAATTTTACGTAGAGGAACGATATGGATATCATCTCGATGGAAGCCCTCGACTTCCGCTATCTCCTAATTGAGCATTATAAAAAAATAGGACTCGATGAAAACGAGCTGTCTGTCATTTTGGTCATCGACCATCTTCTTGAGCAAAAGAATAAATTTATTACCGCTGATCTCCTCAGCCTTCGCATGACTCTCAAACCTGATGTAATCGATAAGATTTTAGTGCGTTTAATTACCCGCAATCTCCTCGAATACGAAACCACAAATAAGAATATCAAGACATCTTTGAAGCCTCTTCGCACCAAACTGTACCGAGAATTTCAACATGCTTTAGCAAAAGAACAAGAGATCAATTCTTCGGCAGCTCGCAATGCCTCATTAAAAAATATCTATGAGGTGTTTGAAAAAGAATTGAGCCGTACCCTATCACCCCTTGAATTTTCAATTATTAATGAATGGATAAATTTCGGATATAGCGACGAGATGATCATCAATGCGCTTAAAGAGGCGATCAGCAAGAATAAGCGTTCGCTTCGCTCGGTCGACAAAATACTACTTCAGTGGCAGACACGCGATGACATGGAAAAAGAAGGTTATAGCGCCGTGAGTGAAAAGTGGAATAAAGACATTGAACAGACGATAAAAATCGCCAAGACCAAATGGGTCGATGACGATGAAAAATAGCGATAAAATAATAATTTTTAAAGCATACTTAGATGAGCATTTTCCTCACGCCCGCTGCGAATTAAATTACCAAAGAGATTATGAGCTTGCCATCGCAGTCGTTTTGAGCGCCCAAACCACCGATAAAGCCGTCAATTTGGTTACACCGACTCTCTTTTCGAAATTCGATAGTCTTGAAAAGTTAAAGGCTGCCCCGTTAGAAGAAATAGAAAACGCAATTCGGGCCATTGGTCTATATCACAATAAGGCGATTAGCATCAAAGGTATCGCTACGATGTTAGTCGATAATCATGGTGGAAAGGTCCCCTCCGATAGCCGGAGTCTTCTTCGTCTGCCGGGCGTCGGCAACAAAACGCGAAATGTTATTCAGGCTGAATTATTCGGAATACCATCGATGGCGGTCGACACGCATGTAGAACGAATTTCGAAAAGAATTGGTTTGGCAAAAAGCAATGATCATCCTGATCAAGTCGAAACGAAATTGCGGCGGCTCATTAAACCGGAACACCTCATTAAAGCCAATCACCAAATCATCAGCTTCGGACGCGCGATTTGCCACGCTCGCAATCCAAAGTGTAATGAGTGCGATTTATCTGCAATTTGCAATTATTTTTCAAAAATAAACTGAATCAACAACTTCTAAATAAAAAAGTCTTGGGATAAAGCCTTTTTTTATTAAATAACCATTTAATTTAATATCCGAATAGGGAATTGATTTCCTTTTTTCTCCAGCAAAGGCAGCGATAACGAAACTGGCATCGAGGAGAAATGTCTCATCCAAAGCTTCAAAACGAATGATAAAAAACGCAATTCCACCATGTTTTATCACTTTGCGCAAATGATCAATTTGATGTTTAGTAATATTAGAAAGCGGGAAAGAAGTGCGCAACTTTGTGTTTTTTGCCTCGAAATCAAGATACTTTCCACGATAAACGCCGTTGTAGTCCGTCGTCGATTGCCTTTCAAAATACGCATCGGTAATTTTGGCTCCGTGAGAGTAATCGACTTTTACGACGTTGATTGGAGTGGGCCTTTTGGTGATGACGGCCATTTCCTTATCGATGTAGTACTGATTCGAAATATTGATGTCTTCCTCGAGGTTCATGCCCCGGTTGGCGCTGGAAAGCAAACGACGCCCTTTGGCGACTTTTTGAATGTTTACTTTAGGACTTGAGCCGTCAGGATATTTAATCATATTAGCTAATGAAGTCGTGAATCATCGCTTCGTATTCTTCGGGAGTAATCGATTCTCCGTTCGTCAGTTTATTTATAAGCTTAGGAAGAGGAGAAGGAAGCGCTTTATTCTTCGCCAACACTTTTTTATACTCTTGGGCGAGCAGATGGGGATTTTTGTGCATCGCGTCATAGAGGCGAGCCAAATTTCGCGCATCGTCGAGAGGATCGTGCTTGGTTCCATCAAAATCGATATTAAAAATTTTCAGTGAATTATCAAGAGAGAGCGAATTGCCTTTTTCGTCTTTCACAAACTTACTAATGAAGGCCGCGAGGTCAAGATAGTTTTCCTTGATAAATTTGGCATCAATCTTATTAGCATCGAGATTATGGCTCACAGATTGGCTGATGATTCTCAGATCGTGGTTGCCAAAGGTAATAAAAAGCGACTTAGAGAATGAACGACCGACATATTTTTTGAGATCTTCCATCGCCACCCGATAAGTAACGCCATCTCTCTTCATCATCTCGTTGGTGATTCCTGTCAACTGGATGACAACTTTGCCAATATTGTTTTTGGCTAAGACAAGGCGCTTGAAACCGGGGTAAGTTTTGCGAATTGTTCCATCTTTAGCCAAGACGACGCGAACAGCTCCGATGGCAATCATCTCATGAGAAAACTGCGTGCCTTCCAAATCGAGAAAGACGAGATGTTTGCGTCCGCGAATGGCTTTTTTTAACTCGTTCATATAATTCGCAAATAGTATATCACTCCGCCGCCTACAAGCATAGGGGAAAAACGAAGATTTCTTGCTTAATTCAATTGTAATTACGGAGCGACTTTAATATAATTAAAAAAAGAGGAAGACATTGTGGAATTTAAGATAAAACTAACGTCAAAAATCGTCTTATCTAAACCCTTTGCGGTCAACGTCAAGGGCTATGATCCTCTCGATGTCGATAAATTCCTCGATCAGGTCGCTCTCGATTACAACGTTTTTGAAAAGGTGCTTCTTGAACGCGATGACTACATTGCAAAACTCGAAACGCTCATCAAAAATCATCGCGATCAAATTTCATCGCTGGAAATTGAAAACGCGAAGTATCGCAAACGGCTTGAAAATATTAAAGATGAGGGCAAAGTGTCTATTCAAAACGTCGAATACATACGCCGTATCGCCGCTTTGGAAAAAGAATTGTATCGTTTAGGCGTTGACCCATCTAAAATTAAATAGCACCGACCTCGATAACTGCTGGTTATTCCAGAGGAAAGTCCATGCTCGCACTGGCTGTGATGCCAGTAGTGATTGCGCTAGCGGAAAAAATAACGCTAGGTATG
>JAEWMX010000002.1 GCA_023393065.1 Bacillota bacterium | reverse complement strand
GCCCCTCAACATCCACCATAATATAATCGTCAGGCTCGTGGAGGAATAGCGAAGTGGCCAAACGCAGCTGACTGTAAATCAGTTCCCACAGGGTTCGGTGGTTCAAATCCGCCTTCCTCCACCATCAACTTGGGGTGTAGCCAAGTGGTAAGGCAACAGACTTTGACTCTGTCATCTCGCTAGTTCGATCCTAGCCACCCCAGCCAACAACTTTTCTCCCGTTAGCTCAGTCGGTAGAGCACTTGACTTTTAATCAAGGGGTCGGACGTTCGAATCGTCTACGGGAGACCATCCTAAAAAACATGCCCAGGTGGCGAAACAGGTAGACGCACAGGACTTAAAATCCTGCGGGAGATGATCCCGTACCGGTTCAAGTCCGGTCCCGGGCACCAAATATAAGCCCTAAAAGGGCTTTTTTATTTCTTTAATATCCAATTAAGTAGATTTCGTCGCAATTTGAAATCGACAGCGCAAAAGCCTTATTTAATCTCCTGTCATTTATTTAAATGAGGTTGAAAGAAGGGACTATAGATTATATAATCTTAAAAGAATAGATTGTAACAAAAGGAGGACCTCGATGAATTTGATAAAAAAATATGGCCCTTATATCGCAATGGGGCTCATCGTCATGGGGCTTGGGTTCTTGTTTCTTCCATACCTTCGCACCGGTTTTAATAATGAATATTTTGCCTTGGGTTATGAAGCGATTTTCAATATCAAAGAAAGCAATATCCCATCGACAGTAAGCAATAAGGGCGGTCCGTCAGTGATGCTCATTTTGGCTTTTGTCCTCACGGTTATTTCGCTTGGTGGTTTGCCGTTTCATAAAAAAGATCCAGTCATCGCTTTTTTAATCGGTATTTTGCTAAGCGTATCAGGTATCATCTTCTTTCTCGGCCAAGTGATTATGTTCGTCAACCTCCGTGGATCAGCCATCAACGGAACATTTGGACTTTATCTGGTTGCAACGCTTATCACTTTAGCGGCACTCATTAGCCTCTTCGTCGGAATTGATAATCTCAAATCCGCAAGACGTCAAAATAGCGAAAACCGCTATTCTTACATTCGCAAATAAATCATCTGAAGAGATTGTTCTTTTCTGAGCTTTGAGCTTATCTAGAACAATCTTTTTATTTAAATAAAATTGTATGAGGCGCGATTTTTTTCTTGGCTTTATATACGCGTTTTCTAATGAGATCAGGATAAGCGAGCGTCGCTTTTCCTAGTTCGGTTATCTTCAAGTACTTTATATCGCTATCGGTTTCGAATACATAAGTTAGGTAGCCTCGCCGCACAAGATTTGTCACAAGCGAAGTCAGCTTCCTTCCACGATATGAAAGGAGGGTCGCAAAAGTCGATGTAGAAGCAAACATTTTGGTTTCTGAATCGAGAATTCCATTAAGAATTTTAGCAATTCCTTCGATGCTTGGAAAAGCCTTAGATATATTGAGATTTTCTATCGTCTCCAAAACTTTCAAGTGAGTTATCGAGATGCGGAATGAAGAGCTTCTTTTTTTCATACAAAGAATATTATCACATAACTTGAAAACATGACTTAATGTTTCTATAATAACGAACGTTAAGATTTTATGGACAAAGAACTAAGAAATCAAATTGAGGCAACTCTCAACAAAATCCGACCCTTCATCCAGCGGGATGGCGGCGATGTAAAATTCGTCGGTTTTGAAGATGGTATCATCTATATCGAAATGGCGGGAGCATGCGCTGACTGCGCCTTTATCGACAACACCATCTCGGATGGCATCGAGATTATCCTCATGGAAGAAGTACCGGGTATTATCGCTGTCAAACAAGCGTTTGAAATGCCGGACTCAGCGCGTTTAGATACCTTAAACAAATAGATTTTATTTTGATAAAAGCTCGCTGATTTGCGAGCTTTTTCATTTTCCAATAGGAATTTGCGCCGTTTTTTATAATAACAGATTTTCGATGCGATTGGCGACGACATAGCCCTCGCGGTTATATACATCTTCGCGATTGTAAAGAATTCGCTCGCCATTTGGTTTGACAAAAACACCACCGGCTTCCTCGACGATAATTTGGCTAGCGGCCGTGTCCCATTCTTTAGTGCCCCCGGACAAGCGATAAGTAATCTCAGCGACTCCACGAGCGATACGGCATGGTTTAATAGCGCTACCATAAGTTTTGCGATATCTAATTTTGTCGCGATGTTTTTCGATTGTGGCGAGTTCTTTGTCGTTAACGTGAAAGCGCGAAGTAAGAACTGTTAATCCTTTTGTCTTGCTGTTCACATGTATTTTCTTGATGCGATTTCCTCTTTGATAAAAACTGCCGTTCCCTCTCGTCGCATAATAGAGTTCTCCGGTCGCTGGAACAAGAACGACACCGACGACGACTTCGTGTCTAAAAGCTAGAGCGACATTGGTCGTAAACTCATCGTTTTTGTCGACGAAGTCTTTGGTGCCATCCACCGGATCGACAATCCACACATAATCATTTTGGAGACGTGTTTTGTCATCACTTGATTCCTCGGTTAAGAAGGCGTGGTTTGGATAGGCTTGGGATATAACATGACGAATTAATTCGTCAGCAGTCTTATCTGCCATCGTGACCGGCGAATCATCTTCTTTGATTTCAACAGCAAAAGGCTTTTTATATATCTCCATTATTTTCTCACGAGCTTGGAGCACGGCGCGAATCGCAACGCGAAGTTCATTCTCCCACATGGTTCTTGTTCTCCTTTGCTAACTTATCGAGGTCGGCGACGATAGCCATCGCTTCTTGATGACCACCTTTTTCCATTCTTACGCCAGCGGCATTGGCGTGTCCGCCACCGCCGTATTTCACGGCAATTTCCCGTATCGGAATGCCATTACTTCGAAGTTCGACGCGCAGGCCCCCGGTCTCATTTTCCGTGAATAGAGCAAAAATTGGATAGCCTTGAATATTTGCTAAGACATTGACCTGACTCGAAGCATATGCAAACTCTAGTCCGTGAGACAAATAGTCTTTTGTTTTTACATAACAATAGACGACTTTATTTTCCGTTTTTTGGTAATTTGAAAGCAAAAAGCCTTTGTATTTGAGCTGGTTTTCTTGCGTCTGGTATATGACATCATAAATCGGTTTAGTTTCAAGCCCAAAATCATAAAGGTGGCTGACGATATCAAAGGTTTCCTTTCTAGTCGGAGGATAAAGAAAGCGACCGGAATCGGTGATAATGCCCAAAAAGATGGCTTCTGCAGCTTTTTTGCTGAGAGATATGCCTTTTTCGAACGCTAGGCGGGCGATGAGTTCAGCTGTGGCTATGACTCCGTGATCTAATATTTTGTCATAGGGAAAAGGATTGCTTTCGTGATGATGATCAATCTTTACATAGGCTTGAGCAAGGGTGATGCGCTGGTCTTCAACCAAGGGAAAATCGGACACATCTACAAGAATCGCCAAAGACTTCCTAATTATGTCTTCGGTGATGAGATCCATTTTACCAAGGCGTTCAAATAGAATGGCGAGTCCGCTTCCGACGGCATAAATGCTTTTGTGAGGATAAGCCTGTTGAAGAACTTCTCGCAAAGCGATTTGGCTTCCATAGCAGTCGCCATCAGGAAGGGAGTGTCCAAAAATGACAATCGAATCGTATTTTTCTATTAGTGAAAAAACGGCTGCGGTCGGTTTGTTCATCATAGCCTCCTTTTATCAAAAAAGCCCCTTGCGAGGCTTTTTAAGCACATTACTCGGCTTTGCCGATACAACCAAAAACTTCACACTTGGCACGAACGACTTTGCGAATTCCTTTCATGCCGGGACCGATGATTTTCCGCGGGTCATAAACTTTGCTATCAGCAGCGATAACTTCACGGGTGATTTTGGTCCATTCTTGTTGGCACTCGGTATTGACATTAATCTTGCTGGTACCGCGTTCGATTGCCATTTTTATTTGAAAATCGGGAATGCCAGATCCACCGTGTAAGACTAATGGTGTAGTGACGAGCAAATCGCGAATCTCGGCCATTTCTTTGAAGCCTAATTTGGGCTCGCCTTTATACGGCCCATGAACTGATCCAAGAGCCGGAGCCAAGCAATCGATGCCAGATTCCTTTACCATTCTCACGCACTCGAGAGGGTGGGCGTACATCGTCTCAGCGACAACATCATCTTCTTGACCGCCGACACGGCCTAACTCGGCTTCAACCGATACGCCGCGTTCGTGAGCATATTCCACGACCTTTTTGGTCATGGCGATGTTTTCTTCAAGCGGATGATGAGAAGCATCAATCATCACGGAAGTAAAGCCGGCATCAATCGCCTTCACACACATTTCATATGAGCTGCCGTGGTCGAGGTGAACAGCGACGGGAACAGTGATGTTTCGGTCTTTAAGATATCCTTTGACCATTCCCACAATCGTATTGAAACCACCCATGTACTTGGCGGCGCCTTCGCTAACGCCGAGAATGACGGGTGCTTTAAGTTCTTGCGCTTCTTCAAGGACAGCCGCGGTCCACTCCAAATTGTTGATGTTAAACTGACCGACAGCGTACTTCTCTTTTAATGCTTTTAAGAGCATTTCTTTCATGCTAACTAGTGCCATTTTATTTTTCTCCTTATTGTTATATTAATATAAATCTTCGATTTTTACTTTTTCTTCGTCTTCGGTTTCTTCCGCTTCTTCTTCGAGTTCTTCTTTATCTTCATCTTTTTCAATCTTGAGATATTCGATTTCTTCCTCATCGATTTCTTCGGTTTCTTCAACGTCCGAATAGACATCATTCATATCAATATGAACTTTGTCAAAAGTGTGGTGTTCGCGAAGATCCCAAAAGTTATCTGTCAAGGCAACGAAGCGACCATCGAGAGAGATATTTGTATAAAAACGGCTGATTTGATTGCGCATTTCCTCTTTGGTTAATGCGGCTTTGATGCAAACCGCTTCCCACAACTCATGAAAGCTAATCGGCAATTGCTTGGTTTCGCATATGACCTCATAGGCGAGGTCGAGCATCGATTTTTCGGACATGTAATTCTCCTTTTACATTTGTTCGGGGGCGTTGATTCCGAGGACGTTAAGAGCATTTCTCATAACTATTTGACTAGCCTTGCAAAGGGCTAAACGCGATTGTGACAATTGGATATTATCACGATCTATCACACGACATTCAGTGTAGAAAGTGTGGGTGAGTCCCGCCAGCTTCTGAATGTACGATGCAACCTTATAAGGTTCGCGAGTTTTAGCACAGTTTTCAATCGTGTTTGGTAACTCTTGAAGGTGCTTTAATAAGTTAACCTCAGACGGCTCGCGAAGATTTGACGCCGAGATGTCAAGACCGATATCTGTTCCGGTTTCTAGTAATTTGCACAAGCGGGCATGAGCGTATTGCGCATAGAACACCGGATTTGACGCGCTGCGCTCTAATGCGAGATTATAATCGAAGTCGAGATGGCTAGTCGCTGCTCGTGCGACAAAGAAATAACGCGTCGCATCGACGCCGACTTCTTCAGATAACTCACGAAGGGTGACGGTCGTGCCACCTCTTTTTGACATTTTAACTTCGACATCACCTTTCATTAGGCGAACGACTTGAACAAGTTCGAAATCAATAATTTCAGCAGGATAGCCTTTCATCATGAGCGCGCTGCGCATGCGATTAGTATATCCGTGATGATCAGCGCCGAGAACGTCGACCAATAAATCATAACCACGAGATAATTTTTCGAGATGGTAAGTGATATCTGGCATCAAGTAAGTATAAGTTCCGTCACTTTTGACGACCGGGCGATCTTTGTCATCAAGAAAAGCTGTGGTCCGAAGATAGGTCGCACCGTTGTCGATATAGGTAAATTCGCGGTAATCCTGCAAAGTTTGTTCGACCTTGCCATTTTTTCTGACATCGGTTTCGAAACTATAAATATCAAAAGACACGCGGAAATCCGCCAGATCTCTTTTGATTTTTTCTAGTTCGAGACGAATACCTTCGCGAATAAAAATCTGCATATTTTCTTCAGTATCGCCGATGAGCTTGTCCGCATATAGTTCTTTTACTTGTTTGGCTATATCGACTAGATCGAGACCATGATAGCCGTCTTCTGGCACCTTGGCGTCGAATCCAAATTCGTTTAAATAGCGGGCGCGTAATGACGCTCCCATCTTACCGACTTGGGCTCCGGCATCATTGACATAAAATTCTCTGGTTATGTCATAGCCGGCAAATTCATAGAGACGGCAAATCGAATCGCCAATCGCTGCGCATCGTGCGTGTCCGAGATGCAAATCGCCAGTCGGGTTCGCGCTGACAAATTCGACATTGATTTTTTGATTTTTCGCCGCGCCTCGGCCATAGTCTTTATCTAAAGCAACAATATCGCCTACAATAGCTTGAAGGGTCTCAGGGGCGATGAAGAAATTTAAGAAACCGGGACCGGCTATCTCAATTTTTGCCAAACCTTTCTGATCGATATTCTCAACAATTTTCGCCGCAAAGTTCCGCGGGTTCATCGCTACTTTTTTGGCATGCTGTAAAGCTGCGTTCGTCGCGTAATCGCCTCTGGTTTCATCTTTTGGATGTTCTAAAACGATATCGTTATCTTGAATATTCAAACCAAGTTGATTGATGGCAAGTATGATTTTATTCTTAAGAAAGGTTTCGATGTTCATATGTTTTTGTCAAAGTTATATTATACTTATACATTAGTATAATTCAATCATTATATTGGTTGAGACGACTCAAGGTTTCTTCTTTTCCGAGAAATTTAATAATTTCTTCAAGCTCAGGTCCTCTATCCATGCGAGTAATTACTAGGCGGAGCGGCTGATAAAAACTAGCGCCAGCGATACCTGTCTTTTTTTGAACAGACGCAATTAACTCAGAAAAATTAGCAACATCCAAATCGAATTCTGACAGTGCTTCTTTAAAAGAAGAAATGGCGAATTGCGCATTATTGATTAGTTGCTGCTCGCGAGGAGTGAAATCAGGATTCTTGAGAAGGAACGGTCTAAGATAATCAAGTATTTCGCGACCATAACTAATTTGAGTTTTATAAATATTAGCTAATTTAAAAAGATAGTCATCACTATGCAAATCACTAGCGAGGGTTTTTACAAATGGTCGTATAAAAGCTGCGTAAGACAAGTTCGTCATTCGCTTGATGTGTGCGGAATTTATTTTGCGCAAAGTTCTGATATCAAAACGCTGATGCCCGACCTTCATTTTTACTATGTCAAATTCCTTGATCAAATCATCGAGATCACAAACTATATTCGTGCTTTTTTCGCCAAAATCAAGATGGTACAAATATTGCAATATGGCCTCGGGCACATACCCTTCTTCGCGTAACTTGTATACTAACTTTTCTTCGCTTTCGCCTTCCCATTTGATATTTGGCAAATGAAGAAAGGCGGGGATTGGCCAATTCAATGTGCGGTATAACGCGATGCAATGGCCGAAATTAGAAAGATTGTCCGATTCCGAGACGATGTGGGTGATATTCATCAGATGGTCATCGACCATCGCCGCGAATTCAACAGTCGGTTGCCCTGAACTATTCACGATTACCCAATCTCTTGCATCCATTTTTTCTAGAGGAATTTTCCCAAGGCGCAAATCGGTGATGGCGCTGTCGCTGAGGGGACCCATTCGAAAATAGATGGCGGGCCGAGTTTCAGTTAAAGGGGCGCCTTTTTCTCTTGGCGGTATCTTTTTGAAGGCGACCTGCATCGCTAATAATTTATCGATGTAACGCTGATAAATATCTAAGCGTTCAGACTGAACATATGGTGAAAAAATGGGGTTAGGATTAAGAGGCGATTCATCAGCATTTAAACCAAGCCATACGAGATCTTCATAAGCATATGAATTCAAATTACAGTTTTTTTCACCTTTTTGTTGAATATTATCGAGTCGGAAGATATAAGAGCCGTGATGCTTTTTTGCCAGCATGTAGGCAATAAACGACCTTCTCAAGTCGCTAAGATTAAGGTGAGCGCCATCACTCGAACTAAAAATCACTCGCACCGGCACAATCATATCCTTTGCAACAAAACAATTGAGATAGCCCGGGCCGCTTCGCCGCGTCCCACCGCATCGCAGCCCTCATTGGTCATCGCCTTGACTGAAATCGTGTCCTTTCTAACTAGCAGGACATTGGCGAGATTGATGATCATCGCCGACAAATATGGGGCTAATCGTGGTTTTTCAAGTGCAATCGAAATATCGATATTGCAAATTGAATATCCGTTAGCATCAATTAAGTCTTTGACTTTTGAAAGCAAAGTCAGGCTGTCAGCATCTTTGAAACGCTCATCTGAACTGGGGAAATGAGTGCCGATATCTCCGAGGGCGAGGGCACCTAAAAGGGCATCCATGAGAGCGTGGCAAACAATATCGGCGTCGCTGTGGCCAAGCAATCCTTTTTCATAAGGAATGTGCACTCCACCTAGAACCAATTTGCGTCCCGTCACGAGACGATGAATGTCTTCACCATAACCAATCCGATACATAATCAATCTCCTATACATTAAATCTAAAAAACATGATATCGCCGTCTTTGACGAGATAATCGCGACCTTC
Source organism: Bacillota bacterium (assembly GCA_023393065.1). GTDB lineage: Bacteria > Bacillota_I > Bacilli_A > RFN20 > CAG-826 > UBA1424. The sequence goes on along the minus strand of JAEWMX010000002.1, from coordinate 17,255 downwards.
GATGCGAAGTTTTCCTGCTTCCTTGACGGCTAGCTCGCTGGCAAAGAGGCGAATGTGTTCATAACTATATACTTCTGCCTTGATGAAGCCTTTTTGAAAGTCGGTGTGAATGATGCCGGCGCATTGCGAAGCGCTCATGCCATTTTTGAATGTCCAAGCGCGGCATTCATCGGCTCCAACGGTGAAAAAGGTCGCTAAATCAAGAAGGCGATATGTGGCGCGAATGACTTTGTCGAGACCGGATTCACTGGCTCCCATCTCTTGTAAAAATTCTTTCCGATCTTCTTTGGCGAGTAATGAGAGTTGATATTCAATTTCGCATGAAATAGGTATGACTTGGGCTTTTTCCTGATCAGCGATGCGAATGACTTCTTGATAATGCTTGGCGCTATTTAAGTCAGCATAATCTTCTTCGCCGACATTAGCGACATAGATCATCGGTTTTAAGGTTAAGAGATGCAAATTTTTGTTAGCATAGCTAAGCTGTTCGCTAGTAAGCGGAAGATTGCGAGCGGAAACACCACGATTTAAGCCTTCTTTGACAAGAGATAGAATAGCCATTTCGAAAACCGATTCTTTATCCTTTGCTAAACGCGCTTTGTTTTCGACTTTGGCAATTCGCTTTTCGATGGTGTCAAGATCGGCAAGCGCCAATTCGAAATTAATCGTTTCGATGTCGCGAAGGGGGTCGACGGTGTTTTCAATATGGATGATTTCATTCGATTCAAAGCATCGCACGACTTGAACGATGGCATCGCACTCGCGAATGTGAGCGAGAAATTGATTGCCTAACCCTTCTCCTTTGGAGGCGCCGCGGACGAGGCCGGCGATATCGTAAAACTCAAAGGTCGCATAAATTGTTTTGAGCGGTTTAAAAAGATCGGACAAAAAATCAAGGCGTTCGTCGGGAACGATGACGACCCCCGTATTTGGTTTAATCGTCGCAAAGGGATAGTTTGCGGCTTCGACTTGCGAATTCGTGATCGCATTGAAGAGAGTTGATTTACCGACATTGGGAAGACCGACGATACCGGCTTTTAATGGCATAATATTTTACCTTCTATCATAAACAGGCATTGTTATTATATAACAAGCATTACGAGATAGTAAGAAGGTAAAGAAAAAGCCCTAAATTTAGGGCTTGCATGTTCAATGACTTAATTTTTAACTTAAATCTTCTTGATGTTCGCAGCTCTTAAGCCACGAGCAGATTCCTCAACATCGAATTCTACTTTTTCGCCAACTTCAGCGGTCTTGTAGTCGTCCATGACTAAGGATGAATAATGGAAAAAGACATCTGAGCCTTCATCGGTGTGAATGAAGCCATAACCTTTTTCCTTATTGAACATTTTGACTGTTCCCTTCATGAAATCCTAACCTTTCTTATAATAGTACTTGTGAGTCAATTAACTCACCGAGATATAATAGCATTCAAATTAGAATTTATCTATCTTTTTTTAATATTTTCGACGGTTATCAAAATGTATTTTCGCTCGTGAATACTGATTGTTAAAAGCGTAAAAACTAGCTCCATAAGAGATGATAAAAGATAAGAGCAAAATGCTGATTAAGGGTCGAAAATCAAAGATGTAGGGAATGTTTGTTCCTACATAGCCGGCGATGACGTGGGTGATGACATAATCGACGATAGCGATTTCGATAGCTGATAAAAAGAAAGACATGGAGCTGAAGATGATTCCACAAACGATAAACGATGTGCGTATTTGTTTTTTTGGAATACCTAGATAATCGAGCAGAATAATTTCTTTGCGATTTTCTTCGATAGTTATATACATGACGATAAAGAAAAGAAAAAATGATGTGAGTATCGCCAATGAAGAAAAGGCGAGTAAAACAACCTTAAAAAACAACATCGTCTCATCAAGACCGGCGGTGATTGATTTAATTGGATTGTAAAATTCAAACTCGCTATATCGATGATTTAGCCGCGTAATCAGGAGATTTGAATCGACGCTGTCGTCGATTGTCAAAATAATGTTTTTCGGTATCAATTCAAAGGCGCTGATTCCTCCTTGAAGCTGAAAGAAACCAAGGCTCCAAAAAGGACGATGGTGCAGGGTGTTTTTGCTGCCTTGAGCGACTCCGACTATCTCGGCTTGTACCAGAGAATATCGTTTTTCAATCCGATTGTTATCATAGGCGATATTTTGATAATTGACGGCAATTTGCAGTTTTTTACCAACGATTTCCCTCGCTGTTAACAGCTCGTTTGCTAAAGTTTCAGAAACGGCAATTTCATCAAGGCTTACCGGCTTGCGACCATAGATTACCTTGCCGAGATCACTGGAAAAAGAAACACCTCCGCTCAAGCTCGATTGAATGTTTCCTTGCAATACTCCGAGTGGCGGATCAAAGATGGCGTTCTCGCTTTCTTCATATATCAAAGTGTCGGCGTCAATCGCCTTTTCAATCTGCACATCGCTTAATGAGATGAAAATGTTTTTGGCAAAACCAGCCAAAAAAGAATTAGGGTGATAATAATAGCCTCCATCTGTAGCATAAGCGTAATTTGAAATTCCCTGCTCGCTACCTATTATTCTCGGGAGTATAGAGACATCAATTGTTTCTTTATCGACATGAAAAACGAGCAAACGCTGAAGAAGACATGGACCCGAGATCGGGCAATGAGTTGGGTGAAAATCATCTCCCGCAAGTTCAAAAACATAATCTCTAAGTGATGGCTCCAACGCGGCTATTTCGAGAAAGGTTTCAGGACCATTTCTCGTCGTTAAAAAGTAGCATTTGGCCATCTGCCAAGGAAACTCATGCCTGCCATCATCGATGCTCGGAATGCGCATTTTTTCTTGAAAGACATATTCGTTCCATAGATGATTCGTATGATAGATAGACGGCGCGGCGCTTTCGATGACACCGCATAGGTGAAAAACTTGTTCGTCTTCATACTGCCAATCGTTATTGGCGATACCTAAAGTTAATAGAGGTCGTTGGGTAGATATGTAGTTTCCAAGTGAAGTATAGTTCCTTTCTATTCTTAATGAATAGCAGATTCCGACCATATCGTTATATGGAAGTCCGATGATCATTTCATCGTCATCGATATTTGTGTGTTGATAAGGATAGACCGGATGATTTTGAGCGCGTTCATCTAACCAATAAAAATCATTAATTTGCCGAGTCGTAAAACGAGGCAAGATAACCTTGTGCGATGTCGACGATATAAATAGTTCGTCGCGATCTTGAAAAAAGGATTCAAAGTTGACGGCATACGATGCGCCAACGCCTGAGACCCAAGCCCCATAAGTTTGAGCGATGTTTGTCACATTTTCATAACTCGCGCTATATGCGTTTATCGGTGCACCGCTTTCACCTCTTTTCGCCATTATTATCATCCCGTCCTCTATCACTTCCGAAAATCCCTTAACGATTCGTTCTTGAATTGAAAAGGTCATGATAATCGAGAGCCCGACCCCGAGGAGGCCAAGCGACATCATGGCATTGTTTAGCACCACGCGATATTTTTTGGTTTTAATGAGCGAAAACGCTCGTCTAATCATCGTTTTTAAAGGCATTTGCGGTTTCATATTTTGTTTTTTTAGCTGGGGAAAAATGATTTTCGTTTTAATGTTAGAGCGCTCGTAAACGATATCGTTAGTGACAACTCCATCGACGATTTTGATTTTCTTGTCGCAGTAGCGAGTGACGAGATGTTCGTCGTGCGAGACGACGAGAACGAGATGGCGCGATGATATCGTTTTAAGAATCTCCATCACCTTATTTGCGTTTTGCTCGTCGAGAGCGCCTGTCGGCTCGTCGCAGAGAATTAGCGCGGGATTATTAACGATTGCTCTAGCGATGGCCACGCGCTGTTTTTCACCTCCCGAAAGCAAGTTGACAAAGGTGTCTTTTTTATCGCTTAACGAGATGAGATTTAAAATTGAGGAGATATGTCTTTTTTTGATTGCAGATGTCTCGTCGGTTAAAGCATCGAGCGGCAGCATGATATTATTCGAAACCGTATCCGATTCAAAGAGACGAAAATCTTGAAAGATATAGCCGACATTAAGCAAGCGAAAATGGCTCCTCTCATCGCGATTGAGGATGCTCATGGATTTATTTTTAAATATATAATCTCCTCGATAATCATCATCGATTCCAGAAAGGATATTCAATAGAGTCGTCTTGCCGCAGCCGGAAGGGCCGACGATGGCGAAAAATCCTGTCTTTGGGAAATGTAGCGAAATGTTGTTAAGAACCCTGCGTTCTCCATATTGTTTAATGATGCGATCTAAGCGAATCATCTTCAGTTCTCCCGCAACTCTTCGGCAATAGATAGCGTCTTAAAAAGACGCAATGGCAAGTAAGTGAATATCAGGGTCGTTAAATAACCGAAATAAAAGACGATGAAAACCAAGAAGAACGGTATATCTAAAAAAGAGGTAAAAGGAATGCTGATAAGGTTCTTGATCATAAAATATTTATAAAAAAGTTGATTCGCGCAAAATTGTCCAATCGCAGCACAGGCGAAAGAGGATACAATCGCCAGGGAAGCGATGGTTGCATTCTTGTAGAAAAAGATATCAAAAATGCTATTGCGATTTACGCCTAGGCACGACAAGATTGCCGATTCCTTTTTCTTTGAAACATAACTTGAATAGGCTCCAAGAGCCATGATTAAGCAAGTGCCCACGAAAGCGATAACAATAAAAATAATCATTGAATAGAGGGTTGCTTTGGTCAGTTCTTGATATGTGTCTTTTATCATCAATGAAGAAGACTCAAAAGCTAGATGAGATTCGCTTCTAATCAAAGCCTTAGAGAGCGCAAACATTTTTACGATTTCTTCCTCGGATAGCACGAAAACATTCAACCCATAATTGGTTAGGTAGTGATTGTCGTCGATCAGTTCAAAAATGTCCATGCACGTAATATTCCGCTTAAAATAATCGCTTAAATCTTCTAGCTGATAGCTAGATAAGAAATCTTCGACGGCTCGTTGCGAGTAAAAAATTTTGGGTGGATTTAAAAAGGATAACTCATCGAAAATGCCGCATATTTCGAGTTTGATACTTGATAAGAAGACGTCTTCCACCGTATTATTTGAAGAATCGTTAATGGTAATTTTCGTCTTGATATCAATGGCGAATTCTCGTCCGATTAAGTTATCTATATCGGCGCAAATAGTCGTGGCAAAAGTCTTATTGATGACAACTTGATGGATTGTTTCACTTGAAGGTATCGCGCCGGCAATCAGCATGTTTCTCTTTGTTCCGAGGTGAACATAACTATAAACAGGCGCGAAAAGGATATTATCAATCCGCTTTTCTTCAAAAAAGATCTCGTGATTCCCCGGAAAAAATTTAGATAAATCATGGGTTATTACGCATGACGGTAGAATCTCGTTTAAAAAGCCGAGCTCCTCGCGCTTGGGACGCATGACCTTGACGAGGGAAAGCGGAGATGAATCGCCTGTTTCTACATACTCTTTTTTCGCCGCTTTGAAAAATGAACTATCGACGATTTGACTTTGAGCGGTATCGACAATTTGATTGGCGCCATAATGAAAACCGGTCGCGAGCAGCAGCGAGGAGAAGCTGACGAGAGTTGATAAAAACAATATCGTGTTTTTGCTCGTGTCGCCGCGAAGGTACGAGCGAGCAATCGTGCGCTTCCATCCAGTGGCCATCGTTAAGAATCGCTAATTGACGTATTCATCAAAAACGATTTCTCCATCTTTGACTTCGATGTGCCGCGTCGCAAAGCGACGGGCAAGCTCGACATCATGGGAAACGACGATCACGAGTCTCTCCTTTGAGATATCGCGGAGCATCGCTAATGTCTTTTCGGCGTTAGCCCGATCAAGCGCTCCTGTCGGCTCATCAGCCAAGACAATCGGCGGATTGTTGACGATAGCCCGCAGGATGGCGACGCGCTGCTTTTCACCGCCGGATAATTTGCCGACTTCTTGGTCGTAATGTTCGTCGAGATTATATAGCGATAGCAATTTTCTTCCTATCTCATACGATTTTGCGATGCCACGCCCATCAATTAACAAAGGTAAAACCACATTAAAAAGAACGCTTTGCCTATCAAAAAGATTGTATTGCTGAAAGACAAAACCAACCTCGCGATTACGATAGGCGCAGATATGCTTTTCGCCCATTGCGTCGACCATTTTATTCTTGTAAAGAACGTGACCGGCTGACGGCTTTAAAATGCCGGCGATGAGATTCAGCAGTGTCGATTTCCCTGAACCAGATTTTCCCGACAGGAGAACAAAACCTCGCTCAGCAAAACACAAATTAATCTTTTTTAGAACAGAATAATCTCGTCCTCCGAATGAAAAGGCACGGCTCAAGTTGTCGATTTTTAAAATTGGTGTTTCCATGTTCACCAATATATAAGGAGACAAAATAGAAATGTTGCTATTTATTTTTTAATTTCGATTTGTTTTTCTTCGTGGCCCAGAACTTTACGAAGTCGCTTATTAAAATCGTAACGGGATAACATGATGATGTTGCCACAGCCTAAACACATCATTTTGATGTCGGCTCCCACACGGACAATTTGAAACTTCTTGGTGCGGTTAGAGCAAGGGTGCTCCTTTTTCATTTCGACTATGTCGAATAATTGATAATCGATTAGTTTCATATCAATATGATAAGTCTTCCATCAGGACCGCAGAAGGTATTTTCGGAAGCCCTGGCATTCTTAAAATGCTACCTGTTAAGGCGACGATGAACCCGGCTCCGGCTGATAAGGTGAGCTCGCGAATCGTCATCGTATACCCTGACGGAGCGCCGATAACTTCTGGATTATCGCTAAGCGATAGTGGCGTTTTTGCCATGCATACCGGCAGATTTTGGTATCCGAGCCGATTGTATCTGGCGATTTGCTCCCTGGCTAAGCTCGAATATTCGACATGTCCGGCACGATAAATGTGCTTACACACTTTTTCAATTTTCTCTTCGATTGACAAATCTAATTTATACAAAGGTTTGTAGTTTGATGGCTTGGTAGAAAGCATATCGACGACTTTTTGCGCTAAGTCCATCGCTCCTTCCCCGCCTTTTAAATACCCATCGAGAAAACTGACGACATAGCCATTTTCTCCACACCATTTTTCCAAGGCTTCAATCTCGCTTTGATGGTCGCTAGCAAAGTGGTTGATGGCGACGACGGAAGGAACGCCAAATTTTTTAACATTTTCCAAGTGGACGCGCAAATTGCCAACTCCTTTTAGTAGAGCATCGACATTTTCTTCGTTGATTTTATCGAGAAGCTGGCCGCCGTGCATTTTCAAAGCGCGAAGAGTTGCCACCATCACCACACCATCGGGCTTCATCTCGCCGTAGCGACAGGCGATGTCAAAGAATTTCTCAGCGCCCAAATCGGAGCCAAAACCAGCTTCGGTAATCGATATGGGGGCTAGTTTACGCGATAGCTTTAAAGCGATGAGCGAATTGCATCCGTGCGCAATGTTGGCAAAAGGTCCGCCGTGTATGAGAACGGGATTATTTTCAATCGTCTGAACCAAATTTGGTTTCAGGGCATCCCTCATCAACTTCATGATGGCGTGAGAAATTTTCAAATCTTGGACTGTGACGGGCTTTTCGTCAAAATTGTAAGCGACGATTATTTTTTGAATCCGATCGCGAAAGTCATTCGCATCTTTGGCGAGGCAAAGAATAGCCATCAGTTCCGAGGCGACGGTGATGACAAAACCGTCTTTTCTTTCTACGCCGTTTTTCTCTCCGCGTCCAACGATAATTTCGCGCAAAGCGCGATCATTCATATCCATCGCTCGATTCCAGACGACGCGTTCAGGATTGATGCGCAATTCATTGCCTTGAAAAATATGATTATCGATGACGGCGGATATCAGATTGATACTTGAGGTAAGAGCGTGCATGTCGCCTGTGAAATGGAGGTTGATGTCGTCGCTCGGAGCAATCGATGCCAAACCGCCGCCAGTCGCTCCGCCTTTGATGCCAAAGACCGGTCCAAGAGAGGGCTCGCGCAAAGAGAGCATAGCTTTTTGTTTAATCTTTGCCATTCCTTCAGCTAGGGCGATTGATGTCGTCGTCTTGCCTTCACCGGCTTTCGTGGGTGTGATGGCCGTAACTAGGACGAGCTTCCCATCGGCAACTTTATCGAGATGTTCAAAGATACCCGTATCAATTTTGGCTTTATATTTTCCATAAGGTTCGAGATATTCTATGGGAATGCCGGCAATTTTTGCTATTTCATCAATTTGTAAAAGGGGCATGCTGAACCTCCATTTTCTTATGTATAAAATAATAACTTAAAAAATTTACTTTTGTATCTTTTCTAGGCAATAAAAAGCCATTGCTAGTCCCGCAGCGGACGGCACATTCATAACCGATGCGAGGTGAACGCCCCCTTGGCGAGGCTTCTCAACTGAAAAGACGACGGGAATGTCACTCAGTTCAATATCTTCTTTTCGAAGAAGGGACCTTAGTTTTTTGGCCAGCGGATCGATATTTGTCGCCGCAAGATTCGTGACGCGAACGGCGGTCGGGTCAAGACGATTAGCCATGCCGAGCGAGGATATGAAAGGCACATGATTGGCTAGGCAGTATGTTATCAGTTGCACCTTGGCCTCAACGGAATCAATCGCATCGATAACGAAATCAATCTTATGACTTTTGATTGCAGCGATGAAGTCATGGTCGACTTTGCGTGCATAACTATCGATAATTATTGATTCATCAATAGACTTGATGCGCGATTCGGCCGCGACGATTTTCAACTTTCCGACATCGATGTAAGTATAGAGTATTTGTCGGTTGAGATTAGTGGGCTCCACAATATCATAGTCGACGATTACAAAATGTCCGACTCCGGAGCGAGCTAGACTTTCAAGAGCCGTGCCTCCAACTCCTCCCAAACCGCAAACGAGAATTGTCTTGCCTTTGAGGGACAAAACTTTATCTTCACCTATCAACGAGGCGATTCGTTCAAGACGCTTTTCCATTTTTACCTATCTCGATTATGTCATCGATAGTGTTGATCCAATGCATCGGAAATTGATGTCGAACATAAGTAATTTGGCGTTTCACATAATGTCGAGTATTTTTAATAATAGCATCTATTGCTTCTTCTTTCGTCATCTTACCTTGTAGGTAAGCTATGGATTCCTTATATCCGATGGCGAGAAGAGCTTGTCGATGAGGCCCATATTCATCGATCAGCGCTTTTACTTCCGCGAAAAGACCTTCGGCGATCATTCGCTCGACGCGATAAACAATTCGCAAATATAAATCCGCACGATCGAAGTTGATGCCAAAAAATAGCGTTTCATATATTGGATCGCAATCTTTATTAATCGGAATATCTGATTTTTTATTTCCTTGAGCGCGATAGATTTGCAAGGCTCGAAGGACGCGCCGGCGATTGTTAAAATGAATGGCCACTGCCGCTTTTTCATCGACAGCTTTTAATGCATTGTAAAGCGAAAGATTATCTAGCTTTTCATAAGCCGACATATCAACCGTCGGTTCTTCTTTAAAATGGTAATCATAGAGAGCGGCCTTGATATATAATCCGCTGCCCCCGAGCATGATGATTGGAATATTCTTTGCCAACAATTCATCGATGATAGTTCTAGCTTCCTTTTGATAGCGGGCAATCGAATAGTTTTCGTCGACACCAACGATTTCAAAAAGATGGTGTTTCACACCTTGAAAATCCTCTTCGCGGGGCTTGTTGGTTCCAATTTTTAGCTGCCGATAAACATGAAAAGCATCGGCATTGATAATTTCGCCACCGAGGCGTTTGGCAAGTTCAATCGCGATGCGATCTTTGCCGGTATTCGTCGGCCCGGTAATCACGTAAATCATAGTTAAATTATACGATAAAACAGCGAAAAAGAGTCACTATTCGAGCAAATCGGCGATATTTTTTAAAAAATCTTGTAGTTCAAGTTGTATGATTGCAAAGTTGGCAATAAGTGGGTGATTGTCGTAGATGGCGAGAATTTTTTCGTATTCATCTTTTTTTATCGCGTGCAGTTTTTTATTTCCCATGCTCAGCGACAAGGCGCTCTGCGCGGCATTCACCTCACTTTTAAGCTGCTTGAGTTCTTGATTTTCCTCAACCAGGTGGCGAAGATGAAAATACTCTTTTACAAGTTCGCTTTCCATTATTTCTTGCTCGAGATTTTGCAATGCATCATCAAGTTTACTCATTTACCAATTCTCCAATTAATGAATAAACATGCGATTCGAGAATGCGGACGCTGACGATTTTGCCGATGAGCGAGGCGTCCCCTTTAAAATGGACGAGCTTGTTGGTCTCGCTATAGCCAGAAAGGACTGCTTTATCCTTTTTGCTCCAGCCATCAACAAGAATTTTATACGTATTTCCGACCATGGCTTGAGATGATTGAGAAATCGTCGTTTCTAAAGTGTTGGTTAAAACTTTAAAGCGGGCTGATTTTACTTTTTTCGTCACATTGTCGGTGAGTTTGGCCGCCGGCGTTCCCTGACGCGGCGAATAGATAAAGGTGAAGGCACTCTCGTATTTTACTTCCGAGACAAGCGAGACAGTATCGAGAAATTGTTCTTCGCTTTCATTAGGAAAGCCAACGATGATGTCGGTGCTGATATGAACGCCTGGCAGTTCGAGGCGAAGCTTACGAATTATCTCGAGATATTTTTCGCGGGTGTATCGCCGTCCCATCAGCTTGAGAATTTCGTTGTTGCCACTTTGAACAGGCAGATGAATGTATTTCATCAGATTCTCATGCCTTTTCATAACCGCGATGATATCATCGCTAAAATCAAAAGGATGCGAGGTTAAAAAGCGCAGCCGAGGGATGCCGAGCGAAGCGACCGCTTCAAGAAGAGAAGCGAATGTGACGCTTTGGCCTTTTAAATCTTTACCGTACGAATTGACATTTTGTCCGAGCAAAGTAATTTCTTGATAGCCGCGTCTAACGAGGTGTTGACACTCGGATAGTATTTCTGCAAAGGGCCGGCTTCGTTCCTGACCACGAGTGTAAGGAACAATGCAGTAAGTGCAAAATTTATCGCATCCGTATGAGATATTAACGAAAGCTTTATGCTTTGAGTTACGCGTTGAAGGCAGCTTCTCGACTATTTCTTGCGGGCGAGCCAAAACATCGACGACGCGACACGATTCGCGAAGATGGATGTCGATCAATTCAATGATATTATGCAAATTATGAACGCCGAGAATAATATCGACCTGATGGTACTTCTCGATGAGCAAATCGATGATGTGTTCCTGCTGGCTCATACATCCCGAAATAGCGATGATGAGATCTTTGTTTGCCGCTTTATAAGCTTTCAAGGTTCCGAGTTCCCCAAGTACTTTGTCTTCCGCGTTTTCACGGACGGCGCAAGTGTTGAGAATAATTAAATCGGCCGTCTTGGCACTCGGTGTTTTCGCATAACCGGCCTTTTCTAAAATCGCCGCCAGCACCTCTTCATCGCGCATGTTGGCTTGACAGCCATAGGTGCGAACAAAGTATTTTTTGCCTTTGGCAAAATCTCGCACTAATTCACTTTCAAACGGCTCGTAATCGCGAATCAAAAGTGACTTCTGACGAATGCGCGTTTCTTCAATTGTCGGTTTGGAAATTATCTTAGGCTTAGGCATCGTTGCGACCATTTTCTAATATGTATATAGGGAAGATCTCTTGAGCTTTTTTCGTATTATTATCGATATCGAGCACGACGGCGGAAAGCAGCGACTGATCGCCTTCATCCAATTGAAAAATATCGTCCTTGCCAAACAGCGTTCGATTGATGACTTCTTCTTTTTTAAAGCCGATGACGCCATTATAGGCGCCACACATGCCGACATCGCTGATAAAAGCGGTCTTGTTTGGCAAGAGCCGATAATCGCGAGTCTGAACGTGAGTGTGAGTGCCGAGAATAGCGCTTACTTGCCCATCAAAAGCAAATGCGAATGCGATTTTTTCGGCTGTCGCCTCACCATGAAAATCGACGATGTGAATCTCGTCATCCAAAGTTTCGGCTAAGAGATCCTTGAGAGCAAAATATGGATGATTGACTTCTTCTTTCATAAAAGCTGTACCTAAAAGATTAGTGACGCGAATTTTTGTTCCATCGACATCAAAGACAACACTACCTGAACCGCCGAGGGGCTTTAAGATATTAAGAGGGCGAACCAAGCACTCGGCTTCATTAATATAGCGGCGAATATCGCTTTTAGTCGCATAGTGATTGCCTAAAGTAATGGCGTCGATACCGGCATCGATGAGTTCGTGATAGTGCTTTTCAATCAGCCCCTTACCATGCGTGGCATTTTCGCCATTGGCAATAACAAAATCAATCCGATACTTCTCGATGAGTTCGTTTAGGTGTCGTTTGACGACTTGCCGGCCGTTGCGGCCGACAATGTCGCCAAAAAAGAGAATTCTCATTTAATTATAGGCTTTCTATCTCGTGTTTATTTCGCGGTTTCGGTAGCGCGATACTCACGGATGACCGACACTTTAATTTGTCCGGGATATGTGAGTTCGTTTTCTATTTTTTCGCGAATATCACGAGCGAGTTTATAAGCGGCTAAGTCATCGATCTTTTCGGGGATGACCATAACTCTTACTTCGCGACCTGACTGCATGGCATAAGATTGATAGACGCCATCATATGATTTGCAGAGGTTTTCCAATTTTTCGATGCGCTTAATATAGTTTTCGACGGTTTCGCTACGCGCGCCAGGGCGCGCAGCAGAGAGCGTGTCGGCAGCCGCCACGAGGTGGGAGATGACGAATTTCGGCTCAACATCACCATGGTGGCTTTCAATTGAGTTAATGACAACATCTGGTTCGCCGTATTTTTTAGCTAGGCGGACGCCGATTTCAACGTGTGAACCATCGATTTCAAAGTCCATCGATTTGCCGATGTCGTGGAGTAAACCAGCTCGCTTAGCGAGATTTTGATCGAGGCCGAGTTCGACGGCCATGATTCCGGCTAAGTAGGCGACTTCCATCGCGTGATCATAGGCGTTTTGTCCATAACTGGTGCGATATTTTAGCCTTCCGACATAAGTTAATAATTCTTTATTTATGCGCGGCAATCCGAGTTTAAAGGCGGCGTCTTCGCCAGCTTTGCGAATTGATTCATCGACTTCAACTTTGACTTTTTCGACGACTTCTTCGATGCGTCCTGGTTGAATGCGACCGTCTTTAATTAGTCGTTCAAGAGTTAATTTAGCGATTTCGCGACGAATCGGGTCAAAGCAAGAAACAGTGATGACTTCAGGGGTATCATCGATAATTAAATCGACGCCGAGCAGTTGTTCAAGCGAGCGAATGTTGCGACCTTCTCGACCGATGATGCGGCCTTTCATTTCGTCGCTTGGAAGGGAGACGGCTGAAACCGTTCTTTCGGTCGTGACTTCTTGAGAATACTTATTGATGGCCAAGCCGATGAGTTCGCGGGCTTTTTCTTGAGCCGTCTCTTTAGCTTCATCTTCTTTATTTTTAATAAAGGCGGCAATTTCGCGTGATAGTTTGCTTTCGACTCTTTGAAAGATTTCGTCGCGAGCTTCATTGACGGACAGTTGCGCAACTTTTTCTAATTCCTCGATAATGGAATCGATTTTTTGTTGGAGCACTTCCTCTTTGCGCTCGGCCTCTTTAAGGCGGCGGTTCAAGGTTTCGGTTTTCTCTTCCAAGACATTTTCTTTAGCGATGAGTTGTGCGTCGCGGCGATCAATGTTAGATTCCCGCTGAGAGAGTTTATTGTCTAAAACGAGATACTCAGCCTTTCTCTCCTTGAGCTCTTTTTCGGTTTCGAGTTTCATCTCGTAAGCGACTTGTTTGGCATCGATTTGTGCTGATTTGACAGTGTGTTCGGCTTTGATTTCGGCATCACGAATGATTTTTTCAGCTTTTTTGCTCGCTGTTTTAGCGCGCAGAGCGGGAATGACAAAGACGAGCATGATGCCGACGCCGAGACCCCCGAGAGCCGAAACAATAATCAAAATGGTGACTAGTGTTGGATCCATAATTTTTACCTCCTTGGTTTGTGTTTGTTGATTACGGAATGTTTTTCCTACGGAAAGATAGGAAAAAATTGTCTAAAATGGCTATTATTACCTAAAACGAGGCATGGTCTTTGCCGATTCGTTATTTTATAACGGATGCTATCCGATAAGAGAGACTACAAAGAATCTATGGTAATAAGTATCTTTCGATACAAGGCTATTTTAGCAAATGCATTGGAGAAATAAAACAAAGAATACTTTGAAAACCAGAAAGTGTCTTGGCGCGTCGTTGCAACAAAGATTTTCTCGATCAATCTACATAAAACGAATATAGAATATGCTGACTTCTATCGTTCGCAAACCGAAGATTATTTTTTTAAAAATTAGAACATTTTGTTCCATAGAATCTACATATTTCTTCTTTTTGTAGGAACTATCAAAGATAAATTGCATCAGCCCGTTCTTATCGTAAAAATGTATGTATGCTCACTAATCTAAAAATCGCTCGCCAGAAAAAAGGGCTTAAGCAGAAGGAACTCGGAGATCTCATCGATGTGAGTCCAAAGACAATTAGCAATTATGAGGCTGGTGTTCGCGACCCTGATGTTAAGACGCTGATGAAAATTGCGAGCGTTCTCGAGGTTACCATCGATTATCTAGTCGGACTTGAAGAAAAAACTCTCGTCGAACAAATTCGCGATCGAATTCACGATTTGAATCGAGAAGAGTTGGCTGATTTACTAAGCGACTATATCGAGGTTATCGCCAAAATCAAATAAGCTATTGAGCAATACCAGTTTTAAGTTTAGAGACGAGTTCGTTCATAACGGCCTCGTTTTTCTTTAAAAATTCTTTAGCGGTTTCACGGCCCTGGCCGATCCTTTCGCCGTTGTATTCATACCACGAGCCGGATTTTTTGACGAGTCCCATATCGATCGATAAATCGAGGACTTCGCCTTCTTTTGAGATGCCCTTACCATAGATAATATCGACTTTACACGATTTAAAAGGCGGGGCTACTTTATTCTTAACGATTTTGATGTTGACGGTGTTACCGACTAAATCGTTGCCGTCTTTAATGGCCTCTGAACGGCGGATGTCAATGCGGACGGAGGCGTAAAATTTAAGGGCGCGACCACCGCTTGTCGTCTCTGGGTTACCATAGACGATGCCGACCTTTTCGCGCAGCTGATTGATAAAGATAATAGTGCATGAAGAACGATTTAAAACGGCCACTAGTTTGCGCATAGCTTTTGACATCAATCGCGCTTGCAAACCAACTTGGTTGTCGCCCATTAACCCATCGAGTTCCGCTTGCGGAACAAGAGCGGCCACGCTATCGACGACTATAATGTCGATGGCGCCGCTAGAGGCGAGCATTTCCACTATTTCTAAAGCTTGTTCTCCGCTATCTGGTTGCGACAAAATCAACTCATCGATATTGACGCCTAAGTTACGGGCATAGATAGGATCAATTGAATGTTCGGCATCGACGAATGCGGCTCTTCCGCCCATTTTCTGTGCCTCGGCGATGGCGTGAAGGGCTAGGGTGGTTTTGCCACTGCTCTCAGGTCCATAAATTTCGATGATGCGGCCTTTAGGATATCCGCCGACACCGAGCGAATAGTCTAATAAAAGCGAGCCCGAAGGAATCGCGTCAACTTCGACATGAGGTCTTTCACCTAAGCGCATAACCGCACCCTTGCCATAAGTTTTTTCGATGGTCTTTAACGCCTCATCAAGGGCGGACATTTTGTCTTTTGCTGTTTCTTTAGCCATGTTATATCCTCACTAGATATATAGGAACGAAATCGCGATTCGTTACTAAATTATTTTAAAATGCTCTCCAGAGCGCTGATCATCAAATCGACAGATTGCTTTTTAATTTCGGTGCGGGAGCCCTGCAAATTAAGTGGCACTCCCCACACATTGTCTTTGCTTGCTACCGCTAGGTAGACGACTCCGATTTCTTTTTTTGCGTCGCTCGCCGTCGGTCCGGCATTACCTGTCACTGCGATGCAAAAGTCAACATTTAAGAGGCTGCGACCATTATATGCCATCTCGCTTGCAACTTCCCAAGAGACGACTCCGAACTCATCGATTGTCGATTTTCGAACTTTGACAAGATCACATTTCAGGCCTGAGTTATATGCGACAATTCCACCGCGAAAAACTTCGCTCGCACCAGGTACATCAGTCACAGATGATGCGAACAAACCACCTGTCATGGACTCGACAGCACCGATGGTGAGATTTTTTGACTTAAGAATTTCAACTAATTTTTGGGCTTTCATCCTTCTTTTCCTCCCTTAACACCTGACGATTTTGAACGACGTATATAATGCCCGATAAAAGCGAGACAAAAGTAGCTAGATACACAAGAATTTCGGCCATTTTTAAACCGTTTGGAAAGCTGTAATCAAAGTAAGAGAATGGCCATCCGTTAAGTAAGATGGCGACGATGGCGACCATCTGCAATACCGTTTTGGCTTTTCCAAAGATATTTGCGGCGATGACCTTGTTTTTAGTGACAGCAATCAAGCGTAAAGCATCAACGATCAAGTCGCGCGCTATGAGAATAATGGCGCACCAAAGTGAAAATGTAAGATTCGTCGGAGCGTAAGTTGGTGCGACGATTAAAAAAATTAATAAACCATCGATTAAAAGTTTATCTGCTATGGGATCAAGAAATTTTCCTAAATCGGTTATCTGATTATTGCGTCGAGCCAAATAGCCATCGAGCCAATCGGTGGCAGATGCCAAAATAAATATTATCGCCGTAATAAAATAGACTGCATTTATATTAGTTGTGCCGAGATTTGGAATGCTGACATTGACAAGGGACAAAACGAAAAGGGCAATGAGCATCACGACCACGATTACGATTCGTGAAATAGTAATCTTCGTTGGCAAATTCATAATTCTCCTAAGTGAGTACCGACCCTGTAAGCCATGTTCTGTCAAGGATAACAATTTATCTATGCACGATGTGCATGCGTACCGCGATTCGATTCTCTAGGTACACTTCCCCTACCAATTTTGGGTTTCTCGCTTGTGGGGTTTACCGCGTTCCACCTTAGCATTTCTACTAAGCTGCGTCACTGTGGCACTTTCAGGGAATCCACCATAGCCGAGGCTTTAGGTTTTTTCCCGCCGTTATGCGCTCCCGCATACCTAGCGTTATTTTTTCCGCTAGCGCAATCACTACTGGCATCACAGCCAGTGCGAGCATGGACTTTCCTCTGGAATAACCAGCAGTTATCGAGGTCGGT